>NZ_JBQEPZ010000003.1:0-859990 GCF_052045975.1 Ralstonia sp. 22086 | reverse complement strand
AAACGACTCCGCGCCGATGATAGTGCGGATTCCCGTGTGAAAGTAGGTCATCGCCAGGCTCTCCCATCCAACACCCCAGCTCCCTTCAAAGAGCTGGGGTGTTTGTCTTTGCGCGAACGCCTTGCCCCCGGCTTGCTGCATCGATCTGCCAACTACTTCCCGGCAACAACCCCCTCCCTCACGCAAAAACAAAAGGCCTTCCAACGGAGGCCTCTATGTGCTCGCGAACGGGCTGACTAGTTTCGTGCCAAGAATTTCTCGACCAGGCGAACCCAATATGTCGCACCGAGCGGGAGCAACTCGTCATTGAAGTCGTAGCTTGGGTTGTGCAGCATGCACGGGCCCAAGCCATGCCCTTGTTCCCGGTGGTCGCCGTCGCCGTTGCCGATGAAGGCAAAGCAGCCAGGCTTCTCGATCAGCATGAACGAGAAATCTTCGGCGCCCATGGTCGGGTCGATATTCGCTTCCACGTTATCTGCGCCGACGAGCTCTCGCATGACTGCCGCCGCGAACTGCGTTTCATTTTCCGTGTTTACAGTCGGCGGATAGTTGCGGTGGAAGACGAAGTCGATCGTGCAATCGTATGCGGCGGCGATGCCCCTTGAAACTTCTTCCATGCGGTGCTCGATCAAGTCGAGGACTTCGGTGGAGAAGGTGCGTACCGTGCCGCCAATCCAGGCTTCGTTCGGGATGATGTTGGTCGCATCGCCGGCATGGAACTGTGTGACGGAGAGGACTGCGGTGTCGATCGGGCGCTTGTTGCGTGTGATGATGCCTTGCAGTGCCGATACCACCTGAGCGCCGACAAACACTGGATCGTTGCCGTTGTGCGGCAGCGCGGCGTGCGCACCCTTTCCCTTGATCGTGATGCGGAACTCGTTGCTCGATGCCATTAGCGCCCCGGCGCGCGTCCCGAATGCGCCGACCGGTACGCCCGGCCAGTTGTGCAAGCCGAAGACGGCATCGCACGGAAAGCGATCGAATAGGCCGTCCTTGATCATCTCGCGTGCGCCGCCACCGCCTTCTTCGGCGGGCTGGAAGATCAGGTTCACGGTTCCGCTGAAATTGCGGTGCTTGGACAGGTAATGCGCAGCGCCGAGCAGCATCGCCGTGTGGCCGTCGTGGCCGCATGCGTGCATCTTGCCGTCGTGTTTGGAGCGATGCTCAAACTGGTTGGCCTCGGCGAGCGGTAGTGCGTCCATATCGGCGCGCAGGCCGATGCTCTTGCCCTCACCGTTGCGGATAACGCCGACGAGGCCGGTCTTGCCCAGGCCTCGATGCACTTCGATGCCCCATTCGGCGAGTTTCGCGGCGACCAGATCGGAGGTGCGCTGTTCTTCGAAGCAGAGTTCGGGGTGCGCGTGGATATCGCGTCGCAGCGCCTGGATCTCGGACTGCGCGGCTTGAATTTCTGGGATCAGCTTCATGAGACGCTCGTGTTCTGGCTGAAGGTTCGGAATCACGTTCGATCATACGCCGAAGGACGATTTCCGGCCGGCTATCCGCCAATTGCTTGATCCGTCCATGCAGTCTCGTATGGATTCTTCACGCGATGGCTTGTGCGCCGCCATCTGCGGCCAAAGCCCAGCGCACCCGAAACGCCTACACTGGAGGCTCGCCAATTGGCCGCGCGCCGCCCTTTGCGCTTCCCGCCGGGGCTGGCCGAGCGCTACGTGAACGACACGAACCCATCATGTCTGCCGACCCCATTGCTACTGCATCGCAACCTTCCGACGAAGTTCTGCAATTGATTCGCACCCTGGTGGCGTTCGATACGGTCAGCCGCAATTCCAATCTTGGCCTGATCGAATGGGTGCGCGATCGCTTGCGAGCGCAGGGTGCGGACTGTCGACTGACATATGACGCAACGGGCGGCAAGGCGAACCTGTTTGCGACGCTGTCGCCAGGCCGCAAGCCGGGGCTGGTGCTGTCAGGGCATACCGATGTGGTGCCCGTCGACGGCCAGTCTTGGGAGTCGAACCCATTCGAAGCGCAGATCCGCGATGGTCGCCTGTACGGGCGCGGCACGGCCGACATGAAGAGCTTCATTGCCGTGGCACTAGCGAATGTGCCCGCGTTCATGGCGGCGGAGGGCGATGCCAGCTTTCATCTTTCGCTGTCGTACGACGAAGAGATCGGCTGCGTGGGCGTGCGCAGCCTGCTGCGTGATCTGGAGGCCAACGGCATTCAGCCCGCAGGCTGCATCGTCGGCGAACCCACGTCGATGCGCGCCATCATTGCGCACAAGGGCAAGCGCGAATACCGATGCTGCGTGCGCGGGAAGGAAGCCCATTCCGCGTTGACGCCGCAGGGCGTGAATGCGATCGAGTTTGCTGCGCTGCTGATCGCGCATATTCGCTCGCTGGCCGCGCGTCTGGCGGCGGAAGAGGCGCGCGATGCCGCTTTTGTCGTGCCGCACACCACGTTGAACACGGGTACGATCAAGGGCGGCATTGCCACCAACGTGGTGCCCCGCGATTGCGAATTCACCTTTGACTTCCGCTATCTCCCAGGCACCGATCCGGATTGGCTTTTCGGCGAGGTCGAGCGCTATGCGCAGCAGATGTTGCTGCCTCAAATGCAAGAGATTTCTGCTGATGCCAACATCAGCTTCGCCATGAAAGCCAACACGCCGGGCCTGTCGATTGCCCCGTCGCATGAGCTGGTGACACTCGCGCAAGCGTTGGCCGATAGCCGGGGCACGGTCGGCAAGGTCGACTATGGGACGGAAGCGGGACTGTTCGCGCGCGCGGGCATCCCGACTGTGGTGTGCGGTCCGGGCAATATCGAGCAGGCGCATAAGCCTAACGAGTACATCGAGCTTGCGCAGATTGCGCAGTGCGAAGCGTTCATGCGGCGGCTCGCGCAGCGGCACATGCAGCCGGCTTGAGCGCAAAAAGAAACCGGGCACCTGGCCCGGTTTTTTTCTGATGAGTAATGCGCGTTCAGCGGATCACTTGGCCGTTCGAGTTGATGATGGTCATCTCGACAAACTTGGAGCCTACGTGGTTGGCGGGCGAGAAGTTCACGTTGAAGCCCCCAACGTCGTAGTTGCCCATCGACTCCAGCGCGCCGATGAACTTCTCGCGCGTCAGGTCACGGCCGGCACGCTTGAGGCCTTCAACAAAGACGCGCGCCGCGACGTAGCCTTCGATGCTTCCGTAGTCGAAATCGGTAATGCCATCCGATTTGAGCAGCTTCTGGTAATCGCGCACCACGGGCGATGCACCGCTATACGGATACGGCATCACCTGCGAGATGATCACGCCGCCGCCAGCCTTGCCGAGTGCGTTGGCGAGTGCCTTGGTGCCCACAAACGAGACGTTGTAGAACTGGCCTGCGTAGCCCTGATCTTGTGCGCCCTTCACCAGGGCTGCCACGGTTTGGTACGCACTGATGACAACGACTGCATCCGGCTTCTGCGCGAGCACGGTCGAGATCGCGCCCTTCACGTCGGTGGTGTTACGGACGACGCTGGCTTGCGCGACGAGCGTCACCCCCTGGTTTGCCGGCAGCTTGAGCGCGCGTTGTACACCGTCGAGGCCCGCCTTGCCGTAGGCGTCGTCGTTATAGACCACGGCAATGCGCTTCAGCCCCGTGGTGTGAATCTGCTGGACGATGGCAGCGGTTTCATCGTTGTAGCTGGCGCGCACGTGGAACACATTACGCGCGAAGGGCTCGCGCAGCGCTGCGGCGCCCGAGTACGGCGCAAAGAACGGCACGCCTGCAGGGTTGGCGATCTTCAGCGCTGCCAAACTCGTGGGTGTACCGACATAGCCGAACAAGGCGAAGACCTTGGTGTCTTCGATGAGAGTCTTGGTGTTGCGGGCAGCGGCATCGGGCTCGTAGAAATCATCGAGCACTTTCAGCTCGATCTTGCGTCCGTTGACGCCACCTGCCGCGTTGACAGCATTGAAGTACAACTGGGCGCCGCGGTTCATCTGCTGGCCGAGTTGTGCCGCCGGGCCGCTCATGGGCGCCGATTGGCCGACGATGATCGCGTCGTTGGTCACCCCCGTCTCGGCGCTCGCGCCGCTTGACGCCATGCCGATGATGCCCGCTGCGAACATCGCCATCAGCCCGGTGATTTTGCGAGATTGCATTGCTCTCCCCCGAGAGTTGATTTGCCGGCATCATAGCTAAACGGGCTGGGGAGGCAAACAGAATCGGGCGGGCAACGTCGCTTTTGAGCGTTTTTGAGACAAAGAAGCCGCGCGATGTGCACGGCGTCCTTCACACGGGGCGCCGTTTCAGGCGGCTTCAGTCACCCGGCGCTTCATCACAGCAAGCAGCACGGCGGTAACAACGGTGCCGGCCACCAACGCCACCACATAGCCGCCCAGATGCGTCACCGCGTTCGGGATCGGCAGCACAAATGCCCCGCCGTGCGGCACGCGCAGTTCCACCCCGAACAGCATCGATAGGGCACCCGCGCATGCGGATCCCACCACGAGCGCAGGAATCACGCGGAATGGGTCTCGGGCCGCATAAGGGATCGCCCCCTCGCTGATGAAGGCGAGGCCCAGCACGGCGGTGGCCCTTGCCGCCTGGCGCTCGTCTCGCGTGAAGCGCGACGGGAAAAGCCATGCTGCAAGTGCAATGCCCAGCGGCGGCGTCATGCCCGCGGCCATGGTGGCCGCCATCGGCGTGTAGACCTGTGCGCCGATCAGCCCGGTGCTGAAGGCATACGCGGCCTTGTTGATGGGGCCGCCCATGTCAAAGGCCATCATGCCGCCCAGCAGTGCGCCCAGCGGTACCGCGTTGGCGCCTTGCATGCCGCGCAGCCAAGTTGTGAGGGAGGCGAGCAACGCGGCAACCGGCGCGCCGACCACATACAGCATCACCAGGCCCGTCAGCAGGCAGCCGAGCACCGGCAGGATCAGCACCGGTTTCAGCCCTTCCAGGTTGCGCGGCAACTTCAGCCAACGGTTGAGCGCCTCGGTGCCATAGCCGGCGACGAACCCCGCCACGATGCCGCCAAGAAACCCGGCGCCTAGGCTGGCGGCCAGCATGCCACCGACCATACCGGGGGCAATACCCGGCCGGCTGGCGATCGAATAGGCGATGTATCCGGCGAGCACCGGCACCATCAACGCAAAGGCCGACTTGGCACCGATCTGGAACAGCACGCCGCCCAGCGTGTGGCTGGCAGACGGGTCCGTCACGTAGATGCCGCCCAGGGCAAACGCCAGTGCAATCAGGATGCCCCCCGCCACCACGAAGGGCAGCATGAACGACACGCCGGTCATCAGGTGTTTGTACGGGCCGGTGCGCTGCTGTTCCGCAGCGCCGACTGTGGTGCCTCCCGATTGCGCCGTTCCGCCACCTTCCACGGACGCCTCATCGAAGGCGCGGCGGATCAGCGCCTGCCCATCGTGAATGGCGGCCTTGGTGCCCGCGCGGAAGACGCGCTTGCCGGCAAAGCGAGACAGGTCCACCTGCGTGTCGGCGGCGATCAACACGAGATCCGCACGCGCGATGGCATCGGCCGACAGCGTGTTCTGTGCGCCCACCGAGCCCTGCGTTTCCACGTGGATCGTGTGACCGAGCGCGGCGGCGGCCTGCGTGAGCGCCTCGGCAGCCATGAAGGTGTGGGCAATGCCGGTCGGGCACGATGTGATGGCGACGATGCGTTGCGCTTGCGTGCCGGCTTTCGGTGCGGGCGGGGCGTTGTGCATCATGCGGGCCAGCACGGCCCGGGCGTCCGCCAGCACTTCATCGAGCGTGACTTCAAGCGTGCGCGGATTGGCGTGGCGAGCCGCCGCGTCGGGCGAGAGGCCTGCCCAGACGACGGCATCGGCGGTGGCCAGCACAGCAGTGTCGACCACCGAGGCGGTGTCCGGGCCGCGCACGTCCACGTCGAGCTTGCAGCCCGATTCGCGCGCCGCATGGCGCAGGGCCGCACCGGCGAGCATCGCACGGGTGGTGCGGCCATCCGCACCGAGAATTGCCAGCAGGTTTGCCATGATCGGCTCCTTGAATGCGTTGAGCGTGTGGCGATGCGATGGTCGCGGCGTCAGGCCACGCGCTGCATCTGGACGGCGGCCGCGCGTTCGCGTACCTGCCCCGGGGGCGGAAGGTGCGGGCCCAGGCGCTGCAACTTGCATGCGGCAAAGGCAACCGAAAGGCGCACGGTCTCTTCCATGCCGGCACCGGCATGCCAGCCGGCCAGCACGCCGGCCACCATGGCGTCACCCGCACCGACAGTGCTGGCGGCGCGTACCGGCGGCAGGCTGGCCTGCCATGTGCCTTGCGCTGTGACGAACAGCGCGCCGTCCTCGCCCAGCGATACGATGACTTGCGCCACGCCACGCGCATGGATGGCGCGCGCCACGTCCACCGTTTCAGCCAGCGTGGGCAGCGACGTACCCGCCCACACTTCCAGTTCGTGCCGGTTTGGCTTGATTGCCGTCGGCAGGGACTCGCGCGGGGCCGCCAGCACCTGTGTGAGCGGTGCGCCGCTGGTGTCCAGCAACGTGGGTATGCCGCGGCGGTTCAGCCGCGCCAGCAATCTCACGTAGGTATCGGGCTGCAAGCCCCCGGCCAGGCTGCCGCACAGCGCAGCGCCCGCAATGTCGGCGAACGCGTCAATTCGGTCGCACAGCGCGTCGAACTCGGCAGACGTGGCGTCAATGCCTGGCAGATTGATGTCGGTGGTCTGTCCGTCTGCCTGGTCGCTGATCTTGATGTTGGTGCGATTGGTGCCGGGCACCCGGCAGAAGCCGTCGAGCACGCCCTTGCGCGCAAACAGCGCCTCGAACAGCTCGGCGTTGGCGTCGCCCAGGAGGCCCGTGGCGATTACCGGCACCTGCCAATCGGCCAGGCAGGCAGCCACGTTGACGCCCTTGCCGCCGGCCTGTTGCGTGACGCTGCGGCCGATGTTGACGCGCCCGCGTTCGAGGCGCTCCAGCCCGATGGTCATGTCGATGGCCGGATTGAGCGTGATGGTGACGATGCGCGCGTCGCTCATGCCGCCATCTCCTTGCCCGGTGCCAGGATCGTCAAGGTCGCTTCAAGGTCGCGCACGTCCTGGGCGCATGCGCAGGCCAACGCGCGTTCCGCGAGTTGTGACAGCGTGCCGGCATGTGCCTCGCGCAACCGCGCCTTGACCGACGCGATATCGCGCGGGCTCATCGACAGTTCATGCACGCCAAGCCCCGTGAGCAGCAGCGCGCCGAACGGGTCTCCCGCCAAGCCGCCACACACGCCTACCCAGCGCCCGTGGCGTGCGGCGCCTTGCACGGTCTGCTGGATCAGACGGAGCACCGTCGGGTGCAGGCTGTCGGCCTCGGCGGCGAGGTCGGGATGCTGGCGGTCGATCGCCAGCGTGTATTGCGTCAGGTCGTTCGTGCCGATGGAAAAGAAGTCGACATGCTCGGCCAGGCGATCGGCCAGTAGCGCGGCGGCCGGCACCTCCACCATGATGCCCAGCGGCACCGCCGGCGCGTCCAGTTCAGCGCGGATGCGCTCGCACGCGGTGCGCAGGGCGATCACTTCCTCCAAGGCGGTGATCATCGGGAACATGATCGACAACGCGCCGCCCTTGCCGACATCGCGGGCGGCGCGATAGAGCGCTCGCAGTTGCGGCTCCATGAGGTCGGGCCGGCGCAGCAGCAGGCGCGCACCGCGCACACCGAGGAAGGGGTTGTCTTCTGTCGGCAGGTTCAGATGCGGGACCTGCTTGTCGCCGCCGATATCCAGGGTGCGCACGATCAGCGGGCGGCCGCCGAGGCTTTTCAGCATGTCGGCGTAGACGGCATATTGCGTGTCTTCGTCCGGCGTGTGGTCGCGTTCGAGGAACAGGAATTCGGTGCGCATCAGGCCAACGCCTTCCGCGCCGAGCGTGATGGCTTCGACCGCCTGCGCGGGCAGGTTGACGTTGGCGGCGATCTCCACCGTGTGGCCGTCACGTGTGCGGGCGGGCAAGCCGCGTTCTGCCTGCTCACGCTGAGCGCGGCTGGCGTCTTCCTGCAGCCATGCCCGGGCGCTGGCGATGCTGGCAGCGTCCGGATCCAGCACCAGACGGCCGCCGGTACCGTCGATGATGGCCTGTGTGCCCGTCGCCACATCGAGCACCGCGGGGCCGGCGGCCACGACGGCCGGGATGCCCAGCGTGCGCGTCAGGATGGCCGTGTGCGAGGTCGGACCGCCTTGCGCCGTGACGATGCCGATGATGCGTCGCGTATCGAGTGCCGCCGTATCCGACGGCGACAGATCTGCCGCAACCAGGATGCAGGGCGTGTCCGGCAGTGTCTGCGCGGCACTGCGCAGCGACGGATCGATATGGCCGAGCACCCGCCGACCCACGTCGCGCAAGTCGGCCGCGCGCGCGGCTAGCAGCGGATTGCCGAGCGCGCCGAGTCGCTCGGCCAGGCGTTCGACGGCCTGATGCCAGGACCACGCCACGCCGTGGCCCTCGACCATCGCCTGGCACGTCAGCGTCATGAGATCGGTGTCGCCCAGCAGTTCGGCCTGGGCCTTGAAGATGCCCGCTTCGGCTTCGCCCAGGCGGGCGGCGGTGTCGCGTGCCAGGGCTTCCAGCTCGGCGCGCGTGCTGGCCAGCGCCTGGTCCAGCATGTCGCCGCCGGTGGTCAGCGCGACCGGGTGATCGGGCACGGTCGACGCGCCGTGCTGCAGCACGTGGATGGGGCCGATCGCCAAGCCGGGGCTCGCCGCAATGCCGCCGATGGCCGGCAACGCCGCATCGGCTTGCCACCCATGCGAGGTCTGGCGCGTGCGCGCGGCTTGCGTGTCGCGTGCCGCCTGCGCGCGTTCCTGCGCCGTCAGGCCTCGGATGGTCTGCATCAGGGCGTCGAGCGCGGCGCCGGCGTCGGGGCCTTCCGCAGAGAGCGTGAGCTTGGCGCCCGCCGCAAGCCCCAATTGCAGCAACGCCACCAGGTTCTTTGCGTCGGCGGTTTCATTGCCATGGCGCACTTGCACGCGCGCGGCAAAGCGGCGGGCGGCTTCCACCCACTGCGCGGCCGGACGGGCGTGCAGGCCGCTCGGGTATTCCAGCGTCAAGGTGCGCTGCTCGGCGAGGTCGGCGCCGGGCGTGCTGGCGGCGGGCGCGGGTGCGTCGCTCGAGAGCGCGGCGACAAGCTCTTCGGCGTTCTGCGTGGTGAAGAGCTGCCGCAGGCGTGCGTCGTCATTCAGTAGCCGTGTCAGCCGGCGCAGCAAAGTGATGTGCTCGTCCGACTGCGCGGCGATGGCAAACACCAGGTGCGTCGTCTGCCCCGGGTGCCACTCCAGCCCGTCGGGAAATTGCAGCACCGCAATGCCCGTCTGGCGGATCAGGTGACGGTCCTCGCCCATGCCGTGCGGAATGGCGACGCCATGGCCGAGAAACGTGTTGGCCACGGTCTCGCGGCGTAGAAGGCTGTCGATATAGGCCGGGTCGATGCAGCCTGCGTCGGCCAGCAATTGGCCGGCGGCGCGGATAGCGCTTTCCTTGTCGGTGGCGCGTTGCTGCAGACGTATGCGTTCGGCGCAGATCAGGGCGGAAGCCATGCGGCGGGGTCTCCTGCGGCTGCCGCGCTCCAAGGCCCGGCATGGTGTCGTCGATGATCGCGAATTGAAATCGATTACAGTTGGAGTGTCAATGTGCGGCGCGACACAAAGTGACGTATCTTCCGGTATTTACGGGGTTTTCCCTAGGGTGGTCAGGCTTTAGTGACGAGGCTGCCCTTCGCTATGATGGCGCTTTCTTTGGAAACGATTTCAGCATGACGGTTCGAATCAAAGACGTGGCGGCGGCAGCGGGCGTGTCGGTGGCAACGGTGTCACGCGCGCTCGCCGGCGGCCCCGTGAGCGCAGAACTGCGCCGACGCGTCGATGCGGCGGTGGCGGCGTCCGGGTATCGGCCGAACCTGTCGGCACGGCGGCTGCGCTCACAGCAGGCGCAGACCGTCGGGCTGATCGTCTCCGACATCCGCAACCCGTTCTTCACCAGCGTCAGCCGGGCGGTGGAAGACGCGGCCTACGCCGCCGGCCTGCGCGTCATCCTGTGCAATTCCGACGAAGACCCTGAGAAGGAGGCGATGTACCTGCGCCTGATGGAAGAGGAGCGCGTGACCGGTGTGATCCTCTCGCCGACGCGCGCCATTGCTGAAGCGCAGCAACCGGTGCACCTCGGTTACCCGGTCGTGCTGATCGACCGAGCGGGCCCGGCTTGTGGGACCGATGCCGTGGTGCTCGACAACCAGCAGGCCGCGCAAGCATTGGCTGAGCACCTCGCCACGCAGGGTTATCGGCGCATCGGTGGCCTGTTCGGGCGGACGAGCAGCACAGGCGCTGAGCGTCAGGCCGGATTCGCGACGGCGTTGGCACGTCACGGCATGACCCTCGAGGCACGTTTCATCCTGCCGACCGCCGAGGCCGCGGAGGCCGAGACGCTGGCATGGCTGTCCGGTACGGAACGTGATCGCCCCGACGCGCTCGTCGCGAGTAACGCGCAATCGCTGCTGGGCGTGCTGCGTGCGTTGCGCAAGCTCTCGCTGGATGTGCCGCGCGACATCGCCGTGGCGGGCTTTGACAATGAGCCTTGGACGGAACTCGCCGGCCCGGGCATCACCGTGATCGAACAGCCGGTCTATGACATCGGCCGCATGGCGATGGCAATGCTGCAGGATCGACTCGCACAGCCCGCCCTGCCGACGCGTCGCGTGTTGCTCACGGGGCGGCTTGTCATGCGCGGCTCCACGCCGCTGCGAAGCCACTAGCGGGCGATTACAATTTCCGGATGCCCGCGGCGGTGCGAAGACACCGACATGCGCCAGCCGCCACCCACTCCGGAGCCCCTTGATGTCCACCCAAGTCATCCGTGCCGCCTGCCCGCACGACTGCCCCGACACCTGCGCCTTGCTCGTCACCGTCGAGGACGGCCGCGCCACCCGCGTGCAGGGCGATCCGGACCACCCGACGACGGCTGGCGTGCTGTGCACCAAGGTCAATCGGTATGCGGAACGCACGTACCACCCGAACCGCCTGCTGACGCCGATGAAGCGCGTGGGCGCCAAGGGCGAGGGCAAGTTCGAACCGATTTCGTGGGACGAAGCCATCGACACCGTCGCCACGCGCCTGGGCGATATTGCGGCGCGCAACCCAGAGGCCATCCTCCCGTACAGCTACGCCGGCACGATGGGCCTGGTGCAGGGCGAGAGCATGGCTGCGCGCTTCTTTCACAAGCTCGGGGCGTCGCTGCTCGATCGCACGATCTGCGCATCGGCCGGTGCGACGGCGCTGCGCTATACGTACGGCGCGAGCCTCGGCATGGACATCGAGCACGTGCAGGATGCCAAGCTGATCCTGATCTGGGGCGCCAATCCGATCGCGTCGAACCTGCATTTCTGGACGCGCGCGCAGGAGGCGAAACGGCGTGGCGCCACGCTCGTCGCCATCGATCCGTATCGCTCGCTGACGGCCGAGAAGTGCCATCGCCATCTGGCGGTACGCCCCGGTACCGATGCGGCGCTGGCGCTGGCGATGATCCACGTGCTGGTCCGTGATGACTTGCTCGACCACGATTACATTGCCAATCACACGCTCGGCTTTGATGCGCTGCGTGAACGCGCGCAGCAATACACACCGGAATATGCGGCGACGCTGTGTGGGGTGGACGCGGCGGACATCGAGTGGCTCGCCAAGCTGTACGGCACGACCGTCGTGCGCGACAAACAGCCGGCGGCCATTCGCCTGAACTACGGCATGCAGCGCGCGCATGGCGGCGGGCAGGGCGTGCGCGCGGTCGCGTGCCTGCCGTCGCTGGTGGGCGCGTGGCGCGATGCGGCGGGCGGGCTGCAACTGTCGACGTCCGGTTTCTTCCCCATCGACACCGCAAAGCTGCAGCGTCCTGACCTGCTGCCGAGCTGGCCCAACATGCCGCGCACGATCAACATGAGCACCATCGGCGATGCGCTGCTGCATACGGGCGACGCATCGTTCGGCCCGAAGGTCGAGGCGGTGGTCGTCTACAACAGCAACCCCGTGGCGGTGGCGCCGGACTCGCGCAAGGTCGCCGCCGGCTTTGCGCGCGAAGACCTCTTCACCGTGGTGCTGGAACATTTCCAGACCGACACGGCCGACTACGCTGACATCCTCCTGCCGGCCACCACGCAGCTCGAACACGTCGATGTGCACAAGGCTTACGGCCACACTTACGTGCTGGCCAACAACGCTGCCATTGCGCCGATGGGGCAATCGTTGCCGAACACGGAGATTTTTCGCCGTCTCGCGCAACGCATGGGTTTTAACGACACCTGTTTTGCCGACTCGGACGACGACATCGCCGCCCAGGCCGTGCGCCGTGACGACCCGGCCGCCGCGCACATCGACTGGGCGACGCTCAAGCGCGAGGGCTGGCAGAAGCTGTCACACCCGGCCGCGCCGCTGGCACGTGGCGGCTATCGCACGCCGTCTGGCCGCTGCGAGTTCTATTCCGAACAGATGGCCAAGGACGGACTCGACCCGCTGCCCGGCTATGTGCCGCCGCATGAGTCGGCGATCAGCACGCCGGAGCTGGCCAAGCGTTATCCGCTGTCGATGATCTCGCCGCCGGCGCGTAACTTCCTCAACTCCACCTTCGTCAACGTCGACAGCCTGCGCAACACCGAAGGCGAGCCGCATCTCGACATCCACCCCGACGATGCGAATGCGCGTGGCGTCGTCGATGGCGAGCTTGTCCGCATCTTCAACGATCGCGGCACCATGCAGGCGCGCGCCCGCGTGACCGACCGTGCGCGGCGGGGCGTGGTCGTCGGCCTGTCGATCTGGTGGAAGAAGCTCGCGCCCGACGGCACCAACGCCAACGAGCTGACCAGCCAGCGCCTGACCGACATGGGGCGCGCGCCCACCTTCTACGATTGCCTGGTCGAGGTGGCGCCGTTGGCACAGGCCGCCTGACGAGGCCATCATGCGTGCCGCACGCGCGCTGTGCCTTGCGCTGTCGGTAGCCGGTTCGGCATTGCTGGTCGGCTGCGACACGGTCGGCTATTACTACCAGTCGGTCAGCGGACATCTCTCGCTGATGGCGCAGCGCGAGTCGATCGACCAGGCCATCGACAACGCGCGGCAGGCCCACAACGACAAGCTCGCCAAGCGCCTGGAAGACGCGCGCAGCATTCGCATCTATGCCTCGCGCGAACTGGGCTTGCCCGACAACGGCAGCTATCGCGTCTACGCCAATCTCAAGCGGCCATTCGCGGTGTGGAACGTGTTTGCCGCGCCTGAGCTGTCGGTCAAGCTCAAGGAATGGTGTTTCCTCGTCGTAGGCTGCGTGACGTATCGCGGGTACTACGACCGCAACGCCGCCATGGCCTATGCCGACACCCTGCGCGCCCAGGGCCTCGACGTGGATGTGGCCGGCATTCCTGCGTATTCCACACTGGGCTATTTCGACGACCCGCTGCTCAATACCTTCGTCGGCCTGCCCGAAGGCGAGCTGGCGCGGCTGATTTTTCATGAGCTGGCGCATCAGGTCGTCTACGCCAAGGGCGATACGGCGTTCAACGAATCGTTCGCCACCACGGTGGAAACCATTGGTGTCGAACGCTGGCTGGCCGATGCTGCCACCCCGGAAATTCGCGCGGAATATGCCACGTACGACGCCCGGCGCGTACAATTCCGCGCCCTGCTGCTGGCGTACCGCAACCGGCTTGAGACGCTGTATGCAAGCCCCGTGTCGGACGACGAGAAGCGCGCCGGAAAACGCGCCATCTTCGCGAGCCTGCAGGCCGATTACGCCAAGCTCAAAGCAAGCTGGGGCGGCTATACCGGTTACGACCGCTGGTTTGCGCAGCCCCTGTCGAACGCGCATCTGGGGGCAGTCGCGAGCTACCTGGAATGGGTGCCGGCGTTCACGGCGCTATACCACCGCGATGGCGGCGACTGGGCGCGCTTCTATGCCGACGTCAAGGCCATGGCGCGTGAATCGAAACAACAGCGCGAGGTCGCACTGAGGGTGCTCGCGCCGGCGGCGATGGCCAAGTCGGAGGGCATCACGCAAAAGTGATGCCAAGATCGTTTTCTGCACCAGTTTCAGGCAGTCTGAACCGGCTGAGGGAACTGTCTAAGTTATTGTTTTGACAAAGACATCCGCGTAGGATGCCGAAAAAAAACGAACGACCATTCTAAAAAATCGACAATCGCCAGGAGACACACCCATGGATAAGCCGTGGCTGAAGCAGTACCCCGCTGGGGTGCCGGCCGAGATCGATGCATCGCAGTATCGATCGCTGGCCCATCTGCTTGAGGATTCTTTCCAGAAGAACCGCAACCGCCGTGCATTTGAATGCATGGGCAAGGTGCTGACCTACGGCGAGCTGGATACGCTCTCGCGCCAACTGGCGGCGTGGCTGCAATCGCGCGGTCTGACACCGGGCGCGCGCGTCGCGCTGATGATGCCGAACGTGCTGCAGTACCCGGTGGCGCTGGCCGCCGTGCTGCGCGCCGGCTACGTGGTCGTCAACGTCAATCCGCTTTACACCCCGCGCGAACTGGAACACCAGCTCAAGGACAGCGGCGCCGAAGCCATCATCATCCTGGAGAACTTCGCGACGACGCTGCAGCAGGTGCTGCCCAATACGCCGATCAAGCACATCGTGGTGGCCAGCATGGGCGACATGCTCGGCGGGCTCAAAGGCATGTTGGTCAATTTCGTCGTGCGCAGCGTCAAGAAGATGGTGCCGGCGTGGGAACTGCCCAGCTGCATCCGCTTCAACACCGCGCTGCAAGAGGGCGCCAAGCAGACGCTCAAGCCCACCTCCGTGGGCCCCGACGACGTCGCCTTCCTGCAATACACGGGTGGGACGACCGGCGTATCGAAGGGCGCGACGCTGCTGCATCGGAACATCGTCGCCAACGTGCTGCAATCGGAAGCGTGGATGAACCCGGCGCTCACCAAGCCCGGCCGCGACGGCCGCATGCTGGCCGCCGACGAAGAGATCATCACCATCACCGCGCTGCCGCTGTATCACATCTTCGCGCTGACGGTGTGCTGCCTGCTGTCGATGCGCAAGGGCGGGCTGGCGGTACTGATCCCGAACCCGCGCGATATCCCGGGTTTCATCAAGGTGCTCAAGCAGTACCGCTTCCACATGTTCCCGGCCGTGAACACGCTGTACAACGCGCTGCTGAACAATCCCGAATTCAAGGATGTCGACTGTTCCAATCTGCGCGTGGCCAACGGCGGCGGCATGGCGGTGCAGGAAGCCGTTGCCAAGAAATGGCTCGAAGTGACAGGGTGTCCGATCATCGAAGGCTACGGCCTGTCGGAAACGTCACCGTCGGCCATCTGCAATCCGACGAATACCGACAAATTTTCGGGCACGGTCGGGTTGCCGATCCCGTCCACGGAAATCGCCATCCGCGACGACGAGGGGCGTGATCTGCCGATCGGTCAGGCTGGCGAAATCTGCATCCGTGGCCCGCAGGTCATGGCCGGTTACTGGAAGCGCCCGGACGAGACCGCCAAGGTCATGTATGCCGACGGCTTCTTCAAGACCGGCGACGTGGGTGTGATGGACGAGCGCGGCTACACCAAGATCGTCGATCGCAAGAAGGACATGATTTTGGTGTCGGGTTTCAACGTGTATCCGAATGAGATCGAAGGCGTGGTGGCGATGTGCCCGGGCGTGCTGGAAGTGGCCGCCGTGGGCGTACCCGACGTGCATTCGGGCGAGGTGGTCAAGCTGTTCGTGGTGCGCCGCGACCCGACGCTGACCGAGCAGAAGCTGCAGGAGTTCTGCAAGGATCAGCTCACGGGGTACAAGCGCCCGAAGTTCATCGAGTTCCGCAACGAGCTGCCGAAGACCAACGTCGGCAAGATCCTGCGCCGCGAACTGCGCGACGAGGCGATGAAGAAGCGTGCCTGAGTCTGCGTAGCTGCAAAGAAAAAGCCGCGATTCGTCGCGGCTTTTTTTTGGTCCGGTACAAGCAAGGCGTGGCCGGTCAGCCCACGTACAGGAGGATGCTGACGAACTGACAAGCGCTGCCAGCCAGCACAAACAGATGCCAGATGCCGTGGAAGTGCCGCACCTTCTCGTCAAAGAGAAAGAAGCCGATGCCCGTCGTATAAAGCGCGCCCCCCGCAACCAGCCACCACAGGCCTGGTGCGGGCAACGCGGCCGCCAGCGGCCCCATGGCAATCAGCACCAGCCAGCCCATCACCACGTAAATCAGCAGTGAGAACAGGCGCGTGCGGTGGCCGATCCAGAGTTCCTGAGCAATGCCGATGGCTGCCAGTGCCCAGTTGATGCCAAACAGCGCCCAGCCCCATGGGCCGCGCAGCGTGACCAGCGCAAACGGTGTGTAGCTGCCGGCGATCAACAGGTAGATGGCGCAATAGTCCAGCCGCTGGAAGATGCTTTTGGCCGGGCCTCGCAGGCTGTGATAAAGCGTAGAGATTGTGTAGAGCAGGACCAGCGTCGTGCCGTAGACCACGGAACTGACCACCTTCCAAGCGTCGTGGTGCAGGGCGGACGACGTTACCAGAACGGCCATGCCCCCCGCGGCAAGGATGGCCCCGGCCAGGTGGCTGAAGCCGTTGAATCGTTCTCCACGATACATACACTGATCTCCAGAAAAACCCGGTTCTTCCTACAATGCCCCAATGCCTGGCATTGACCTCACCATCACCGCCCAATTGTCCATTCCGGAGTCCGAGCTGGTCGAGCGCTTTGTGCGCGCAAGCGGACCGGGTGGGCAGAACATCAACAAGGTATCGACGGCGGTGGAGTTGCGCTTTGACATCGCCCAATCGCCGTCGTTGCCGGAGGCGTTGCGGGCTCGCCTGTTGGGCAAGCGCGACCGCCGCTTGACTGCTGAGGGCGTGATTGTGATTGATGCACAACGCTTTCGCACGCAGGACCGCAACCGCCAGGATGCCCGTGAACGTCTGGCCGCATTCATTGCGACGGGGCTTTCGGTGCCAAAGTCGCGCATCGCCACCAAGCCCACGCGCGCTTCCAAGACGCGCCGTCTGGAAGGCAAGCGCGCGCGTGGCGACGTCAAGCGGGGTCGCTCGGGTCGCCACTCGTGGGATTAATCGCGCCGATAGGCACGGCCCCTTACATCAGCCGGGTATCGCGCGTCTCGCGCATGCAGAGCACGCCGATCAGGCTGACCACCGCGGCCGCCGACACATACATGCCTACCCAGCTCAGGCCGCCTTGCTCGGCCAGCTTCTGCGCGATATACGGCGCAATCGACGCGCCCAGAATGCCGCCCAGGTTGTACGACACGCCGGCGCCGGTGTAGCGCACGTTGGTTGGGAACAACTCCGGCAGCAGTGCGCCCATCGGCGCGAAGGTCACGCCCATCAGGAACAGCTCGATGATGAGGAACAGCGCTACCAGCGGCGTTTGGCCACTACCCAGCAGCGGCGCCATCGTAAAGCCCGACAGGATGGCCGCGATGATGCCGACGATCAGCACCGGCTTGCGCCCGAAGCGGTCCGACGCCCACGCTGACAGCGGCGTCGCCAGCCCCATGAAGACCACCGCCAGGCACAGCAATCCCAGGAAGCTCGGGCGCGAGAAATGCAGCGTGCTCACGCCGTACGACAGCGAAAACACCGTCGAGATATAGAACAGCGTGTAGCAGACCACCATGGCCAGCGCGCCCAGCAGCGTCGGCCACCAGTGGTGCGCCAGCAGTGTGGCGACCGGCACCTTCACGCGCTCCTGCCGGTCGATGGCGGCTTGGAAGGCCGGGGTCTCGGCGATCTTCAATCGCACATACAGGCCCAGCGCCACGAGTACTGCGCTTACCAGGAAGGGTACGCGCCAGCCCCAGCTGCGGAACTGCTCGTCCGATAGTGCGATCGCCAGTCCGAAGAAGAGGCCGTTCGATGCCAGGAATCCGACCGACGGGCCGAGCTGAGGAAACATGCCGAACCAGGCACGTTTGCCCGCCGGCGCGTTCTCGGTAGCCAGCAGGGCCGCGCCGCCCCATTCACCACCCAGGCCAATGCCCTGGCCAAAGCGCAGCACGCACAGCAGGATCGGTGCAAGGGTGCCGATGCTGTCGTACCCCGGCACCAGCCCGATCAGCGTGGTGGAAATACCCATGACCAGCAGTGAGGCCACCAGCGTGGACTTGCGCCCGATGCGATCGCCAAAGTGGCCGAACAGGAACGAGCCGATCGGCCGCGCAATGAACGCGATGCCGAATGTGACGAACGCCGAGAGCGCTTGTGCCGCAGCAGAGCCATGCGGAAAGAACACCGGGCCGATGACCAGTGCCGCGGCTGTCGCGTAGACATAGAAATCGTAGAACTCGATGGCCGTGCCGATGAAACTCGCAAAGACGATGCGCGAGCGGCTGGCGTCGGCGGCCGCGCCGGGGGCGGCGGGCGCCATGGTTGGAGAAGTCGAAGAGGACATGCGGGTCTCCGGTTAGGTTGGCGTTGTTGTCGTTATGAATTGCCGCTCGTTGTCGTGCCGATGTTCTGCTGGCCGGCGGCGCGCTTGATCGCAGGAGCATAGCGTGCGGCCATGCAAAAAGGCACCCGAAGGTGCCTTTCTGCGCCCGCCAAGGAGAGGGGCGGCGGGCAAAAACCAAAGCGTGCGTCAGAACTTGTGGCGCACACCCACTGCCACACCGACCTGGTTTTCCGAGTTCGGCGTAATGAAGTACGTCTGCGATGCTGCGGGCAGATAACCCACCGACGTCTGTGCACCCGTTGCCGGGTTCGTCACGTAGCCGATCGAATCCCAGTTCAGCGAACCATTGCGCGAATACGCTGCCGTCAGGTACACGTCGGTGCGCTTCGAGAAGTTGTAATCGGCAATGAAGTTCCACTGCTGCGGGTTGCGCGGGTTGATCGTGGCGCCGCCGATGGTCGCTTCCTTGATGTTGTCGTAGTAGTACGACAGCGTCAGGCCCAGTGCCGGGGTGGCCTGGTAGTTCACGCCCAGCCAGTAGAGGTCGTCGCGGTGCGGCGTCAGTGCTGCCGTGGCGCCGCTGGAGGGCGCTTCCGTGTTGCCATAGCGGAAGCCTGCCATCACCTTGACGGGGCCCGTGGTGTAGCTCGCTGCAATGGCAGCGCGCTTGTCCCGGGCATATTCGTTGCCGCCCGACAGGCCCAGGGCTTCTGCGGCCGTCAGCACCTTCACTTCGTCATACGCGATGCCCACGCCAAACGGGCCAGCGAAGTAGTTCGCCCCGGCGCCGTAGGCCGAGTTGGCCGTGGTGCTGCCCGTGCGCTCGCCGAACGCCCAGTGGGCTTCGACCGTCAGCGGCCCGAATGCAGCGCCGTACTTGATCATGTTGTCTTCGCGGAAGTTCGCACCCAGCAGGCCGACCACCGGCTCCCACTGCGTGGCGTAACCGCTCGGCGAGAAGTTCGCCATCATGTCGAAGATCGTCGTGTACTGACGACCCAGCGTGATCTTGCCCCAGTTGCCCTGCAGGCCCACAAACGCCTGCCGGCCGAACAGACGGCCACCTTGCTGCAGCGTGCCGGTGTCCATGCCGAAGCCCGATTCCAGCACGAACAGGCCCTTGAGGCCGCCGCCGATGTCTTCAACGCCGCGCAAGCCCCAGCGGTTGGAAGACAGGCCGCCCGCCTGCATCGCAAGGCGCGATCCGCTGCTGCCCGGAATGGCAACCCCCGCCGCAGTCACGGCCTGCTCATGGTTGACGTATTCGACGTTCGCGTCGACCACGCCGTACAGCGTCACACTCGACTGAGCCTGCGCAACACCCGCAAACGTGCCCAGCACTGCCAATGCCAGCAGCGATTTCTTCATCGGTCGGTCTCCAGATCTTTAATTTTGAGTTCAGTGGCAGGCAGACCCTCCGTTCTCGTCTTCCCGCCCCATGACTTTCAAACGAAGTCGCTGACTAATGTAGCAACGCGGTACTGGGCTCGGTCGAAATTTGCGAACGAATGTTCGTAAACGCGCGTTTGCTGTCTGATCCCGGCAACAGGCTGTTTCCAAATTTGAAATAGATCGGCGATAGGCAGGCTCGATTCCTTGCGGTTTTAGATGCGATCCGCGCGCCAACAGGGTTATCCCGTACAGTAGTGTTTGGTCGGCCGGGTTCTGACCGGACGCAATGTCCCGCGCGGTGTCGGCCTTACAATGACGATCGCGCCGCACGCCATTGCCGGCGGCGCCCGCAATCATGTTCGACCGCTTCATCCCCGAATTCGACCGCGCCTTGCGCGCTGTGGCAGGCGTCACCCGCGCCAGCCGACCGAACCCTGCTGACGCCGTTATCGTGGCCACCTCCGCGGATAAGGCCGACAGCGCGACCAAGCTTTCCGAGGCCGACCGCCGCCATGCAGCCGGCCTGATGCGCGTGAATCATGTCGGCGAGGTTTGCGCCCAGGCTCTGTATCAGGGGCAAGCGCTATTTGCCCGGGACCCCGCCATCCGCGCTCAGCTCGACGAAGCCGCACGCGAAGAAGAAGACCACCTCGCCTGGTGCGCCCAGCGCCTTCAGGAATTGAACGACCGCCCGAGCCTGCTTAATCCGCTGTGGTATGCCGGCGCTTTCGCCATCGGCGCGGTGGCCGGACGCCTCGGCGACAAGATCAGCCTTGGCTTCGTCGCCGAGACCGAGCGCCAGGTCGAGCATCACCTCGACGGCCATCTCGATACATTGCCCGAGCAGGACACCCGGTCGCGCGCCATCGTCGCTCAGATGCGCGACGACGAAATCCGCCACGGCGACAACGCGCGCCAAGCCGGTGGCATTGATCTGCCTGCGCCGATCCGCCAAGCCATGCGTGCCGCGTCACGCGTCATGACCACCGCCGCCTACCGCATCTGATGGGCGTGTCGCGTGTCGCGCGGGTCGATCGGCCCGCCGACACGGCGCACGCTCCTCCATTCGCCCGACCTCTGCCGCCTGCGGTCTGCGCCTCGAACCGGGGCGCTGGCCGCTTGTCGTTCTCTCACGTGGTTTCTACATAAACCACGCTATCTCCTTCATTTGATTGGGAAAAGTGAGGTGGCGCCTCTGGCGGGGTGCGCTAAGTCATTGTTCTGATTGCAAATTTTCCGTCTCCCAGGCCTCCGCAAGCCTTGACCGTCTAAAGTCGTTCCTCTAAAGTGGGAAACAGTGTCAGAAAGTGTAGTTTTGTGGTTCAAAGAGGCCGTTTTCGGGGCCAGTTGACGGCAAGGTAAGTGGCGATCAAGTCGCCGCACGGAGAGAGAAACCAACGTGTTCCAGGGTGCGTCGGCGCTGACGCTGGATGCCAAAGGGCGGATGTCCATTCCGTCGCGGCACCGCGAAGCGCTCCAGCTGCAGGCCGAGGGCCGGGTGACTGTGACCAAGCACCCGGACGGTTGCCTCATGCTGTTTCCGCGCCCCGAGTGGGAACGCTTTCGCGAGCGCATCGCTGCGCTGCCGATGGAAGCCCACTGGTGGAAACGGATCTTCCTGGGCAGCGCCGCCGATGTCGAACTCGATACCGCCGGCCGCGTCCTCATCACCCCAGAACTGCGCACGGCTGCCTCCCTTGAACGTGACGTGATGCTGCTCGGCATGGGCAGCCACTTCGAAGTCTGGGACGCCGCCACGTACACCGCGAAGGAGCAAGCCGCCATGGCGCAAGGCATGCCCGACGCCCTCAAGAATTTCTCCTTTTGATGACGCGCGATGACAACCCAAGCCAGTACGGGACTGCGCCATCAGACGGTGCTCTTAGACGAAGCGGTCGATGCGCTCATCTGGCGCGACGACGGCATCTATATCGATGGAACCTTCGGGAGAGGCGGGCACAGCCGGCTCATCCTGGAACGGCTGGGGCCCGGCGGCAGACTTGTCGCCTTCGACAAGGACCCAGCAGCAATCACCGAAGCGGGCACCGTAGAGGATGCCCGCTTCGCTATTGAGCATGACAGCTTCGCGCAGATGGCCTCGGCCCTGGATGCGCGCGGCATTGAACGGGTGGCCGGCGTGCTGCTCGATCTCGGCATCAGCTCGCCGCAGATCGACGAAGGCGCACGTGGCTTCTCGTTCCGGATGGATGGCCCGCTCGACATGCGGATGGACACCACGCGCGGCATCACCGCAGCCCAATGGCTGGCCGAGGCTGATGAGCGCGACATTGCGAGGGTGATACGGGACTATGGGGAAGAACGGTTTGCTGTACAGATTGCAAAGGCGATTGTTGCTCGCCGGGGCCAATCCGGGGATCGAGGTCCTCTCGATCGCACATCCGAGCTTGCCGCGCTCGTGGCGCAAGCCGTCAAAACACGCGAGAAGGGTCAAGACCCTGCGACCCGCACCTTTCAAGCTTTACGGATTCACGTCAATCAAGAGCTTGCGGACCTCGAAACCGGTCTGAAGGCCGCCTTTGAACGCCTGGAGCAGGGGGGACGTCTCGTCGTGATCAGCTTCCATTCGCTGGAAGACCGTATCGTCAAGCGCTTCATGCAGGCCCTGGCGCGCCCGGAGCAATCCGCCGCGCCGGAACTGCGTCGGGCGCCGCTGCGTGCGCATGAGCTGCCGGCGCCGCAGTTGCGCCTGCTTGGCCGCGTGAAGCCGTCGGAGGCCGAGGTGTCGGCCAACCCGCGTGCGCGCTCGGCCATCATGCGCGTGGCCGAACGCTGCTGACCGACGGGGCCGCCTCCATGAACCGCCTGAACATGTTCCTGCTGACCGCGCTGGTGCTGTGCGCCTTGTCGCTGGTCAACGCACAGCATCAGGCGCGACAGCTGTTTGTCGAGCTGGATCGCGCGCAGGCGGACGAGAAGCAACTCAACACCGACTGGTCGCGTCTGCAATATGAGCAGAGCGCGCTGGGCAAGAGCGCTCGCATTGCCGATATCGCGAGCAAGCAATTGAAGATGTCGCCCGCGCAGGCGGGGCGCACGCAGTATCTGCAGGGGTTTGCCGATTTGCCGGCAGCAGGGGGAGCCTTCGGGGCTTCCTCGGCGGCGGCCAGCGCACCCACGGCTTCCGGAGTACAGCCATGAGTGGCGCACGCAAGTCCAACGGCACCACGGCGCGGGCGCGTCCGGGCCAGTTTTCCGCCAGCCCGGTGCTGGGCCTGCGCCTGCCGATGTGGCGCTCGAAGCTGGTTGTGTTCCTGATGTTCGCGGCGTTCCTGGCGCTGATCGGCCGCGCGCTGTGGATTCAAGGCCCTGGCAACCGCTTTTATGAGGCCGAGGGCAAGAAGCGCTTCCAGCGCACGCTGGAGTTGCCGGCCACGCGCGGCAAGATTCTCGATCGCAATGGCCTGGTGCTGGCCACGAGCCTGCCGGTGAAGGCTATCTGGGCCGTGCCCGAAGACGTGCCCAACAACGTGCCTGGCGAAGACATGAAGAAGCTCGCCAAGCTGCTCGGCATGAGCGATAAGGAGCTTTCGGGCAAGCTGGGCGAAGACAAGGGCTTCGTGTATCTCAAGCGCCAGGTGCTGCCCGAGGTAGCCGATCAGATCGCCGCGCTGAAGATCGAAGGCATCTATCAGACGCGTGAGTACAAGCGTTTCTACCCGGAAGGCGAGGCGATGGCGCACATCGTCGGGTTCACCAACGTCGAGGACAAAGGCCAGGAAGGCATGGAGCTGGCGCGTGAGTCCGACCTCGCGGGTGCCGCCGGCCAGCGTCAGGTGATCAAGGATCGGTTGGGCCGCGTTGTGGAAGACGTTGGCGTGCTCAAGGCCCCGCGTGATGGGCATGACCAAACGCTGTCGATCGACGCCAAGATCCAGTACCTGACCTTCAACGAATTGAAGGCCGCCATCGAGCGTACCCGCGCAAAGGCCGCCAGTGCGATCGTGCTGGATGCCCAGACCGGCGAAGTGCTGGCGCTCGCCAACTACCCGACCTACAACCCGAACGACCGCAGCCGCCTCTCGGGCGAGCAACTGCGCAACCGCGTGCTGACCGACACCTTCGAGCCAGGCTCGATGATGAAGCCGATCACGATCAGCCTGGCCCTGCAGCTCAAGCGCGTGACGCCGACCACGCTGGTGCAGACCAACGGCAAATACAGCTTTGAAGGCGCGACCATTTCCGATACCGGCAACTACGGCACGTTGACGGTCGCCCAGGTGATCCAGCACTCCAGCAACATCGGTACGACCAAGATCGCGATGATGCTCAAGCCGCAGGAAATGTGGGACATGTTCACCAGCGTTGGCTTGGGGCAGGCGCCGAAGATCGGCTTCCCGGGCGCGGTGGCTGGGCGGCTGCGCCCGGCAAACAAATGGCGTCGCATCGAGCAGGCGACCATGTCATATGGCTACGGCCTGTCGGTGTCGTTGTTCCAGATTGCGCATGCGTACACCATCTTCGCGCACGATGGCGAGCTGATTCCGATCACGATGTACCGCACCGACGGCCAGCCGCCGCAGGGCGAGCGCGTGATCTCGCCGGAGGTGGCACGGCAGGTCCGCCAAATGCTCGAGACGGTGACGGCGCCCGGCGGCACCGCACCGCAGGCCCAGGTGATGGGCTACCGCGTCGGCGGCAAGACCGGCACGGCGTGGAAGCACACCGGGCGCGGCTATGACCGCTCCAAGTATCGCGCCTCGTTCATTGGTCTGGCGCCCATGTCGAACCCGCGCATCATCGTGGCGGTGAGCGTGGACGAGCCGACCGTGGGTAACCGCTATGGCGGCGGCGCGGCCGGCCCCGTGTTCTCTCAAATCGTGGGCGGCACCCTGCGGGCATTGAACGTGCCGCCGGATTCGCCGGTGCGCCAGCTCGTGATGACGCCGGACGTGCCGGAAGAGCCGGTGGGGGGCTTGCAATGACAGCCAAGCCCACTTCTGACCGCCCGACCATCGCCGCGCGTCTTGCGCCCGTGGTGGATTGGCTGCGCGCCCAGGCGCCGGCAGGTGCCGACCTCACCAGCGACACGCGCAAGCTCAAGACCGGCGATGTGTTCGTCGCCTACGTGCTCGGCAATGTGCGCCAGCGTGGCGATGGCCGTCCGCATATTCCGCAAGCCATCGAGGCTGGCGCTTCCGCCGTGCTGGCCGAAGCCCATGGTTACGCAATGCCCGCCGACGCGCCCGTGCGCATCCTGCCGGTGGACGGCCTGGCTGAACTGGCCGGGCCGCTGGCCGCGCAGTGGTACGGCGTGCCCGGCCCGGACGCATTGCGTGTGATTGGCGTGACGGGTACCAACGGCAAGACATCGTGCTCGCAATGGATCGCGCAGGCGCTGACCAAACACGGCCAGCGTTGCGCAGTGGTGGGTACGCTTGGCACCGGGTTTGTCGATGCGCTGGCCATTACCGGCTTTACCACGCCGGACGCCATCCAGCTCCAGCGCAGCCTCGCCGATCTGCACCGTGAGGGTGCCCGCGCCATCGCCATGGAAGTCTCGTCGCACGGCCTTGAGCAAGGCCGCGTCGATGGCACTTGCTTTGATATCGCGGTGTTCACCAACCTGACGCAGGATCACCTCGACTACCACGGCACGATGGCCGAGTACGAACTCGCCAAGGCGCGCCTGTTCGGCTGGCCGGGCCTGCGCGCCGCGGTCATCAACCGCGACGACGCCGCCGGTGTGCGCTTGCTGCAGAACGCCCGCGCCGATGTCGAAACCATCGAATACGGCATCGACGGCGAAGCCGCGGCGCAGCACGGTGCCAAGCAATGGCTGCGCGCCAGCAACGTGCGCGCGCACCGCACCGGCACGACATTCGACGTAGATGGCAGCTTTGGCCACGCGACCGTCCATGCGCCTACGGTGGGTTTGTTCAACGTATCGAATTTGCTCGGTGTGCTGGGCGCACTGCTGGCGGCCGGCGTGCCGTGGCAGGACGCCATCGCACGCCTGGAAAAACTGCAACCCGTGAGCGGCCGTATGGAGCGTTTCGGCGGCGAAGACGGTCCGTTGGTGGTGGTGGATTACGCCCACACGCCGGACGCGCTGGAGCAGACGCTGCGCGCACTCGCGCCGATTACCGAGGCGCGCGGCGGGAAACTGTGGGCCGTGTTCGGCTGCGGCGGTGACCGCGACCCCGGCAAGCGTCCGCAGATGGGCGCTATCGCCGAGCGCCTGGCGCCGCACGTTGTGCTGACCTCCGACAACCCGCGCAGCGAAGATCCGCAGCACATCCTCGACGAGATCGCCGACGGCATGGACAACCCGCGTGCCGCCACCCAGATCGAAGACCGCGCGGCCGCCATCCTGCATGCCGTGCGGCACGCCGATGCGCATGACGTGATCGTCGTGGCCGGCAAGGGGCATGAATCGACGCAGGAAATTGCGGGTCGCAAGCGGCCGTTCTCCGATCAGGAGCATGTGCGTCTTGCGCTTGCAGCCCGCGGGGTGAACGCATGATCGCCCCGACCGTGATGATGCACGCCACCGACGCCGCTGCCTGGATGGCGGGCGCCCATCTGGCGGGCCCCGACTCGGCCATCCTGCGCGTGACAACCGACAGCCGCGCAGTGCAGCCCGGCGACCTGTTCGTCGCGCTGATCGGCGAGCGTTTCGATGCGCACGATTTCCTGCCCGAGGTGGTGGCGCGTGGCGCGTCCGCCGTGCTGGTGTCGCGCGCACCGGCCGCCACGCTGGACGTGACCAAAGTGGCTGTGCTGACCGTTGCCGATACGCGTGTCGGGCTCGGCCAACTCGCGGCCGGGTGGCGCCGTCAGTTCCCGATTCCGGTCGTCGCCGTGACCGGCAGCAACGGCAAGACGACGGTCAAGGAAATGATCTCGGCGATCTTCGCGCAGGCCGTGGGTGAAGACGCCCGCCTGGCGACCGCCGGCAACTTCAACAACGACATCGGCCTGCCGCTCACGCTGTTCCGCCTGAATGCGCAACACAAGTTGGCCGTGCTCGAACTGGGCATGAACCACCCGGGCGAGACGGCCGTACTGGCCGCCATTGCCCAGCCCACCGTCGCGATGATCAACAACGCCCAGCGCGAGCACCAGGAATTCATGGTGAGCGTGGAAGCGGTGGCTGAAGAACACGCCGCTGTGCTGGCCGCGTTGCCGGTCGATGGCGTGGCGGTGTTTCCGCGTGATGCGGCCAACGGTGGCGAATATGCGCCGGTGTGGCAAGCAGCGGCCGGTGCGCGCCGCGTGCTCGATTTCGGTATCGAGGCCGGGGCTGTGACCGGCACGGTGGTGGACACTGCCGACGGGCAACGCATCGATGTGCAGGCCCCAGGCCAGCGCTTCGTCATCACCTTGCCGTTGCTGGGTTTGCACAACGCGCGCAATGCGCTGGCTGCGACGGCATGCGCGCTGGCTGCGGGCGTTGCCCCGGAGGTGATTGCGCAAGCGCTCGGCAACTTTGCTCCGGTCAAGGGGCGGTTGCAGCGCAAGCAGGGCAGACACGGCGGCCTTGTCATCGACGACACGTACAACGCGAACCCCGATTCGATGCGGGCAGCGATCGACGCGCTCGTCACGCTGCCGGCGCCGCGATGCTTGGTGTTGGGCGACATGGGCGAAGTTGGCTCGCAGGGTCCGGCATTCCACGAAGAAATCGGCGCCTATGCGCGCACGCACGGCATCGACGCGGTGCTGGCAACCGGCGAGCTTGCGCGCCACACGGTCGACGCATTCGGCGCGGGCGCCCAGCATTTTGCGTCGGCAGAGGATTTGATTGAACACGGCGTGCCCGCCATTGCGCCGGCCGCGACGGTATTGGTGAAGGGATCGCGCTTCATGCGGATGGAACGCATTGTGGAAGCGCTGGTCTTGAAAGACCCGGTAGCGGATTTGCCGACCGGTTCCAGCACACAACAGCAGCATTAAGGGAAGCAAGAACCCATGTTATTGGCATTGGCGCAATGGTTGCAGAACGATTACGGCTTCCTGCGCGTCTTCAACTATCTGACGTTCCGCGCCGTGATGGCATCGCTCACGGCGCTGGTGATCGGCCTCGGGTTCGGGCCGTTTGTGATCCGTCGCCTGACGGAACTGAAAGTCGGCCAGGCTGTGCGCAGCTATGGTCCGCAGACGCATCTGGTCAAGGCCGGCACGCCCACCATGGGTGGTGTGCTGGTGCTCATCGGCATTGCCGTGTCGACGCTGCTGTGGGCCGACTGGGGCAACCGCTTTATCTGGATCGTGCTCCTGGTCACGCTCGGTTATGGCGCGATCGGCTGGGTGGATGACTACCGCAAGGTCGTGCACCGTGATCCGAAAGGCATGTCTTCGCGCGAGAAGTTCTTCTGGCAGACCGTGATCGGCCTCTTTGCAGCGGCATACCTGGCGTTCTCGGTATCGGAGACAAGCAACATTCGCGTGCTCGAGCTGTTCATGGATTGGGTGCGCAGCGGCCTGTCACTCAACCTGCCGGCCAAGTCGCACCTGATCGTGCCGTTCTTCAAAGAGATCAGCTACCCGCTGGGCGTATTCGGTTTCATCATCCTGACGTACCTCGTGATCGTTGGTTCCAGCAATGCGGTGAACCTGACCGACGGCCTTGATGGCCTCGTCATCATGCCGGTCGTGCTGGTGGGCAGCGCGCTGGGCGTGTTTGCCTACGTGATGGGCAGTGCCGTCTACAGCAAGTACCTGCTGTTCCCGCACATTCCGGGAGCGGGCGAGCTGCTGATCTTCTGCTCGGCGATGGCCGGGGCGGGGCTCGCCTTCCTGTGGTTCAACGCGCATCCGGCCCAGGTGTTCATGGGAGACGTCGGCGCGCTGGCGTTGGGCGGTGCGCTGGGCACCATCGCCGTGATCGTGCGCCAGGAAATCGTGCTCTTCATCATGGGCGGCATCTTCGTGGCCGAAACCGTCTCCGTGATGCTGCAGGTCACGTGGTTCAAATTCACCAAGAAACGTTATGGCGAAGGCCGGCGCCTGTTCCGCATGGCGCCGCTGCATCACCATTTCGAGCTCTCCGGCTGGAAGGAAACGCAAGTGGTCGTGCGCTTCTGGGTCATCACCATGATGCTGGTGCTGATCGGCCTGTCGACCCTGAAGCTGCGGTGAGCACGGACATGACCGACGTGACCGAATCCATCAACCCGGACGACGACGTGGCCGCCACGCAGCCTGAAGCCGCCGTGGACGCCGTGATCGCGACGCTCGATTCCGCCGAGCCGATGCCCGCTGCTGAAACCGCGCAGGAGCCGCGCATGTTCGGCGACTTCGACGCGCCGGTGGTGCTGGTGCTCGGCCTCGGTGAATCCGGGCTGGCAATGGCGCGCTGGTGCGCCCGTCACGGCGCCCAAGTGCGCGTGGCTGATACGCGCGAGGCCCCGGCCAACCTACCGGCGCTGCGCGCGCATGTGCCGGACGCCGAATTCGTGGGCGGCCCGTTCGCCGTGTCTCTGCTGGACGGTGTGACGTTGGTGGCGATCAGCCCGGGCCTGTCACCGCTGGATGCCAACGTCGCTGCGCTGCTGAGCGCCGCCAATGCGCACAGCGTGCCGGTGTGGGGTGAGATCGAATTGTTTGCGCGCGCGCTGGCGGGTCTCAAGGCCGCGCAAGGCTATGCGCCCCGCGTGCTGGCCATCACCGGGACCAACGGCAAGACCACCACTACGGCGCTCACGGGTGCCTTGGTGGAGCGCGCCGGCAAGACCGTCGGCGTGGCAGGCAACATCAGCCCATCGGCCCTGGACAAGCTGAGCGAATGCGTGGATGCCGACACGCTGCCCGACGTGTGGGTGCTTGAGCTGTCGAGTTTTCAGCTCGAAACCACGCATACGCTGGACGCAGACGCCGCCACCGTCCTGAACATCACGCAGGACCACCTCGACTGGCACGGCACGATGGACGCCTATGCCGCAGCCAAGGGCCGCATTTTCGGCGGCAACACCGTGCGGGTGCTGAATCGTCAGGACGCCGGCGTGATGGCATTCGCCAGCAAGACCGGTCGCGATGTCACGTTCGGCATCGACGAGCCGGGCACGCCTGATGCGCTCGGCTTGCTGCGCGATGGCGGCATGCCCTGGATCGTATTGGCCGAAACCGACGAGGACGATCTGCCCAAGCCCACGCGCCGCAAGAAGGGTGACACCGCGCCCGCCGCGCCGGTGCCGGTGCGCCTCAAGCGCCTGATGCCAGCTGATGCACTGCGCATCCGCGGCTTGCACAACGCGACCAACGCGATGGCTGCGCTGGCACTGTGCCGCGCGATCGGCCTGCCCGTGAGCGCGCTGCTGCACGGCCTGCGCGACTACGCCGGCGAGCCACACCGCGTCGAGCTGATCGCCGCGTTTGACGACATCGAATTCTTCGACGACAGCAAGGGCACCAACGTCGGGGCGACGGTGGCTGCGCTTTCGGGCTTGTCCAAGCATGTTGTGCTCATCGCAGGTGGCGACGGCAAGGGTCAGGACTTCTCGCCGCTGGCCGAGCCGGTCGGGCAATACGCGCGTGCCGTCGTGCTCATCGGCCGCGATGCGCCGCTGATTCGCGAAGCGCTGGCGAATACCGGCGTCACGCTGGTCGATGCCCCGACGCTGGAAGCTGCGGTGCGAGAAGCCGCGGCGCTCGCTCAACCCGGCGATGCCGTGCTGTTGTCGCCAGCGTGTGCCAGCTTTGACATGTTCCGCAACTACGAACACCGCGCCCAGGTGTTCCACGAGGCCGTGGCCGCATTGGCGGCAGACCGAGGAGTCCTCCTATGAGCGACACCCAGATCAAGCGCAGCGGCTTCATCGGCGCGACCATCGGCAATGCGTGGGAGGGTCTGCGCGATGCGGTTTCGGGCGTCAAGCCCACGCGCTCCAAGATGATGGAGTACGACCAGCCGCTGATGTGGGTGGCGATCGTGCTGCTCGGCCTCGGGCTGGTGATGGTGTATTCGGCGTCGATCGCGTTGCCCGATTCGCCCAAGTACGCCAACTACAGCAACGGGCACTTCCTGATTCGCCACATTTTCTCGCTGGTGATCGGGCTCATCGGCGCGATCGTCGCATTCCAGATTCCGGTCAAGTTCTGGGACAAGTACGCGCCGAAGCTTTTCATCATCGCGCTGGTGCTGTTGGTGATCGTGCTCGTGCCGCACGTGGGCAAGGGCGTGAACGGCGCGCGGCGCTGGCTGCCGCTGGGCGTCATGAACTTCCAGCCGTCCGAACTGATGAAGCTGGCGGTGGTGCTGTACGCCGCCAACTACACCGTGCGCAAGCAGGACTGGATGCAGAGCGTGCGCAAGGGCTTCCTGCCGATGGGCGTGGCCGTGGCGTTTGTCGGCTCGCTGCTGCTGTTGGAGCCGGACATGGGCGCGTTCCTGGTGATCGCGGCCGTGGCCATGGGCATCCTGTTCCTGGGTGGCGTGAACGGCAAGCTGTTCGGCGGACTGGTGCTGACGGCAATTTCGACCTTCTCGCTGCTGATCGTGGCGTCGCCCTGGCGGCGTGAGCGGATCTTCGCGTACCTCAACCCGTGGCAAGAGGAATACGCGCAAGGCAAGGCGTACCAGCTCACGCACTCGCTCATCGCCTTCGGCCGTGGCGAGTGGACCGGCGTTGGTCTGGGCGGCAGCATCGAGAAGCTGCATTACCTGCCCGAGGCGCATACCGACTTCATCCTGGCCGTCATCGGCGAGGAGCTGGGCTTTGTCGGCGTGCTGATCGTGATCCTGCTGTTCTACTGGATGGTGCGCCGCTCGTTCGAGATCGGCCGTACCGCGCTGCAGCTAGACCGCACGTTTGCCGGCCTGGTCGCAAAGGGCCTGGGTATCTGGCTCGGCTGGCAGGCCTTCATCAACATGGGTGTGAACCTCGGTCTGCTGCCGACCAAAGGTCTGACGCTGCCGATGGTCAGCTACGGTGGCTCGGGCATCCTGATGAACTGCGTGGCGCTCGCGCTGTTGCTGCGTATCGACTATGAAAACCGCGTGCTGATGCGTGGGGGCAAGGTATGACGGCACGCGTTTCGGCCGATCTGGCGCCGCGCACGCTCCTCGTCATGGCCGGCGGTACGGGCGGTCACATCTTCCCCGCGCTGTCGGTGGCCAAGCTGCTGGCCGGGCGCGGCTGGAGGGTGGTGTGGCTTGGTAACGCCAATGGCATGGAGGGCCAACTCGTACCCAAGCACGGCTTTCCGCTGGAGTCGGTGCAGTTTGGTGGTTTGCGCGGCAAGGGCCTCGTCACCAAGTTTCTGCTGCCGCTCAATCTGCTGCGCGCGTTCTGGCAGAGCCTTGGCGTGGTCCGCCGTGTGCGTCCGAACGTGGTGCTGGGCATGGGCGGCTATATCACGTTCCCGGGCGGCATGATGAGCGCGCTGCTGGGGCGCCCGCTGGTGCTGCACGAACAGAATTCCATCGCAGGTCTGGCCAACCGCGTGCTCGCGCGCGTGGCCGATCGCGTGCTGTGCGCGTTTCCGAATGCGCTGTCTGGCGCCGAGTGGGTTGGCAACCCGATCCGCGCTGACCTGGCCATGCTGGCTTCGCCGCAAGCGCGCTATGCCGAGCGAACCGGCCCGCTGCGCGTGCTGGTCGTGGGCGGTAGCCTTGGCGCCGCGGCCCTCAACGACGTGGTGCCCAAGGCGCTGGCGTTGCTGCCGGCCGATACGCGCCCGATCGTCATTCACCAGGCCGGCGCCAAGCAGATCGACACGCTGCGCGCCAACTATGCCGCCGCCGGCATTGACGATGGCCACGCGCAGCCCGTGCCCTTCATCGACGACATGGCGGCTGCGTATGCGCACGCCGATCTCGTGATCTGCCGCGCGGGGGCAATGACCGTTTCAGAAGTGGCCGCGGCGGGTGTCGCGGCGCTGTTCGTGCCGTTCCCGCATGCCGTGGACGATCACCAGACCACCAACGCGCGCTTCCTCTCCGAGCGCGGCGCAGCGCTGTTGGTGCCGCAGCAGGAACTGGGTCCGGCATCGCTGGCAGATACACTCGCGTCCCTGACGCGTGCGCAATTGGCCGATATGGCGGCTAAAGCACGTGAGCAGGCACGGCCCGAAGCGGCCGAGCGTGTCGCCGACGTGTGTGTAGCGGTGGCACGGGCATAGGGAATCGAATCGATATGAAGCACATCGTCAAGAACATCCATTTTGTAGGTATCGGCGGCGCAGGCATGAGCGGCATCGCTGAGGTGCTGCTGAATCTGGGCTACCGCGTGACAGGCTCGGATCTGGGCAGCAGCGCGACTACGCAGCGTCTGGCATCGCTGGGCGCAACGATCATGCAGGGCCACGCGCCGGAGCACGTGATCGGCGCCAATGCCGTGGTGGTCTCCACCGCCGTGCGCGGCGACAACCCCGAAGTGCTGGCCGCGCGCGCCAAGCGCATCCCCATCGTGCCGCGTGCGGTGATGCTGGCCGAGCTGATGCGCCTGAAGCAGGGCATCGCCATTGCGGGCACGCACGGCAAGACAACCACCACCAGCCTGGTCGCGTCTGTGCTGGCCGAAGGCGGCCTGGACCCGACCTTCGTGATCGGCGGCCGCCTGAACTCGGCCGGCGCCAACGCGCGGCTGGGCACGGGCGATTTCATCGTCGCCGAGGCCGACGAATCCGACGCGTCGTTCCTCAACCTGTTCCCCGTGATCGAGGTCATCACCAATATCGATGCCGATCACATGGACACCTACGGGCACGACTTCGCGCGCCTGAAGCAGGCGTTCATCGAGTTCACGCAGCGTCTGCCGTTCTACGGCATTGCCGTGCTGTGCGTGGATGACCCCAACGTGCGCGAAATCCTGCCGTTCGTCTCCAAGCCTGTCGTGCGCTACGGGTTTGCCGAAGACGCGCAGGTGCGCGCCGTCAATGCGCGCGCCGTCGATGGCCGCATGGAATTCACCGTCATCCGCCAGCTCAACGGCCATGCGGAGCCGCCGCTGTCGATCACGCTCAACCTGCCGGGCCTGCACAACGTGCAGAACGCGCTGGCCGCCATCGCCATCGCTACCGAACTGGAAGTGCCGGACGAGGCCATCGTCAAGGCGCTGGCCGAGTTCAACGGCGTGGGCCGTCGCTTCCAGCGCTACGGCGAAGTGCCGACCGCGGACGGCAAGGGCCGCTTCACGCTCATCGACGACTACGGCCATCACCCGGTCGAGATGGCCGCCACGCTGGCCGCGGCGCGCGGTGCGTTCCCCGGTCGCCGCCTCGTGCTGTCGTTCCAGCCGCACCGCTTTACCCGCACGCGCGATTGCTTCGAAGATTTTGTGAAGGTGCTCGGCACCGTAGATGCGCTGCTGCTGGCCGAGGTATACGCCGCCGGTGAGCCGCCCATCGTTGCCGCCGACGGGCGCGCGCTGACGCGTGCGCTGCGCGTGGCCAACAAGATCGAGCCGGTATTCGTGGAACAGATTGAAGACATGCCGCAAGCGATTCTGGATGCGGCGCAGGACGGCGACGTGGTCATCACCATGGGCGCTGGGTCGATCGGGCAGGTGCCCGGTCAAGTGGTTGCGTTGCAGGCGCAGGTGCGCACCGCCAACGTCGTGGATCTGAACGGAGGCGCCGCAGCATGACGACTGGTCCGTTTGTTCCAAATCCGACGATTGATCCGAAGTCTCTCGGCAAGGTGGGCGTGCTCATGGGCGGCCGTTCCGCCGAGCGCGAAATCTCGCTGATGTCCGGCAACGGCGTGCTGGCTGCGCTGCGCGCGCGCGGCGTCGATGCGCATCCGTTCGATCCGGGCCTGCAGGCCGTGGCCGATCTGGCAAAGCAAGGGTTTGATCGCGTGGTGATCTCGCTGCACGGCCGCTTTGGTGAAGACGGCACGATCCAGGGCCTGCTCGAGCAATTCGGCATTCCGTACACCGGCAGCGGCGTACTCGCGTCTGCGCTGGCGATGGACAAGGAAGCCACCAAGCGCCAATGGCAGACCCACGGACTGCCCACGCCCGATTTCGTGATGCTGCATGCCGGCGCCGACTGGCAGGCCGTGGCCGACCGCCTTGGCCTGCCGCTGATCGTCAAGCCGGCGCGCGAAGGTTCGTCGATCGGTCTGACCAAGGTCATGAGCGCCGCCGAGCTGCCCGCCGCCTACGAAAAGGCTGCGCGCCTGGACCGCGACGTGATGGCTGAGCAGTTCATCGAAGGCGACGAACTGACCTGCCCGATCATCGGTGAAGGCGAAAGCGCCACGGCATTGCCGCTCATCCGCATCGTCGCGCCGCAGGCCAACTACGACTACCAGAACAAGTACTTCACCGACGACACGCGCTACGAATGCCCGGCACCGATTCCCGCCGACGTGGCCGCGCGCGTGCAGGCGCTGGTGGTACAGGCGTATCGCGGGCTGGGCTGCCGTGGCTGGGGCCGTGCCGACATCATGCTGCGCAAGTCCGACAACGCGCCGTTCCTGCTGGAGATGAACACGTCGCCGGGCATGACTGGCCATTCGCTGGTGCCGATGGGCGCGCGCGCGGCCGGCATCAGCTATGAAGATTTCGTCTTGCAACTGGCGGCGAGTGCATCGCTGGAGCTGCACGCGAGCACCGACTGGAAACCAGAGTAATCAACGCAACGTCAGCGAAACCGGACAACACAACGTTATGTGGCACAACACCCGTCTCCTCAACGCCGTCGCGAGTGCGCTGTATGCGCTGCTCGCGCTTGGCGCGTTGGGCGTTGGGGCGGTCTGGCTGATGCAGCGACCGATGTTCCAGCTGCAGCAGGTGCGGGTAATGCCGATGGCTGGCAGCGAGTTGCGCCACGTGAATGTACCGAGTCTGCGCGCTAATGCGCTGCCCAAGCTGCGCGGCAATTTCTTCTCGCTGAATCTGGATGAGGCACGTGCCGCGTTCGAATCGGTGCCGTGGGTGCGGCGTGCGAGCGTGCGTCGCGTGTGGCCCAACGGGCTGCTGGTGGAAGTGCAGGAACACGAAGCGCTCGGCACCTGGGGCGGCAATGAGTCCGGCAAGCTGGTCAACACGTATGGCGAAGTCTTCGTGGCCAACCTGGCCGAAGCTGAAGACGACACCGACCTGGTTGCGCTGGCTGGCCCCGAAGGAACCGAGCAGGACGTGGTCGACAAGCTGGAGACCATGACCGAGTGGTTCAAGCCGATGAATGTCGAGCCGCTGAGCGTGACGCTCACCGACCGCTACGCCTGGCGCGCGCGGTTGTCCAACGGCACGGTCATCGAGCTGGGCCGAGAACTGAATGACGATGACCGCACCGCGTTGGCCGCGCGTGCCCGCCGCTTTGTGCGTGCCTGGCCCGAGGTAACCAAGCGCTGGGGCGGTCAGATCGAATACGCCGATCTGCGGTATCCCAACGGATTCGCAGTTCGGGCGGCGGGTGTGCGCTTCCTGACCGATGCGCAGGCTGCGGTGCTGGCCAAGGGGGGCAAGCTACCTGGCACCGCGAATGGCACCAGCAGTGCTGCAAAGCCGAAAGCCACGCTGGGGGGTAAGCCGGCGGCCAACAACAAAGCAACGCGAAGCACAGAGAAAACGCGATGAGCAAGGAATACAAGGATCTTCTGGTCGGCCTGGACATCGGCACCTCCAAGGTGGTGGCGGTGGTGGCCGAGCTTCGCCCCGACGGCGCCTACGAGGTCATCGGCATGGGCCAGACCGAATCGAAGGGGCTGAAAAAGGGCGTGGTCGTCAACATCGAGGCGACCGTCCAGTCGATCCAGAAAGCGCTCGAAGAAGCGGAGCTGATGGCCGACTGCAAGATCAGCGAGGTCTTCACCGGCATCGCGGGCAGCCACATCCGCAGCTTCAACTCGAGCGGCATGGTGGCGATAAAGGACAAGGAGGTCACCTCCACCGACGTGGCGCGCGTGATCGAGACCGCCAAGGCCGTCAACATCCCGACCGATCAGCAGATCCTGCACATCCTCACGCAGGAATTCATCATCGACGGGCAGGAAGACGTGCGCGAGCCGATCGGCATGAGCGGCATTCGGCTTGAGGTGAAGGTGCACATCGTGACGGGCGCGGTGAGTGCCGCCCAGAACATCGTCAAGTGCGTGCGCCGTTGTGGCCTGGAAGTGCACGACCTGATCCTGCAGCCGCTGGCGTCGAGCCTGGCGGTGCTGACCGAAGACGAGAAAGAACTCGGCGTGGTGCTGGTCGACATCGGCAGCGGCACGACCGATATCGCCATCTTCAGCGAAGGCGCGATCCGCCACACGGCCGTGATCCCCATCGCCGGTGACCAGATCACCAACGACATTGCCATGGCCCTGCGCACGCCGACGCCGGACGCTGAAGACATCAAGATCCAGTACGGCATCGCCAAGCAGGTGCTGGCCGATCCGGACGAGATGATCGATGTGCCGGGCGTTGGTGATCGCGGCCCTCGCACGCTTTCGCGCCAGGCGCTGGCTGCCGTGATCGAGCCGCGTGTGGAAGAGCTGTTCTCGCTCGTGCACCAAGTGGTGCGCGAATCGGGCTATGAGGAACTGCTCTCCAGCGGCGTGGTCCTCACTGGCGGTACCGCGATGATGCCGGGCATGGTCGAGCTGGGTGAAGACATGTTCTTGAAGCCCGTGCGTGTGGGCGTGCCCGAGTACCGCGGCAATCTGCACGAAGTGGTGAAGAGCCCGCGTTACGCCACGGTGATGGGCCTGCTGCAGGAAGGCCGCGTGCAGCGCGTGCGCGGGCGCAAGGTCGTCGTGCAGTCCGGGTCGGCCAAGCAGATCTGGACGCGCATGAAGGAATGGTTCATCGGCAACTTCTGAGCACGCGTGTGCCAGGCGTTGACGATGTGCTCCCTGGGGGGAGCAAGTTGAGTTTCTTGTTTTGATGTTTTTTGTTCAGGAACCAGGAGTTGCGGCGGGGAGGCTGCATCGTCTGGGACTGATCACTTCTGGAGGCAATGATGGACTTCGACATGATTGAAACGGAAATGCAGGACGGCACCATCATCAAGGTGGTCGGCGTCGGCGGCGCGGGCGGTAATGCCGTGCAGCACATGATCAACCGCGGCGTGCAAGGCGTGGAATTCATCTGCATGAACACCGATGCGCAGGCGCTCAAGCGCTCGACCGCATCGCGCGTGCTGCAACTCGGCAGCACCGGCCTGGGCGCTGGGGCCAAGCCGGAAGTGGGCAAGCACTGCGCAGAGGAAGCCCGTGAGCAGATCGCTGACGCACTGCGCGGCGCGCACATGGTCTTCATCACTGCCGGCATGGGCGGCGGTACGGGCACGGGCGCAGCACCGGTGGTTGCACAGGTGGCCAAGGAAATGGGCATCCTGACCGTGGGCGTGGTGTCCAAGCCGTTCGACTTCGAAGGCGCACGCCGCTCGAAGGTTGGCGAACATGGCGCGAACGACCTCGAAGGCAACGTCGATTCGCTGATCGTCGTGTTGAACGAAAAGCTCTTCGAAGTCATGGGCGACGACGCCGAGATGGACAAGTGCTTCCAGTGCGCCGACGACGTGCTGCACAACGCGGTGGCCGGCATTGCGGAAATCATCAACGTTGATGGTCTGGTGAACGTCGACTTTGAAGACGTGAAGACCGTGATGGGCGAGCAAGGCAAGGCGATGATGGGCACGGCCACCGTGTCCGGCGTCGACCGTGCGCGTCTGGCCGCTGAGCAAGCCGTGGCCAGCCCGCTGCTGGAAGGCGTGGACCTGTCGGGTGCGCGTGGCGTGCTGGTGAACATCACGGCCAGCCGCTCGCTCAAGCTGTCCGAGACCAAGGAAGTGATGAACACCATCCGCAGCTATGCCGCGGAAGATGCCACCGTCATTTTCGGTACGGTCTACGACGACGCCATGGGCGACGCGCTGCGCGTGACCGTGGTTGCCACGGGCCTGGGCCGCGCCGCTCGAAACAAGCAACAACAGCAGCAGACGATGACGCTGCTGAAGACCGGTACCGACAACCAGCCAGTGGCTTTCGGCGGTGGCGCCGGTCACTCGGTGGCAGCTGCGCCGGACTACAGCAATTTCGACACCCCGGCCGTGTGGCGCAGCTCGCGTGAGTCGGCATCGGCTCACGTGGCAGCACTGCAAGAGAAGGGCGTCGACACGTACGACATTCCGGCATTCCTGCGCAAGCAGGCGGACTGATCGGGCCTGCGTTGGTTCGATAGCGCTCGCGCACGTCCGACTGCCTGCGGCACCACACGCCGCGCGCGATTCACGGCTCCCCTCCCGCGATCGCCGTTGTGTGATGGCCCGCCACTCGCCAGTCGACAGCGCTCGACGAACCGGACACAGTCGTTGCCGCCGGGCAGGTTGGCCTCTGGCCGCCTCCCCGGAAGGGTTCACCCCGCCCGGCGGGTGTATCCGTTCGTTGTGCCGCGCGCGGTGCGTTCCGACCCAAGCGGCCTGATGGTGTTGTCTCCCAAGACCGCCCGCGTGGTTCGTTCACGCGGGCGGTCTTGTTTTTTCGAACCGGCTGCGCGCTCGCGTGGCAAGTTCTATGATCGCGATATCCGCGCACGCTCCCTGACGATCATGATCCAGCCTGGTCAACCGCTGCCCGACGCAACGCTCTACGAGTTCTTTGAAGTGGAAAAGGACGGCTGCGCGCTCGGCCCCAACGCTTTCTCCGTCCAGCTCCTGGCCGAGGGCAAGACGATCGTCATCTTCGGGCTGCCTGGCGCGTTCACGCCGACCTGCTCGGCGCGGCATGTGCCCGGCTACCTTGCCCACTTCGACGCGCTGCGCGCCAAGGGCGTCGACGAGATCTGGTGTGTGTCCGTCAACGATGCCTTCGTGATGGGGGCCTGGGCCCGCGCGCAGGGCACGGACGACAAAATCCGCATGCTGGGTGACGGTAGTGCTGAGTTCACCATCAAGCTCGGCCTGGAGCAGGACCTCTCCAAGCGCGGCATGGGCGTGCGTTCACAGCGCTACGCGATGGTCGTGAAGGACGGTGTGGTAACAGCGCTACAGGTGGAAGCGCCCGGACAGTTCGCCGTCAGCAGCGCCGAATCGATCCTGGCGATACTCTGACGCCACCCGCGCGGCTCCCCCGAAAGGCGGAGTACCGCCCGCTATGCCGCCTCGCCGCGCAACTGACTGGTCCGTGGCGCTGAATGTGCGTGGGCTAAGGTTGAGCAAAGTATGAGGACGCCTAACATCCCGATACAAAAGTCGTTTTGAAGGCAGGGATGTGAAAATGGTATGCTTAGGGTTATCACCTATGCAGACTGCATAGATAAAAACAATCGTAGAAATTTCGTGAGTTGAGGGCGGCCATGTTGAAACAACGCACCATCAAGTCCCTCGTCAAGACCGTCGGTATCGGGTTGCACTCGGGCCGTAAGGTGACGTTGACGTTGCGCCCGGCAGCCGCAGGCACCGGCATCGTCTTCACGCGCGTTGACCTCGACCCGGCCGTCGAGATTCCCGCCACCGCCAGCGCCATCGGCGATACCCGCCTGGCGTCCGTGCTGCAGAAGGACGGCGCTCGCGTGTCGACCGTCGAACATTTGATGTCCGCTTGCGCCGGCCTCGGCATCGACAACCTCTATGTCGACGTCGACGCCGAAGAAATCCCCATCATGGACGGCAGTGCAGCCTCGTTCGTGTTTCTGCTGCAATCGGCGGGCATTGAAGAGCAGGGCGCAGCCAAGCAGTTCATCCGCGTGATCAAGCCGGTGGAAATCCGCGAGGGCGACAAGCTTGCCCGCCTCGACCCATACTTCGGCTTCAAGCTGTCGTTCACCATCGAGTTCCGCCATCCGGCCGTCGATAAAACCGGCCAGACGTTCGAAATCGACTTTGCCGATACCAGCTACACGCGCGAAATTGCCCGCGCCCGCACGTTCGGTTTCGCGCACGAAGTTGAAATGCTGCGCGAGGTCGGCTTGGCACGCGGCGGCAGCCTCGACAACGCCATCGTGCTCGACGAGCACCGCATGCTGAACAACGACGAACTGCGTTACGGCGATGAGTTCGTCCGTCACAAGATTCTCGACGCGATTGGCGATCTGTATGTGGTCGGCCATCCGCTGATTGCCGCGTACACGGCGCACAAGTCGGGCCACGGCCTGAACAACGCACTGCTGCGCGCGCTGCTGGCGGACGAAACGGCCTATGAGATCGTGACATTCGACAAGGCGGAAGAGGCGCCGCGCGCGTTCCTGCCCCAGTTGCAACCTGCGTTTTCTTGAACGGCTGACGCGGTTGTCTGCATGAAAAAAAGCGCCCCGCGGGGCGCTTTTTATTTGGGGCCGGCGGCAGGTGGAACGTGCCGGGCAATCATTTCCGCCAACGCTTGGCGCAGCGGTGAATCGGGCAGTTCGTTGGCGAGCGCCGCCAGACTGTTGACACCAACTGCCGTCATCTTGGCGCGTTTAGGCGGCTTTTCGGTCTCTTGTGGCCATAAACTGTCGCTGCCGCCCTGCGGTTGTACCCGTACACGAATTGCGGTAATCTGCGATCCCCGGCGCTGCAGACGCTCCAGCAAGGTGGGTACCACCTGCCGTAAGCGCGCCGCAGCCGCACTATGTGCGGCGAGCAACACCAGAGTCGCTTCCCGGCTATCGCGCGCATCGTTCTTGATGCCGCCGATGGCCACACCACCGCCCAAGCCGGGCGGCAACAGCGACAACACCTCCGCTTCCAACGACGCCAATTGCCTGGCCGCCTGCATCAGCGGGCCGACCGAACCGGCACCCGAAAGCCAGTCCTGGACGGGTTTTGCCACAGGCGTCTTGAGAGCGGGATGAACAAAGATTCGCATGCCGGCATTGTAGGGCGCTTCATCGCGCTTTCGTGCCGGTGGGCAGCTTTTTTGTCCGGAAAACGAGCGATGCAGATCATCCTGATTCACCCACGCAAGGCCGGCGCGACGCACCTGTCGCGACGCGGCGTCTTCGTGGCTATTGGTGCGGCACTGCTGACCGTGGCGGCTCTGTCCGTCGGTGGGACGTGGCTGGCGGCCAAGCAAGGCCTGCTGCCTGGCGCAACCGCTTCCGCGGTTGCCGGCGCTGACCAGCGTGTCACCCGCGAAAACCTCAACCTGATGGCTGCGCGCATTGGCGAAATGCAGGCGCAGATCGCGCGCCTGGACGCCCTGGGCGCCCGTGTGTCAGGGCTGGCAGGTGTGCCGCCGCGCGAGTTCGATTTCAAATCGCAGCCGAGCCGCGGCGGGCCGGAGGGTGCATTCTCTCGGCCGATGTCGATGCCGGAAATTCAGTCCGAGCTGAACCGCCTGACGCGCTCGGCCGACCAGCGCACCGATTACCTCAGCGTGCTGGAGAGCACCCTGATGGACCGGCAGATCCACGCCAAGATGATGCCCACCGTGCGCCCGGTGGCCACGGGCTACGATTCCTCCGGGTTTGGCACGCGGATCGATCCTTTCACGGGCCGGCGCACGCAGCATGATGGTGTCGATTTTGTCGGGCCCGTCGGCACGCCCATCGTGGCGGCTGCTGGCGGCGTGGTGGTGGCCAGCGAATTCCACCACGAATACGGCAACATGATCGACATCGACCACGGCAACGGTCTGAAAACGCGCTATGCGCATGCGTCCAAGGTCTTCGTGAAGGTCGGTGACATCGTGAAGGCGGGCGAGCGCATCGCGCTGATCGGCCGCACAGGCCGCGCCACTGGCCCGCATCTGCACTTCGAGGTGCATGTCAATGACGTCCCGCAGAATCCGGTGGCTTTCCTGGAGAACGCGGGGCAACCCAAGATGGCGGCCAATGCGCCCGCGCCGAAAGTTGCGGCGGCCGATATCGGAAAGAGCATGGCGGCGGCCGGCCATTGATCTGGCCCGGGTTGCAATCGGGGGCGCCCGTCCCCAGTTCAGCGTGAGTGTGTAGCCGCCCGAACGGCGTTCGGTGCGGCGTCAGAGTGCGGCGTTCCTGCCACATCCGGCGCGTCTGCCGCCATCAAGCGGGAGTTTTGCACATGCTAAACTCCCGCCTTTGCGCCAACCCTTTCCGGGCCGTTGTGCTGCCTATGTTTCGCGGTCTCCTCGACGCGCTTTCCGGGTGGCTCACCAGCCCTAGCCATCGATGATCACGGGCCTTCTCAAGAAGATTTTCGGCAGCCGTAATGAACGGCTGATCAAACAGTACCGCCGCAAGGTGGCGCAGATCAACGCGCTCGAGCCCAAGTTCGAAGCGCTCTCCGATGCCGAGCTGCAGGCCAAGACCGAGGAATTCCGCCAACGTTTTGCCAAGGGCGAGACGCTCGATGCGCTGTTGCCCGAAGCGTTCGCCGTGTGCCGCGAGGCCAGCAAGCGCGTGATGAAGATGCGGCACTTCGACGTGCAGCTGGTCGGTGGCATGGTGCTGCACGACGGCAAGATCGCCGAAATGCGCACGGGTGAAGGCAAGACGCTGACCGCGACGCTGGCCGTGTACCTGAACGCCATCTCCGGCCAGGGCGTGCACGTCGTGACGGTCAACGATTACCTGGCACAGCGCGATGCCGAGTGGATGGGCCGCCTGTACAACTGGCTGGGCCTGTCGGTGGGGGTCAACCTGACCACCATGGACCACGACCAGAAGCAGGCCGCCTACGCGTCGGACATCACTTACGGCACCAACAACGAGTTCGGCTTCGACTACCTGCGCGACAACATGGTGTACGACGCCGGCCAGCGCGTGCAGCGTCCGCTGAACTACGCGATCGTCGACGAGGTGGACTCGATCCTGATCGATGAAGCGCGTACCCCGCTGATCATTTCTGGCCAGGCCGAAGATCACACCGACCTGTACCGCCGCATGAACGGCATCCCCGCGCAGCTCACACGCCAGATCGGCGAAGAGAAGTCGGATGGCACGGGCGTCGAGAAGCCGGGCGACTACTACGTCGACGAGAAATCGCACCAGGTCTACCTGACCGAATCCGGTCACGAGAAGGCAGAGCAGATCTTGCTGCAAGCCGGCTTGATTGGCGAGGGCGAGTCGCTCTACGCGCCGCAGAACATCACGCTGATGCACCACCTGTACGCAGCCCTGCGTGCGCACAGCCTGTTCTTCCGCGATCAGCACTACGTGGTGCAGAACGGTGAAGTGGTGATCGTCGATGAATTCACCGGTCGCCTGATGTCGGGCCGCCGTTGGTCCGACGGTCTGCACCAGGCCGTGGAGGCCAAGGAAGGCGTGCAGATCCAGCAGGAAAACCAGACGCTGGCGACCATCACGTTCCAGAACTACTTCCGCATGTACAACAAGCTGTCGGGCATGACCGGCACGGCGGACACGGAAGCGTACGAATTCCAGGAGATCTACGGCCTTGAAACCGTGGTGATCCCGACCAACCGCACGCCGCAGCGCAAGGACTTGCAGGATCAGATCTACAAGACCTCGAAGGAGCGCTACGACGCCGTCATTCGCGACATTCGCGATTGCTACGAGCGTGGTCAGCCGGTGCTGGTGGGCACGACGTCCATCGAAAACTCCGAGCTGCTGTCGAACTTGCTGAACCAGGTCAAGCTGCCGCACCAGGTGCTCAACGCGAAGCAGCACGAGCGCGAAGCCGCCATCATCGCGGAAGCGGGCCGGCCGAAGGCGATCACCATCGCCACCAACATGGCCGGTCGCGGTACCGACATCGTGCTGGGCGGCAACGTGGAGAAGCAATCTGCTTTCGTGATGGCGGACGAATCGCTCTCTGAGGAAGAGAAGGCCGCACGCGTGAAGCAACTGCAGGACGAATGGCAATCGCTGCACGAGCAGGTGAAGGCCGCCGGTGGTCTGCACATCGTCGGTACCGAGCGTCACGAGTCGCGCCGGATCGATAACCAGTTGCGGGGCCGTGCCGGCCGTCAGGGTGATCCGGGTTCGTCGCGCTTTTATCTGTCGTTGGACGATCAGCTGCTGCGCATCTTCGCGGGCGACCGCGTGCGCGCGATCATGGATCGCCTGAAGATGCCCGAGGGCGAGCCGATCGAAGCCGGTATCGTCACGCGCTCGATCGAATCGGCGCAGCGCAAGGTCGAAGGCCGCAACTTCGATATCCGCAAGCAACTGCTGCAGTACGACGACGTCTCCAACGATCAGCGCAAGGAACTCTACAAGCTGCGTAACGAGATTCTCGAAGCGCAGGACGTGGGCGATCTGGTCAAGAACCTGCGCGAGTCCGTGTTCACCGAGCTGTTCCGCACGTATGTGCCGGCCGAGACCATGGAAGAGCAGTGGGATGTTGCCGGCCTGGAGAAGATTCTGCGCGAAGACTGGGGTGTCGACCAGCCGCTGGTGAAGACGCTGGAAGACGCGCAGTCGATCGAAGACGAAGACCTGCTCAAGATGGTGCTGGAGGCTGCCGAAGCGGTGTACGAAGGCAAGGTGGCGCAAGTGGGCCGCGAGTCGTTCGCCGGCTTCGAGCGTTCGGTGATGCTGCAAAGCCTCGACACGCACTGGCGTGAGCACCTGGCTGCGCTCGACATGCTGCGACAGGGCATCCACCTGCGCGGCTATGCGCAGAAGGACCCGAAGCAAGAGTACAAGCGCGAGTCGTTCGAATTGTTCGGCCGCTTGCTCGATACCATCCGCAACGAAGTCACGCGTATTGTCTTCACGGTGCGTATCCAGTCGCAGGAAGAGCTGGAGCAGGCTTCCGAGCAGATCGAAGAAGATCTTTCCGCGCTGAGCAACCTGCAGTACAAGCACGACGAGTTCAGTGAACTCGCCGAAGTGGCCGCCGGCGATGCGGAGATCCATGGCGCAACGCCGGCCATGGCCGCACCGCGTTCGGCGGCATCTGCCGCCGCTGCCGCACTGGCCGGCGAAGTGCCGAAGGTTGGCCGCAACGACCCGTGCCCCTGCGGTTCGGGCAAGAAGTACAAGCAGTGCCACGGCAAACTCGTCTGACGCTGCTTCGCTCCGTTTTCTGTTGATTCACGATGCCCGCACTGCGGGCATCCTCATTTGAAAGGTGTGCTCCATGGCTGTGAATCTCGTCGCGCCCGCCGCTGACTCACTGTTGCCGATCGACGGCGTGGAACTCGGCTGGGCCGAGGCCGGTGTACGCAAGGCCAATCGCAAGGATGTGCTGCTCGTTCGTATCGCCGAGGGCTCGGCGGTCGCTGGTGTGTTCACGCAGAACCGTTTCTGCGCGGCGCCAGTGCAGGTGTGCCGCGAGCATCTGGCGAGCGGCAAGCGGGCGCGCGCGATCGTTGTGAACACGGGCAACGCGAATGCCGGTACGGGCGCGCCGGGCCTCGCGCATGCACGCCAGACCTGCGATGCCGTGGCCAAACTGCTGGGCGTGTCGGCGGAGCAGGTGCTGCCGTTCTCCACGGGCGTAATTCTGGAGCCGCTGCCGGTCGACCGCATCATCGCCGGACTGCCTGCTGCTGAGGCGAACGCCAAGCCGGACAACTGGCTGGCCGCCGCTGAGGCCATCATGACCACCGACACCGTACCCAAGGCGGCGTCCGCCACGTGCACGCTGTCGGGCAAGACGGTGCGCATGTCGGGCATCAGCAAGGGCGCGGGCATGATCCGTCCGAACATGGCGACGATGCTGGGCTTCATCGCCACCGATGCCAATGTGGACGAAGCTGTGCTGCAAGGTCTGGTGCGCCACACCGCCGATCATTCGTTCAACAGCGTGACGGTGGACGGCGATACGTCGACCAACGACTCGTTCGTCGTCATCGCGACGGGCCGCGCCGGCACGCCGCGCATCGATTCCGAATCGCACCCTGATTACGCGGCGCTGCGCGATGCGCTGACGGGCCTCGCGCAAGAGCTTGCGCAGAAGATCGTGCGCGACGGCGAGGGTGCGACCAAGTTCATGGCCATCCAGGTCGAGGGCGGCCGCAACGTTGAGGAGTGTCGCCTGATCGCCTATGCGGTCGCGCACTCGCCGCTGGTCAAGACCGCGTTCTACGCTTCGGACCCCAACCTCGGCCGCATCCTGGCGGCCGTGGGCTACGCTGGCGTGACGGACCTTGACGTAAACGGCGTCAATCTGTGGCTCGACGACGTGTGGGTCGCGCGTGACGGTGGCCGCAACCCCGAGTACCGCGAAGAAGACGGCCAGCGTGTGATGAAGCAGGCGGAGATCACCGTGCGCATCGCGCTCGGCCGCGGCGACGCCACCGCCACCGTGTGGACGTGCGATTTCTCGCACGACTACGTGTCGATCAACGCGGACTACCGTTCGTAATCCGGAGTCTGCCGCCATGTCGTCCGACCTTTCCGCACGGCTCGACCGCTTTCTTGGGCGGCTCGAGCAATGGCTGCCGCCCGAACTGACCGAGGCGGATTGGAACGAGGCCGTTGCCTTCCGCTGGCGAAAACGTCAGAGCCTGTTCGGCAATATCGGCTATCTCGCGCCGATCCGCCAACTGCCGCCGATCCACCTGAGCGATCTGCACAACATCGAACGCCAGAAAGACGCCATCGTCGCCAACACGCGCCAGTTCGTCAGCAAGCTGCCGGCCAATAACGTGCTGCTCACGGGCGCACGTGGTACCGGCAAGTCATCGCTCATCAAGGCGTGCCTGAACGAATTCGTGAAAGACGGGCTGCGCCTGGTCGAAGTCGACAAGGATGATCTGGCCGATCTGGGCGATATCGTCGAGCAGCTCTCGGCGCGCCCCGAGCGCTTCGCGATCTTCTGCGATGATCTTTCGTTTGAAGAAGGCGAATCGGGCTACAAGGCGCTGAAGTCTGCGCTGGACGGCTCGGTGGCAACGCAATCAGACAACGTGCTGATCTACGCGACGTCCAACCGGCGCCATCTGCTGCCGGAATACATGAAGGACAACGAAACCTATCAGCACACGTCTGACGGCGAAATCCATCCGGGCGAAGTGGTGGAAGAGAAGATTTCGCTGTCGGAGCGCTTCGGGCTGTGGCTGTCGTTCTACCCGCCCAAGCAGGACGAATACCTGACCATTGTCGGCCACTGGCTCCGGCATTTCGGCTGCAGCGACGAGGACATCGCCGCTGCACGTGGCGACGCGCTGGTCTGGGCGCTCGAGCGTGGCTCGCGTTCGGGCCGCGTGGCATGGCAATTTGCCCGCGACTGGGGCGGCAAGCATGGGCGGCAGCATGTCGACTGACAATCTGACGCAAGTGCCACCCACGCACACGCCCGACGGCCGCAAGATCACCGAAGTGGCCGTTGGCGTGCTGGTGCAGCCGGACGGCCAGTTCTTGCTGGCCCAGCGTCCAGAAGGCAAGCCTTACGCGGGCTACTGGGAATTTCCTGGCGGCAAGCTTGAAGCGGGCGAATCGGTGGAAGCCGCGCTCACGCGTGAGCTGAAGGAAGAGCTGGACGTAACGCTACGCGCTTGCGTGCCCTGGCACACCATCGAGCACGACTACCCGCACGCGTACGTTCGCCTGCACTTCTGCAAGGTAACGGCTTGGGATGGGACATTGCGCCCGCTGGAAGGCCAGGATTTCGCCTGGCAGACGCTGCCGATCAGCGTCGATCCGGTGCTGCCGGCAACGTTGCCCGTCTTCGAATGGATGCGCGAGGAAGCGACGGCTAGTTGAGCTTGCCGGTCGTATCCCCGCCAGGTGCGTCGGGCAGGTCGTCTTCTTCGACCACGGGGATGGTGTACTGCTCGGCGGCCCAGGCCCCCAGGTCGATCTGCTTGCAGCGCTCGGAGCAGAAGGGACGGTAGCGGCTCTCCGGCACCCAAGGTACGGGCTTGCCGCAGCTGGGGCATTTGACGGTCTTCACATTCATGGTGCGGCTCAGAAATTACAGAGCTTCAGCTGGAACGGGATATCCGCATCGACCGGCTTGGGTCGCAGGTCGCCATCCTGCTGGGTGAAGCGCACCCAGAGCATGTACTTGTTGGCGCTGATCTCGGGAATGAACCCCAGCGCCGACTCATCCAGGCGCACCTGCATCAGCTGGTACACGCGGCCCGACAGCATCTGCTGATAGCTCCCAGCGTTAGCAATCACCTTGCCACTCTGGCCTGATTCGCGCAGCAGGCGCAGCACGATCATCGTGGCGTCGCGCAGCGGCACCAGCGGTTGGGCCCATTTGATGATGTCGGCGCGGCGGCGCTCGGCGGGGTGATGCTGCCAAGCAAAATACGCCGGCAGATCAAACTCGCACGTACCGCCGGGGATGATTGCGCGGCTGCGGATGCTCGTCAGCCACTCGTTGTCGGCGATGAGTTGGCCGGCCTTGCCGTGCGTGGCAGTGAGATTGCCCGAGGCGGTTTCCAACTCGCTGATGACGGCGTCGAGCGCGTCCTGATCGATCTGCGGGTTGGCACGCAGCGCGGTGAGCGTCTGGCGTTGGCGATCAAGTTCTTTCAGCAGATCGGATTTGAGGTCGGCTCGCCCGGCTACGTCCACCACCTCGAACAGGGTGGTCAGCGCTACATGGTGCTGCAGCGGATGTTCCTGCACGAGAAAGAAATCCAGCCGCTCGAACAGGTCTTCGAGGCGCAGCAGCGTCCGAATGCGTTCGTTGAAGGGATATTCGTACAGGATCAAAACTTGGGTGCCCGGTGTGCTGGCCCGCTGGCATATGCGGCCCCGAAGCCCATTTGGCCTCGATCTGCCCGCATTCTATGCGAGACCCTCGTTCATCACAATGCAAAGGGTTGTGACGGCCGCTTTCAGATCGTTTCAATTCGACCGGTAGGTTAGGTCCAGACGATCGATCTGCGGCAGCAGGTCGGCCAGCGTGCCGCTGTTGTCGATCACGTCGTCGGCGGCGGCAAGGCGGGCCTCGCGTGAAGCCTGGCGCGCGATGATGGCTTCCACCTGCGCGCGCGGCAACCCGTTGCGGGCCATCACGCGGGCAATCTGCGACTCAACCGGGCAGTCGACCACCAGAATGCGGTCGACCAGCGTGCGCCAACTTTGATGCCCGGCGAGGGATTCCACCAACAGGGGGACGACGTAGACAAGGTACGGATGCGCGGCCGATGCCTGGGCGGCGGCCCCGCGCGCCAGCGCAATCTCGCGGATGAGCGGGTGCGTGATCTGCTCCAGTCGCGATTTGGCGGTGGCGTCCGAGAAGGCGAGGGCGCGCATGACATCGCGGTCCATGGCACCGTCTGCGCGCAGGATGCCGGCGCCGAAGGTCTCGACCAGCTTGGGAATGGCGGCGCCGCCCGGCGCGGTGATCTCGTGGGCAATGGCATCGGTGTCGACAATGGCGGCGCCGCGCTCCGCCAGGCGGTCCGCCACGTAGCTCTTGCCGCTGCCGATGCCGCCGGTCAGGCCGATCACACGCATGCTGGCCATGCCCCTATGGCGCAAGCAGGGGACCGAAGCCCGCCATCATGAGCAATTGCGGGCCGGCCAGCAGGGCGATCACGCCAGCCCCGGCAATGAATGGCCCGAACGAGAACGGCGATTCGCTAGTCGCACCCCGCGCAATCCGCACGAGCCCAAACACCAGTCCCACGACCGACGAGAGCAGCACCAGCAGAGGCAGCGCCTGCCAGCCGAACCACGCGCCGAGTGCAGCCATCAGCTTGAAGTCGCCGTAGCCCATGCCTTCACGGCCGCGCAGAAGCTTGTAGGCCCAGTAGATCGACCACAGGAACAGGTAGCCGGCCATCGCACCAATCACGGCGTCGTACAGGTGCGTGAACATGCCAAACAGATTCACGCCCAGCCCAAGCCAGAGCAGCGGCTGGGTGATGGCGTCGGGCAACAGTTGCGTGTCGGCGTCGATCATCGTGCCGGCGATCAGGAACCACAGCAGCACAGCCGACGCGACTGCCACCCAGGTCGGGCCGAAGTGCCACAGGCAGGCCGCCGTCAGCAGGCCGGTCACCAGTTCCACAGCGGGATAGCGCCACGAGATAGGTGTCTTGCAGGCACTGCAGCGGCCGCGTAGCGCCAGCCAGCTCATCACGGGAATATTCTCGATCGCCTTGATCTGATGACCGCACGACGGGCACGCCGAGCGCGGCACGATCAGGTTGTACGCGTCGGGATGAGGGAGCGGCTCTTCGCGCAGCTCGGCGATGTAGTTGGCTTCCTCTCGCTCGATCATGCGCGGCAGGCGGTGGATCACCACGTTGAGGAAGCTGCCGACCAGCAAGCCAACCAGCCCGCCGGCCGCAATGACAAACCACGCTGGCAGTTGCGCCAGCGTGGGAATGACAAACAACTCCGGCATCAGACCACCTGACCCAGCTTGAAGATCGGCAGATACATCGCCACGACCATGCCGCCGATCAGCACGCCGAGAATCACGATGATGAGCGGTTCAATCAGCGTGGATATGTTGGCCACGGCGTCATCGACCTCGCGCTCGTAGAACTCGGCCACCTTGAGCAGCATGCTGTCGAGGGCACCGGATTCCTCACCGATCTGGGTCATCTGCAGCACCATGTTGTCGAACACATGCGTGGCTTGCATGGCGTTGGTCAGGCTGGTACCGATGCGCACGGCTTGCTGGATCTCGATCGTGGCATCGTAATAAATCCAGTTGCCGGCTGCGCCAGCCACCGACTCCATCGATTCCACGAGCGGCGTGCCGGCTGCAAACATAGTGGCCAGGGTGCGCGTCCAGCGGGCGATGGTGGCCTTGCGGATGATGCTGCCGAAGATCGGCATGCGCAGAATCCAGCGATGTGTGGAGCGTTGGACGTTCTCCGAGCGCTTAAATGCCCGGACGAATAGCGTAATGGCAATGAGGGGCGCGAAGACGATTATGTACCACCATTGCACGAAGAAGTCGGAGATGCCCATCACGACCAAAGTCGGCGCGGGCAGTGTGGCGCCAAAGCTTGAGAATACGCTCTTGAAGGACGGCACCACGAAAACCATCAGCACTACGGTCACCAAGAAGGCCACCGTCAGCACCGAGATCGGATAGATCATCGCCGACTTGATCTGCGCCTTCAGCGCGATCGACTTCTCCATGTACAGCGAAAGCCGCTCGAGCAGCGCATCCAGAATACCGCCTTGTTCGCCCGCGTCGATCAGGTTGCAGTACAGCGTGTCGAAGTACTGCGGATGGCGTCGGAAGGCCTGCGCCATGCTGCTGCCCGACTCGATATCGAAACGGATTTCCGTCAGCAGTTGCGTGAAATTCGGATTGGCGTGGCCCTTCGCGATGATGTCGACCGACTGCAGCAGCGGGACGCCGGCCTTCAACATGGTTGAGAGCTGGCGCGTGAAGTAGGCGATGTCCTTCGGCGTGATCTTCTTGCCGCGGGCCGCACGGCGGCGCTTGGACTTGGTGATCGACAGGCCTTGCTTGCGCAGGACGGCATTCACCTCGGTGATGCTCTCGGCGCGCATCTCGCCCTTGAAGATCTTGCCTTTGCGATCTTTGCCTTCCCACTCGAAGATGTACTGCGTGGGCGCCTTTGTCTTGGCGGTCTTTCGCGCTGGCGCGGCCGCCGCGCTCTTTGGGGCCGATCTTGCGGCAGGTGCTCGTGTAGCCATGGTTGGTTCCTACCCCCCGGTATGGGAACGATTGATCGAGAAGGTTATTGGTTTGTTGTGGCCAGCACTTCCTCTAGGGAAGTCAGCCCCTGCTTCACTTTTCGCAAGCCCGACTCGCGCAGCGACAGTACGCCCTCTTTACGCGCCTGCTCGGCGATCTGCAGCGCAGTGCCATGCGTCAGGATGATCTCCTGGATCGCTTCGGTGATCGGCATGACTTGGTAGATACCGACCCGGCCCTTGTAGCCGCTGCCGTTGCAGGTTTCGCAACCGACCGGGTGATACGGCTGCCAGGAGCCGTCGACGTCCGCTTCGGTAAAGCCCGCGTCGAGCAGCGTTTCCTTGGGCAGCGGCCCCGGCTTCTTGCATTCCTTGCACAGCCGGCGCGCCAGGCGCTGCGCCGTGATCAGGAGCACCGATGACGCGATGTTGAACGGCGCCACCCCCATGTTCATCAGGCGGGTCAGCGTGGTCGGGGCATCGTTGGTGTGCAGCGTGGAAAACACGAGGTGACCGGTCTGCGCAGCCTTGATCGAGATGTCGGCCGTTTCCAGATCCCGGATTTCGCCCACCATGATGATGTCCGGATCCTGCCGCAGGAACGACTTCAGCGCCGCCGCAAAGGTCAGCCCCGCCTTGTCGTTCACGTTGACCTGGTTGATGCCGGGTAACTGGATTTCCGCCGGGTCTTCGGCCGTGGAAATGTTGATGTCGCCCTGGTTCAGCCTGTTCAGGAACGTGTACAGCGACACCGTTTTGCCCGAGCCGGTTGGCCCCGTCACGAGCACCATGCCGTACGGCCGCTTGATCACGTCGAGCAGCAACTGCTTTTGCTCCGGCTCGTAGCCGAGTTGATCAATATCGAGCCGCTCGGTGGACGACTCTAGAATCCGGATCACGATCTTCTCGCCGAACAGCGTCGGCAGCGTCGACACCCGGAAGTCGATGGCGCGCTCGATCGTCTCTTTGTTGTCCTTGTCCTTGCGGTCTTTCGGGACGGTGATGAGCAGCTTCATGCGGCCGTCTTGCGGCACGCGCTTTTCTGAGATGTCGAGGCGCGAGAGCACCTTGATGCGGGTCGCGATCTTGTCGCGGATATCCAGCGGCGGCTGTGCGACCTGCGCCAGGATGCCGTCGATGCGGAAACGCACGCGGTAAAACGTTTCAAAAGGCTCGAAATGCAAGTCCGACGCGCCGCGCAACAGGGCCTCGGTAAAGAGCTTCTGCAGGAAGCGCACCACGGGGGCATCGTCGATGCCATCGGTGGTGGTGCGACGCGAGGCTGCAGCAGCGCCCGGGTCGTACTCGATCTGCGTGGCTTCCTGCTTGGGGAAGAGCGACTTGATTTCGGCCGGCGCCTCATTGGAGAGGCTCAGCTGGCGTACCAGCTTGTCGTGCTCGACGATGACCGTTTCGATAGCCACGTTCATCTTCTGACGCAGCTCTTCGATTGGCTTCGGATCGCTTGGGTCGGACGTGGCGAGGATGAGACGGTTTTCGCGACGGCCCAGCGGCAACAAGCGCAACTGTGCGAAGTGCTTATTGGCCGACAGCACGGCCGGTACGGTATCGAGCTTGTACTGGGCGAGGTCCAGCAGCGGCATCTGGTACTTGCCGGCGACAAACACGGCGAGGTCGTGCGCACTCATGATCCCGCTGCCCACCAGCTCGTCGATCAGCTGCGTGCGTTTTTCACGCGCGCTCTGTTCGAGCTGGGTGAGTAGCGTGGGCGCGATCCGCCTGCTCTGCGCTAGAGCGAGTCCGAGTGTCATGAGTCCAGTCCGTCAGGCTGAAGCTGACCATTTCAGCGCGCGCCGGGCCCCACCGCCTCCAGCGTGCGCTCGCCCCCCAAGGCGATTGTTTTATGTTCTGCCGCCGGTACCCCACCCATTCGTGGGGGGTGGTGCCCGGAACCGGGGCAGTTTGCCGACCGCCCCTGCATTTGTAAAGCGCGCATCAAAGCGCAGCTTGCATTTGTGCCACATCGGCAGAAAACGGTTCTAACTGAAGCGTTTGCTCTCGAGTGTGGCGTCAGCTGCGCTTGGGCTGCGGCGGCTGGTGCAGCCGCACCGTGCGGATGGACTGGCTGTCCATCTGGACGATGTCCATCACGCAGCCCGCAATCTTCACGCTGACCGTCGCCTCGGGAATCTCTTCCAGCACTTCCAGTAGCAACCCGTTGAGTGTCTTCGGGCCGTCGGTTGGCAGGCTCAGGCCCAGGCGCCGGTTCAGGTCGCGCAACGACATTCCCGCATCCGCAAGATAAGTGTCTTCCTTGTCCCAGGCGAGCTTGCCGGCGTTCGGAAGCGTGGTGGTGAACTCGCCGATCATCTCTTCGATGATGTCCTCCAGCGTCACCAGCCCCAGCATGTCGCCGTATTCATTGACGATCAGGCCGATGCGGCGGCGGTTCTCCTGGAAGTACTGCAACTGGCGGAAAACGGGTGTGCCGCTCGGCACGAAATACGGCTCGGCGAGCAGGCCGCGGAAATCGTCGTGCGTAAGTTCGGTGTGCCCCAGCAGTGACAGGACCTTGCGCACATGCAGGATGCCGATCACTTGATCGCTGTCTTGCTCGAACACCGGGAGCTTATTGTGGTAGCAGGTCTCGAGCTGCTGGATGACCTCTTCAATCGGGCGCGACAGATCCAGCGATTCCACCCGCGCGCGCGGCGTCATCACGTCGTCCACGGTGATGGCGTCCAGATCGAACAGGTTGAGCAGGATGCTGCGGTGCTTGTGCGGAATGAAGTTGCCTGATTCCAGCACAAGCGTGCGCAGTTCCTCGGTCGACATGCGCTGCTCAGGCGCCTTGCGTGTGTTGATCCGCACCAATCGCAGCACACCCATGGCAAACGCGTTGACCACCGCGACCAGCGGCGTCGAAATCTGCATCAGCGGCTTGATGATGAAGCTGGCCGGGAAAGCAACGCGTTCTGGGTAGGTCGCGCCCACGATCTTGGGGGCGATCTCGGCGAACACGATGATGAGAAACGCGACGATGGCCGTGGCGATCGACAGCGTCGTTCCGTTGTTGCCGAAGTAATGGATCGCCAGCGTCGTAATCAGCACCGGCACAGCGGTGTTGATCAGGTTGTTGCCGATCAGGATGAGCGAGAGCAACTTGTCGGTTTGACCGAGCAATTGCTGCGTATTGCGCGCGCCCGATACGTTGGACTTGGCAAGATGCCGCAGGCGATGGCGGTTGAGCGCCATCATCGCGGTTTCGGAAATCGAGAAGAAGGCGGAGCAGCACAACAGCAGCACGACGGCGCCAATTTGTGCCCAGAGCGGCCAAGAGTCCAAAGCGGGAGGGGAAGGACGGCGAAGCGCCCACTATAACAGAGGGGTTTGGCGTGCCGATGCGCGCGGCCGTAGCGCATGCCGCTAGCGTAGATCTCCCCAGCAGAGGGTCGTTAAGAAACAAAAAAGCCCAGCAATTGCTGGGCTTGATGTCCTTGATCGACAAGGGAATTTCTGGTCGGGGTGAGAGGATTCGAACCTCCGGCCTCTACGTCCCGAACGTAGCGCTCTACCAGGCTAAGCTACACCCCGATGCTTCTTCGCAGATCTCGTGCGTGTCAGGACTGACGTTGCAGCGAGAAAGCACACAAGTCTATCAGCGTCTGGCGGAAAAGGGAAGGGGGTAATGCGTTTGCAGCTGCTTCGGCTGCAGCGGCTTCGCGTTCGGCGGCCTGGCGCGTGTACTCCAGCGCCCCGGAAGTCTGAATGGCAGCGAAGATCGCATCGAAATGTTCCGTGCCGCCTTGCTCGATGGCTTGGCGCACCAGTGCACGCTGTTCTTCCGTGCCGTTCGACAGCAGATGGATGAGCGGCAGGGTCGGCTTGCCTTCGCGCAGGTCGTCGCCAGCGTTCTTGCCCATCTGGTCGGCGGTGGACGTGTAGTCGAGCAGATCATCGACGATCTGGAACGCGGTGCCGATGCGGCGGCCGTATTCAGCAGCGGCCTCTTCGGTGGCGGCGTCGGCGCCCGAAAGCACCGCGCCGATCTGGGCGGCTGCCTCGAACAGCTTGGCGGTCTTGTAGCGGATGACCTGCAGGTAGCGCTCTTCCGTCACGTCCGGGTCGTGCATGTTCAGCAGTTGCAGAACCTCGCCTTCGGAAATGATGTTGGTTGCGTCGGCGAGGATCTGCATGATGCGCATGCTGTCGGCCTGCACCATCATCTGGAAGGCGCGCGAGTACAGGAAATCGCCCACCAGCACGCTGGCCGCATTGCCGAACACGGCGTTGGCGGTTTTTCGGCCGCGGCGCAAGTCGGATTCGTCAACCACATCGTCGTGCAGCAGCGTGGCCGTGTGGATGAACTCGACCACGGCAGCCAGCTCGTGCTGATGCTCGCCCTTGTAGCCGAGCGCATTTGCCACCAGCAGCAGGATCACCGGGCGCAGCCGCTTGCCGCCGGCGCTGATGATGTATTCGCCAATCTGATTGATCAGCACCACCTCCGAGCCTAGGCGGCGGCGGATCACGGCATCGACGGCGCGCATGTCTTCAGCGACAGGAGCGAGCAGGACGGAGGCGGAGGTCTGGGTCAAGGCGAATTCCGACAGAAGGCGTGTGGCTGATGGTCGACTTGCGCGGGAAGCGATGCTGCGCAAAAAACCGCGAGATTATAGAGCAACCAGGCGGTTTGCCCGATGGCGCGGCGCCCCAGGCTTGACGTGGCGGGCCGTTGCGCGGGCGCAGCACCCGATCAGGCGATTAGTCTTTGATTTGCTTGGGTTTTTCTTGTATAGTTGCGAGTTCTCTGTGTCCGTCGTCTGCGTATGCGGGCGGCAAGTGGCACAAGAGTCACGTTTTAGTTCTTTTATCGAGGTCCGACAATGTACGCGGTCGTAAAAACCGGCGGTAAGCAATACAAGGTTGCTGCTGGCGAAAAACTGAAAGTAGAACAGATACCGGCGGACGTTGGCGCAGAAATCACGCTTGACCAGGTGCTCGCAGTGGGCGCCGGCGACCAACTCAAGGTTGGTGCGCCGCTGGTGAGCGGGGCTGCCGTCAAAGCCACCGTCATCTCCCACGGTCGTCACGACAAAGTGCACATCTTCAAGATGCGCCGTCGTAAGCACTATCAAAAGCGCCAAGGGCATCGTCAAAATTACACCGAGTTGCGTATCGACTCGATCGTGGCCTAAGGCTGCGTCGTCTACGTAACCGGATAGGAGTTCAGTCATGGCACAGAAAAAAGGCGGCGGTTCCACACGGAACGGCCGCGATTCCGAGTCGAAGCGCCTGGGCGTGAAGGTGTACGGTGGTCAAGCCATCAACGCTGGCGGCATCATCGTTCGCCAACGCGGCACCCGCACGCACGCTGGCGTGAATGTGGGCATGGGCAAGGACCACACCCTCTTCGCGCTGGTCGATGGCCACGTGAAGTTCGCCAACCGCGGCGAAGGCAAGAAGCAGTTCGTCGACGTTGTTCCGGCGGCCTGATTCAGCCTTGTAGTCAAAAGGCCCCGCACCCGTGCGGGGCTTTTTCGTTTCTGGCTGCTAACAAAACGCGACCCTGATCCTGGGCGGTACGCTGCTTCTTGGCGCTTGTTTCCAGGCGCGTTCTGTTAGCAATGGCGCGAGCGGCGCCGATTTCTTTTTACCTGCCGTGCGCACGCCGCACGGGCGGAGACCCTCCATGAAGTTCATCGACGAAGCCCGGATTGAAGTGATCGCTGGTGACGGCGGCAACGGCAGCGCCTCGATGCGCCGCGAGAAATTCGTCCCGTTTGGCGGACCGGATGGCGGCGACGGTGGGCGCGGCGGTAGCGTGTGGGCCGTGGCTGACCGCAACATCAACACCCTGATTGACTACCGCTTTGCCAAGAAGCATCTCGCGCGCAACGGCGAAAACGGCCGAGGTGCCGACTGCTACGGCGCCGCTGGCGACGACATTACGCTGCGCATGCCTGTGGGCACCGCCATCTATGACGCCGACACGGAAGAGCTGATCGCCGACCTGACCGTCGACGGGCAGCGCCTGTGCCTGGCGCAGGGCGGCGAGGGCGGCTGGGGCAACATCCACTTCAAGTCGAGCACCAACCGCGCGCCGCGCCAGAAGACCGACGGCAAGGCCGGTGAGCGCCGCAACCTGCGCCTCGAGTTGAAGGTGCTGGCCGACGTGGGCCTGCTCGGCATGCCGAATGCCGGCAAGTCGACGCTGATCACCGCCATTTCCAATGCGCGCCCGAAGATTGCCGACTACCCGTTCACGACGCTGCACCCGAATCTGGGCGTGGTCCGGACGGGCCCGTCGAAGTCCTTCGTGGTGGCCGACATTCCAGGCCTGATCGAGGGCGCAGCGGAAGGCGCCGGTCTGGGGCATCAGTTCTTGCGCCACCTGCAACGCACACGCGTGCTGCTGCACGTGGTGGATCTTGCCCCGTTTGACGAAAGCGTGGACCCGGTGGCCGAAGCCAAGGCGATTGTCGGCGAACTGAAGAAATACGACGCTGAACTCTTCGACAAGCCGCGCTGGCTCGTGCTGAACAAGCTCGACATGGTGCCCGAGGACGAACGCGAAGCGCGCGTGAAGGACTTCGTGAAGCGCTTCAAGTGGAAGGGCCCGGTGCATCGCATTTCTGCGTTGACGCACGACGGCACGCAGGCGCTTGTCCACGCGATCCAGGAATACCTCGACGAGCTGCGCGCCGAAGAGGACGCCGCAGCGGCCGCGCCCGACCAGCGTCTGGACCCGAGCCTGCACAACGTCGACCACGACGGTCAAGCCTGAACACAACAAACACCCTTCGGAGACACGCCCACCATGGCCCTGCATTCGCTGATTGCCGATGCGCGCCGCCTTGTCGTTAAGGTCGGTTCCAGCCTGGTTACCAACGATGGCCGTGGCCTCGACCAGGCCGCCATTGCCCGCTGGGCCGCGCAGATCGCGGCGTTACGGGCGGCGGGCAAGGAAGTCGTGCTGGTCAGCTCCGGTGCCATCGCCGAGGGCATGCAGCGGTTGGGCTGGGCCAAGCGTCCGAAGGAGATTCATGAGTTGCAGGCCGCAGCGGCCGTGGGGCAGATGGGGCTGGCGCAGGTGTACGAATCCGAGTTCGCGCGGCACAGCATTCGCACGGCGCAGGTGCTGCTCACGCATGGCGATTTGGCCGATCGCGAGCGCTACCTCAACGCACGTTCCACGCTGCTCACGCTGCTGAGCCTCGGTGTCGTGCCGATCATCAACGAGAACGACACGGTCGTCACCGACGAGATCAAGTTTGGCGACAACGACACGCTGGGCGCGCTGGTCACCAACCTGATCGAAGGTGATGCGCTGATCATCCTGACAGACCAGCGCGGCCTGTATACCGCTGACCCGCGCAAAGACCCGGACGCCCGCTTTGTCGACGAGGCACAGGCTGGCACGCCAGATCTTGAGCAGATGGCCGGCGGCGCCGGTTCGAGCATCGGCAAGGGCGGCATGCTGACGAAGATTCTGGCGGCCAAGCGTGCGGCCAAATCGGGTGCGCACACCATCATCGCTTCGGGGCGCGAGCCCGACGTGCTTGCGCGGCTGGCGAATGGCGAGGCCATCGGCACGCAACTTCGCGCGCCGACGGGGCGGATGGCGGCACGCAAGCAATGGATGATCGATCACCTGCAACTGCGCGGTCGCGTGGTGCTGGATGCCGGTGCAGTGGAAAAACTCACGGCCGGTGGCAAGTCGTTGCTGCCGATCGGTGTGACGGAAGTGCAGGGCGAATTCGCGCGCGGCGAGGTGATTTCTTGCGTGGATACGGCGGGCCGTGAAGTGGCGCGCGGGCTGACGAACTATTCGTCGGCCGAGGCCCGGCTCATCGCGCGCAGGGCATCCTCCGAGATCGAGTCGGTGCTTGGCTACGTAAGCGCCGCGGAGCTGGTGCACCGGGACAACCTGGTGCTGCTCTGATTCAGTCGCTCGGCGGCGTGTCAAAACAAAAGGCCAACCTTGCAGGGTTGGCCTTTGTGTTTGAGGCAGATAATGCAGTACGCCGACGTTTGCCGCTCAGGGCCCGAAATACCGGCCGCCCTGTCCCAACCGTTGCACCAGCGTAGAGGCCTTTCCATCTCCAGCTACCGAGCGCACGTCGCAGAAGTACGAGCGCATCAGCGCCGACGCATAGTCCGTCGGACCGCCATTGCCAACGCGCTGCCAATCCGTGGCGGGCTTGTACGCATTCATGCTGGCGGACTCGGTATTCGCGGTTTCGTTCATGTCCACCGCGCGGTTGCTGATCCATTGGTTGGTGTCATTGCGCAGCGTCGCATAGATGCGTCGCTCGGCTGTGTCGCAGCGCAGGCCTTCGTAGTTCACGTTGCGCGCGCCGGTCTTGCTCGTGATCAGCACGGTGTAGCGCACCACGTTGTCCTTGCCGATCGACACCGATTTCGGATCGATGGCAAAACGCAGCGGCGAATCAGTGCGGCCGCCCACATCGAACGGCACGGCATCACGATCGACCGGCGGGGCCGGGAAGGTCACAGCGTCTTCCTTGAAGGGCTTGTCGTTGAACGGGTCCATCAACAGCTTGTCTTCGAGGTCGCCGGTGCGGTTATGGCCACATGCCGTCAACGCCAGCGCAGCCGCCAGCGCGAGCGGCACGAGAGCGCGGTGCGCTCCACGTGTCGTCGTCATCAGATTCACGAATTGTCCTTGGGAGCCGTGTCGTCAGGGTTGGGGGAGGGGGCGGTCGGCGCGGATACGCTCACCGTTTCAACGATGACCGTCGTGGTGGTGACGGTCAGGGCCGGCTGGGCGTACGGCTCGTTCCGGCCGCTCTGGCCGCCGGAACGTTCACGGTGATCGCGCGCATCACGTCCGTCACGCTCACGGTGCTGCCCGCCGCGCCCGTAGGGCGAGAGCGGTGCGCGCGCCTGCCGCTGCACGAAGCGCGAAAGCTCCGACAGCGCCAGCTGATACACCTCGCGCTTGAACTCGATGACGGCCTCGAGCGGCACCCAGTACTGGCTCCACCGCCACGCATCGAATTCCGGATGCTCGGTGGCGCGCAGTTGGATGTCGCAGTCGCGACCGACCATGCGCAGCAGGAACCAGATCTGTTTCTGGCCCCGATAGTGGCCGCGTATTTCGCGGCGGATGAACTTGTCCGGCACCTCATACCGCAGCCAGTCGCGCGTGCGACCGACGATCCGGACGTGTTCTGGCAACAGGCCGACTTCTTCGTGCAGTTCGCGGAACATCGCTTGTTCGGGCGTCTCGCCGTACTTGATGCCGCCTTGTGGAAACTGCCAGGAGTGCTCGCCAATGCGCTTGCCCCAGAACACCTCGTTTCTTGCGTTGATGAGGATGATGCCGACGTTCGGGCGGAAGCCTTCACGATCGAGCATGACTGCACCTCGAATACTTTAGAATTACGCCGATTATAGAGCGGCCCGTCGCTCGGCTGTCACAGAAGCCGAAATGTTGCCGCTCACTCGCGCCTCCTGGGGGAGGGGCGTCGATTGCGCGAATGTGCGCTAGGCGCCTCGTCTCATCTCCTGATTCCGGTGGCTTTTGCCCTTGTTTTCGCGGCTTTGGTTGGCCGCGTCATCCCTTATTGTCAGTCGCATGAAAGCGTCCCAATTCTTCATTTCCACGCTCAAGGAAGCGCCCGCCGACGCGGAGATCGTCTCGCACAAGTTGATGATGCGTGCCGGCATGATCAAGAAGCTTGGCGCGGGCCTCTATACGTACATGCCCGTGGGGCTGCGTGTGATCCGCAAGGTCGAGCAGATCGTGCGTGAGGAAATGAACGCCGCCGGCGCGGTGGAGGTGCTGATGCCGGTGGTGCAGCCGGGCGAGCTGTGGCAGGAGACCGGCCGCTGGGACAAGATGGGCGACGAACTGCTGCGCTTCAAGGATCGCCACGAGCGCGATTTCGTCATGCAGCCGACGTCGGAAGAGGTGGTGACCGACATCGCCCGTACCGAAATCCGCTCGTACAAGCAGCTGCCGGTCAATTTCTACCAGATCCAGACCAAGTTCCGTGACGAGCGCCGCCCGCGCTTCGGCATCATGCGCGGCCGCGAATTCACCATGAAGGACGCGTACTCCTTCGACCGCGACGCCGAAGGCCTGAAGGTGTCGTATCAGAAGATGTACGACGCCTATACGCGCATCTTCCAGCGCTTCGGCCTGGAATTCCGCGCCGTGGCCGCTGATAACGGCGCCATCGGTGGCTCGGGTTCGCACGAATTTCACGTGATTGCCGACACCGGCGAAGACGCCATCATCTATTGCCCGGATTCGGACTACGCCGCCAACATCGAGGCTGCGGAAGCCGTGGCTCCGGCCGAACCGCGTGGTGCCGCCGTGGAGGCGCTCACCAAGACGCATACGCCTGGTCGCTCAAAGTGCGAGGCTGTTGCCGAGCAACTGGGGATTCCGCTGCAGCGCACGATCAAATCCATCGTGCTGGCCACTGACGTCGAGGGCGGCGAGCCCCAGATTTGGCTGCTGCTGCTGCGCGGTGATCATGAACTCAACGAGGTCAAGGCATCGAAGGTGCCCGGCCTGGCCGATTTCCGCTTTGCCACCGAAGGCGAAATCCTGCGCGTGTTCGGCACGCGGCCGGGTTATCTCGGCCCGATCGGCACCAAGCTGCCCGTGAGGGTGGTGGCCGATCGCACGGCGGCCGCCATGAGCGATTTCGTGGTTGGCGCGAACGAAGAGGATTACCACTTCACCGGCGTGAACTGGGGCCGCGACTTGCCCGAGCCCGAGGTCTACGACCTGCGTAACGTGGTGGCAGGCGATCCGTCGCCGGATGGCAAGGGCACGCTGGCCATCTGCCGCGGCATCGAAGTCGGTCACGTCTTCATGCTGGGCACGCGTTACTCCGAGGCGATGAACGCCACGTTCCTCGATGAAAACGGCAAGACGCAGCCGATGGTGATGGGCTGCTACGGCATCGGCATCACGCGCATCCTGGGTGCGGCCATCGAGCAGAACTACGATGCGCGCGGGATCATCTGGCCGGCCTCGATCGCGCCGTTCCAGGTGGTGATCTGCCCCGTGGGCTACGACCGCTCCGACGCCGTGCGCGAGGAAGCCGATCGCCTGCACGCCGAACTCGTTGCCGCTGGCATCGATGTGATGCTGGACGACCGCGGCGAGCGCCCCGGCGCGATGTTCGCCGACTGGGAACTGATCGGCGTGCCGTTCCGCGTAGTGGTGGGTGACCGCGGCCTGAAGGAAGGCAAGCTGGAATTCCAGGGCCGCCGCGACGAAGCCGCGACCGCCGTGGCACCGGCCGAGGTGCTGGCGACGCTGAAGGCGCGTCTCGCGCAATAACGCAACAACAGGACCGACCTGCATGCGCCGCCTGTTTTCTGCTCGCCTGATCGCCACTGCGCTGTGCGCGGGGACGTTGCTCGCGGGCACGCAGGCGGCGTGGGCAGGCGCCCAGAAAGAGGAATACCTGGCGGATTCCGTGCGCAGCGCGCTGTCTGCTGCCGTGGCCGACAGCCGCCCGCTGCGCCCGGTATTTGCCAGCAATGACGAGCAACTCGGCTACCTGCGCTGGCTGGCCGAGATGTCGGTGCGCATGTCCGGCAAGATTCCGCAGGCGTCGGTACGCGTCGAACTGATCGAGACGGCGTATTACGAAGCCAAGCGCGCTGGCCTGGACCCGGCGCTGGTACTCGGCCTCATCCAGGTGGAAAGCGGCTTTCGCAAATACGCCATCAGCAGTGCCGGTGCGATGGGCCTGATGCAGGTGATGCCGTTCTGGACGCGCAGCATCGGCGACAACGACTCGCGCAAGCTTTTCCATCTGCAGAGCAACCTGCGCTACGGCTGCACGATCCTGCGTCACTACCTCGACATGGAAGGCGGCAATCTGTATTTGGCGCTGGGCCGCTACAACGGCAGCCGGGGCCAGCCGCAATATCCGAATGCCGTGCTCGCTGCGTGGAAGCGCTGGCAGTATCAGGAGTCGAGCGCGATGACGGTGTCTGCGCCGGCCGAGCCCGTTGTCCCCGCTGCGCGTGCCAAGGCATTGCCTGAAGTGCCGGCGCGCAATCCTTTCTCGCCACTACGTATTGCTGGCGGTCCGGCAGGCGGTTCCTGATCTTCTGTCGGCGAACGGTGGGCCTACAATAGGGCCATCTCTCGTTCGCCCGCATCTCCATCCCGCATGTCCACCCCCCAACCGTACGCGACGATGTCTGACGCGCTGCGCGACTGGCTGCAGCGTCACGTGACCGAAGGTTTCGAGGCCGAATCCCTGGTGGCGTCGATGGTGCAATCCGGCTACGACCGCGCTTTCGCGCGCCGTGTCGTCGATGAGGCGCTGACCGCTCGCGCGCCCGCCCCCGTTGTGGCGCCCGCGCCGACACCTGCTGCCGACCAGGCGGTTGAAAACAGCAATGCCGTGCATACCGCCGACGGCGACATTCCGATCCTGTTTGCACTCGAGACGCCGCGCATCGTGCTGTTCCAGCACTTTCTGTCGGACGCAGAGTGTGACGAGCTGATCGCGATCGGGCGCAACCGCCTCAAGCGCTCGCCCGTCGTGAACCCCGATACGGGCGAGGAAAACCTGATCTCGGCCCGCACAAGCCAGGGCGGGATGTTCCAGGTCGGCGAGCATCCGTTGATCGCCAAGATCGAAGCGCGCATCGCACAGGCCGTGGGCGTACCGGTCGAACACGGCGAAGGCTTCCAGGTGCTGAACTACCAGCCCGGCGGCGAATACCAGCCGCACTTCGATTTCTTCAACCCGGGCCGTAGCGGCGAGGCGCGCCAGCTTGAAGTGGGCGGCCAGCGCGTGGCCACCATGGTCATCTACCTGAACAGCGTGCAGGCGGGCGGCGCGACTGGCTTTCCGAAGCTCGGACTGGAGGTGGCGCCGGTCAAGGGCAACGCCGTCTTCTTCGTCTACAAGCGCCCGGACGGCACGCTGGACGAAGACACGCTGCATGCCGGCCTGCCGGTCGAGCGTGGCGAGAAATGGATCGCCACCAAATGGCTGCGTGAACGCCCATACCGTCGCGGCGCCTGATCGACATCAGGCGATGGAATACACCTTTCTCTCGGCGACCGTGCTGCTGGTGCTGATCACCGATCCGCTCGGCAACATTCCCATCTTCATCTCGGCGCTGCGGCCGGTGGCCCCCGAGCGCCGGAACCGCGTCGTGCTGCGCGAGGTCGGCATTGCATTCGTGCTGCTGCTCGTCTTCATGTTCTTTGGCGAGAGCTTCCTGCGCATGATGAGCCTGACCGACATGTCGCTGCAGATTGCAGGCGGCATCGTGCTGTTCCTCATCGCACTGCGGATGATCTTCCCGCGTGAAGGTGCGGCCGAGTCGCAGCCCACCGGCGAACCCTTCATCGTGCCGTTGGCGATCCCGGCCATCGCCGGGCCGTCGGCGATGGCCACGGTGATGCTGTTGGTGTCGCAGGCGCCCGGGCGCATGTGGACGTGGGTCGGCTCGCTGTGCGCGACGATGGCCGTGTGCGCTGTGGTGCTGCTGAGTGCCACGCACATCCAGCGCCTCGTGGGTGAGCGCACGGTGATGGCGTTCGAGCGGCTGATGGGGCTGATCCTGGTGGCGATCTCGGTGGAGATGCTCCTCAAGGGCATTCGCACCTTCGCGCATCAACTCTGAACCCCGCGCGGGCAACAAAAAGGGCGACTGAGATGTCGCCCTTTTTTGTTTGCCGCGGTGCCGCCTCAGGTGTTCTTTAGCGCGCGGATGGTCGGAAGGTTGCGCCAGTAGCCCTTGGCGTCCATGCCGCAGCCGAACACGTAGCGGTCTGGCACGTTGAAGCCGCAGAAGTCCGGGTACAGCGGTTTGGACTTGCTGAGCGTCTTCTCGCACAGCACGGCGGAGTAGAACTCGGCTGCGCCCATGTCGATGATGCGCGAGCGGATGGCGGCCATCGTTTCGCCTTCGTCGAGAATGTCGTCCAGCACCAGCACCGTGCGGCCCTTGACCGACTCGCGCGGCGCCACGCGCCACTGCATCTCGCCGCCCACCGTCTTGTTGTTGTAGCGCGAGAGGTGGATGTAGTCGAACTCCAGCGGGAAGGCCAGCTTGGGCAGCAGCATGCCGGTAAAGACGGCCGCGCCGCCCATCACGGACAGCACCATCGGGAAGGTGTCGCCGATCTTCTCGGTGATCTCTTCGGCCATGCGGTCCAGCGAGCCGCGCACGGCGTCTTCGCTGACGATTTCTTCGGAGTTGGCCCAGAGTTCGCGGGCCTGTTCTGCGCTCAGCATCGTGTCGGTTCGGTGAAACGGTTCGGTGTGTCGATCAAGGGTGCGATTCAGTAAGGAGGGTAGCCCGCTCAGCGGCCGCCGAACAGCCCCTTCATGCCGCCTTTCATGCCGCCCATGGCGCGCATCATCTTCATCATGCCGCCGCCTTTGAGCTTTTTCATCATGCCTTGCATCTGCTCGAATTGATTGAGCAGACGGTTGACTTCCTGCACCTGCACGCCCGCACCGGCGGCGATGCGGCGCTTGCGGCTCGCCTTGATGAGTTCGGGCTTGGCGCGCTCGGCAGCCGTCATGCTGTTGATGATGCCTTCCATGCGGCGGACCTGCTTTTCAGCCTGGTCCATGTTGGCACCCTGCGCCTGTTGCGCGAACTGCGCCGGCAGCTTGTCCATCAGGCTGCCCAGGCCGCCCATCTTCTTCATCTGGCCGATCTGGGCCTTGAAATCTTCGAGGTCGAAGCCGCCGGTCTTCTTGATCTTGGCCGCAAGCTTCTGCGCCTCTTCCATGTCGACACCGCGCTGGGCTTCTTCCACCAGCGCAAGGATGTCGCCCATGCCCAGAATCCGCTGGGCCATGCGGTCGGGGTAGAACGGCTCCAGCCCGTCGAGCTTTTCGGCCACACCGACGAACTTGATCGGCTTGCCCGTGATGTGACGCACCGACAGCGCCGCGCCGCCACGCGCATCGCCGTCGAGCTTGGTCAGCACCACGCCGGTCAGCGGCAGGGTGTCGTTGAAGGCCTTGGCGGTGTTGACGGCGTCCTGGCCGAGCATCGCGTCGACCACGAACAGCGTTTCGGCCGGCTTGAGCGTGGCGTGCAGCGCGGCGATCTCCTGCATCATCGCCTCGTCGATACCAAGGCGGCCGGCCGTATCCACGATCAGCACGTCGTGGTAGTGCTTCTTGGCCCAATCCAGTGCTGCGGCGGCAATGTCCACCGGCTTCTGGTCCGGCTGCGAGGGGAAGAACTCTGCGCCCACCTGCTCGGAAACGGTCTTCAGCTGCGCGATGGCGGCGGGGCGATACACGTCGCACGACACCGTCAGCACTTTCTTCTTCTTGTTCTCTTTGAGCCACTTGGCGAGCTTGCCGACCGTGGTGGTCTTACCCGCGCCCTGCAGACCGGCCATGAGGATGATCGCGGGCGGCGTGACGTTGAGGTTCAGCTCTGCCGCGCGGCCGCCCATGATGTTGCTGCCGACGCCTTCCAGCGCTTCCTGGCCGCCGATGATGGCCGTCAGTTCGCGTTGGACGATGCCGACCAGCGCCTGGCCAGGCGAAAGGCTTGTGATGACGTCTTCGCCGAGCGCTTTTTCCTTGACGCGGGCAATGAACTCGCGCACGACCGGCAGCGCCACGTCGGCTTCAAGCAGTGCCAGGCGGACTTCGCGCAGCATCTCGGCGGTATTGGCTTCGGTCAGGCGCGCTTCGCCGCGCATGGTCTTGACCACGCGCGCGAGCCGTTGGGTCAGGTTATCCAGCATGACAGTGACAGGGATCCGGAATTGGGGACGGGATGAAGAGGAGGCCGGCGCGCGTTTCGCTTGCACCGGCTAGGAATGTGCTTATTGCGCGCATGTTGCGTTCCCGCCCAACGAGGCTTTCGGCGGGGGCGGGCCCCAGCCAAAACCGGGGTGCGCTGCGGTAAACTGTGCAAATGGCAATTGTACTGTATGCGCTGACGGCGCTTCTCTACGGCACCCTCGCTTCGGTAGCGTGGGCGCGACGCGGTGGACTGGGCGCCCAGGCCCCGGCCGGAGCCATGGCGGCAGGCGGTCAATCGCCGGGCGCCACGGTGCTCGTTCCGCCGCCTCCGGGGGCCGCCGACACTGTCCCGGCCTGGTGGCGCTGGGGTTTGCTGGCCGCCTTGATCGCGCACGGGTTCCTGCTGCACGAGACGATCTTCCCGGCCAGTGCCATGGTATTTGGCTTTGCCTATGCGTTGTCGGCCATGCTGTGGCTGGGCGTGGGCATTTTCTGGATCGAAAGCCTCTTCTTCTCGCTGGCCGGCCTCGGCCTGCTCGTGATGCCAGTGGCGCTGGTCGGAAGCCTGCTGCCGGTGGCCTTCCCTGGCACGCAAATTCTCGGCTATGCGGCCAGCCCGCTGTTCAAGCTGCACTTCGCTATTGCCAACGTGGCCTACGGGCTGTTCACGCTGGCGGCATTCCACGCGATCCTCATGCTGGCTGCGGAGCGCCGACTGCACACGATCAACCGCCCGGAGGCAAGCTGGTTCAGTCGCTGGCTGGATTTGCTGCCGCCGCTGCTCACGCTTGAGAAACTGCTGTTCCGGCTGATCGGGGCGGGCTTCATTCTGCTGACGCTGACGATCGCCTCGGGCGTGCTGTTCTCCGAACAGCTGTTCCACAGCGCCTTCCATTTCGACCACAAGAACATCTTTGCCGTGCTGTCGTGGGCGATGTTCGGCGGCATCCTGATCGGTCGGCGTTTTCGCGGCTGGCGCGGGCGTGTGGCGCTGCGTTGGGTGATGGCGGCCTTTGCGATCCTGCTGCTGGCATACGTGGGCAGCCGCTTCGTGCTCGAAGTCATTCTGCATCGCGCCTAGCGCGTTCCTGGCGCCAGCGCCGTTACCTGTCCTTGTCTGTTCCCCATGTCCCGTCCTGTCCTGCTGATCCTGATGCTGCTCGCCGGCTGGTGGTGGTTGAGCCGCCTTGGGACGCGCTCCTCCCGCGCTTCGGGGCAGGGCCAGACGGCCCCGCGCGGGCAGGGCACGGCCCAGCGCACTCCTCCCCCCCAGGCGTCGCAACCCATCGAGCAATGTGCGGTGTGCGGCGTGCACGCGCCGCGCACCGGCATGATCGCGCTACCGGGCGGCCGCTATCGCTGCCCGGAACATGCTGACCGGGGCAACACATGACGCCCGAAGCGTCAGGTGCCGCGCGGGCAACACCGTCCGCCGCGCGCAGCCTGCTCTCGCGCCTGAATGCCTGGCGCGCAATCCGGGCGGTCTGGCTGGAGCCCGATCCGCCTGAGTTCCAGTGGCGCTTGCTGCGCTATTTCGCCTTCAGCCGCGCGGCCGTGGCGCTGGTGCTGTTGCTGTTCGTGATGGTGCCGCGCGAGCACAACGATGCCGTCGGCCTGCCCAATAGCGACGCTTTGCTCAGCCTGACGCTGCCGTATCTGGCGATGGCCCTGCTGATCCTGGCGGCGGCCGGCTGGTGGCGCACGCGATTCCAATTCCGTGTGCGGCTGGATGTGGTGCTCGATCTGCTGTTCCTGGGGCTGGCGTACGCCACGCTCTCGCGTCTGTCGGCCAGCGTGGCGATGGTGCTGCTGGTGCCGGTGCTGGCCGCGGGAGCACTCACCAGCCTGCTCTTTGCGCTGTTCACGGCGGCGGTGGCGTCGATCGTGGTGCTGGCCGATCCGTTCCTGCAGATGATGAGCGACGGCGTGATTGCGCCGGGCCTGGCATCTGCCGGGCTGTACGGCATGGTCTACATGATGGCCGCGTCGATGATGTACGGCCTGTCGCACCGCCAGATCGCGCAGGAACGTTTGACGATGGCCCGCGAGCGCGAGCTGCGCCTGCAACAGCTCGTCAACCGCCTGATGGTCTACGACATGCAGGACGGCGTGATGCTCGTGCGTGCCGATGGCCGCGTCGTTGCCGCCAACCCGGCCGCAGCCATGCTGCTGGGCGTGCCGCAGAGCGCGTTTGTCGGCAGCGGTGCAATGTTGTTCGACCTGAAGGACGTGCCGCACCTGCGCCCGCTGCTCGAAACGCTGCGCCAGTGGCTGCGCCGCAAGAGCCGTCCGGCCGATGGCACTGGCGACGACGATGCACCGCGCATCCTCGATCTACTGCCCATGGCTACGGGCGGCCGGGGCGGCCGCGCGATGTTGAGCGCCCGGCTGCGCCTGCGTTTCATCCTGCCGAGCCTGGCCAACCTGCGCAGCGTCTATATGGATAGCCTTGTCAGCTCGATCGGCCTGGGCCTGCCGGGCGAGGGCGGCGAGATGCGTCCGCGCATTCCGTCGGCCGAAGCCACCGCGCAGGGCTGGTCGGCGGACGACGAAGCGTTTCTGCGCCACGAGTTGCACGACACCGTGCTGGTTCACGTGGAAAGCTGGGAGCGTGTGGCGGAGCAGGCGCAGCAGGAGAAGCTGGCCTCGATGGGGCGGCTGGTGGCAAGCGTCGCGCACCAGATCCGCAACCCGCTGGCCGCGATCAGTCAGGCCGCCGAACTGCTCGACGATCCGGGCGAGGGGGGCGAGGGCCAGGATGGCGGCGCACACGTGCGACCGGAAAACTCCGGGGTGGAGACGCGCCTGCTGCGCATCATCCGGGATAACGTGCGCCGGCTCGACCAGGTGGTTGCCGACGTGCTGATGCTCTCGCGTCGCCCGCGTGGCGAACGCGTGCGCGTGCAACTGGCGCAGGTGCTGCCGGAGGTCGTCGAGCGCTGGCGTGCCGAAGCCCTGCGCCGCGCAGGCGAAGCCACCGAGATCAACCCGAACCTCGTGCGCGTGGCCGTCGACCTCGGCAAGCCCGTGCTGTTCGACCCGGCGCAGTTGCAGCAGGTAGTGGGCAACATGCTCGACAACGCGTTGCGTTATTGCCGCCGCGTGCCGGGTTCGATCCAACTGGCGGCCTACGCGCTGGACGACACCCACGCCGAACTCGTGATCTGGAACGACGGCCCGGAAGTGCCGACTGAGCAGCAGCGCAGCCTGTTCGAGCCGTTCTTCACGAATGACGCCCAAGGCACTGGCCTGGGCCTCTACATGGCGCGCGAGTTGTGTAGCGCCAACGATGCGCAGATCCGTTACGGCGCCATTGCACTGGAATCCTTGCTCGATCGCACCGGAGCGTTGACCATGGAGGCGCGCGACACGTTGCCGCGCCGCGCCTTCGTCATCACCCTGATGTTTGACCAACCTGCCTTGGCCGTAGCGGAATGATCTGCTGGCCGCGAATTTCTGCCGACCATCTGCTGATCCATGTCCAAAGCCGCCATCGTTCGCGAACCCATCCTCGTCGTCGATGACGAAGCCGACCTGCGCGAGCTGCTGGAAATTTCCCTGCGCCGCATGGGGCACGACGTCGTGCTCGCCAGCGGACTGGCCGAGGCGCGCGAGGCGCTCTCCCGCCAGCGCTTTGCGCTTGTGCTGACAGACATGCGCCTGGGTGATGGCCTGGGCATTGAACTCGTGCGCCAGCTTTCTGCCACGGCCGACCGCACGCCGGTGGCCGTCATCACTGCTTATGGCAGCGCCGAGAATGCGGTGGAAGCGCTCAAGGCCGGTGCGTTCGATTACATCGCCAAACCGCTCTCGCTGGACCAGTTGCGCAGCCTCGTGCTCAACGCGCTGGGCCGCCAGCAACGCGATCCCGATCCCGGTAATGCCGACTTGGTGGAGCGCACCAACGACCTGCTGCCGGGCCATTCCGCCGCGATGCAGGAAGTGCGCCGCTCGCTGATGCGCCTGGCGCGCAGCATGGCGCCGGTGGTGATCAGCGGCGAATCCGGCAGCGGCAAGGAGCGTGCGGCGCGCGCGGTGCATGCGCTGTCTGCGCGTGCATCGCGGCCGTTCGTGGCGGTCAACTGCGGCGCGATTCCCGAGAACCTGATGGAAGCCGAGTTTTTCGGCTACGTGAAAGGCGCTTTTACCGGCGCCGACACCGACCGGCAGGGTTTCTTCCAGGCGGCCAATGGCGGCACGCTCATGCTCGATGAGGTGGCCGACCTGCCGCTCACGATGCAGGTGAAATTGCTGCGTGCGTTGCAGGAGCGCCGCGTGCGCAAGATCGGCGAAAGCCGCGAAGACCCCGTCGACGTGCGTGTCGTGTGCGCCAGCCACCAGAACCTTGCGCGTCTGGTGGCTGCCGGCCGCTTCCGCGAAGATTTGTTCTACCGCCTGAACGTGCTGGAACTGCGCATGCCCACGCTGCGCGAGCGGGCCGAAGACGTGCCCGTGCTGGCCGGCGTGCTGCTCGAGCAGCTTGCCAGCCGCTACGGCGATCCGCGCCCCAAGCGCCTGACGCGTCCGGCGCTGCAGCAACTGTGCGCGTATCCGTTTCCGGGCAACGTGCGCGAGCTGGAGAACCTGCTGGAGCGCGCCTACGCCTTTGCGGAAGGCGAGTCGATCGACGTGGATGACCTTGGCGCACTCGGCGCCGAGATCGAGCGCTCGCCGCTGTTCCACCGCACGCGCGAGGCGCAGGCCGCCGCAGCGGCCCATCACCCGATGTCGCCGCCGATGACAAGCTGGCCTGATGCCGTCTACATGCCGGCGGCCGTGCCAAGTCCCATGGGGATGCCGCAACCAGTGGCGCAGCCTGAGCCGGCCCCTGTAGCGCAGCCGGCGGAGCCGTCGCTGCCGAGCGTTGCATTGCCGATCGATCTGCCGGCCTATCTGGAGTCGGTCGAGCGCAATGTCATCCTGGCCGCCCTGGACCAGACGGGCTTCAACCGCACGGCGGCCGCCAAGCTGCTCGGATTGTCTTTCCGCCAGTTGCGCTATCGCATGCAGCAGCTTGGTATTCGTGACCCGCGTGACGTGGAAGCGTCGCCGGGCAGCGTGGGCGAGGCGGCCGGAAATGGACTGAACGGCGATGCCTGAACGGTTGCACATCGGTGCTGATGGATGGGTGGACGGCGCACGCCGCCATCCGTCGCCGAATATTGACGCACGGCCGGACGGCATGCCGATCGACCTTATCGTGCTGCACAACATCAGCCTGCCGCCGGCGCAATCCGCGGCCGACTTCGGCACCGACCACGTGCTCGACTTCTTCACCAACACGCTCGACTGCGACGCGCATCCGTACTTCGATCAGTTGCGCGGCGTGCGCGTGTCGGCGCATTTCTTCATCCGCCGCACGGGCGAATGCGTGCAGTTCGCGCCGTGCGACGCGCGTGCCTGGCATGCCGGTGCGTCGGACTTTTTCGGCCGCACGCGCTGCAACGATTTTTCGGTCGGCATTGAAATCGAGGGCACCGACGATCTGCCCTTCACGCCCGAGCAGTACGCCACCACGGCGTCGCTTGTGCGGGCGATTTGCGCGGCGTATCCCATTACGGCGATTGCAGGCCATTCGGACATTGCACCGGGCCGCAAGACCGATCCGGGACCGCATTTCGACTGGGCGCATCTGCGTGCGCTCGGCGGGTTCAACGCGGCGTTGTTTCCGTATCAGTACGCGCTCTGACGCGACAATCCTCCCACGCCTCACGGTCTGCGGCTCACGTGCGAGGGTAAAACCGTGGAGTGTCACCCTCCAAGACTCAGGCGTGAGGGTGAAACGGTGGAGCGTCAGTGTCCAGGCGTCGCACGCGAGCCTGAAACCGTGGAACGCCACAGTCGGAGGGTCGCGTGCGAGGGTCAAACTGTGGCGTTCCACGGTTTGAGGCTCACGCACGACAGTAAAACCGTGGAGCGTCACGGTCCGACGCTCGCGTGCGAGTGTGAAACCGTGAAGCGCGACCGTCGGATGCCCATTTCGTCGATCAATCCGGGAACGATTCCAGGGTCTGAAGCTCGCGCACGACACTTGAACCCGCGAACACGGAGGTGTGAGCACCATACGCGGGAATAAACGTCTCGAACGTCGTGGTGTGAAGCCCAGGCGTCGGGGTGAACCCGTGGCATTCGGCCCTTCGAGGCCAACACGTTGCAGGCCGCACGCCCTACGCAGCGCCGAAACGGAAGCGGGCAGCCCGCTTTCGAAGGCCGCCCGCATCTTTCCCTGCTTCTCTTTCTACTTCACTGCCTGCCTCAGGTGCCCATCGCCGGGTCGGACACGCCGTCCTTGCCGGTTTCCATGCGACCGGCAAAGCGCCGCGTGAAGCCGCCTTGCGGCACCGTCACCGTGAAGTCGTACCAGTTGCCCTGGCGCGCGATCGGCCAATGCTGGTCGAGCTGCTTGCCGGCCGGGATGTCGAACGTCCACGGGCCGTCATTGCGGTAGGCATTCGGCTTGACGGTGAAGGTGCAGCCGGCGGTGCCGGTGTTCATCATCGTCACGTAGACCTCGGCGTTGGCCAGGTCGTAGCACACGCGGATTTCCGGCGCGCTTGCACCCGCCGCCGACACGGCGCTCACATCGCCCGAGAACGCGCGGTGGAAGCCGTTGGGGCCCAGCACCCACAGGTCGTACTTGCCCTTGTCGGCGGTGAACACGTCCCAGGTGTCGTCGAGCATCTTGCCGGGCTCGACCGCATAGCGGCGCGGCACGCGGTCCAGATGCAGGCGGTCGTACACGTGGAAGACGGCAGCCGCCGTGCCGGTGTTGCTGAAGATCAGGCGCAGCGCGCGGTTGGTGGCGTCTTCGCGGGCGCTGACATGCAGCTCGTACGGCAGGGCGCGCGAGGGGCGGGTGCCGGTGGCCTGCACAGGCATCTGCTGCGCCGTGACGGAGGGCAGCGGCACCTGCGGCTGCAAGCCTTGCGCGGTGCGGATGGCGTCGGCGGTGGTCTTGTCGCGGCTGGGCAGCGTGGGCAGCGTCTCGTTGTTCGGGTTGACGAAGTTGAAGGCGCTGGTCAGGTCGCCCAGTACCGCGCGGCGATACGCGCTGATGTTGGTCTCCTGGACGTTGAAACGCAGTTCCAGGAAGCGCAGCACCGATGTGTGATCGAACGCCTGCGAGTTGACCCAGCCGCCGCGGCTCCACGGCGAGACGATGTACATCGGCACGCGCGGGCCGGGGCCATAGGGGTGTTGGTCGGTGTGGTACTCGCCAGCGGTGCTCACCGTCGACTTGCCGGCCAGCACGCCGTTGTCATAGGCCGGTGCTGCGGGCGGCGGCACGTGGTCGAAGAAGCCGTCGTTCTCATCGAAGTTGATGAACAGCACGGTCTTGCTCCACACGGCCGGGTTGGCGGTGAGCGCGTTGAGTACTTCCTGCGTGTACCACGCGCCCTGCACGGGGCTCGACGGGCCGGGGTGCTCGGAATACGTGGCCGGCGCGACGATCCACGACACCTGCGGCAGTTGCCCGGCGGCGATGTCGTCCTTCAGCGCCTGCAGGAAGCCGCCGTCGGGCATGGTGTTGCCGACGCCCTTGATCAGCGGGCTGACGGTTTCGTCGGCCGGCGTGTACGGCGGGAACGGGCTGCCGTCGGCCAGGTTGCCGCGCGCGGCGTTGGCATCGCGGTAGGCCTTGAAACCGGCGAGCGGGTTGTCGGTGAAGTTGTCCGGCATGTTCTGGTAGACCTTCCACGACACGCCGGCAGCCTGCAGGCGTTCCGGGTAGGTCTTCCAGTTGTACGTGACGCCGGCGTCGAGGTGGTCGCCGCTGTTGTCGATGACCGGGCCGCCCGCCGCGCCCGTCGGGTCGTTCGTGCCCGTCCAGTGGAACAGGCGGTTGGTGTTGGTGCCGCCGTGGAACGAGCAGTGGTACGCATCGCACAAGGTGAAGGCGTTGGCCAGCGCGAACTGGAAGTCCAGTTCCGCCTGCTTGTAATAGCCCATCGACTGCGTCTGCTTGTAGGTCGGCCACTTGCTCATGCGGCCGAGGTCCCATGCGTTTTGGGCATCGGGGTAGCTGTGCGGCGTGCCCGAGACGCGCTGCGCGTTGCCGGCGCTGCTGTCGAGGTAATACGGCAGCACCGTGCGGCTCGGCCCGCTGCTTGGCACGTAGGTCTGCTGCCAGACGTTCAGCCCGCCGGCCAGCGGAATGGGGAAGCGGTCGCCGAAGCCGCGTACACCTTGCAGCGTGCCGAAGTAGTTGTCGAACGATCGGTTCTCCTGCATCAGGATCACCACGTGTTCAACGTCGCGCATCGTGCCGGTGGCGTTGTTGGCGGGAATCGCCAGCGCACGGCGGATCGACGGCGGGAAGGCGGCGAGCGCGGCGGCGGAAATCGCCCCCGTGCTGGCCATCTTGAGGAAGTTGCGGCGGCTGCCGTTGTTGGCGTGGTTCGTGTCGGAAGTCATGTCGGTCTCAAACGCAAGTCGATGGGAAGCCGCGCGTTACGGAGCGCAGTGCAGGGTCGGCTTGTTGGCCGGCGGCTGGCCGGGTTGATCGGGCTGAGCGGCGCCGGGGCCTGTGCTCGGCGTGCCGTCGTTCGAATCGCCGCCGCAGGCCGACAGCGACAAGGTGGCGGCGCACAGCAGCACGGCGGCCAGCCGGTGCGGCCGCGCGAGAGGGTGGATGAAGGGCTTCATGAGCGGTCTCGTTCGGGTTGGGGGAGGGGGTCAGGGGTTCAGCGACGACAGCGGCTGGTGCGAGCCGTTGATCGTCTTGAGTTCGTCCAGCGTCAGGCGGCGCATCCACATGGCGAGGTCGTCGTAGGCCATCACGCCCTTGAGCGAGCCCGGGTTGTTGGGCACGTAGTTGTGCGTGGCGTCGTCGTTCAGGCCCCAGACCTTGGTGGCCAGGCCACCCAGCTTCGTGACGTCGGTGTTGGCGATGGCCTTGTCTTCCACCTTCTGCACGCCGAGCACCGGGTCCAGGATGTAAGCGCTGAAGCGCTTGGCCTGCGCGTCCACCGACAGGGCGAGATAGGCCCACTGGTTGGCGCTGAACTTCATGCCCTGGATGTCATCGCGCTTGCCGCCGCTGCCCAGGTTGAAGCGCACTTCGCAGCCGCCCCACAGTCCGATGGCGATGCCGGCATTGGAGCCGGAGGTGTAGTCCTTGTTGGCGAGGATCGGTTCGCCGGTGCCGTTGCCCTGCGTGCAGTCCGACTTGAACCAGAAGCCGATGGTGAATTGCGGGCTTAGCGCGATGTCAGCGCCGTTCTGCGTGAGCTTGTAGGCGTCGATGCGCGAATCGACCGAGAGCGCCGTGCCGCCAAAGGGGTCGGCGGCAGCAGAGCCGCCGTCGGTGCCGGCCACCCAGGGGCCGATCGTCGAGCTGGCTTTACGGTCGGTTGGCGGCAGCGGATCGAAGCTGTAGTACGCAGCAAGGCCGTTGGTGAGCGAGGTCGCCAGCGGCGTTGGCGCCACGTAGCTGATCTGCGCGAGCATCGAGACCGGCACGTTGTTGCGCACCAGCGTGTAGTTGATGCGGTAGATGCCGCTTGCGGTAGCGATGTTGCTGTCGGTGTACTGCGTGGCCGTGGCGGGCAGTGTGGCAACCGGCTTGCCATCACGCAGCACGGTGATGGGGCCGCTGGCAGCGGTCGGGTTCTGCCAGTTCAGCAACAGCGAGGCGCTGTACGCTCCCACGGTGCTCTGGAGGTTGCGCACGCCGACGGCACTGGCCGTGAGTGCTGCACCGTCCAACTTGTGAGCGGTGGCCGGCACGGCGGCGTTCAATTGCGCCAGCACGGTCGGCACGATGTCGGCCTCGCTCGGCAGGGCAGCGAGCGCGGCTTCCGACGTGGGCGCGGCCATGCCGTTCTTACCGAGCACCGGATTGACGCTCTTGTTCAGCGCGATGAAGGCGGTGCGGTTTTCAAGCGTCGGCGCCGACGTGGTGGCACCCGTGGCGTCCAGCCCGTGGCTGGTGGTGACGACGACGAGCCAGTCTTCGTTCGGGTTGGCGGTGCGGCGCTGGGCGATGGCGGCTTGCAGCGTGCCCAGCGCCTGGTCGACGTTGGCCAGCGCAGCGGTGTACGCGTCGCTTTGCAGGCCGGAAGCCAGCGCGGCGGCGGCCGGTGCGGTGTATTGCGCGAAGACGACGTCGTAGCCGGACTGCACGAGCTTCACGCTGTTCTGCGTCACGCAGGTGTCCACCTGGGCGCAGTCCACGAGCGTGTCGAGGTTGCCGGCTTGCTGATCCGCCTTGAGAAGCGCAGGCAGCGCTGCCGAACTAACTGCGGCGCCGAGCCGTTGCGTGGCGCCGGCTGCCTTGGCGGCGCTGCGCGCGTAGCTGAACACGCTTGGGGCGGCCAGGGTGGTGACGGTGTCGTCGGTCACGCCATGGCGGTTTTGCCAGGCGCCCGTCAGCACGGTGGCCCAGCTTGGCGTGTCCAGCGGCGGCTGGGCGGTGGTGGTGCCAAGCGTGCCGCCGGTCGAAGCCGGCATCACCGCCAGCGCGCCCAGGTTCGGCAGGCTGTGCTGCAAGAGCGCACTCTGTACCGGCGCATAAGTGGCGCCGTCCACGCCGACCACCAGCACCTTTTTGCTGGCGCTGGTAGAGGGCGCGTCTGTGTTGCCCTGGTTGGCGATGGGGCTGCTGTCGCTACCGCCGCATGCGGTCAACGTGGTCGCCAGCGTCGCGGCCACGGTCGTGCTCAGCGCGGCCGTCAGCAGCCGGCGCGCGGGGTGATTCCAAGCCATGTCGATTTCCTCGGTCGTTGTGCGCGGCGCTCGGTGTCCCGCCGCTGTGATTGCGCTCCCTGCAATGCGACCGAAGCGTAGGGTGGGGGCCTGTCGCTCAAGTGACAGCCTCGGCAAGAATGCTGATGTGGCTATTCGGATTTCTTCAGCGGGTGAATGCCGGGGATTGCCCCGGCGCGCGGCACGCGTGCACCGGTGCAGTGCGCAGCACACATACCCCTACCGAAGATGAGGTGACGTCTATTGAGCTTGCGACGTCGATAGAAAGAATTATTCTGAAGAGTCGGTCATTGCGACGCCGCACGCCAGTCCCGCCGACCCTTTGTGCAGACTGGCGTAGCGGGTTTGCGGCACCGCATTGGCGGGTGAAAAATAGCCCTCTGCCCCCACCTGTCAAGTCTAGGCAAATTCGATTGGGCCACTATACTTAGCGTCAATCCCGGAGTTGGACACTAGATGTAGTGGTCGCTTTCCGGGATTCTTATTTCAGCGCCACGCGGGGGCGGGCATACGGCAGGTCAAGCCGGCGCTTGGGGGCTGAGGAAAGGCAGGGGTCTTTTCCGTCTCATTTCTCCGCGTAGCGCAAGGATTCGCCCAGGGTGCTTCACCCCCGGCGCGCCAATAAAACGAACGGTTCAACAGGAGTCCACATGCAGACGGCCCAACCAGAAATCCACTCCGGCACCGCCAACCCCTCCCAATTTGCGCAAAGCGCTGGCGGCACGGCCGCTGCCCCCAGCACTGGCTACGCGGACTACAAGATCATCCGCCGCAATGGCGCCGTGGTGAGCTTCGAGCCTTCGAAGATCGCCGTGGCCATGACCAAGGCCTTCCTCGCCGTGAATGGCGGGCAGGGCGCTGCTTCCGCGCGTGTGCGCGAGCTGGTCGAGCAACAAACGCAGAACGTCGTGCGCGCTCTGCTGCGCAGCCGCCCGAACGGCGGCACGTTCCATATCGAAGACGTGCAGGACCAGGTGGAACTGGCCCTGATGCGCTCGGGCGAGCACGACGTGGCCCGCGCCTACGTGCTGTACCGCGAGCGCCGCGCCCAGGAGCGCGCCCAAGCCGGTGAAACCCAGCAGCAACCGGCCTTCATCGGCCTGAACGTGACCGACGGCGGCATCACCCGCCCGCTGGACATGGCGGCGCTGCGCAACGTGATCGTCTCGGCCTGCGAAGGTCTGGGCGAAGCGGTGGACCCGGAGCCGATCCTCAAGGAAACGGTCAAGAACCTGTATGAAGGCGTGCCGATGACGCAGGTGTACGACTCGGCCATCCTGGCCTCGCGTACCCTGATCGAAAAGGACCCGGCGTACAGCCAGGTCACGGCGCGCATCCTGATGCACACGATCCGCCGCGAAATCCTCGGCGAAGAAGTCACGCAAGCGGAAATGAGCACGCGCTACGTCGACTACTTCCCGCAGTTCATCAAGCGCGGCATCAACGCCGAGCTGCTCGACGACAAGCTGGCGCAGTTCGACCTGGCCCGCCTGGGTGCGGCCCTGGACGCCTCGCGCGACTTCCAGTTCAACTACCTCGGCCTGCAGACGCTGTACGACCGCTACTTCCTGCACATCAATGAAACCCGCATCGAGATGCCGCAGGCGTTCTTCATGCGCGTGGCGATGGGCCTGGCGCTGAACGAAATCGACCGCGAAGCCCGCGCCATCGAGTTCTACCAACTGCTGTCGTCGTTTGACTTCATGTCGAGCACGCCGACGCTGTTCAACTCGGGCACGCGCCGCTCGCAGCTGTCGTCGTGCTACCTGACCACCGTGTCGGATGACCTGGACGGCATTTACGAGGCGCTGAAGGAAAACGCGCTGCTGTCGAAGTTTGCCGGCGGCCTGGGCAACGACTGGACCAACGTGCGCGCACTCGGCTCGCACATCAAGGGCACGAACGGCAAGTCGCAAGGCGTGGTGCCGTTCCTGAAGGTGGTCAACGACACGGCCGTGGCCGTGAACCAGGGCGGCAAGCGCAAGGGCGCGGTGTGTGCGTACCTGGAAACGTGGCACCTGGACATCGAAGAATTCCTGGAACTGCGCAAGAACACCGGCGACGATCGCCGCCGCACGCACGACATGAACACGGCCAACTGGATCCCGGACCTGTTCATGAAGCGCGTGATGGAAGGCGGCGAGTGGACGCTGTTCTCGCCGTCCACCTGCCCGGACCTGCATGACAAGGTCGGCAAGGCATTCGAGCAGGCCTACCTGGCCTACGAAGACAAGGTCGCGCGCGGCGAGATCAAGCTCTTCAAGAAGATGCCGGCGCTGCAGCTGTGGCGGAAGATGCTGGGCATGCTGTTCGAAACCGGCCACCCGTGGATCACGTTCAAGGATCCGTGCAACATCCGCAGCCCGCAGCAGCACGTGGGCGTGGTGCACAGCTCCAACCTGTGCACGGAAATCACGCTGAACACCAACGACAGCGAAATCGCCGTGTGCAACCTGGGTTCGGTCAACCTGGTCGCCCACCTGGTCAAGCAGGCGGATGGCAGCGTGGTGCTCGATCACGAGAAGCTGAAGAAGACCGTGCGCACGGCCATGCGCATGCTCGACAACGTGATCGACATCAACTACTACGCGGTCAAGAAGGCACGTGATTCGAACCTGCGCCACCGTCCGGTCGGCATGGGCATCATGGGCTTCCAGGACGCGCTGCACGTGCTGCGCGTGCCGTACGCCAGCGACGCAGCGGTGCAGTTCGCCGATACCTCGATGGAAGCCGTGTGCTACTACGCCTACTGGGCGTCGACCGAGCTGGCTGAAGAGCGTGGCCGCTACAGCAGCTACAAGGGCTCGCTGTGGGACCGTGGCATCCTGCCGCAGGACTCGCTCAAGCTGCTGGCCGAAGAGCGTGGCGGCTACCTGGAAACCGACATGTCGTCGACCATGGACTGGGACAGCCTGCGCGGCCGCATCAAGCAGTACGGCATGCGCAACTCGAACTGCGTGGCGATCGCCCCGACGGCAACGATCTCCAACATCATCGGCGTGTCGGCCTGTATCGAGCCGACGTACCAGAACCTGTACGTCAAGTCGAACCTGTCGGGCGAATTCACGGTGGTCAACGACTACCTGGTGCGCGACCTGAAGGCACGCGGCCTGTGGGACGAAGTGATGGTCGCCGACCTGAAGTACTTCGACGGCTCGCTGGCCCGCATCGACCGCATTCCGCAAGACCTGCGCGACCTGTACGCAACGGCCTTCGAAGTGGAGCCGACGTGGCTGGTGGAAGCGGCATCGCGCCGCCAGAAGTGGATCGACCAGGCTCAGTCGCTGAACATCTACATGGCCGGCGCGTCGGGCAAGAAGCTGGACGACACGTACAAGCTGGCCTGGCTGCGTGGCCTGAAGACCACGTACTACCTGCGCACGATCGGCGCCACGCACGTCGAGAAGTCGACCGTGTCGCGCGGCACGCTGAATGCGGTGTCCTCGGGTAGCGATACAGGTGGTGTGTCGGCTGCAGGTGCATCGGGCGTGACGTCGGCCGCACCGACCAGCGCGCTGGATGCCGCTGCTGCCACCGCCCAGGCGATGCCGGAAGCCGAAGGCGCCGTGTGCACGATGCGCCCGGGCGACCCCGGTTTCGAGGAATGCGAAGCCTGCCAATAAGTCAAAACAGTGTCTGAGGTTGCTCCCGCGCAAGCGGGGGCGCCGTGACCTGAACGACACTGGACTCGCGCTCCAAAAGAGCGGGAGCGACGAGCAAAGAATTAGGAGAAACACATATGCTGAGCTGGGACGACGACGTCAAACCTGCCGCACAACCTTCGGCTGCACCGCAGCCGGTGTATCAACCGCAGCCGCAACTGCAAACGGCCACCGCTGATCAGGGCGGCGTGCTGCCCCCGTCGGCCACGCAGGCCGTCGGCACGGGCATCCTCGGCAACAACCCGAACGCTGCTGCCGCACAGAGCAACCGCCGGGTGAACGCCGCCGACAAGCGCGTCATCAACGGCGCCACCGATGTCAACCAGCTGGTGCCGTTCAAGTACAAGTGGGCCTGGGAAAAGTACCTCGCCGGCTGCGCGAACCACTGGATGCCGCAGGAAATCAACATGTCGCGCGACATCGCCCTGTGGAAAGACCCGAACGGTCTGACCGAAGACGAGCGCCGCATCATCAAGCGCAACCTGGGCTTCTTCGTGACGGCCGATTCGCTGGCCGCCAACAACATCGTGCTGGGCACGTACCGCCAGATCACCGCGCCGGAATGCCGCCAGTACCTGCTGCGCCAGGCGTTTGAAGAGGCGATCCACACGCACGCGTATCAGTACATCGTTGAGTCGCTGGGCCTGAACGAGGCCGAGATCTTCAACGCGTACCACGAAGTGCAGTCGATCCGCGACAAGGACGAGTTCCTGATCCCGTTCATCGACACGTTGACCGATCCGTCGTTCAAGACCGGCACGCCCGAGAACGACCAGAAGCTGCTGAAGTCGCTCATCGTCTTCGCCTGCATCATGGAAGGCCTGTTCTTCTACGTTGGCTTCACGCAGATCCTGGCGATGGGCCGTCAGAACAAGATGACCGGCGCTGCCGAGCAGTACCAGTACATCCTGCGCGACGAGTCGCTGCACTGCAATTTCGGTATCGACCTGATCAATCAGATCAAGCTGGAGAACCCGCACCTGTGGACGGCCGAGTTCAAGGCCGAGATCACGGAGCTGTTCAAGAAGGCCGTCGACCTCGAATACCGCTACGCCGAAGACACCATGCCGCGCGGCGTGCTGGGCCTGAACGCACCGATGTTCAAGGGTTACCTGCGCTTCATCTGCAACCGTCGCTGCCAGCAGATCGGCCTCGACGCGCTGTTCCCGAACGAAGAAAACCCGTTCCCGTGGATGAGCGAGATGATCGACCTGAAGAAGGAGCGCAACTTCTTCGAGACGCGCGTGATCGAGTACCAGACCGGCGGTGCGCTGTCCTGGGAGTGATCTGAGCCACGCGCTCGACCCGGCATCAACGTAGACAGGCGACGCACCATGCGTCGCCTGTTTGCGTTTTGGGGCGTCCATTCACGTTTGTGCGATTGCGCCGCGCCTGTCAGACATGGCACGCTGCGGCTACCACTGCCCCCGGATTCCCGCTATGACGGTCGAAGCCTTCTTCTCGCAGACCTACGATGAAGCGCGCAGCAAGTTCCTCGCCGCCGCACAGAGCCGGGGGCTTCGCATCGAGCGTCATCTGCATCCCGATGTGGTGGGGCCGTCTGGGGAGCAACTTTCCATCGATACCGCGCTGCTCGCGCCGGCGCAGGCTCAGGCTCTGCTGATCGTCACCTCCGGCGTCCATGGTGTGGAGGGGTTCTGCGGCTCCGGCTGCCAGACCGGCCTGCTGCAAGACGACGAACTGTTCGCGCGGCTGGCGGCTGCCAACGTAGCGCTGCTGCTGGTGCATGCGGTCAACCCGTACGGGTTTGCACACTTGCGGCGCGTGAATGAAGACAACGTTGACCTGAACCGCAACAGCGTCGACTTTGCCGAAGCCGCGTCCGCCAACCCGGCGTATCTCGAAGTCGATCCGCTGCTGCTGCCGCGCACGTGGCCGCCCAGCCAGGCGGATCAGGCAGCGTTGCAGCACTACATGGTCACCCGCGGCGAAAAAGCTCTGCAAGACGCCGCAACGAGCGGCCAATACCGCGTGCCGGACGGCATGTTCTACGGCGGCAGCGCGCCGTGCTGGAGCACGCTGCAGATGCGCGGGATCGTGTCGCGGCACGCGGCCGGCATGTCGCGCCTGGTGTGGATCGACCTGCATACCGGGCTCGGCCACTACGGCCACGGCGAGAAGATCTTCAACAGCCCCGATCCTGCCGAGCTGGAGCGTGCCATGCGCACCTGGGGTGCCGATGTTCGACCGATTGCTGCAGCGGGTTCGGTCTCGTCGGTCGTCAAGGGCGATCTGATGGGCATCGCGTATGAACTGCCGCCCGGCATCGAGAAGACCTGCGTCACGCTGGAGTTCGGCACGCTCGCGCCGCTGGCGGTGCTGCAGACGCTGCGCGCCGACCACTGGCTGCATCGCCATCCGGAGCAGGGCGCCGCGCAGCAGGCTGGCATCCGCAGGGCGCTACGCGATGCATTTTATTGCGACGTGCCGGAATGGAAGGGGATGGTCTACGCGCAGACGCGCATGGCTGTATTGCAAGCCGTGGCGCGGGTTTCCGGCTAGCTCTGGGCGGGCTTGGGGGCGCGCACCGTCAGCGCGCACCCCGCCGACGCAGCGATGATGGCGAGGATCGCCACCCACTGGCGCCCGGTCAGTTGCTCGTGCAGCACGATCGCTCCGGCCAGCGCGCCGATGGCCGGCTCCAGGCTCAGCAGCACGGAAAACGTCTTGCCCGGCAGGTGCTTGAGCGCCACCATCTCGAGCGAATACGGGATCGCGCTCGACAGCAGCCCGATCCCGAGTCCCGCCAGAATGAGCGAGGGCGAGAACAGCGCCCACCCGGCCTGCGCCACCCCAAACGGAATCGCAAACAGCGCACCGACCACCATGCCGATCGACGTCGCCTGGCCCGCATGCAGGCCGCCGAGGTTCTTGCCCGTCAGGATGTAGAGCGCCCAGCACACGCCGGCGGCCAGCGCATACACCGCGCCCAGGTGGTCCACCTGACCGACCGACTTGTCGGCCACCGTCAGCATGAGCAAGCCGACCACCGCCAGCCCGATCCACACGAAATCCAGCGCGCGGCGCGACAGCAGCACGGCCAGCACCAGCGGCCCCGTGAATTCGATGGCGATCGCAATGCCGATCGCCAACCGCTGCAGCGACAGGTAAAACAGCAGGTTCATGCTCGCCAGCGTGACGCCATACAGCGCGATGCGGCCGGCATCTGCGCGGCTCAGGTGCAGGCGCCACGGCCGCCAGAACGCCAGCAGGATCACCGCGCCAATCGTCACGCGATACGTGACCGTGCCCGCCGCGCCCAGCACCGGAAACAGCGTCTTGGCAAACGAGTTACCGAGGCACACGGAGGCCATCGAACCCATCAGCGCAAGGATGGGCATCCAGGGGGAGGTGGACGTCGTCGAAGCAGTGGAAGCGGAAGCAGCGGAAGACATGAGCGACAGCGGAGGGGGGGCGGCAGGAAGCGCGGCAGCGCAACGCCACAGCATAGCCGCGCGCCGCCGAGAAATCGTTGCGTTCTCGGCGGCGCGGGCGTCGCTTTTTATCGAATTGGCGTGCTTACAGGGCGGCTGCGCTGGGGCGGATCACGTCGATCAGCAACACGCGCTGGCCTTCGCGTTCGCCATCGGGGCGCGGCGTCACGCCGCGTTGCGGGCGCGGCGCGGCGAGTGGTGCCGGGTCTTCCGCGCTCATGCCGAAGACGGCCAGTCTGGACGCCGCAATGCGCTGCAGCGTACCGCGCACGCCAGGCACGTCGAGGTCTTCAGGGTCGAAGCCGGTGGTGGCCGTCCAGTCGTCGCGGGCGATGTCCTGCAGGCCATTGGCCATCTCGAACTGCAACGACGCGCCAAAACCCTTCTGCAACGAGTGCGAGCCGAGCAGGTATTCCGCCGTCAGGAAGCCGCGCAGCCGCGTCCAGAACGCCAGCGAACTGATATTGCCGCTCTTGAGCGCGTGGCTCGGGGCGACTTCCCAGCTGTGGTCGAGCAGTCTGTTGATGAGGCGGCCCCACGTTGGCACGTCTGTGCCGGCGGAGCAATCCTCGCCGGGGCCTTCCGGGCGTGCGAGCTGGCGCAGCAGGCCCGTGAACGAACCGGTGCTGGGCCGTGCGGCGCCGGCTTGCGGGCCGGAAGGCCAGCGCCATTGCAGCGGAGAAGCCGGCCGTGCGCCAGGCCATTGCGCGTAGTGCTGCAGGCCCGTGCAGGGCGTCAGGTAACGCCACTGGCGCTGGTCGCGGCCAACGCGGCGCAGCGGGTCCAGCTCAGCCGACAGGTCGAACTTGCCCAGGAAGGTTGCGTTGCGCGACTTGATCGGCGAACGCGCATAGACGTTGAAGTCGGGCCAGCCTTCGTACAGGTTGATCTGCGGTAGGGCGTGATGCTTGTCGAGCGTATCGTCCGGCTGGTCGATGCGGCGGCTGGTAAGAAAGAGCGCGCGGCAATCGAGCGTCGGCACCGCGCCGCGCAAGCGCAGCAGCACGAGTAGATCGCCGAATTCCGCTGGGCGGGCTTCCGCGCGCGCCGGGTAGGCGTGCGGCTGTTCTTCGGGCCAGAAGGTGGTCAGGCGCAGGGCCGAACCCGGGAACGCACTGCGCAACCCTTGCCGGAGCAGGCGCAGGCCGTCTGCGTGGCGCAGGATGCGCAGGACGGAAAGATCGTCGCGCAAGGCGGCGTCGGGATGGGGCGCGCGGCCGCCGTGCTCTGCGGCCAGCGCAAAGCGCCACAGCGCGGTGTCGCTGGCCAGATCTTGTGCAGCGACATCGCGCACCGCACTGGAGCGGCCGCCGGACATCGGCTCATGGGCGTCGCCGGCGGTGTCTCCTGCTGCGGCATAGACGCTGGTGGTCGACCCGGCAATCGCGCCAAAAGGGCCCCTGAATGGCGGCCGGTTGCGCTCGGGCATGGCTATTCCAACATGGTTTTATCGATTCTCTGGCGCGCAGCATAGCACCATGCGACACACCAGAGAACGGCGCGGCGTCCCTCCCCTCGTTGGGGAGCAAGACGTGAAATCTCGGCGATCAGGCGGTGCGGAACGACGCCACGGCGTCGCGCAGCACCTGTGCCTGTTCTTCCAACGACAGCGCGGCGGCCGCGGCCTGCTCGACGAGCGCGGCGTTCTGCTGCGTCACCTCGTCCATCTGCGTGACAGCTTGGTTGACCTGCTCGATGCCAGAGCTTTGTTCTTCCGAGGCCGAGCTGATCTCGCCCATGATGTCGGTCACACGCTTGACTGCGATCACCACCTCGTCGATCACGCTGCCGGCTTCGGCCACCAGCGTGGTGCCGTTTTCCACTCGGCCGACCGAATCGCCGATGAGTTCCTTGATTTCCTTGGCCGCCCCAGCCGAGCGTTGCGCCAGGTTGCGTACCTCGCCGGCCACCACGGCAAAGCCGCGGCCCTGCTCGCCCGCGCGTGCGGCTTCCACCGCCGCATTCAACGCCAGAATGTTCGTCTGGAACGCGATGCCTTCGATCACGCCGATGATGTCGGCAATCTTCTTGCTGCTTTCGTTGATGCCCGCCATGGTGTCGATCACGCGGCCGACCACCTCGCCGCCCTTGGCGGCGATGTCCGATGCGTTGACGGCCAGCGTGCTCGCCTGGCGCGCGTTGTCGGCGTTCTGACGCACGATGCTCGTCAGCTCTTCCATGCTCGACGCGGTTTCTTCCAGCGACGAAGCCTGCTCTTCCGTGCGTTGCGACAGATCGGCATTGCCGGCGGCGATCTGCTTGGTGGCGCTCGCAATCGAATCCGCCGATGTCTTGATATGGCTGATGGTGCCGGTCAGTTGCTGCTGCATCTGCGCCATGGCGACCAGCATGCTGTCGCGGTCGCCGGCGCGGGTTTGCACGTGCACGGCGAGGTCACCGCCGGCAATGCGGCGTGCCATCTCGGCGGCGTAGCTCGGTTCGCCGCCCAGCCCGCGCTGCACGTTGCGGATGATGAGCGACATGGCCAGCGACACCGCGCCGCCCACCAGCAGAATGACGATCAGATTGGCGATGAGCGAATGGCGGTACGCCGCATCCACTTCCTGCAGAAAGACGGCGCTGGAGATGTTCCAGTCCCACGGCACAAAGTGCTTCACGTAGCCGATCTTCGGCAATGCGGTCTCGCTGCCGGGCAGGCGGCCCTGGTATTCGGCAAAGCCGAAGCCTTTGTCTTTAGCGGCGTTGACGATGGTCGGGTAGACCGGTTTGCCGGTCGGGTCCTTGAAGCCTGCGGTGCTCTTGCCGACCATGTCGGCCAGCGTCGGATGCATCAGCAGGATGAACTGCGAGTCGACCACGAATAGATAGCCGGTGGAGCCAAAGCGCATCGAGGCCAGCGTCGACAGCGCGGCTTTCTTGGCGTCGGCTTCGCTCATGGCGCCCGATTGCGCGCGGCCGTGATACAGCTTGGCGATGCCCTCGGCGGCGTCCACCAGGTTTTGCAGGCCGACCTTGCGCTCGTCGAGCATGGTCGCGCGGGTTTCCATCGCGCTCCAGATGCCGACGCCGATCAGCCCCAGCCACATCAGGCCCAACGCAAGACGCAGCTTTGCTTTGAGTGTCCACTGTCGCATGTCGCGTTTTCTCCACTTATTGTTTGACGTCTCCCCAACGGTGTAACGGCGGTGGAGTGGTCTTCTTTAATGGAGATTCCGTGCGCGCAGTGTGCGGATTCCGCAAAAAAAGAAGGCGCCGGCTTGCACCGGCGCCCGAAGAGACGGCACCCACCCACAAGGAGGGGGCGCCGCCGCGCGTTGGGAGGTTTTGTTGGTTTTCGCTATCGGCAGGCGATCATTGCTCGCGAATCCAAGTCTGCGTGCGTCCCAGCAGGCTGATGCCCAGGAAGCCGCGCACATTCAGTTTCTGACCGTCTTCGGACAGCGACATCTTGGCGCTGTAGACCTTGCCGTTTTCCGGGTCCAGGATCTGGCCGCCATCCCAGTTGTTGTTGCCGTCCGCCTTCAGACCCGTGAGGATCGTCAGGCCCTTGATGGGCTGGTCCTTGCGGTCGTCCGTGCACTTGGTGCAGGTCTTGTTCTCGTCGCCCGGCACCAGGATCTTGGTGACCTTGCCCGAGAACGTGCCGCCGTTATCGACGATCGTCACTTCGCCTTTCTGTTTGCCCGTGTTGTCGTCGATGGTCTTCCAGGTGCCGGCGGGGCTGACTTGCGCGAAGGCGCTGCCAGCGGCCAGAGCGAGTGCCAGGGCGCCAGCCAGGCGGGCGAGAGCGTGGGGGGTAGGTTTCATTGTGGAGTCTCCTTGTTGTCAGTCAAAAAAATCGGTGAGGGCTGATCGATGATGTCGGCGCAGGGATCAATGCGCGCTCAACGCACCGGTCAGGGGTGACAGCGGATTGCTGCCAGAGGTGCCGGCGGCGTTCGTGACGCCACCCAGCGCATTCGTGATCGGGGCGAGCGGGTTGCCGCTGCCGGCTGCGCCGCTCAGCGCGCTCGTGACCGGGGCCAGCGGATTGCTTCCGCCGCCCACGCCGCCACCGAGCGCGCTCGTGATCGGCGCCAGTGGATTCGTCGACCCGCCGCCGCTGCCGCCATTGACCAGGCCGCCGGCACTCGCCACCGTGCCGCCGACGGCGCCAACCACACCGCCCACGTCAGCCGCGAGCGGGTTGCCGCCGGCCGCACCGACTTGCGCGCCCGCGCTCTGCAGGCCGCCGCCAACCGTGTTGAGCGCGCCGGCCAGCGGGCCGCCGAGCATCGTCGTGCTGCCGACCGTCTGCGTGCCCTTCACCACCTGCGACGACAGCGGCACGATCGCATTGCTGGTCTGCTGCGTGACCTGCTGCACCGGGCCGCTCGACGTGCCAATCGTGACGAGCCCGCCGGCACCCTGCATCACCTGACCCAGCGCAGACACACCGCTGCCCACCGGTGACGTCACCGGATTCAGCGGCGCCAGCGGGCTGCCAGCGGCACCCAGATCCGAGACGGTCTGCCCAGCGTTGCCGGTCGTCACCCCAGCGGAGCGGATCACGTCACCCGAGCTCTGCACCGTGGTGCCGACCGGGTCTGGCGTCGAGCCGATCTTGCCGAGCCCATTGCTGATGCCGCTGCCCAATGTCTGGACCGTGTTGCCGGCGGAGGTGACCGTCGCACCCAGGTCCTTCTGCGCCGCCGTGCCGCCGATGACGGGCACCGACGCCGTGCCGATCGTCGTGCCAAGGTCGCTGACGGTCTTGCCCGTCTGCGTGACGACGTTGCCGCTGCTGCTGGCCACGTTGCCGACCGGCACCGCGCCCGGATCGTTATTGGCCGTCGATGACGGCGTCGTATCGCCGTTCGGGTTGCCGCCCGAAGCGCAGCCGGCCAGCGTCAGCACGGCCACTGCAGCGGCTGCCAGCAGCGTGCGCGACGCCGAAACGGCGGACAACGATGCGGAAGAAGAAGTGTGGAGCGGGTTCTGAATCTTCATGGTGAGTCTCCTTGTAAGCGCGGCCCGTACCGCGTGTCACCGCCGGGTCAGAAGAACGCGCATCTGGCGTCCAGCGGGTAGCATCCGCCTGCGTTTGCCGTCGAATGCAAAGAAAGTTCTACAGAGCAGTGGCTAGTGGTGCACGCCGGATGTCACACCCGACAGCACACCGCCAACCAACCCGCCCACTGTTGTGCCGACGCTGCCCAATCCGCCGGTACCGCCACTGCCGGCTGCGCCAACGGAGCCAAGCGCACCGACGCCAGGCAGCCCCGCCGTCAACGAACCGACTGCCGTCGTGACCGGCGCCAGCGCACCACCGAGCGCACCGGTCAGCGCGCTACCCGGCGCACTGCCCGCGGTAGACGGCGCCGCCGGCGAGACCATCGTCGACAACCCCGTGGTGACCGAGCCGAGCGTGCCCACCGTAGTGCCGAGCGTCGATACCAACGCATCGCCCTTGCCGGCCGTCGTGATCGTGCTGCCCGCACTGCCGAGCGTGCCGCCCAGCGTCGCCAGCACGTTGCTCACCGGCGCACCAAGGCCGGTGACCGCGCCCAGCGTTTGCGTGGCGGAAGTCAGCGTGCTGGTGAGCGGCACGATGGCGGTGATGGTGGCGGTCGTCACCTGCTCGACAGGGCCGGTCAGCGTCGCGATGGGCGTGCTGCCGGTCGAGCCGGTGCCACCCGTTGCATTGCCGCTGTTGTCGTTCGACCACGTGGGCGAGCTTGATGCCGCGATCGCCGGCTTGGATTGCGAATCGCTGCCACCGCCAAGCGACGTACCCATGTCGCCGCTGCCCGAATTCGCGCAGCCGGCCAGCATGGCGAGCGACGCTGTCGCCAGCACGCACTGCAGGAACACTCCGCGCTTCGGCGGATTCGATTTCGACAAGAACGCTAGATCGCGCATCTTGTGCCTCCACTACTCAGAACAGAACGCTTGTGTTGGACCCCTTCTGTCTTGCGCTCTTTGCTCGTCGGGTTTGTCGTCGCCAGGCTGTGGGGTTGGCGACGACCTCCCTGTCTTGTCACGGGCCACGCGCAGGTCCGTGCCACACCGCGCGATCGATGCCGTGCTCATGTGGTGAGCGGATCGTGAAGTGAAACCGAATGGCATGACAATCAGCGGCAACCTGACACCCAGATTTGCGACTGCAGCAATTTGCGAACTTGATTCCAAACAAAGCGCGACGGTAAGCCATTCTCTGGGCGATAAGTCCGCAGCAAAAATGGCCTGTGGATTGCCGTAGAACAATCCTTCTATCGTCGTAAAACAGCCTCGTTTCAAACGCAGTTGCGTGAACTTTTCAGCGGTTGCTGAGCAGGGTTTTCCCGCGATCGGCGATCGGTTTTGCGTTGCGCATGTCGCCATCGCACCGTCGTGCTCGCCCGCAGTTCGGCATCGTCCCGCCCGGGAGGGGGCGCATGCGTCGACACCAACATCGCATGCGTCGATGCGATTCGCGCGCACGTATGCATCGATGCGTCGACCCTCTCGCTAGCACGTCGCGCATCGAACGCGCGGCACGCGATTTGCGGCACCTGCATGCACGCGGTTCACCATCGCAATCGCATCGACTTCGCGCGGTGCGCATCGACGGCGTTCGAGATGCGAGTCAGCAGCGTCATCGACACGTTCAACATGTCGATGCGCATGTGTCGAGCGCATCGATTGCGTGCGTATCGACGTGTTGAGCGCGAAAAATTCGCGCGCGCTGTCGCATCTACGCATCGTTTTTTTCGACACGCATCGCGCTGCTCGCGCGTCGGCGCGCACGACGATATTGAATGCGCGCGAGGCGCGTGCGTGTGTTCGCGATGCACACGCGCGCAACATCGCGCGTTGCTGTAAACCGGCATGACCACTGGGTTTGCGGGGCGCGTGTGTCAACGTGGAGCAACGCCGTAACGTGATGTCACGACGCAAGAAAATGCGCATTCGCGAGATCGATCTGCGTGCATGCGCGATTCGAATCGCAGCGACGCACAGACGCAGCGCAATCCTTCACCAAAACTCACCGCGCTTTTTGCATAAATCTCTTAACATCACCGCGCAAACGAATTATGATTCGCCTTGACAAGACGTTGACTTCGATGCAAGGAAGCTTCGCGCGATCAACGACGATGAAGTTCCAAGCGGCAAGTGAAAGGTAGTCGAGGAGCGTAACCACTTTGATGCACGCCACGCCGACAGGGCTGTTCGAACTCGGTGCCGTCTCTGCGATCCCCCCGTCGGGATGGGCGTACTACCCCCAAAAGAAAACGCGCGCTCTCCAGTTTCTCGCTGTCTGCAAAGTCACGCTGCACGCGGCTTTGCGGTCCACGCAGCGATTCGCGCAAGATCAGATTTCGACCGGTGTGGCCACGATGCCCCGGTCCTCTCAATTGATGAAGACTCGCCGGATGCAATCTGTCTGGCAGCTTGCGGTTGCGCTCGTGCGCGCGACCGGGGCGTGCAACTTGCTGCGTGTGTTCGCCGCGCAAGTCGCAGAGCTTCCTACCGAATTCATTAGCGTGCGACTGCCGTTTGGTGGCGCGCCGATGAATCGCTCGCTCGGTTGGTCTGGCGATGCCAATGCATCGTGGGATCGGGCCGGTCGGGTGGCTCAATCTCGATAGTTCGATACCCAATCTCGAAGGAGTTTCCCATGGCAACTGCTGCTAAGAAGAAACCGGCCGCCAAGGCCCCGGCCAAGAAGGCCGCTGCGAAGAAGGCTCCGGCCGCCAAGAAGGCTGCTGCAAAGAAGGCTGCTCCGGCCGCTAAGAAGGCTCCGGCCAAGAAGGTCGCAGCTAAGAAGGTCGCTGCCAAGAAGGCACCCGCCAAGAAGGCCGCAGTGAAGAAGGTTGCAGCCAAGAAGGCCCCGGCCAAGAAAGCTGCTGTGAAGAAGGTTGCAGCCAAGAAGGCCCCGGCCAAGAAAGCTGCTGTGAAGAAGGTTGCAGCCAAGAAGGCTCCGGCCAAGAAAGCTGCTGTGAAGAAGGTTGCAGCGAAGAAGGCTCCGGCTGCCAAGAAGGCTGCTGCCAAGCCTGCTGCGAAGAAGGCTGCTGCCAAGAAGGCTCCGGCTGCGAAGAAGGCTGCTGCCAAGCCTGCTGCGAAGAAGGCCCCCGCGAAGAAGGCTGTCGCCAAGCCCGCTGCTGCTCCGGCCGCTGCACCTGCTGCACCTGCTGCCAAGACCGCGCTGAACCCGGCTGCGGCATGGCCGTTCCCGACCGGCAACCGTCCGTAAGTCATTCTGACGACGGTGATCCTCCGGGACCACAGCGGCGCGCAGGTCGCGCCCACCTGATCGGATACTGCGTATCCGGTCCGCAAGACCTCAGCGTCTTGCACCGCCCGCCGATCGGCTCACGCCCCGGCGGGCTTTTTCTTGCCCGAGCGTCGCGCATACGTTTCTCGCGGGCGTAAAAAAAACCGCACCGGCGTGATGCCGACGCGGTGTTTCCATCAACCCCTCGGCCTGTCGGCCGAGCGTCGTGGATCAGTGCGTGACGCGCGTCACCCCACCCGATGAGAGCAGGCGCACGCGCTCGCCAGGACGGAAGGCCTCGTCGGCGTCCTGCGTGATCGCGCGGTACTCGCCGTTGTCGAGCTTGACGGTGATTTCCAGGCCCGGACGCTTGTTCATCTGACCCTCGAGCGCGCTGCCTGCAACGCCACCGAGAATCGCACCGAGCACACCCGCCGCCACCGAGCCGTTGCCGCGCCCGATGGCTGCTGCCGATCCAATGCCGCCGATCGCGCCGCCGGCAATGGTGCCAACACCGGTCTGCTCACGGTCGATCACGACATTGCGCACAGAATCCACCGTACCAAAGCGCACGGTCTGCTCGCGCTGCGCCTGCACCGAGGTGTAAGCGCTGTTGGAGTTGGTGCCCATGGCGCAGCCTTGCAGGCCAAGGGCGGCGACCAGCAGAGTCGCGGCGCCGATGCGATAGATGGGTTTCATGTTGATTCCTTATTGATACCTGTACCCGAAAGCGGATTCAAAGCGCTGGGCAATTTCGTCGACCGGCAGGCCGTGATTCTGCGGGCCTTGGCAAGCGATCTTGAGTGAGCCCATCAGGCTGGCGAGGCGACCGGTGGTGTCCCAGTCCAGGCCGTTCTCGATGCCGTAGAGCAGGCCGCCGCGGAACGCGTCACCGCAACCGGTCGGGTCGACCACACGTTCTGCCGGCACGGCCGGGATAGTGTACTGCTTGCCGCCGGCGTAAATCTCCGCCCCTTCTTCCCCGCGCGTGACGATGTAAGCCTCGACGCGCTGCGCAAGCTCTGCCGCACTGTAGCCCGTGCGTGACAGCATGACCTGCGCTTCGTAGTCATTGACCACCACGTAGCTGGCGAGTTCAACGAAGTGGCGCAGGTCCGCGCCGTCAAACAGCGGCATTGCCTGGCCCAGGTCAAAGATAAACGGCACGCCGGATTCGGCAAATTGCGTCGCGTGGTGCAGCATGCCTTCGCGGCTGTCGGGGCCCACCAGGCCGAGCCGGGCCGGCAGTGCATTCTTGACCGAATTGATGCTCGAATGGCTCATCGCGCCTGGGTGGAACGCGGTGATCTGGTTGTTGTCGCGATCGGTCGTGATCATCGCTTGCGCGGTGAACGTGTCCGGAACCTCCGTAACGTGCGCTGTCGAGATACCGAGCTTTTTCAGGTAGTCCAGGTACGGGCCCGCATCTTGGCCGACGGTGCCCATGATGATGGGCTCGCCGCCGAGCAGTTTCAGCGTGTAAGCGATGTTGCCTGCGCAGCCACCGAACTCCCGGCGCATGGTTGGCACCAGAAAGGAAACGTTCAGGATGTGGATCTTGTCGGGCAGGATGTGTTCGCGGAAGTGTCCGTCGAACGTCATGATGGTGTCGTAGGCAACCGAGCCGCAGATCACGCTGGCCATATTGAAACACTCCAGATATGACACGGCCGCCCAGTGGACGGCCGTGTGATGAACGAGAGACCGGAAATCGGTCTCGATGCGATCAGTTCAGCTTACTTCAGCGCAGCCAGGGCGGCGTCGTAGTTCGGCTCGTCCTTGATCTCGGGCACGAGCTGCGAGTACAGGACGTTGTCGTTGGCGTCGAGCACGACCACGGCACGCGCGGTCACGCCAGCCAGCGGGCCCGACGTGATGTCGACGCCGTAGGCTTGCTTGAAACCCTTGTCGCGGAAGGTCGACAGCGGCTTCACATTCGCGATGCCTTCGGTGGTGCAGAAGCGGCCGGCTGCGAACGGCAGGTCGGCGGAGATGGACAGCACGACGGTGTTATCCAGCTTGGCTGCGGCTTCGTTGAACTTGCGCGTGGAGGTGGCGCACACCGGGGTGTCCAGGCTCGGCACGATGTTCAGGACCTTGCGCTTGCCGGCAAAATCAGCGAGCGAGACGTCTTTCAGGTCTGCGCCGACCAGCGTGAATGCCGGTGCCTTCGAGCCTGCGGTCGGGAATTGGCCGCCGACTTCGATCGGGTTGCCGCCAAGGGTCAAGTTTGCCATGGTGTTACTCCTTCCTTTGATGCGTGTTGGGGAAAAGCCAGGGGGTGAAGATTCAAGGGTAAAAAATCAGGACCCGGTAATTGGCCGTCGGGCGCTGGGACTGGAATCGTACCCGAATCGGTAGTTCGGCGCGGGCGGGCAGCCCTGACTTGCCGTATGCACTGTCGCTCGGGTTCAGGTAGTCGGCGGGCAGTAGCGCACGGCGCGAGAGCAACTGGTCTTGCAGGTCGGTGGTTATCAGTTCGATCGCCGGCAGGGCGATGGGGCCGCCGGCGCGGTTGCGCAACGTAGCCGTCAATACGTACTGGTCGGAGGCGTCGCCCTCTTGCCGCTGCAGTTGCGACGATTCGATCTGCAATGCATCGAGATCACGCGGCGGCGCGATCGTGCAGTGCAACGGCTGGCACAGTGCCTCCAGCATCGGGCGTGCGGAGGGCGCGCGGCGCGCGATTTCGGCGCGCGCGAGGAAGAGCAGTTGCGCTACCGCCAGCACCGCCAGCAAGCTGATCGCGATGCGCGCCAGGGCACGGCGTCCGGTCGTTTTACGTGCTTGCTCGCGGGCCTGCGCGGCACGCAGGAAATCCAGCGTCGCGGCAGAGACACCATGATTCGGCCCACGCACCTTGCGCGGACGCGGGGCGCCGGTCAGCGTGCGCTGCGGCGTCGGACCGGTCGGCTCAGCTTGCGTGCGACGTGCGTGGCCGTGATGGCGGCGCGGCACCGGCGCAAAAAGCGTGTGCGGATCGGTTTCGTGGCGCATCCAGACTGAATCGTGCTTCTGCGCCTCGGGCATCAGGGAGGCGACCGCTGGCGGCGCTGACGCGGTCACAGCCGGAGCTGGCGAGGGCGCGATGGCCGACTCCACCTGCAGGTCTGCCGACGGCTGCTTGGGCACGGCGGCGGCGAACGCGTCTTCCTCGTCGTCAAGGTCGCGGATGGGCGGCAGGCCGTGGAACGGATCGGCGGGAGCGACGGACGCGGCGGGCGGTTCGGGTTGCGATGTCTGCGGCGCGGGCTCGGCAGCGTGCTCGATCGGCGCCTCGTCCGGCAGCGGGCGGGTGTCCGGTGCGGTCGATTGCACGTCGGGCACGGGTGTTGCCCCTTCCACTTCCCCCAGATGCACTTCCGCGACGCCTTCTTCGGGAACGTCTTCTTCCCAGATCAGCGTCATGCCGAAGCCGTGATCGTCCTCTGCGGCAGGTGGCGCCGCGGGCGTTTCCGGTTCAGGGGTGACGGGCGTTGAGAGCGGCGCAACGCGAGCGGTGTGTTCCGGCAATTGCCGTGGCTGCGTTGCTTCGGCGGGCGGCGCCGCAGGCATGGGCGCGGCACCAAGCTCGATCAGATGATCGCGGCCATCGAAGACGTGATTGCAGCGGCCGCAACGGACGAGCCCGCCGCGCAGCCGAAGCTGATCGGCGACAACGCGGAATGCGGTTTGGCAGTTGGGGCAGCGGGCGGCCAAACGTGGCGCAGCTTGTGGCGCAGTTGCCATGCGGGACGAGGAGAAAAAAGCCGACCGCGCGAGTATTGCAGACAGTGGCGCCAGCGTCGACCTTTGCAGGCGGCGCTGGCGCGCAATACCGTGAAATTATGTGGGCTTCACACCGCGGGTTTCACACCATGCAGGCAGACCCAGCCGTCACGTGCACGCCAAACGGTGAGCGGAATGACCGAGGCATACGCGGCAGCCACTTCTTCGGCTTGGCGCTCGAGCACGCCCGACAGAATCAGCCGGCCGCCCGGGCGCACGCGTGCGCACAACATGGCTGCCATCAGCTTGAGCGGGTTCGACAGGATGTTGGCGACGACCAGATCGAACGTGCCTTCCGGTGCATCGTCGGGCAGGGCGAAGGTGGCTTCGACGTGGTTGCGTTCGGCGTTGTAGCGCGAGGCTTCCACCGCATTCGGATCGATATCGACACCGACGGTTTCACCGGCGCCGAGCTTCTTGGCGACGATGGCCAGGATGCCCGAGCCGCAGCCGTAATCGAGTGTGCGTTCGCCGGGTTGCACGTGCTGCTCCAGCCATTCCATGCACAGGCGCGTGGTCGGGTGGCTGCCGGTGCCGAAGGCGAGGCCCGGGTCGAGCTCTAGCACCACGGCATCGGGCTCCGGCGCATCGTGCCACGACGGCACGACCCAGATGTGCTCACCAATATGAATGGGCTCGAACTGCGATTGCGTGACGCGTACCCAGTCCTGCTCTTCGACTTCGCGCACGGTGTACGCAGGCAGCGGTGACAGCCCGATTTCGTTGGCCGCGGCTGCCACCAGCAATGCCGGGTCGGCATCGTCAGCGAGCAGCGCAACCACGCGCGAGCGGTTCCACGCAAGGCGTGTCGGCTCGTGGCCAGGCTCGCCGAAGAGTGGTTGCTCTTCGGGCGTGTCGGCATCGGCGTCTTCCACCGAAACCGACAGCGCGCCGAGATCAAACAGCGCTTCGGACAACGCTTCGGCGTCGTCACGCGCCACTTCGAGCACGCATTCGCGGTACGTCACTTGCCGCCACCCTTGGCCACTTCCTGTTGCGCCAGACGGTGCTCCAGATAGTGGATGTCGGTGCCGCCTTCCACGAAGTTCGCGTCGAGCATCAGGTCGCGGTGCAGCGGCACGTTGGTCTGGATGCCTTCCACCACCATTTCCGATAGGGCGATGCGCATGCGGGCGATGGCCTGCTCACGCGTTGCACCGTACGTAATGAGCTTGCCGATCATCGAGTCGTAATTGGGCGGCACAAAGTAGCCGTTGTAGGCGTGCGAATCCACGCGAACGCCCGGGCCGCCCGGCACGTGCCACGAGGTGATGCGACCCGGCGACGGCGTGAACTTGAACGGATCTTCCGCGTTGATGCGGCACTCGATGGCGTGGCCCTTGAGCACGATGTCCTTCTGGCGGAAGCGCAGCTTTTCGCCGGCCGCCACGCGGATCTGCTCCTGCACGATGTCGACGCCCGTGATCATTTCCGTGACCGGATGTTCGACCTGCACGCGCGTGTTCATTTCGATGAAGTAGAACTCGCCGTTCTCGTACAGGAACTCGAACGTGCCGGCGCCGCGGTAGCCGATCTTCTTGCAGGCTTCGGCGCAGCGGTCACCAATACGCTCGATCAGGCGGCGCGGAATGTGCGGCGCTGGCGCTTCTTCGATCACCTTCTGGTGGCGGCGCTGCATGGAGCAGTCGCGCTCACCCAGCCAGATGGCGTTGCGGTGCTGGTCGGCCAGGATCTGGATCTCCACGTGGCGCGGATGCTCCAGGAACTTCTCCATATAGACTTCGGGGTTGCCGAAGGCACGGCCGGCTTCTTCGCGCGTCATGTTGACGGCGTTGATCAGCGCAGCCTCGGTGTGGACCACACGCATGCCACGGCCACCACCGCCGCCAGCCGCCTTGATGATCACCGGATAGCCAACCTTCTTGGCCGTTGCCAGAATTTCCTTCGGGTCTTCGGACAGGGCGCCTTCCGAGCCCGGCACGCACGGCACGCCGGACTTGATCATCGCTTGCTTGGCCGAGACCTTGTCGCCCATCAGGCGGATCGATTCGGGTGTCGGGCCGATGAAGGTGAAGCCGGATTGCTCCACGCGCTCGGCAAAGTCGGCGTTTTCCGACAGGAAGCCGTAGCCAGGGTGGATGGCCTGTGCGTCGGTCACCTCGGCGGCCGAGATGATGGCCGGCATGTTCAGGTACGACAGCGGCGACGGTGCCGGGCCGATACACACGGCTTCGTCGGCCAGCTTGACGTATTTGGCTTCCTTGTCTGCCTCGGAATAGACCACCACGGTCTTGATGCCGAGTTCGCGGCAGGCGCGCTGGATGCGAAGAGCGATCTCGCCGCGATTCGCGATCAGGATCTTGTCGAACATCGTGTTCTCGCTACAAAAAGGAGAGGCGAGGGCGCAGTGGCTGGGCCGCGCTCAGTGGCAGCCCTTGTGCGCCGGCTCGCGCTCGGATGCGGCACGCTGCGCGCCGCACGATGAGGGTCAGATGCCGGAAGATCAGCCGATCACGAACAGCGGTTGGCCGTATTCCACAGCCTGGCCGTTCTCGATCAGGATTTCCTTGATCACGCCCGCCTTGTCCGCTTCGATCTCATTGAGCAGCTTCATCGCTTCGATGATGCAGATCGTCTGGCCTTCCTTGACCGTGTCGCCCACCTTGACGAACTCGGCAGCGCCCGGCGACGGCGAACGGTAGAACGTGCCGACCATCGGCGACGTCACGATGTGGCCTGCCGGCAGGGCCGGGGCGGCAGCCTCGCCACCGACGGCTGCCGGAGCCGCTGCGGCGGGGGCGCCGACAGCCGGTGCGGCCTGCATCGGCATCGGCGCATATTGCATCGGGGCCACCACTTGCGGCGCCGACTTGACGATGCGGACCTTGCCTTCGCCTTCGGTCACTTCGAGTTCCGAAATGCCCGATTCGGCCACGAGGTCGATCAGCGTTTTCAGCTTGCGCAAATCCATGAACGTTCTCCTGCAGCGTCGGCGGTCTGGGCGGTCGATGCGCGCGAATGGCTCTTCAGCCGCACATCGGTCAAAGGCGCTCCAGGCGCTGGCGTCGTTGCGTTGGTTAAGTGGTTGAAATAAAAGGAAGAAGACGGCTGATCAGCCGCCGTGTTGGTCAATTGCGAAGTCCAGCGCCGCCAGATAGCCGCGCCAGCCCAATCCGCAAATCACGCCCACCGCCTGGTCCGCCAGATAAGAATGGTGGCGGAACGGTTCACGACGATGCACGTTGGACAGATGCACTTCGATATACGGGATCACCACGCCGGCCAGCGCGTCGCGCAGCGCCACGCTCGTGTGCGTGTAGGCGGCCGGATTGATGATGATGAATTCAATGCCTTCGCTTTTTGCGGCGTGGATACGATCCACCAGCGCACCTTCATGGTTCGACTGGAAGTGCGCAAGCGTCACGCCGCGCGCCGTGGCGCGTTCGACCAGGGCGGCGTTGATGTCGGCAAGAGTGGTTGCGCCATAGACTTCCGGTTCGCGCGTCCCCAGCAAATTGAGGTTCGGGCCGTGCAGTACGAGCACGTTGCGAAGCGCTTTGGCGATGGGTTTATCAGCCACGGTTTTGACCGGTTGAGCGAAGTTGGGCGCAATTTACAGCAACTTAGAATGCTTTGTCTAGTTTTTGCTGAAAAAGTATCGAGAAATCGGTGTTTTCACCGATCTTGGGCGTGCTGTCGACGCATTTGCCGAAGAAGAAGGGGAGTTGTGTGCACATGAACGTCATATGACGTTTTTGTACATTCACGTGCGCCGCAGGGCCTCACGCAGTTCGTCGGCATGCACACGACCCATCTTCCGGAAAATGATCTCACCTTGTGCGTTGAGGATCACAGTGAACGGAAGGCCGCCGACTTCGTTTCCGAACTGGCGGCCCAGCTCCGTTCCGCCAAAGCCCGCCACGGCAATGGGGTATGTGACGTGGACCTTACCCAGAAAAGTCTGGATATTGGACGCCGAGTCAATCCCGATGCCAACGAACCTTGCCTTGGCCTTTTGCTCCTGTGCCAGCGCAGACAGCTCGGGCATCTCCTCTACGCAAGGACCGCACCACGGTGCCCAGAAATTGATGACCACCGGCTGGCCCCGAAACGCTGCCAGATCCAGGGGGGCGCCATTGGCGTCCGGGAGCTTGCTGCCGTAGAACGCGGCAACAGCATGGTCGGCCGGCGTTTTCGGCTCAGTGGCGCGATGCCCAAAATAGACGCCCGCCGTCGCGGCAAGCAGGCCGGCAATCAACAGGGCAATCAGAGCGGTACGGCGGGACATGGTTTTGCGGAGGTCTCTATATATACAGAGGCGGAGCGTGCGGGATTGTACTCCTGTCGGCCGATCACCCCTGCGACAGTAGGGCACGCACTGCCGCCGCGTCGCCGCGTTGCGTCTTGCCGGTGGCGTCTGCCCGCCGCGCACCGCGCACATCGTTCATGTCATATAGGGCGATATGGACGCCGACGGGCGTGCCTGTTTCAGCGCGCAGCTCGCGCGCCAACTCGTGGGATTCGGCCCCGGCGGGCCATTGGCCGCGCCACAGGAAGCTGAGCGTTTCCACCTCGTCTCGGCCGGCGAAGTGAGCGCTCTCCGTGGTATCGAAGTCCACGCCGGCGTTGAGCAGGAAGATCGCCACATCCTTCGGGCTATCGCAGAAGACCTGCAGGTGGATGTCGGAGTGCTCGCTGGCGGTGCCGTTGAAGACCGCGCCCGCCAAGTACGGGTGGTGGACTGCCAGCCCTTCCATCAGCAGCAGTGCGATGCGGCGCAGCAACGCCAGCACGCGCGGCTGGGATTCGGCCTGGAACAGCGCCTGGTATTCGCGGACTTCCGTTTCGACCTGTTCATTGTCGGGCAGCCATTCGCCGGGCGCGCGGGATTCGGTGCCAAGCACTTGGCGCGCGGCCTTGCGCTTGGCGGTCGCGTAATCGGCGCCGTCTTCCGCGATCATGCGCGCGGCGGTGATGGCAATTTCCTCCCGCACGCGGGCGGGGTCGAGGGTGGGGCGTTTGGACATGGCTCTATTTTACTGAAGCGCGCGGGCCGGCCTGAAGCCGCAGGTACAATGCGGCGCAACGAAGTTGAGATGGCTCCCATGCATATCCACATCCTTGGAATCTGCGGCACCTTCATGGGCGGCATTGCCCTGATTGCCCGCCAGGCCGGTCACCGCGTCACCGGCTGCGACGCCAACGTCTACCCCCCGATGAGCACCCAGCTCGAAGCGCAAGGTATCGAACTGATCGAAGGGTTCGACCCCGAACAGCTCTCCATCGGCGCTGATTTGTACGTCATCGGCAACGTGATCTCCCGCGGCAATCCGCTGATGGAAGCCATCCTGGATCGCAATCTCCCTTACATTTCTGGCCCGCAATGGCTGGGCGACAACGTCCTGCGTCAGAAATGGGTGCTTGCCGTGGCAGGTACGCATGGCAAAACGACAACCACATCGATGCTCGCGTGGATCTTGCAGGACGCCGGCTACAACCCGGGCTTCCTGGTGGGTGGTGTGCCGCGCAACTTCGGGTTGTCGGCGCGGCTCACGGAATCCGACTTCTTTGTCATCGAGGCCGATGAGTACGACACGGCATTTTTCGACAAGCGCAGCAAGTTCGTCCATTACCGCCCCCGTACGGCCATATTGAATAACCTGGAGTTCGATCACGCCGACATCTTTCCCGATCTTGCCGCAATCGAAACCCAATTTCACCACTTGGTACGCACTGTGCCCGGTCAAGGTCGCCTGCTCGTGAATGGTCGCGAAGATAGCCTGAAGCGTGTACTTGAGCGCGGATGCTGGTCAGAAGTCGAGCAATTCGGCGCTGAAGACCGCCTTGGCTGGGAAATCGCGAACCTGCGCGATGACGATAGCTTCGACGTGGTTTTCAAGGGGCAGCCGCAGGGCCGAGTCCGTTGGGCGCTTCAAGGCGATCACAATCGCATGAATGCGCTGGCAGCCATTGCCGCCGCGCGCCACGTTGGCGTGCCGCCTGCTCAATCCATTGAAAGCCTGGCCCGTTTCGAAAATGTGAAACGCCGCATGGAAGTGCGTGGCACTGTCAATGACGTGACCGTCTACGACGATTTTGCCCATCATCCGACCGCCATTCGTACGACGATCGAGGGCCTGCGCCGTCGGGTAGGGAAGGGGCGCGTTCTCGCGGTACTGGAGCCCCGTTCAAACACCATGAAGTTGGGTGTGATGAAGCAGGCGCTTCCAGACAGCCTATCCGGAGCCGATCAAGTCTTCGCTTACGGTGCCGCCAACGGCCGCGACGCAATCGGCTGGGATTTGGCTGGCGCGTTAGCACCGCTGGGGGGGCGCGCGAAGGCATTCTCTGATCTGGCCACCCTAGTCGCAGACGTCACGGCTGCCGCCCGCCCTGGCGACCACGTTCTTGTCATGAGCAACGGGGGGTTCGGCGGCGTACATCAGAAGCTGCTGGACGCCTTGGCTGAACGCGTCGGCACGGCGAACTGATCCCCATATGCCGGCATCCATCGTCTATCTGCACGGATTCCGTTCGTCGCCGCGCTCGTTCAAAGCGCAGTTGTTAGGTCGGCGGATGGCTTCCGTGGGCCTGGCAGATGAATACGTTTGTCCGACGTTGCCCGTGTCACCGCGTGAGGCGGTGGCCGAAACAGAGGCGCTACTCGCTGAGTTGGGTACGCGTGACGGCCTCAAGCCTGTGCTCATCGGCTCCTCCCTGGGCGGCTTTTACGCCACCTGGCTGGCTGAGCGGCATGGGCTTCGTGCGGCAATGCTTAATCCCGCTACCCGCCCGGAGCGGGATCTCGCCAAATACGTTGGCGAGCAACCGTTGTGGCATGGCGGTGGCACCATTCGCGTTGAACCACATCACCTCGATGAGCTGCGCGCCCTTGCTGTGCCTGTGATCACGCAACCCGAGCGCTATTACTTATTGGCTGCGACCGGCGACGAGGTGCTCGACTACCGCGAAATGCTCGGCCACTTTCCTGGCGCGACCACCCGCATCATTGACGGTAGCGACCATGGCATCAGCGATTTCGCCCAGTACATGGACGAAGTGCTTGTCTTCTGCGGTGTTCCCGCCGATTTGTTGGCAGCGCATCCGTTTAGCGCCGCATGACCGATTCCCCCTCTTACCCGCGCAGCCTCTGGCGCAGCGCGTTGCCTCCGGCTGTCGTCTATGACCGGCATTGGGCGCGTTGGGCTGTGGGTGCCGATTCGCTGACCGCGCGGCTTCGGGCGGCATCCTCGCGCTTCCGCGTTCAATTGCTCGGCCAGCAGCGCGCGATGCCGTTGCGCGACGAGTGGCGTTGTCTAGGCATGGCTGGCCCTGCGGACACCTTGATCCGCGAGGTTTTGTTGATCTGCGACGACATCCCGGTGGTCTATGCCCACACCATCGTGCATCCGCGCAGTGTGGCGCTTGACTGGCCGTTCCTGAAAGCACTGGGCGCGCAGCCGCTGGGGCACTCGCTGTTTGCCGATCCGCGTGTTGAGCGCGGAGATTTCGAATTCGCTTTGCTGGACGCGCGCCACCCGCTGGTACGCCGGGCGCACGGGGCGCTCGGCGACGCGCCTGTGGCTGGGACCGCCCGGTTGCCGGCCCGCCGATCGGTGTTCCGACGCGGGGCAAGCGCGATGCTCGTGACAGAGGTTTTCCTGCCTGCGCTGAGCAACTTCCACCCGCCGCGGTAGGCGTATTTCGCGGGCCGGGCGTTCAGCCAGTGCGGTATCATCGCCCCCAACTTTTTATCGCCGCGTATTGCGTTGTGACGTCAGGGTGCGCGGCCATTCCACCTCATTCAAAGTGACGCTCGCTCATGCGAGTGCCGCAATCCATACAAATCCATGCAGTTGCTGTTTGAAGAAGGCGGCGAGATCCGCGCGGGCACCGTCTTGTCCCAACAGGGCGAGGCCTATCAGGTCGAGTTGCCGAGTGCCAAGCGCACCAAGGTCAAGTCGCGCGACGTGTTGCTGCAATTCGCGCAGCCGTCCGCTGGTGAGTTGTCGCAGGCGGCCCAGGCACTGTCGGCAGAGATCGACCTGGATTTCCTCTGGGAATGCGCTTCGGCCGAAGAATTCGGCTTTACCGATCTGGCGGGCGAATACTTTGGCGCCGGCGCCAATGCCACGCAGCAAGCCGCGCTGGCTATCGCGCTGCATGGCTCGCCGATCTACTTCCGCCGCAAGGGCCGCGGCCGCTATCAGCGCGCACCCGAAGATCAACTGAAGGCCGCGCTCGCGGGCCTCGAGCGCAAGAAACAGCAAGCTGCCCTGCAGGCCGAATATGAAGCCGAGCTGAAGGCGATGCGCCTGCCTGAGGCCTTCGGCGGTAAGACGCTGCAACTCTTGTTCAAGCCGGACAAGAACAGCCTCGAATATAAGGCGCTCGATGCGGCGTGCACGGCACTGGGTCTGTCGCCGATGCGCCTAATGGTGGCGGTGGGCGGCATCGCCAATGCCCGCGCGCTGCATGAGGCGCGCTTCCTCTCGGAGTGCTTCCCGAAGGGCACCGGCTTCCCGGATGTGACCGTGCCGGAACCGGCGATGGAGCTGCCGGCCGCCGACGTGCGCGCCTTCTCGATCGACGATGTGACCACCACGGAAATCGACGACGCCATCTCCGTGACCCCGATTGATGACGCCACCGTGCGTATCGGCATCCATATTGCCGCGCCGGGCTTTGGCATCCAGCGCGGTGAACCGTTGGACGTGATTGCACGCCAGCGTTTGTCGACCGTGTATTTCCCCGGCGACAAGATCACGATGCTGCCGGAGTCGGTGGTGGATCGTTACACGCTGCAGGAAGGGCGCGCGTGTCCGGCCCTGTCGCTGTACGCGACGGTCGACCGCGCCACGTGGGCGGTCACCGCCAGCGAGACGCGCTGCGAATCCGTGACCGTGGCGGCCAACCTGCGCCACAACCTGCTCGACGACGTGATCACCGCCGACGCGCTGGCCGATGGCTCGGGCGACTACCCGTTCAAGGCCGAACTGGCGGTGCTGTGGCCGTTCGTGAGCGCCTTGTATGACGGCCGCCAGCAGGCCCGCATCGCAAGCGGCCTGAAGCCGGAGGGCGCGCAGAAGGGCGATTATTCGTTCTACATCGATGCGATTCCCGAAGCCGAGGGCGGTGGCGAGCGCGTGCGGATCGAACAGCGCAAACGCGGCTCGCCGCTGGACAAGATCGTCGCCGAGTTGATGATCCTGGCCAACAGCACGTGGGGCCGCATGCTGGCCGACGCCGGGGTGCCGGGCATCTATCGCACACAGAAGGCGTGGGGCATGCACCGCACGCGCATGCAGACGTATCCGGCGCCGCATGAAGGGCTCGGCGTGGCGCAGTACGCGTGGAGCACCTCGCCGCTGCGTCGCTATGTCGATCTGGTCAACCAATGGCAGATTGCAGCAGTGGCGCAGCACGGCGTGACGGCCAAGCTGATCGCGCCGTTCAAGCCCAAAGATGCCGATCTGCTGGCTGCCGTGGCCGACTTCGAAGCCACCTACGCTGCTTACGCCGACCACCAGTCGACCATGGAGCGCTACTGGTGCCTGCGCTGGCTCAAGCAGGAAAACCGCACACGCATGCAGGCCGTGGTGCTGAAGGAAGGCGCTGTGCGATTCGCCGACATTCCGCTGGTGACGAAGGTGCCCGAACTGGCACAAACGCCACGCGGCACGCATGTTGTGCTCGATATCCTGGAGACCGACGAGATCAGCCTGGAAGTGTCGTGCCGCGTGGTCGAAATCCTCGCGCCCGCGGTCGACGCGCAAGCTGAGGCCGAAGCCATCGAAGAAGAACTGGCCGAGGCAGAGCCTGAATCCGATGTGCCGGCTGAACCACAACCCGCCGCCGATGAGGAAGAGGCGCGCGCAGAAGCGGACGCTGCTGTGGCGCCGCCGCCGCAAGACAGCGAGAGCGGTGGAACGCCTGGCGCTGCCTAACTACAATCGCAGTCTGACCTTCATTCTTCGAGCATCGACCAGGAATCGCCCCATGGCCGCCCTTGCAAACCGTCCGGACTGGTCCGGCAGCAGCACGCTCACCAAGGCGCTGGTGGTGTCGCTGGCCGTGCATGTCCTGCTGCTGTTCGTGCGCGTGGTGGCCCCCGAAGCGTTCGATATCAAGCGCGAAGATCCGGGCCTGGATGTGGTGCTCGTGAATGCCAAATCGTCGACGGCGCCGTCCAAGGCGACGGCCGTGGCCCAGGTCAACCTGAACGGCGGTGGCGAATTCGATCAACAGCGCGCCACCACGCCGCTGCCTGCCGACACCAATGAGCAGACTGGCGACGCCATCAAGCTCACGCAGCGCCGGCTGGAATACCTCGAGCAGGAGCAGCGGCGCCTGCTCACGCAATCAACTGACCGCGCACCGCTGGTCAACGATCGGCAGGTCAAGCCCGGCGAGCGTCCGCAGCCGTCGCCCACCAACGGCACCGACGACCGCACCACGCAAGACGAAATCGCCCGCCTGCAGGCCGAGATCGACCGCAACCTCGAAAACTACGCCAAGCGCCCGCGCCGCAATGTGCTGACGGCCGCCAGCGCGCGTCAGGTCGATTACGCCCGCTATTACGATGCCGTGCGCCGCAAGATTGAAGCGCGCGGCACCGCCAACTTTCCCAGCCAGAACGGCCGCCCGCTGTACGGCGAGCTGATCGTCGTAATCAGTATCAACCGCGAAGGCCAGCTCGGCTACAACCAGGACGGCTACAAGATCGAAGGCATCGAGATCGCAAAAAGCTCGGGCAACCCCGCGCTGGATCGCCAGGCCGTGGCCATCGTCCGTTCGTCTTCTCCGTTTGGCGCCTTCCCGGCCGAGATGCGCAAGCGCGTCGACATCCAGGATGTGGTTGCCACGTTCAAGTTCACCCGCGCAGGCTTGGAAACCCACCTGCAGACCCGCTGATTTCGTCGTCCATGCCGTCGTCGTTTCAAGAGGCCATCCTCGCAGCTGCGAGCGCGCCGCCCACAGATCGCTATGGCGTGATCGGCAACCCGATCGCGCACAGCAAGTCGCCCACCATCCATGCCGCGTTTGCGCAGCAGACGGGGCAGCTCATCCGCTACGACCGCATCTACGCCGAACTGATCGCGTTTGACGAAACCGTGATGAACTTCGTGCGCGAAGGCGGCCGCGGGCTCAATGTGACCGTACCCTTCAAGCTCGACGCGTATGCCATGTCGACGTCGCTGTCGCTGCGGGCGGAATCGGCCGGCGCGGTCAATACGCTCAAGTTCGACGGCGATGAGATTTTTGGCGACAACACCGACGGCGTCGGCCTGATGCGCGACATCACCCACAACATCGGGAACTCGTTCGAAGGCGAACGCGTGCTGTTGCTGGGCGCTGGCGGTGCGGCGCGTGGTGTGCTGCTGCCGCTGCTGGAGCACAAGCCCGCGCGGGTATTCATTGCCAACCGCACAGCCGATCGCGCCAACAAGCTGGTCGAGCGCTTCGAGGTCTCGGCCAAGCTACACGAGGTCGAACTTGTGGGCGGCGGCTATGATGAGCTTGCTGCGGACGACGTTTTCGACGTCATCATTAACGCCACGGCGAGCAGCCTGCAGGCCGAGGTGCCGCCGATCCCGACCACCGTGTTCGGTCCCAACGCGCTAGCCTACGACATGATGTACGGCCCGCGGCCGACGGTGTTCATGGAGTTTGCCCGGCGCAACGGCGCCCGCGCCTGGGACGGTTTGGGCATGTTGGTGGAGCAGGCGGCGGAATCGTTCTTCGTCTGGCGCAACGTGCGTCCGGACACCGCTCCGGTGCTGCTCGCCATGCGCGAGGGGCTGCAGGGCGAAGCCGCCGTCGCGGCACGCGCGCCTCGCTGAACCTGGAGCGCAGCCCAGCGATGATGCGTTGGTTCGGCTACGTGATCGGCTGCTTCGTTGCGGGCGTGGTCGCACTCAACCTGTACTTCTTCGCTGCCATTGCGAGCTGGCAGTTCTTCGATCCGTCGTCTACCAGCTTCATGCGCGCCGAGCGCATGCGCCTGTGCGGCGCCAATGTTTTCACCTGCAAGGTCGATCACCGCTGGGTCAATTACGAGCAGATCTCGCGCAACCTCAAGCGCGCGGTCATCGCCAGTGAAGACGCGGACTTTGTCTCCCACAGCGGCTGGGAAGTCGACGCCATGCTCGATGCGTGGGAGAAGAACAAGCGGCGCGGCCACGTGGTCGCAGGCGGTTCGACCATCACGCAGCAACTGGCCAAGAACCTGTTCCTCTCGGGCGAGCGCCACTATCTGCGCAAGGGTGAAGAACTCGTCATCACGTGGATGCTCGAGTTCTGGCTCGACAAGGAGCGCATTCTCGAGATCTATCTGAACTCGGTGGAATGGGGCGAAGGTGTGTTCGGCGCGGAAGCGGCGGCGCAGCATTATTTCAAGCGCCCGGCCTCGCAACTGACGGTAGGCCAGGCGGCGCGCCTAGCGGCGGCGCTGCCGGCACCCAAGTGCTTCGACAAGAAGAGCTACTGCGCCAACGTACACGTCAACTTCACGCGCAAGGCCACCGTCATCGCCAACCGCATGGGTTCGGCCACGTTGCCGGATTGACCCGGCGCAGGGCTACTTCAGCCAGCCCTTGCGGCGGAAGTACACCAGCGGAATCGCCGCCGACACCACCATCATCACGATCGCGTATGGGTAGCCTTCAGCCCAGTCCAGCTCCGGCATCACCTTGAAGTTCATGCCGTAGATCGAGGCGATCAGGGTGGGCGGCATCAGCGCTACCGACACCACCGAGAACAGTTTGATGATCTTGTTCTGGTTGATGTTGATGAAGCCGACCGTGGCGTCCATCAGGAAGTTGACCTTGTCGGACAGGAACGCCGTGTGGTTCTCGATGGAATCGATGTCGCGCAACACCTGGCGCGCTTCGTCCTGCTGGTCGGCCGAGAGCAATTGGCTGCGCAGCAGGAACGACACCGCGCGGCGCGTATCCATGACGTTTCGCCGGATCCGGCCGTTCAAGTCTTCCACACGGGCGATGATCTCCAGCACATCGGCGGCGGCGGCATCGGTCACCTCATCGGCCAGCACGCGCTTGCTGGCATCTTCGAGGCGTTCGTAGACTTCTTCGATGGAGTCGGCTGAGTATTCCGCGTCAGTGGCGTACAGATCCATCAGCACATCTTTGGCGTTGCGCACCGAGCCCGGGCGAAGCCGCGCACGCATGCGCACCAGCCGGAAGGCGGGCAAATCTTCGTCGTGGATGGAGAAAAGCACATCCTTGGTCAGCACGAAGGCTACGCGCACGTTACGCGAGGTGGTTTCTTCGTCGAGCAGGAAATCGGTGCGGATATGGATGTGGCCGTCTTCGCCTTCAAAGTAGCGGGCAGAGGCTTCCAGGTCCCCCAATTGCTCCAGTTCGGGTAGGACCACGCCGTAGGCTTCCTTGATCCATGCCAGCTCTTCGTCGTCGGGGTCGATCACGTCGATCCAGATCGGCTTGTGCTGCAGCAGTTCACTGCGTTCTTCGACCTGTTCCTGCGCGAGACGGCCTTTTTGCACGACGAACAGGTTGATCATGGGTATTTCCTTGAAGCAGGCGTTGAACGGGGGGCGAAAAATCGCGCCGAGTGTAGCGTAAAGAGGCGACAGGTTCAGCCACAAGCGGTGGCCTGGCGCGCACGCGTGGGGCAGGCGCCACGCCCGGAAGATGCCGCCATCGGGCCGCCCGACGGGTAAAATGCAGACAAGTCATGCGGCCAGCCGGCCGCCCTCACATTCCCGACACCATGCGATTTACAGAACAACTCGCTGCCGCCTGGCAACGCAACAATTCCCTGCTGTGCGTCGGGCTCGATCCTGACCCCGCGCGCTTGCCGGCGTCGCTGACCGGCACGGGCGGAGCGATCTTCTCGTTCTGCCGCGCCATTGTGGACGCCACCGCCGACCTGGTCTGCGCATTCAAGCCGCAGATCGCCTACTTCGCCTCGCAGCGCGCTGAAGACCAGCTTGAGCAGCTCATCAATTACATCCACGAGGCGTATCCGGGCATCCCCGTCATTCTTGATGCCAAGCGCGGCGATATCGGCTCCACCGCCGAGCACTACGCCAAGGAAGCCTTCGAGCGCTATCAGGCCGACGCCATCACCGTCAGCCCCTACATGGGGTTCGACTCGATGCAGCCGTATCTCGCACATGCCGACAAGGGCGTGATCGTACTGTGCCGCACGTCCAACGCGGGCGGCAGCGACGTGCAGTTCCTGGAAACCGACGGCCGCCCCGTCTATCAGGTCGTGGCAGAACGCGCGCGCGACGTGTGGAATACCAGCGGCCAGATGGGCCTGGTGGTGGGCGCAACGTTCCCGGAGGAAATTGCCAAGGTGCGAGAAATTGTCGGCGACATGCCGCTGCTGATTCCGGGCGTTGGCGCCCAGGGCGGTGACATCGAAGCCACGGTACGCGCCGGCCGCACGGCCGACGGGACCGGCATGATGATCAACTCGTCGCGAGCCATTCTCTACGCCAGCACCGACAGTGATTTCGCCGATGCTGCCCGCCGCGTGGCGCTTGCCACTCGGGACCAGATCAACCAGTTCCGCAACTGATCCGCACTGTCGGTCCGGTTGCGGTGAGAGCGAGGACGCCATGACCACGCATCCGCACCGTCCCGTTGCCGGTACGCACCGGGAAGAGACCGGCAAGGACCCGGACCGCAAGCTCGAGAAAGAGCGCGACGACACTCACGAGCACGAGACGACGCGTCGCGATCATGATCGCGACCGTCGCCACGAGCACGACCACGAACACCAGCCGGAACATGATCACGGAGATCGTCGCCGGCCGGATCATCCCAGCGAAATCTAAATCAGGATTCCGCTGAATCGAGGAAGTCGAGCAGGCCGCGCAGTGCATGCTCTGCCGCCTGCAGGCGGACCTGTTTGCGGTCGCCCTTGAAGTGGCGTGTTTCTACGCGCGTCTGCAAGCGATTGCTCCACCCGAAGCACACCATGCCGACTGGCTTGTCGGGCGTGCCGCCGGTCGGGCCCGCCACACCGGTAATCGAGACGGCCACCTGCGCGCGGCTGTTGAGCACGGCGCCCTCTGCCATGGCATGTGCCACCGGTTCGCTCACGGCGCCATGTTCGCGGATCAGCGCCGCCGGCACGCCCAACATCTGCGATTTCGCTTCGTTGGAATAGACGACGAAGCCGCGCTCGAACCACGCGGACGAGCCTGATACGTCGGTGATGGCGGCAGCCACCAGCCCGCCCGTGCAAGATTCAGCGGACGCCATCATCAGGCTGCGCTTGTTCAGCGTGTCAGCTACCAGTTCGGCCAGTTGGGCCAGGGCGCGGGATTCAGCCATTGCAATACCTTCGAAGCTTCTGACGTCAGCCGTCAAAACGAGCGCCAAAGCGCGAACACGAGCAGCGTGTAAAACGCCGCGAGAATGTCGTCGACCATCACGCCATAGCCGCCGCGCACGCCGAAGCCCTTGAGCGTGCGGTCGTAATAGCGGATGGGCGCTGGCTTGACCATGTCGAAGAAGCGGAACCACAGAAACGCGGCGAACTGCCCCCCCAGCGTGGTGGGCGTGACGAAGGCCAGCACGAGCCAGAACGCGACCATCTCGTCCCACACCATGGCGCCATGATCGGCCACGCCCAGATCGCGTGCGGTGCGGGCGCATGCCCAGATGCCGATCACGAAGCCAACCGCTGCGATCAGCAGCCAGGTCGGCCCCGAAATCCAACGTGCAAACACCACGTAGATCAGCCACGCGTAGAGCGTACCGACCGTGCCAGGGAGGATGGGCGACAGGCCGGAACCAAAGCCGAGCGCCAGGATGCGTGCCGGATGGCCGAACATGAAGCGCGCCGTGGGGCGCCGCACCTGCACGGTCTGGCCTGCCTCGAGGACGACGGTTTCAGGCCGGCCCGGCGGATTGGAGGGCGGAAAGGGTGCGGAGGACATCATGAGGCGGAAGAGAAATGGTCGAAACTGCTGTGGGTGAAGAGGACCGGCGCCCCTTGGGCATCGACGAGCCGCAATCCCGCTTCAGCATCGATGCAGCCGATGCGTGTGACGGCCACGCCCGCACGCTGGCCCGCCGCGACCACGGCGTCGCGCGCATCGGCAGGGGCGGTGAAGCAAAGTTCGTAGTCGTCGCCGCCAGCCAGCGTGCATTGCAACTGGAGCGCCAGGGGCTGGGCCGCCAGCGTCGCCGAGCGCGGTACGTTGTCGACCGTGATCGTCGCTCCAACACGGGATTGCGTAAGGATGTGGCCCAGATCGCCCAACAAGCCGTCCGATATGTCGAGCGCTGCACGGGCGACACCGCGCAATGCCAAGCCGAGTGCGACGCGCGGCGTGGGCAGGTCCATGCGTGGCTGCACTTGCGCGAGCGCCTCGGGTGTAAGCGCCCATTCGTTGCGCAGGGCGCCCAGTGCGAGTCGCGCGTCGCCCACGGTGCCCGAGACCCAAAGGTCATCGCCGGGGCGGGCAGCGTCGCGGCGTAGTGCCGCAGCGGCCGGGACATCCCCGAAGACCGTCAAGCTCAGTGTGAGCGGCCCGCGCGTGGTGTCCCCGCCAATGAGTTCACAGTGAAAGGCATCTGCCAGGGCGAGCAGCCCCTCGGAAAACGGTTTAAGCCAAGCTGGATTGGCTTCAGGCAGCGCTACGGCCAGCGTAAAAGCGCGCGGCTCCGCACCCATCGCGGCCAGATCCGAGAGGTTGACAGCGAGCGCTTTATGCCCAAGTGCGCGCGGCTCCGCATTCGGGAAAAAATGACGGCCAGCGACCAGCATGTCGGTGGAAATCGCCAATTCGTGCCCGGGGCGGGGCGCAAGCAGGGCGCAGTCGTCACCTACGCCTAAGGTTGCCTTGGGCGTGGGCCGAGTGAAGTAGCGCCGAATTAGCTCAAATTCGGACAAATTTGCCGGGGAATGGGCGGAGTTGCGTGAATTCGCGGGCTTGGACACGGCAGCGGCAATGGAAGAATATGGGGCAAGCCCGATGGTGCCGTGACAGGACGGTGGAATATTGTAGCGAATACGCATGTCACCCCCACCCAAAATCCCGTTGTGAGATCGCTTTTCACTATATAAAATGACGGGCCCAAGGAGGCGGACCGTATTCCCGTGGCGCTCGTGAGGGTATCCCGGTGGCCCGCTAGATGCGACGGCCGGCGCGCGCGCTGGCCACCCGATACGAGAGACCCATGACCACGGTGGATTCCCAGCCTCAGCAGCCCGCCCGCACGGATGAAGAACTCAAGGCGCAGCAGCGCGCCGCCTTGCGCAAGGCCGCGCTGGAGTACCACGAGTTTCCGACCCCGGGCAAGATTTCCGTCACGCCGACCAAGCCGCTGTCGAACCAGCGCGACCTCGCCCTGGCGTATTCGCCCGGCGTTGCCGCCGCCTGCGAAGAGATCGTCGAAGACGTCGCCAACTCGTTCCGCTACACCGCCCGCGGCAACCTTGTCGGTGTGGTGACCAACGGCACCGCGGTGCTCGGTCTGGGCGACATCGGCCCGGAAGCCTCGAAGCCGGTCATGGAAGGCAAGGCGGGCCTGTTCAAGAAATTTGCTGGCATCGATGTGTTTGACATCGAGATCAACGAAAAAGACCCCCAGAAGCTGGTCGATATCATCGCCTCGCTGGAGCCCACCTTCGGCGGGATCAACCTGGAAGACATCAAGGCGCCGGAGTGCTTCTTCGTCGAGCGCGAACTGCGCAAGCGCATGAAGATCCCCGTCTTCCACGATGACCAGCACGGCACCGCCATCGTGGTGGGCGCTGGCATTACCAACGCGCTGAAGGTCGTCGGCAAGGACATCAAGAAGGTGAAGCTGGTGGCTTCGGGCGCGGGCGCTGCGGCGCTGGCCTGCCTTGACCTGCTGGTTGACCTGGGCCTGCCGCGCGAAAACATCTGGGTGACGGACCTGGCGGGCGTGGTCTACGAAGGCCGCACCGAACTGATGGACCCGGACAAGGCGCACTTCGCACAGAAGACTGACCTGCGTACGCTGGCTGAAGTCATCGACGGCGCCGACATTTTCCTGGGCCTGTCCGCCGCTGGCGTGCTCAAGCAGGACATGGTCAAGCGCATGGCCGACAAGCCGATCATCTTCGCGCTGGCCAACCCGAACCCGGAAATCCTGCCGGAGCTGGCCAAGGAAGTGCGCCCCGACGTCATCATGGGCACCGGCCGCACGGATTACCCGAACCAGGTGAACAACGTCCTGTGCTTCCCGTTCATCTTCCGCGGCGCGCTGGATGTGGGTGCGACCACCATCACGCGTGAGATGGAAGTGGCCGCCGTGCACGCCGTGGCTGAACTGGCCCGCCAGGAACAAAGCGACATCGTTGCTTCCGCTTACGGCATCCAGGATCTGTCGTTCGGCCCCGAATACCTGATCCCGAAGCCCTTCGACCCGCGCCTGATCGTCAAGATCGCGCCGGCTGTGGCGCAGGCGGCCATGCTGTCGGGCGTGGCGCAGCGTCCGATCGAAGACATGGACGCCTACCGTCAGCATCTGCAGCAGTTCGTCTATCACTCGGGCACGCTGATGAAGCCGATCTTCTCGGCCGCTCGCAAGGTGCCGATGGAGAACAAGCGCATCGTCTTTGCCGAAGGCGAAGAAGAGCGCGTGCTGCGTGCCGTGCAGATCGTCGTGGACGAAAAGCTCGCCAGCCCGATCCTGATCGGCCGCCCGAGCGTGATCGCCCACCGCATCGAGCGTTTTGGCCTGCGCCTGCGCGAAGGCGTGGACTTCGCCGTGGTCAACCCCGAGCATGACGAGCGCTTCCGCGATTACTGGGAGACGTATTACAAGCTGATGGCACGCAAGGGCGTGACGCCGCAATACGCCAAGCTGGAGATGCGTCGCCGCAATACGTTGATCGGCGCCGTCATGGTCCACAAGGGCGAAGCGGACGGCATGATCTGCGGCACGATCAGCAACACGGCCGCCCACCTGCGCTACATCGACCAGATCCTGGGTGGCACCAATTGCGTGTATGCGGCCATGAACGGCCTGGTTCTGCCGGGTCGCCAGGTGTTCCTGACCGATACGCATGTCAACGTCGACCCGACGGCGGACGAACTGGCAGAGATCACCATCATGGCTGCCGAGGAGCTGTGCCGCTTCGGTATCAAGCCCAAAGTCGCGCTGATGTCGCACTCGAACTTCGGTTCGTCTGAAGCGCCTTCGGCTGTCAAGATGCGCGAAGCGCTGGCAATCCTGCGCGAACGTGCGCCGGACCTGGAAGTGGACGGTGAGATGCATGGTGATGCCGCGCTCGACCAGAAGCTGCGCGACTCGCTGGTGCCGGATTCGACCCTCAAGGGTGAAGCCAACCTGTTGGTCATGCCGAACATCGACGCCGCCAACATCGCCTACAACCTGCTGAAGACGGCTGCTGGCAACAACATCGCCATCGGGCCGATCCTGTTGGGCGCGAAGAAGCCGGTGCATATCCTTACGCCGTCGGCTACTGTGCGACGCATCCTCAACATGACGGCCCTGACCGTCGTGGATGCTGCGGCACAAGCGCAACGCTAATCGCCACTGCACCAGAAAAGGGAGCGCACGATGCTGCGCTCCCTTTTTTTGATCATTAAGTTTGCGTGCGCTTACTTTTCTGCAAACTAAATAGCCATATCAAAAAACCCTTCAGACTTCCACCGTCGGTTGATTGTTGTCATCGATGAGCGTACCCTTACGGGCTGAAGGGGTGCTTCTGAGCACATGAGGTCCGAACCGGGCCGGACGGGTTCCAAAAAATGCGGTTTTCCGTACACACGTCTGACCGGCAAGCCTTATTCGGTGCGCGCAATGAGTGGTTTTTGCAGGCGGAAGGATTCCCCAAGTCTTCGGCAGTCGCCCGACTTGTCATTCCCTGCCAGGCCTCTCACGCATTGAGCCGCTTCGCTTTCAGCTGCAAACCGGCTGTCCAGATCGTTATTGGGCGGCCACCTGCGCTTGTGACCTGCGCCGGGCTCCGGTCGGCGCGATTCTCCCGTTAGGGCCTGCTGATGACAAAGCGACTTGGAGCGTGGATCGGCCGCTCCGTATCTCAGGCGATGGCGCGTGGCGCGCTGGCGGTAACGCTTGCGTTGTCGGTAACCGGCTTGCCGGCCAATGCGGTTGCCCGGGACACCACCGGTATGGCTGCCGCCGTGGGAACCATTCGCCCGGCAGACCTGCCCAACGAGGCGCAGCGCACGCTGGCACTGATTGAGCAGGGCGGCCCGTTTCCCTATGCAAAGGATGGCACCACGTTCGGCAACTATGAGCGACGTTTGCCTGCGCAACGGCGTGGCTATTACCACGAGTACACCGTGAAGACGCGGGGGGCTCGTAACCGCGGCGCCCGACGCATCATCTGTGGCGGCGATCAGCAAGCGGCGAACGACTGCTACTACACGGAAGATCACTACAACAGTTTTCAACGGATACAGCGATGACGACCAACATGTTTGGGCTGGACGACTCGCTCACCGCACGCGATGAGCGCGTGGCCCGCGAGGCGTGGCACAAGGCGCAAAATCTGTACGACGGTGTGGTCGGGATGCAAGCCCTGGGCGCACGCGTCGGGGGAGCGGCCAAGTTGCCTCAAACCGCACCGCAGAACACCATGACGCAGGACAATACTCAGACGGACGACGATGGAGGTCGCGAAGACGCCATGAACCTGTTCAAGACGGTGCGTCCGAATATCGTGCAGTCGATCCGCGCGTTTCGCGTGGCGGATCTGGCCGAGTCGGCGGCCAGTCTGGGCCAGCATTTCCTGTACGCCAACTGCGCGGCCGCGACCACCAAGAGCGAAGTGCTCGACGTGATTGCACGCGAGTTCCTGTTCCCGAAGCATTTCGGCAAGAACTTCGACGCCCTGGCTGACTGCCTGACCGACATGATCTACAAGGCCGGCCCGCAGCCGGGTTTTGTCATCGTGCTGGAGGGGCTGCCGTGCCAACCCAAGTTCGACAAGGAAGCGCGCGAAGTGCTGCTGGACGTGTTCCGCGACGCGGCCGAATTCTGGGGCGAGCGCAAGGTCCAGTTCCGCGTGTTCTATTCGTTTGCGTGAACTTGCCCGACCGCTGATTGATCGGCGTTGAAATGAAAAAGCCCGCACATGCGGGCTTTTTTGTTGCCTTGAGAATGTGCTGGCCGGCTGGTCAGCCTGCCCGCTTGTTGCGGCGGATGCGGTCAAACCACACCGCCAGCAGCAGAATGCCGCCGCGGATCAGGTACTGATAGAACGTCGGCACGTTCATCAGGCTCATCGCGTTCTGCACCGACCCCATGATCAGAACGCCGACCAGCACACCGGACACGGTTGCCACGCCGCCCGTGAGCGAAACTCCGCCCAGCACGCAGGCCGAGATTACGCCCAGCTCAAGCCCGACCGACGTTTTCGGATCGCCCAGGCTCATGCGGGAGGCCAGCATCACGCCGGCAAAGCCGGTCACAAGGCCTTGCAGGACGAACACGGCGATCTTGATGCGCGTCACCGGCAGGCCGGCAAGCAGTGCGGCTTCCTCATTGCCGCCGACGGCGAGCACGTTCTTGCCGAACACCGTCTTCTTGAGCAGGAAACCGAACAGCGCGAAGCCGACGATATTGCTCCAGATCGGGTACGAGATGCCGAGGAATGACCCGCCGCCCAGGTCGAAGAAGCTCTCTTCGGAGATCATCACCGCGTCGCCGTTGGAGGTGATGAAGGCGAGGCCGCGCACGACTTCCATCATCGCCAGCGTGACGATCAGCGAGTTGATCTGGTAGCGCGCCACCAGCACGCCGTTGACGAGGCCGACCAGGCCGCCCGCAAGCACGCCAGCCCCGACGCCCAGCACCACACTGTGTGTCGCGGTGATGAGCGTTGACGCCACCACTCCCGCAAACGCGACGATGGAGGCAACGGACAAGTCCACCTCGCCGAGGGCGAGCACGAACATCATCGTGACCGAGATGGAGCCGATCAGGGTGACGGAGAGCAGCAGGCCCTGGATGTTGCGACTGCTGATGAAGCCGGGCACCGTGAACGCCAGCGCGGTGAACAGCAAGACGAACACCACGACGATGCCCGATCGGTTGACCAGCTCCCATGTGAGGGCGGCGCGGCTGGGGATGCCCGGGGCGGCCATTGGCGGGCCGCCCGGCACGGATTCGGTGGATGGCGTTTGCATAGGATCGGTTTCCATGAGGGCGTGAATCGCGCGCTAACGTGGCAGCGCGAGTTTGATGAGGGTGTCAGGCGAGGCGTGCTCTCTGGGCAGATCGCCGACGATGCGGCCCTGCTTCATGACGAGCACGCGGTCGGCAACGCCGATGACTTCCGCCAGGTCGCTCGACACGACGATGACGGTGCGGCCCGCTTCGGCGAGGGCGTAGAGCAGGCTGTAGATTTCGCTGCGGGCGCCAACGTCGATGCCGCGCGTGGGCTCGTCCATCAGGAAGACGTCGATGTCTTCCGCAAGCCAGCGCGAGAGGATTACCTTCTGCTGATTGCCGCCCGACAGCTTGCCGATGGGCGTTTCACCGTTGCGTGTCTTGATTGCGAGCTTGTCGATGAAGGACTTGGTGGTCCGCGCTTCCTGCCGGTTGTTCAGCACGCTGAAGCGGCTGAAGTGGCGGCGGCAACTGATGTTCAGGTTATCGGACACCGAGGCGATCGCGACGATGCCTTCCTGCTTGCGGTCTTCCGGGCAGAGCGCGACACCTGCGCGCACCGCATCGCGCGGCGTGTTGAACTGAACGCGCTTGCCTTTGAGGTGAACCTCGCCTGCAGTGGGTTTGACCGCGCCGTAGAGCAGCTTCATCAGCTCCGAGCGCCCAGCGCCCACCAGCCCGAAGAAGCCGACGATTTCGCCTGCATGGGCGCGGAACGACGCGGGTTCGCTCAAGCCGGGCCCCATCAGGCCGCGCACGTCGACCTTCACCTCGCCGAGCGGGCGCGGCTTGTAGGCGTACACGTCCTGGATCGAGCGGCCGACCATGCAGCGGATCAGCCGTTCGCGGTCGAGGTTCGCGCCGGCGTTGAACGTGTCGATGTGCCTGCCGTCACGGAACACGGTCACGCGATCGCACAGTTCGTAGACCTCTTCCATGCGATGGGTGACGTAGATGACCGCGCGGCCCTCGGCCCTGAGCGCGCGAATGATGCGGAACAACTGCGTCGTCTCGCGCGAGGAGAGCGAACTCGTGGGTTCGTCGAACGCGATCACGCGGGCGTCGCGCATCAGCGCCTTGCCGATCTCGATCATCTGGCGCTGACCGATCGACAGATGCTTGACGGGTTGGGCCGGATCGAGCTTCTCGCCCAGCCGCTCGAGTTCGCGCAGCGCACGGGCGGTCAGCGTCTTCTCGTCGAGCACGCCAAAGCGGTTGGGCAGCGCACCGAGCATCAGGTTTTCCGCCACCGTCAGTTCGGGCACGAGGTGCAGTTCCTGATAGATGATGGCGATGCCCGCCGCAATGGCCGCGCGCGTGTTCGTGAACTGCTGCGGCACGCCGTCGAGCGACAGCGTGCCGTCCTCCGGCTGGTTGACGCCCGACAGCACCTTGAGCAGCGTCGATTTGCCCGCGCCGTTCTCGCCCATCAGGCCGTGCACCTCGCCGCGGCGGATGTCGAGCGAAACGTGGTCGAGCGCCAGCACGCCAGGAAAGCGTACGGTGATGCCGTCAAGCTTCAAGTACGCGCCAGCGGAAGCGTCGAGCGGGCCGCTCTCATCAAGTGATTGGACTGTCATCGGTTGCTCTTTGCAGATGCGTGCGGGGCGCGGGGCAGGCCCGCGCCGCGCGTTGCATCAAATGCCCAGTTCCTTGCGGACTTCCTGCCAGTTGCTGCGCACCATCAGCTTGCCGGTGGTCTGCGTATCGGCCGGCGGTTGCTTGCCGGTCTTGATCCAATCGACGAGGTTTGCAGCGCTGTCCTTGCCGTGATTGGTCGAGCTGACGGCAATCGTGCCGAAGAAACCCGTCGGCTCCTTCTTCTGGAATTCGGCGAACGCCTCGCCGGCACCGTTGATGCCGACGCCGATCACATCGGCGGCCGGAATGTGCAGCTGCTCGGTGGCGCGCACGCCGCCCAGCACGCTCTCTTCATTGAGCGCGAAGATCACCCACTTCTTGATGCCCGCATGCTGTGCCAGCACCGGCGACGCGGCATTGAAGCCACCGGCGTCGTCGGTGGTCTTTTGCGGCGCGTCGAAGATGTTCTCTTTCTTGAAGCCGCCGGCCAGCAGCGTCTGCGTGGCACCGTCGGTGCGCAGCTTGGCAGTCGGCAGTTCATAGTTGGTGATGCGCAGCGCGCCCACTTCCTCGGGCTTCCAGCCGCGGCGCTTCATCTCGTCGGAGATGGCCTGGCCGACCTGATTGCCGATCTTGAATGCCGACATGCCCAGATGCGGTACGTTGGCCAGCGGCTTGCCGGACGAGTCGACGAGCTGATCGTCAACCGTGACGAACTTCATGTTGTAGTGCTTGGCGCGTGCCGAGATAGCCGGTCCCAGGCGCACGTCCGGTGCGCAGATGACGAAGCCCTTGGCACCTTGCGCGCCCAGGTTGTCGATGGCGGACAGCACCTTTTCGCCATCGGGCGTGCCGATGTTCACCACCGAGAAGCCCTCCTTCTTGCCCAGCTCGGTGGCGGCCTTCTGCTCGTTGATGAACCAGGCCTGTTCCGGCATCTTGACCAGGAAGCCGATCTTGAGCGGCTCGTCGGCGTGGGCGGGCAGGCTGGCGGCCAGCGGCCCCAGGCACAGGGTAGCCGCCAGGGCGGATAGGGTCAGCCGGCGAAGTTTGCGTTGCATGGTTGTCTCCTCGTTGGAATGGCTCTTATGGCACTACGTGAATGGGGCGTGCCTTACGGCACGAACGGATCGATCAAATGGCGCCGACCGAGCAGCATGGCGTCGGCTACGTGCTGAAGCGGGCGGACATCGACATCGCTTTCGCCGCTGCCGATCAGTTCGAGAAAGCGTGTGTACAGGCTCGGGTATTCGCGTTCCGGGCCGACGTCGATCTCAACGCCGTCGATGGTCAATTGCTTGCCGCCCTGTGCCAGCCGCAAGGTGCCGTCGCGCGTGGTCACGTCGATCTGCCATAGCTCGCCTGCGTCATGGCGCCAGTCGAATTCCGCCTGGATTGCCGTGCCGCGTTCATCGGTGAATGCGAGGTGGGCGGCAATCGGCGTCTGCTGATTGGCGGGCACCCACAGGTCGGCCGCCTTCAGGAAGAACGCATGCGGCAGCACGCGGGTCAGGATCGACAGCGCGTTGATACCCGGGTCAAACACGCCCAGCCCGCCGGGTTCCCAGATCCATGCCTGGTTCGGGTGCCAGCGGCGCACGTCTTCTTTCCATTGCACGTTGACGGAGACGATGGCGCGGCTTGCCAGCCACTCCCGAGCGGCCTCGACACCGGGTGCGTGGCGCGAATGCCAGGAGGCGAACAAGGTGCAGCGGTTCTGCTGCGCCAGATCGGCGAGGATCGCCACTTCCGACACGCTGGCGCCCGGAGGCTTCTCCAGCATCACGTGCTTGCCTGCAGCGAGTGCCGCGCGGGCCTGAACAAACCGCACTTGTGGTGGCGTACACAGCGACACCGCACGCAGCGTGGGTTCGTCAGCCAACATGGCGTCGAGCGTCGTGTAATGCGGCAGGCCATCAATGCGCGAATGCGGGCTCGCGCAGGCCGCGAGCGAGAAGCCGGGCTGCGCGGCGAGTGCCGGCAGATGCTGATCGCGTGCAATCTTGCCGACGCCAACAATGCCGATCGCAACGGGGGTACGTTCACCGTGCATGGCTATCGCCCCCAACGCAAGACCAGCGGATCGAGCCGCCGGGCAATGTCGATCAGGCCCCGGCGCGTGTCTGGGTGCATCGGCGGCAACGGATGGCGCGATGCCTCGCAGGCGATCACTCCGCCTTCCTTCATCAGTGCCTTGGCGGCCAGGATGCCGGCCTGTCGGTTTTCGTGATTGATGAGCGGCAGCCAGCGCTGATACAGCTCGAAGGCGAGATCGTGTTGTCCTTTGGCGTGCGCCTCGATGATCGGTCGGATGCCGTCGGGATACGCGCCGCCGGTCATGCTGCCCGTGGCGCCGGCATCCAGATCGGCCAGCAGCGTGATGGCTTCTTCGCCGTCCCAGGGGCCCTCGATGGCGTCGCCGCCGAGGCGGATCAGCTCGCGCAGCTTGGCCGCCGCACCGGGCGTTTCGATCTTGAAGTAGGCCACCTGCTCGATCTCGCGGGCCACGCGCGCGAGAAACGCCGCAGACAGCACCGTGCCGCTGGCCGGCGCATCCTGAATCATGATCGGAATGCCAACGGCATCCGACACGCGCGCAAAGAACTCGTAGATTTGCACTTCGGGCACGCGGAAGGTGGCGCCGTGATAGGGCGGCATCACCATCAGCATGGCGGCGCCCATGTCCTGAGCGCGGCGGCTGCGTTGCGCGCAGACCTGCGTGCTGTAGTGCGAGGTGGTGACAATCACGGGCACGCGGCCGGCTACGTGTTCCAGCGCGGTGCGGGTGAGCACTTCGCGCTCGTCGTCCGACAGCGAAAACTGCTCGGAGAAATTCGCCAGGATGCACAGGCCATCGGAGCCGGCGTCGATCATGAAATCGATGGCGCGCTTCTGGCTGGCGAGGTCAAGTTCGCCCGTTTCAGTGAACGTCGTGGGCACCACCGGAAAGATGCCTTGGTAGCGCGGCTTGCTGTTGCGGGTCATGAAATCGTGAAGTCGAGAATGGGTGTCAGGAAAGGTGCTGGCGTGCGCCCAGCACAGCGCGGACGATGAACGTCATCACCACCGCAAATGCCAGCGCGGCGGCCAGGAAGTACAGACCTGCAGAAAGGCTGCCTGTGGCGTTCTTGAGGATGCCCATGCCATAGGGGCCGAGGTAACCGCCCAGGTTGGACAGCGAGTTAATGGTTGCGATACCGACTGCAGCGCTCGTGCCGGTCAGGAACTGTCCCGGCAGCGTCCACAACACGGCCTGAATTGCATAGGCCGAAAACGCGAACAGGCAGAGGCTGCCCAGTTGCAGCGCAGGCGCTTGAACCCACGCGCTGGCCGCCATGCCGAGCGCGGCCAGCGCCGAGAGAATGGCGATGTGCCAGTAGCGCTCGCCCGTGCGGTCCGAATGGCGCGGCACCAGGTACAAGCCCACCACGGCAAACAGATAGGGCACGGCGGACAGCAGACCGGTGGCGACATCGCTCACGCCAAACTGCTTGATGATCGTCGGCAGCCACAGCGACAGGCCGTAGATGCTCAGCGGAAACGGCAGAAACAGCAGCGCCAGTAAAAGCACCCGCACATCCTTGAGTGCCTTGAGCGGGCTGCCGTGCGACTTCAGCGCATAAGCGGCCTGATCTGCGGCCAGCTCGCGCTCGATCCACGCGCGGTCCGCAGCGGGCAGCCAGCGTGCGTGCGCAGGGGATTCCGGCAGGATACGCAGCGTCGGCACGCACAGCAGCGTGGCCGGCAAGCCGCTGACCACAAACAGCGTTTGCCAGCTCGACATGCCGAAGGGCCCCGGCACCGACAGCAACCACCCCGCCAGCGGCCCCGTGATGATGAGTGCGACGGGCTGGGCCAGCACCAGCAAGCCGACGATGCGCGCCCGATGGCGCATTGGAAACCACTTGGTCAGGAAATACAGAATGCCGGGGTACAGGCCGGCTTCGGCCGCACCGAGCAGGAAGCGCAGCACATAGAAGCTGACTGGGCCGCTGACCAGCGCCATGGCCATGGTGATGACGCCCCACGTGAACAGAATGCGCGCGAACCAGCGGCGTGCGCCAAAGCGTTCGAGTGCCAGGTTGCTCGGCACCTCGCACAGGAAATAGCCAATGAAGAACAGGCCAGCTCCCAACCCGTAGGCAGCGTCACCGATGCCTACCGCCGCATTCATGTGCAGTTTGGCGAAGCCGACTACAGAGCGATCGATATACGCCACCACGTAGATCAGCGCCAGGAACGGCATCAGCTTGCGCGTGAGCATGCCGACGATGCGCTGCTCTTCCGATGCATCGGCCGAAGCCGGAGCGGCGCCTGCGGTTTGAGAGATGTCCATCGGTCTTTCCTTGGCTCAGTGCGAGTGCCGCGGCACGGCGGCGCCCCTGCAGCCGACCAGGAAATCGAGGTCGCAGCCCTCGTCGGCTTGCAGCACGTGGTTGACGTACAGGCGCTGGTAGCCACCGTTTTCGCCATGAGAGCGCGGCGCCTGATAGGCCGCCATGCGGCGCGCCAGTTCGGCGTCGTCGATGTCCAGATGAAGCGTGCCGGCTTCGCAGTCGAGTTCGATCCAGTCGCCGTCCTGCACCGCGGCCAGCGGCCCGCCCGCCGCCGCTTCGGGGGCAACGTGCAGCACGACCGTTCCGTAGGCGGTGCCGCTCATGCGCGCGTCGGAAATGCGGACCATGTCCTTCACACCTTGGCGCAGCAGCTTGGGCGGCAGGCCCATGTTGCCGACCTCGGCCATGCCCGGATAGCCCTTCGGCCCGCAGTTCTTCATCACCAGCACGGAGGTGGCATCGACCTCCAGGGACTCATCGACGATGCGTTCCTTGTAGTGCTCCAGGTTCTCGAACACGACCGCACGGCCGCGATGCCGCAGCAGCTCCGGACTGGCCGCCGACGGCTTGAGCACCGCGCCACGGGGCGCGAGATTGCCGCGCAGCACGCGAATGCCGCCATCGTCGATCAGCGGATTGGCGAGCGGTCGGATGACTTCGTCGTCGGTGATGGGCGCGTTCTTGACGTTTTCCCACAGCGTCTTGCCGTTGACGGTCAGCGCATCGGGATGGGGCAGGAGCTTGGCCTCGCCAAGGCGGCGCAGTACCGCAGGCAGACCTCCGGCGTAATAGAACTCCTCCATCAGGAAGCGCCCCGAGGGCATCAGGTCGACGATGGTCGGGGTGTCGCGGCCGATACGCGACCAGTCTTCCAGCTCAAGCGGCACGCCAATGCGCCCGGCAATCGCCTTCAGGTGGATCACGGCGTTGGTCGAACCGCCAATGGCTGCGTTGACGCGGATGGCGTTTTCGAATGCGGCGCGCGTGAGGATCTTTGACAGCGTCAGCCCCTGCAGCGCCATCTCGACGACGCGGATGCCGGACATATGCGCCAGCACGTAGCGCCGCGCGTCCACCGCCGGGATGGCCGCGTTGTGCGGCAGCGATGTGCCGAGCGCTTCGGCCATGCATGCCATGGTGGACGCCGTGCCCATCGTGTTGCACGTGCCGGCCGAGCGCGACATCCCCGCTTCCGCCGACAGGAAGTGATGCAGGTCGATCTCACCTGCCTTGAGCGATTCGTGCAGCTGCCAGACGGCCGTGCCCGAGCCGATGTTCTTGCCGTCGAGCTTGCCGTTGAGCATCGGCCCGCCGGTCACGACGATGGCAGGCACGTCGCAGCTTGCCGCGCCCATCAGCAGGGCGGGCGTGGTCTTGTCGCAGCCGGTGAGCAACACCACCGCGTCGATCGGGTTGCCGCGAATCGCCTCTTCGACATCCATGGCCGCGAGGTTGCGCGTGAGCATGGCGGTCGGGCGCAGGTTCGATTCGCCGTTGGAGAACACCGGAAACTCCACCGGGAACCCGCCCGCCTCGTAAATGCCGCGCTTGACGTGTTCGGCCAGCTTGCGGAAATGCGCGTTGCACGGCGTCAGTTCCGACCAGGTATTGCAGATGCCGATGATCGGGCGGCCGTCGAATTCGTGATCGGGAATGCCCTGGTTCTTCATCCAGCTTCGATACATGAAGCCGTTTTTATCGGCGGTGCCGAACCATTGGGCCGAGCGCAGCTTGGGTTTCGATTCCGACATGGGTGCGTGTGTCACGGACGTGGTTGTCGAGGCGCGTGCGTCGACCGGCAGCGCGGCACTACTTGCAGCCCGCGCGGCACGTCCGTTGTCTCCGGTGTGGTTGTGGTTTTTTGATCGGACCGAGTGTACGGAGCGCCCTGATATCCTTCCAATGAAATATTGGTCGTGACCGATATCCGATTTGATATCCCGAGGAAGACCCGATGTCGAACAGCCCCTGGTATGTCCGTGCGCGCCTGAAGACGCGACAACTGCTGCTGCTGATTGCCCTGGCCGAGGAGGGCAACATCCACCGGGCCGCCGCCGCGCTCAACATGACGCAGCCCGCCGCCTCCAAGCTGCTGCGCGAGCTGGAAGCCATGCTGGATGTGCAGCTGTTCGAGCGCATGCCGCGCGGCATGCGTCCCACGCGCTATGGCGATGCGCTGATCCGCCACGCGCGCGCCGTGGTCGGCAGCCTGGACCAGGCGCAAGAGGAAGTGCTTGGGCTCAAGGCCGGCCACCTGGGGCACGTGGCGGTGGGGACGATCACGTCGCCGGGCGTGCGGCTGTTGCCGCCGGTGGTGGCGCAGATCACACGCGAGCATCCCGGGCTGCGGGTGTCGCTGGAAATCGAAAGCAGCAACGTGCTGCTCGAACGCCTGGCGCAAGACAAACTCGACCTGGTGGTCGGCCGCCTGTTTGCCGAGCACGACAAGCTGCACCTGCGCTACGAGCCGCTGGCCGACGAGCCGGTGGTCGCTGTGGCGCGGCCGGGGCATCCGCTGTTGGCGGAACCGTCGCTGACGCTCGCGGACGTGCAGCCGGCCACCTGGGTGGTGCCGCCCATCGGCAGCGTGCTGCGTCACCGGTTCGATCTGATGTTCCAGCGGGAGAGCCTGACAGCGCCGACAAGCGTGGTGGAAACCTCCGCGCTGCTGTTCCTGACGCGCATCCTGGAGCAGAGCGACATGCTGGCCGTGATCGGCGCCGACGTCGCGCAGTATTACGCGACGTATCAGATGCTGGCGATTCTTCCGTTGCCGATGCCGTGCCAGATGGATGACTTCGGCATCATCACGCGGACGGACCGGCTGTTGTCTCCGGCAGCGCTGCATGTGGTGCAGGCGCTGCGCGATGCGGGCCGAACGGCCTACGGGGCGGGCTGACTGCCGGCGCAAAAAAGCCCGCAATTGCGGGCTTCTTTCTGTGCGGCGATGACGTTCAGGCCGCCGGCACTGCGCCCTGCGGCGTGAGGTGATTGACGGCCTCGGGCAGGCCTTCGGCAAGCTGGTTCGCAAGGTCGCCTTCGTTGATGCCGAAGTGGGCGGCCAGTTTGGATACCTCCTCCAGCGCGCCCGTGCCGCTCAGTGCCTGCGTAATCTGTTCGCCCGACACCGGCAGGTTCTCGCCATTTCCGATCCACGATTTGACCTGTTCGCCCAGACCGGCTTGTTCCAGGATTTGCTGCAGCGGCCCGAGGCCTCCCGCCGCTGCCTGATCCGCATTGCCGCTGCCGCCGCCCAGCAAACCGCCGAGCAAGCCGCCAAGGCCACCGGCTCCGCCCGCACCGCCGAGCAGACTGCCCAGCGCGCCAGCACCGCCTGCCGCACCCAGCAAGCCACCCAGCGAACCGAACAGCCCGCCGCCTTCATCTTGTTGCGCTTGCGGCGCGGCCGCATCGCCCGCGCCCTGCGACTTGTGCTTCATCGCCAGGTAGGCCAGCACGGCCACGGCAAGCAGCACCTTCTTGTTGCCCAGCAATGACGATTGCGCGCCGCCGGCGTCATTGCCGCCGCCGAGAATCGAATCGAGTAGACCCATGATGAAGCTCCTTTGGTCAATGGCGGGCAGGGGGAGGGGCCCGCCGGGGGGATCAAACGGTCAGTGTTTCGTCGTCAGAACTTAAAACTCGCCAAGCACGGCGTGCAGCGCGGAGACGGCCACAAGCGCCGCCGATTCCGTTCTCAGAATACGTCGCCCGAGTGTCAGCGGTAAGAAACCGGCAGCCTCGGCAAGCGCTTCTTCGTCCGGCGAGAGCCCGCCTTCGGGGCCGATCAGCAGGACGATGCCATTGCCTTCGATGCGCGGGCGCGACTGCACCGCCCACTGCGTGAGCGATTGCGTGCCACGCGGCGACAGCAGCACGCGCGGCGCATCGCTCGACTTGGCGGCGGCGAGCCATTCACGCAGTGTGGCGACCGGCGCGACCGCTGGCACGCGGGCTCGGCCGCATTGCTCGCAGGCCGCCTGCACGAGTGCCTGCCAGTGCTGCACGCGCTTGGCCGCACGCTCGCCCGAGAGGCGCACTACGGCGCGCTCGGTCTGCAGCGGAGCCACCGCATTCACGCCCAGTTCGATGGCCTTCTCGATCAGCCAATCCATCTTGTCCCCACCGGCAATGCCTTGCGCGAGGGTGATGGCGTAGCGCGCCTCGGTGTCGGGCTGTGTGGCATCCGCAAGGCTGGCGGTGGCATCGCGCTTGTTGATGGCGTCGAGCCGCGCACGGAATTCGTGGCCTGATCCATCGAACAGGCAGACGTCATCGCCGACGGCTAGCCGCAGCACATGGATGTGCCGCGTGACGGCCTCTGGCAGCGTGACGGTGGTGTGGGGGGCGAGCGGCGTATCGACGAAAAAACGGGGAAGCCCCATTACGGCAATCCTTGTGGTGAATCGGGTCAGGCGATCAAGCGATCGAGCGATCGAGATGAAGCGATCAGGCGGCCGCCGGCCGGCAGGCGAGGCCCCAGCGATAGCCGTCGGGGTCGCGCACGGCGGCGTAGCGCTCGCCCCAGAAGGCGTCGTGCGGCGCCATGATGGACGTGGCACCCTGGTCGAGCGCGTTCTGGTACGCGGTGTCGACGTCGTCGCAATACAGGTGGAAGCTCTGCGGGCATTCAAAGCCGGCACCAGCCGGGGCTTTGGCGGTGGAGCCGAAGACGCCCTCAGGCGCAAACATCAGCATGAGCTGGCCCTGGTAGGTCATCTCGACGTGGATCGGGCGGCCATGGTCGTGCACCTCATCCTGCACACCGAAACCGAACGCATTGCGATAGAACGCGATGGCGGCCGATGCGTCGCGCACGGTCAGGTACGGGACGAGCCACGGGGTGTTGGCGGGGCGGGGGAAGCTCATGGCGGGCTCCTTCTTCGGCGCGATGCAACCAGGGACGAGTAGTGTAGAGCGCCCGCCACGCCACAATCAAAAAGAAATCAAAACACCTCGCTTGCCGGGGTCTGGTTGCGTGCGCGGCCGCCGCTACGCGCAACTTCATCGACGAGCCATTGACGGAACAATGCAAAGCCCGGGTGCTCTGCTGCCTGGTGCGGATGGATCAGGTAGTACGACAGGCGCAGCGACGCTTCGGTCGCCAGCGGTCGCATGAGGCGTCCGGCAGCGATGTCGTACTCGACAAGGATGCCCTGGCCGAGCGCCACGCCCTGGCCGTCGATAGCGGCTTGCAGCGCCATCAGGGCTTCGGAAAACGCCGGCCCGCGCGTGGCATCGATGTGGGGCACACCGACCTCGTCGAGCCATTGCCGCCACGTCGGATGGTGCGCGAGATGGCGCCCGCCGCGCTCGTGCAACAGCGTTTGCGTGGCGAGGTCCTGCGGCATGCGAATGGCCGCCTGCAGCGTGGCATTGCACACGGGAAAGAAATCGGTGGAGGTGAACCACTCGACGCGCAGGTTGGGCGCGTTGACTTGCCGGTCGTCGATGCACAGATCGAACTGGCCGTGGTCTTGCACGTCGGCGGTGGAGACCTCGACGCGCACGTGCGGATGCTGGTTGAAGAATCGGTATAGCCGGGGCACGAGCCATTTGGCGCCGAAGGTTGGCGGCACGGCCACGCGCAGCGGCGCGTCGGCGGTGTCCATCAGCAGGTCGGTGGCTTGTTCGAGCGCACGCAGCGCGTCGCGCACGCGAGGCAGGTAGTTGTCGCCCGCGTCTGTCAGCGTGAGCTGGTTGTTGCGGCGCGCAAAGAGCTTTTTGCCCAGATGATCTTCGAGTTGCTTGATCTGGTGGCTGACAGCAGCGTTGGTCACGCAAAGCTCGTCCGCAGCCCGGCTGAAACTCAAGTGGCGGCCCGCGACTTCAAAGACGCGCAATGCATTAAGGGGAGGGAGGCGGCGGGGCATGCGTTCTCGTTAAGAAAAATTTAACGTCCAACGAAGAATTTGTAGTTTGCCACGTTAAGGCCGCCCCGACTACAAATGCGCCTGGGGACGGTGTCGATGCTTGGTGTGTGCCTCCAGCGATCTCAAACCGCGCGCCGCACCGGACCCCGCCTACAAAAACATTTCAGGAGACGTCATGAATCGAACCACCGCTGTTCGCGGGATGCTGGCGTGCGGCCTTGCGCTCGCTGGCTGGACCGCTCCCGCCCTTGCACAAACCAACGTCACGCTGTACGGCCGCGTCGCCAGCGGCATCGACTACCAGAACAACGTCGCCCCCACCGCGACCTCGCCGGGCGGCAGCCTCTGGCGCGCCGCCGACAACCAGTGGGGAACCAGCATGTTCGGGTTCATGGGCAAGGAAGATCTGGGCGGTGGCCTGCAGGCGCTCTTCCGGCTCGAGTCCGGTTTTGGTGCGGCCCAGGGCCGGACCAACGGCGACGCGCTCTTCAACCGCCGTTCGTACGTCGGCCTGTCGAGCCCGACCTGGGGCACGTTGACGGCCGGCAAGAACCTCTTCATCAGCAACGACGTCTGGTTCCTCGACCCGACCGGCCAGCAGTTCATCGGCTCGGCCACGCTGGTGCGCGGGCGCAACTGGCCGGGCGCCAACAACGTCGTCGAATACCAGAGCCCGACCTGGGGCGGCTTCCAGATCGGCCTGCAGACCGGTCTGGGCGAGCAGCCCGGCTCCTTCACCAACAGCCGCCGCGATGGCGTATCGGCCGTCTACAAGACGGGCCCGCTGGAAGTGCGCGCGATCTACGACGTGATCCGCGACGGCAACGGCAAGTTCAGCGACATCTTCAATTTCTCGAAGGAAGCGACGATCGGCGGCACGTACACCATCGGCAAGGCCAAGCTGTTTGCGGCGTATGAAAACCTGTCGGCGCCGGATGCCGCGGCGGGCGCCCCGACCAAGGCCAACCACTACTGGCTGGGCATCAACTACGAAGTCACGCCGGCGCTGACGCTGATCGGCGCGGCCTACCGTGTCAACGTGAACCACGGCGGCGGCAACGCCAACCTGTTCATGGCCGGCGCGAACTACAACCTGTCCAAGCGCACGATGCTGTACGCGAGCGTGGGCACGGTGCAGAACAGCGCCACCGCCAACTTCTCGGTGGAGGCGACCAACAACAACCCGGCCCCGGGCAAGAACCAGCTGGGTGCTTACACCGGTATCGTTCACTCGTTCTAAAAAACCGCTCATGATCCTGTTGCGCGCCCCGAACTCGACTGTGCGACGTTGCCGCTTCCCAACGAGGTCTTCATGGGTGGCGGCGTTTTCCAAGTCAACCTCGGGCCGCTCGCCGCGGATCATGAAAGGGTTTTAACCCCGGGCTCCGTCCCACGTCACACCAAGCAATGCCACGCATGAACATCCTCACCATCGATACCGGTACCACCAACACACGCGTCACGGTCTGGCGCGATGACGTTGCGCTCTGCCAGGCTGCGCGCCAGGTTGGCGTGCGCGACACCGCCATCACCGGCAACCGGACGACGCTGCAGCGCGGCGTGCAGGACACCATCGAAGCTGCGCTGCAGAAGGCCGGTTTCGGCATGAGCCAGGTCGACTTGGTGCTGGCGTCCGGCATGATCACCTCCAACGTCGGCCTGCACGAAGTACCGCACCTGGTGGCACCGGCCGGCCTGCGCGACCTGGCGGCGGGGATGGTGCAGGCGACCATCCCGGAGGTGTGCCCCCAGCCGATCTGGTTTGTGCCGGGCGTGCGCAATCCGGTAGACAACCTCGGCCTGCACAACATCGAGTCGATGGACATGATGCGCGGCGAAGAAGTCGAGACGATGGGTTTGGTCTCGCGCCTCGGCATCACGGAACCTGCGGTGATCGTGCTGCCGGGCTCGCACTCGAAGTTTGTGCATCTGGATGCTGACCAGCGCATCACCGGCTGTGTCACGACGCTGGCGGGCGAGCTGCTGCATGTGATCACGCACAACACCATCCTGGCTGACGCGCTCGACTCCGACTTTGCTACCGAGGTCGATCCGGAAATGCTGCTGTCCGGCGCGCGTAGCGCCAGCAGCATCGGACTGGGGCGCGCCTGCTTCATGGTGCGCACGCTGGGCCAGTTCACGATCTACGAGCGCAATGCGCGGGCCAACTTCCTGCTGGGCGCGGTGCTGGGCGCGGATCTGCTCACGCTCAAGAACAGCAGCGCGATCCGCATGAATCCGGGCACGCAGTTCGTCATCACGGGCAAGCCGCTGCTGCGCGAAGCGCTGGCCGTGCTGGTGTCGGACGACGATTTCTTCTCGGGCAAGGTCACCGTCACCAGCAGTGAACAGCAGGAACACCTGGCCGGCAGCGGCGCGATCGCCATCGCACGCGAGCGCGGCCTGGTCAAAACCTTGAAGGTGGCGTAAGCCGGGCGCGCACGCCATTCCATCTTTCATCCAACGCAGAACAGATGCCGCAAAGACGGCATCGCAAGGAGACAACATGCAACAACAACGACGCGGGACATTCAAGGCCATTGCGGCCGCCACGCTGTTTGCCATGGCCGGCGGCCTTTCGGTGTTTGCCCATGCAGCCGACGAAGTGAAGATCGGCTTCCTGGTCAAGCAGCCCGAAGAGCCGTGGTTCCAGGACGAATGGAAGTTCGCAGACCAGGCTGCCAAGGAGAAGGGCTTCAAGCTGGTGAAGATCGGCGTGCCTAGCGGCGGCGAAGTGCTGACCGCCATCGACAACCTTGGCGCGCAGCATGCGCAGGGTTTCGTGATCTGCGTGCCCGACGTGAAGCTGGGGCCGGCGGTCGTGGCCAAGGCTAAGCAGAACAACCTCAAGCTGATGACGGTGGATGACCGCCTGGTTGACGGCGCGGGCAAGCCGATCGAGTCGGTGCCGCACATGGGCATCTCGGCCACGAAGATCGGCGAACAGGTGGGCGATGCCATCGCGCAGGAAATGAAGAAGCGCGGCTGGAATCTGTCGGAAGTCGGTGCCATCCGCATCGCCTATGACCAGTTGCCGACCGCCAAGGAGCGCACCGACGGCGCCGTCGCCGCGCTCACCAAGGCGGGCTTCCCGGCTGCCAACGTGCTCACCAGCCCGCAGGCCAAGACGGATACCGAAGCCGCGTTCAACGCCGCCAACATCACCCTGACCAAGAACCCGAAGTTCAAGCACTGGATTGCGTTCGGCCTGAATGACGAAGCCGTGCTCGGCGCCGTGCGTGCAGCGGAAGGCCACGGCGTGAAGCCGGCGGACATCATCGGGGTTGGCATTGGCGGCAGCCAGTCGGCGCTCAACGAGTTCGCCAAGCCCGAGAAGACCGGCTTCTTCGGTACCGTGCTGATCAGCCCGAAGCGTCACGGCTACGAAACCTCGGTCAACATGTACGAGTGGATCAAGAACAACAAGGCGCCGGACCCGCTCATCCTGACCAGCGGCCGCCTGATGACGCGCGACAACGAAAAGGCCGTCCGCCAAGAGATGGGTTTGTGATTTTGCGGATGACGTTGTTGAAGGAGACTTGCCATGTCGGCGTTTCTTGAGTTTCGTGGCATCAGCAAGGTGTTCCCGGGTGTGCGGGCGCTGTCCGATGTGTCGTTCGGCATCGAATGCGGTCGCGTGCACGGCTTGCTGGGCGAGAACGGCGCGGGCAAGTCGACGCTGTTGAAGATCCTGGGCGGCGACTATCAGCCCGATGGCGGCCAGATCCTCGTCGAGGGAAAGCCGACGACGTTCCCGACCACGCGGGCGGCGCTGGATGCCGGCATTGCCGTCATCCACCAGGAACTGCAGACGGTGCCCGAGCTGACGGTGATGGATAACCTGCTGCTCGGCCACCTGCCGGCCAGCGGCGGGTTCATCCGGCAGCGCGAGGCGATGGCCTGGACGCGCGAGCAGCTCGGCCGCATCGGCGTCGATCTGGACCCGCGCGCCAAGCTGAAACACCTGTCGATCGGGCAGCGCCAGATGGTCGAAATCTGCAAGGCGATCCTGCGCGACGCGCGCGTGATTGCGCTGGATGAGCCGACAAGTTCGCTGTCGATCCGCGAGACCGACATCCTGTTCCGTCTCGTAAAAGACCTGCGCGCGCAGGGCCGGGCCCTGATCTACATCTCGCACCGGCTCGATGAGATTTTCGAGCTGTGCGATGGCTGCACGATCTTTCGTGACGGCCGCAAGGTGGCCGATTTTCCGGCGATGGCCAACGTCACGCGCGACGAGCTGGTGGCACAGATGGTCGGCCGCCAGATCGACGACATCTTCGATTACCGCGCGCGCCCGCTCGGCGACGTGCGCCTACAGGTAGATGGCCTGATGGGCCCGAAGCTGGCCGAGCCGGCAAGCCTGTCCGTACGCCGCGGCGAGATCGTCGGCCTGTTCGGGCTGGTGGGTGCGGGGCGCTCGGAACTGGCGCGATTGATTTATGGAGCCGATCGCAAGACGGCGGGCAGCATCACGCTCGATGGCGCGCCGATCCGCATCCGGGATGTGGCTGACGCCATCCGCCAGGGCATTGTCCTGTGCCCGGAAGACCGTAAGGAAGAAGGCATCATTGGCTGCCGCTCGGTGTCAGAAAACATCAACATCAGCTGCCGGCGCAACCAGCGCCGCTTCGGCCTGTTCGTCAATGACCGCCAGGAAGCGAAGACGGCTGATCACTACATCAACCGGCTGCGCATCAAGACGCCCAACCGCGAACAGCCGATTCGCCTGCTGTCGGGCGGCAACCAGCAGAAGGCCATCCTGGCGCGCTGGCTCGCCGAAGACGACATGCGCGTGCTGATCATCGATGAGCCCACGCGCGGTATCGACGTCGGTGCCAAGAACGAGATCTACCAGGTGCTGTACGAGCTGGCCGAACGCGGCGTGGCCGTGCTGATGATTTCCAGCGAGCTGCCGGAAATCCTCGGTGTGGCCGACCGCGTGCTCGTGATGAGCGAAGGCCGCATCGCCGGCGAACTGCCGCGCGAGCAGGCCAACGAGCAGGCCGTGCTCAAGCTCGCGCTGCGACCTGAATCTGCGCCGCTGCCATCTGCACCCATGCCGCCGCTGGCTGCCTGAGAACCCCGGAGTCCAAGATGTCCCAGTCTCAACCCCTGCAACATTCCGATGCGCTCGCCGCATCGGCACGCTCTGCCATGAACAAGACGCGCCTGCTTCGCCTGCTGGACGATTTCAGCCTCCCGCTGATCTTCGCCATTCTGTTTGCCGCGCTGTCGTTCTCGGTCGAGTACTTCTTCTCGTGGCAGAACATGGTCGGCCTTGCGTTGTCCGTCTCGCAGATCGGCATGGTCGCCTGCACAATGATGTTCTGTCTGGCGTCGCGTGATTTCGATCTGTCGATCGGCTCCACGGTGGCGTTTGCCGGCGTGCTGTGCGCCATGATCATCAACGCCACCGGCAGCATCGCCCTTGGCATCGGTGGGAGCCTGGTGGCGGGCGCGATCATTGGTGGCGTCAACGGTTTCGTGATCGCCAAGCTGAGAATCAACGCACTGATCACCACGCTGGCCACGATGGAAATCGTGCGCGGCCTCGCCTTCATTGCCTCGCATGGCCAGGCGGTCGGCGTGTCCGATATGGATTTCTTCGACCTGGGCAACACCATCGTCTTTGGCGTGCCGACCCCGGTGTGGGTGGCGGGGCTGTGCTTCGTGGTGTTTGGCGTGCTGCTCAATAAGACGATCTACGGCCGCAATACGCTGGCGATTGGCGGCAACCCGGAAGCCGCGCGGCTGGCCGGCGTGAATGTCAACATGACGCGCATCGTCATCTTCCTGATCCAGGGCGTGATTGCGGCGCTGGCGGGCGTGATTCTGGCGGCGCGCATCACCAGCGGCCAGCCGAATGCGGCGCAAGGCTTTGAGCTGAACGTGATCTCGGCCTGTGTGCTGGGCGGCGTGTCGCTGCTGGGCGGCCGCGCCACCATCAGCGGGGTGCTGGTCGGCGTGCTCATCATGGGCACCGTGCAGAACGCGATGAACCTGCTGAACATCGACGCGTTCTACCAGTACCTCGTGCGCGGCGCGATTCTGCTGGCGGCGGTGTTGGTCGACCAGTTGAAGAACCGCGGCGGCCGTGAGTGAGGCGGTGCAGATGACAACCGCAACCACGCTTTCCGATCTGCGCTGCACGCTGGGCGAAGGCATCGTCTGGGACGACGCCCTGCGTGTGCTCTGGTGGACCGACATCCAGGAATCGCTGCTGTGGCAGCACGATCCGGCGACGGGGCAGGAGCGCCAATGGCCGCTGCCGCAACGCGTGGGCTCTTTCGTGCTGACGGACGAACCCGGTGTGCTGATCCTCGGCCTTGCCAAGAACATCGCCCGCTTTGACACGCGCACCGGCACGCTGACGCTGCTGGCCGACGTCGAGCCCGAGAACCCGACCACGCGCGTCAACGACGGCCGCGCGGATCGTTCCGGCAACTACGTCTTCGGCACCATGCACGAAGGCGGCCCGGAACCCACCGGCAGCTTCTATCGCTTCACGCCGATGGGCACGCTGCAACGCCTTGTGCTGCCGCACGTCGCCGTTGCAAACAGCATCGCCTTCAGCCCCGACGGTGGGACCATGTATTGGTGCGATACGCACAGCCGCCGTATCCACGCGTGCGATTACGACGGGCAGACCGGCGCAGTCGCCAATATTCGTGTCTTCGCCGATCTGCGTGACCAGGATGCCGAGGGGGCCCACAAGGGCTCGCCCGATGGCTCCACCGTCGACGCAGACGGCTGCCTCTGGAACGCCGAGTGGGGCGGCAACCGCCTGACGCGCTACGCAGCGGACGGGCGCGTGCTGGCGCGCGTGTCCGTGCCGGCATCGCAGCCCACATGCCCCGCCTTTGGCGGCGAGGCGCTCGGCACGCTGTATCTGACGACAGCGCGCGACGGTCTGTCGGCGCACCGCCTGGCAGAAGACGTCAACGCTGGCGCGACGCTGCAGCTTGCCGTACCCAACGTACGCGGATTGCCGGAGGGCCGGTTCGGCCATGCCTACGTTGCGGCTTGAAAACGGCGTGCTACGCGCCGAGGTGCTGCCCGAGGCGGGCGGCGGGTTGCTGCGCTTTGATTTGCTGCGCGATGGCAATGTTGTGCCCATCTTCCGGCCGGGCGAGGCAGACGCCGCACTGCGCGATCCGAGAACGCTCGCCTGCTATCCGCTGGTGCCGTGGTCCAACCGCATCGGCGGCGGGCGCTTCTCGTTCCAAGGGCAGACCATCGAAGTGCCGCCCACGCGTGATGACGAGCCGTATCCGCTGCATGGACACGGCTGGCTGATGCCGTGGCACGCAGTCTCTCAAACAGACACGTCGGTCGAACTCGCCGCAACGGTCGACCACGGCCGCCCGTTCCGCTATCAGGCGATGCAGCGCTACACGCTCGCGGGCAACACGCTGGACATCGCGCTGACGGTATGCAACGAAGGCGCACCGCTGCCATTCGGGCTGGGCGTGCATCCGTTCTTTCCGCGCACGCCCGATGTTCGGTTGCTCGCGTGCGCAACCGCGATGTGGCAATCCGGACCGGACCATCTGCCGACCGATCTGCAGGCGCCATCTGCGGACGCAGATTTTTGCAAGCTGCGGATGCTGGAAGCCCGTGCCGCCATCAATCACAGCTTTGAAGGCTGGGATGGCCACGCCGAGATCGTCTGGCCCAGCCGCCGCATGTCCGTGCAGATTGCCGCCGACACGTCGCGCTATGTGCTGTACACCCCGGCCGAGTACGACTTCTTTTGCTTCGAGCCGGTCGACCACGCCATCAATGCGCACAACCTGCCGGGCCTCCCGCAAGACCACGGGCTGACCGTTCTCGACACGGGCCAGAGCCTGCAGCGCAGCTATCAATTCACCGTGAATCGTCCCGACGCATGACTGCTTCTTCCGTGTCTTTTCCGCCGCGTCTTGCCGGCAAGGTCGCTCTGGTGACGGGCGCCACGCAAGGCATTGGCGGCGCGATTGCCAAGCTCTTCGCGCAGCACGGCGCATGCGTGATCGTCAACACGCTGGTGCGTGACGAACGTGCTGAAGCCTTCGCCGCCGAAATTGGCAACAGCGTTGGCAACGAAGACAACATCCTCCTCGTGCAAGCCGACGTGCGCGATCGCGCCCAGATCGACGCGATGGTCGCTGCTGGCGTCGAACGCTTTGGCGGGATCGACGTGCTGGTCAACAACGCCGGCATCAACGTATTTTCCGATCCGCTCAAGTTGAGCGAGGACGACTGGGCGCGTTGCCTGTCCGTCGATCTGGAAGGCGCGTGGCACTGCGCGCGCGCCGTGCTGCCGCACATGCTGGCGCGCGGGGCGGGCAGCATCGTCAACATCGCGTCCGTGCATGGGCACAAGATCATTCCTGGCGCGTTTCCGTATCCGGTGGCCAAGCATGGGCTGATCGGGCTCACGCGTGCGCTGGGTATCGAATATGCGGCGCGCGGTATCCGCGTGAATTCGATTTCGCCGGGGCTGATCCTCACGCCCATTGCCGAGGCCGGCTTTGCCGCCGCACCCGACCCCGAAGCCGAACGCCGCCGCCAGGCCGAACTGCTGCCGTGCAAGCGCATCGGCGAGCCCGAAGAGGTGGCCTACACCGCGCTGTTCCTCGCGTCCGACGAGGCGCGCTTCATCAACGCGACCGACATCCTCATCGATGGCGGGCGCTCGCAGCTCTATCACGAATGACCTGGACAACCCACCTTCCGCTGATCGCCATCCTGCGCGGCATCCGCCCTGACGAGGTGCTCGCGCATACGCAGGCGCTCGTCGATGCCGGCTTCGATGCCATCGAGATTCCGCTGAACTCGCCCGACTGGGCGCAGAGCGTGCAGCTTGCCGCGCGTGCCTTTGGCGACCGCGCGCTGATCGGCGCGGGCACCGTGCTGCGCCCCGAAGACGTTGACCTGATGGTCGCGGCGGGCGGCAAGCTGGTCGTCACGCCCAACACGCATACGCCGGTGATTCGTGCTGCCGTCCACGCCGGCCTCGTCACCTGCATCGGCTGCATGACCGCCACCGAAGCTTTTGCCGCGCTGGACGCAGGCGCGCAGGCGCTGAAGATCTTCCCGGCCGGCAATCTCGGGACCGGTTATGTCCGCGCGCTCAAGGCCGTGCTGCCCGCTGACGTGCCGGTATTTGCCGTCGGTGGCATCACGCCCGAGAACCTTGCCGATTACCTTGCCGCCGGCTGCATCGGTGCAGGTCTCGGCAGCGACCTCTATCGCCCGGGCCAGCCCGTCGAGCGCACCGCCGAACGCGCGCGCGCCTTTGTCGCCGCCTACCGCGCCGCTCAATTTGTCCGCACCTGAACGCACCATCGATTCGATCCATGAAAATCACCCGCCTGACCACGTACCGCCTGCCTCCGCGCTGGATGTTCCTGAAAGTCGAGACCGACGAAGGCATCACCGGCTGGGGCGAACCCGTCATCGAAGGCCGTGCGCGCACGGTGGAAGCGGCGGTGCACGAGCTGTCCGACTACCTTATCGGCCAAGACCCGAACCGCATCAACGACCTCTGGCAGACCATGTATCGCGCCGGCTTCTACCGCGGCGGCCCGATTCTGATGAGCGCCATCGCTGGCATTGATCAGGCGCTGTGGGACATCAAGGGCAAGGTGCTGGGTGTGCCGGTGTACGAACTGCTCGGCGGCCTCGTGCGCGACAAGATGCGCACCTACAGCTGGGTCGGCGGTGATCGCCCGGCCGACGTGATTGCCGGCATGAAGGCGCTGCAGGCCGGTGGCTTCGACCACTTCAAGCTCAACGGCTGCGAGGAGATGGGCATCATCGACACGTCCCGCGCGGTGGATGCGGCGGTCGCCAAGGTTGCGGAGATCCGCTCGGCGTTCGGCAACACCGTCGAATTCGGGCTGGATTTTCACGGCCGCGTGTCTGCGCCGATGGCCAAGGTGCTCATCAAGGAGCTGGAGCCGTATCGCCCGCTCTTTATCGAAGAGCCCGTTCTAGCCGAGCAGGCCGAAACCTATGCCCGCCTGGCCGCGCACACCCATCTGCCGATCGCTGCCGGCGAGCGCATGTTCTCGCGCTTCGACTTCAAGCGGGTGCTGGAGGCGGGCGGGGTGTCGATCTTGCAGCCGGACCTGTCTCACGCCGGCGGCATTACCGAATGCGTGAAGATCGCCGCCATGGCCGAGGCTTACGATGTGGCGTTGGCGCCGCATTGCCCGCTTGGCCCGATCGCGCTGGCGGCGTGCCTGCACGTGGATTTCGTCAGCTGGAACGCCACGTTGCAGGAACAGAGCATGGGCATCCACTACAACAAGGGCGCCGAACTGCTCGATTACGTGCGAAACAAGGCCGATTTCGCCCTGGAAGGCGGGTATATCCGCCCGCCGCGCCTGCCCGGCCTGGGTGTGGACATCGACGAGGCGCTGGTCATCGAACGCAGCAAGGAAGCACCCGACTGGCGCAACCCGGTGTGGCGCCACGCCGACGGTTCCGTCGCGGAGTGGTAAGCCGGGCGGGGGAGGGGACGTCGTAGCACGTTTTACTGACCGCGATCACCCCAGCCGGGTCATCCCCGTCTGGTAAAATCGCGGTTTTCCCGCCTATCTCCTGCCGCAGGTTCGCATGACCGCCCCCGCCCTCCACTCGAATACCACCCAGCCTACCCAGTTGATGGCCAGCGCCATTCGCGTGCTTGCCATGGACGCCGTCCAGCAAGCCAATTCGGGCCACCCCGGCGCGCCGATGGGCATGGCGGATATCGCCGTGGCACTGTGGAGCCGCCACCTGCGCCACAACCCGCTGAACCCGCGCTGGCCTGATCGCGACCGCTTCGTGCTGTCCAACGGCCACGGCTCGATGCTGATCTACGCGCTGCTGCACCTGACCGGCTACGACCTGCCGATGTCGGAGCTGAAGAACTTCCGCCAGCTGCACAGCAAGACCGCCGGCCACCCGGAATACGGCATCACCCCGGGCGTGGAAACCACCACCGGCCCGCTGGGCCAGGGCATCACCAACGCCGTCGGCATGGCCCTCGCCGAGCGTCTGCTGGGCCAGGAATTCAATCGCCCGGGCTTTGACATCGTCAACCACCACACCTATGTCTTCCTGGGCGACGGCTGCCTGATGGAAGGCATCAGCCACGAGGCTTGCTCGCTGGCCGGCACGCTCAAGCTGAACAAGCTGATCGCGCTGTGGGACGACAACGGCATCTCGATCGACGGCGACGTTGTCCACTGGTTCAACGACGACACCCCGAAGCGCTTCGAAGCGTACGGCTGGAACGTGATCCGCGCCGTCGACGGCCATAACGTTGCCGCCGTGGACGCCGCCATTGCCGAAGCCAAGAAGTCCGACAAGCCGACCCTGATCTGCTGCCGCACGCTCATCGGCAAGGGCGCGCCCAACAAGGAAGGCGGTCACGATGTGCACGGCGCCCCGCTGGGCGGCGTTGAAATCGCTGCCGCGCGCGAAGCGCTGGCCTGGCCGCACGCTCCGTTCGAAGTTCCGCAGGCCGTGTACGACGCCTGGGATGCCAAGGGCCAGGGCCAGGCACTGGAAAAGGCTTGGAATGCCCTGTTCGATGCGTATTCCGAGCGCTACCCGGCCGAGGCTGCGCAGTTCGAGCGCCGCATGCGTGGCGAACTGCCGGAAGCCTTCGACAAGGCCGTCGCCGAGTTCATCGAGAAGTGCGAGCAGAAGGCCGAGACCATTGCCACGCGCAAGGCCAGCCAGAACACGCTCGAAGCCTACGGCCCGGTGCTGGGCGAGCTGCTGGGCGGCTCGGCCGACCTGACCGGCTCGAACCTGACCAACTGGAGCGGCAGCAAGGCCGTGCGTGTGGATGCCTGGGGCAACCACATCAACTACGGTGTGCGCGAGTTCGGCATGAGCGCCATCATGAACGGCATCGCGCTGCACGGTGGCTACATTCCGTACGGCGGCACGTTCCTGACGTTCTCCGATTACAGCCGCAACGCGCTGCGCATGGCCGCACTGATGAAGATCCGCTCGATCTTCGTCTTCACGCACGACTCCATCGGCCTGGGCGAAGACGGCCCGACGCACCAGTCCATCGAGCACGTTGCCAGCCTGCGCCTGATCCCGAACATGGATGTCTGGCGCACCGCCGACACCACCGAAACGGCGGTCGCCTGGGCCGCCGCCATCGAGCGCCAAAACGGCCCGAGCTGCCTGATCTTCAGCCGCCAGAACCTGCCGTTCCAGGCGCGCAACCCGGCCACGCGCGAAGCCATTGCTCGCGGCGGCTACGTGCTGCGCGATGCCCCCAACGGCAAGCCGGACGTGGTCATCATCGCCACCGGTTCGGAAGTTGGCCTGGCAGTCGGTGCAGCAGACCAGCTCGCCGCCGAGGGCATCCACGCGCGCGTAGTTTCGGTGCCCGCCACCACCGTGTTCGACAAACAGGACTCGGCCTACAAAGCGAGCGTGCTGCCGGCCGGCGTGCCGCGCATCGCCGTGGAGGCAGGCGTGACCGATTTCTGGTGGAAGTACCAGGTACAAGCCGTGGTCGGTATTGACACGTTCGGTGAGTCGGCCCCGGCGGGCGTGCTGTTCAAGCACTTCGGCTTCACCGTCGAGAACGTGGTGAACACCGCCAAGAGCGTCGTTGCTTAACTGAATTTGCGTATGCGGCACCCACGAGGTGCCGCGCTGGTTTTTATCGCACCGTCGATTTCTTTTCTGCTATCAGGAGACTGACCATGACCATCAAGATCGGCATCAACGGCTTCGGCCGCATCGGACGCATGGTGTTCCGCGCCGCCGCCGCCAACTTCAAGGACATCGAAGTCGTTGCCATCAACGACCTGCTCGAGCCCGACTACCTGGCGTACATGCTGAAGTACGACTCGGTGCACGGCCGCTTCGACGGTGAAGTGTCGGTCGACGGCAACACGCTCGTCGTCAACGGCAAGAAGATCCGCCTGACCGCCGTGAAGGATCCGTCCGAGCTGAAGTGGGGCGAAGTCGGCGCCGACGTGGTGATCGAATCGACCGGCATCTTCCTGACCAAGGAAGGCGCGCAGAAGCACATCGACGCGGGCGCCAAGAAGGTGATCATGTCGGCCCCGTCCAAGGACGACACCCCGATGTTCGTGTACGGCGTGAATCACGAAACGTACAAGGGCGAGGCGATCATCTCCAACGCTTCGTGCACGACCAACTGCCTGGCACCGGTTGCCAAGGTGCTGAACGACAAGTGGGGCATCAAGCGCGGCCTGATGACGACCGTGCACGCTGCCACCGCCACGCAGAAGACCGTTGACGGCCCGTCCAACAAGGACTGGCGCGGCGGCCGCGGCATCCTGGAAAACATCATCCCGTCGTCCACTGGCGCCGCCAAGGCCGTGGGCGTGGTGATCCCGCAACTGAACAAGAAGCTGACCGGCATGTCGTTCCGTGTGCCGACCTCGGACGTGTCGGTCGTTGACCTGACCGTCGAACTGGAAAGCGCCGCCACGTACGCTGAAATCTGCGCCGAAATGAAGGCACAGAGCGAAGGCGCGCTGAAGGGCGTGCTGGGCTACACCGAAGACAAGGTCGTCGCTACGGATTTCCGCGGCGATGCACGCACCTCGATCTTCGACGCCGAAGCCGGCATCGCACTCGACGGCACCTTCATCAAGGTCGTGAGCTGGTACGACAACGAGTGGGGCTACTCGAACAAGTGCCTGGAAATGGCGCGCGTGGTCGGCAAGTAATCCCGATCAATGGAACAGACGAACGCGCCTTCGGGCGCGTTTTTCATAAGTGAGCGAAGCGGAGCAGCCGTCACAGCCACGCGCCACTCCGCGCATGTTCGATCCCGGTTTGTTAAGAACTGAAAAGAAACGTTTGCGGGCGGGCAAGTTTCGAATTCGCGCTACAGGAATTCGCTTTGAAAATCGGGTTGCAGTCCGTACACTGAACAATTACTACATTGTGATGTGGCGGGCTTTTACGCCGCATCCGACCCATTGCCTCGGCAATGGTTGCCTTTCCAGTTTTCCAACGTGTTCGAGCCAAGGCGTCCCATGGTCAACGTCGATACCAAGCTGCTGGTGATTTTTGTTGAGCTGCTCAGCAAGCGCAACGCCACCTACGTGGCTGAAAAGATGCACATGACCGCACCGGCTGTCTCGCATTCGCTGGGCCGTCTACGCGAAATTTTCGACGATCCCCTCTTCATCCGTGTGCCGCATGGCCTGACTCCCACGCCCAAGGCGCTGGAACTGGGCCCCAAGGTGCGCGAGATGCTCGACTTGTGGGCCGCCATCAACGAAGGCGACATCGCCACGTTTGACCCGGCCGAAGCCACCGGCACGTTCAATGTCAGCTTTGCCGGCACGCTGGGCGATGCGCTGTTCGATCGCTTCCTGTTGCGCATCAAGCGGCTGGCGCCGGCACTGCAGGTGCGCCTGACCGAGTCGTCCTCGTGGGAAGCCGATGTAGCCGCCATGCGCGCCAACGAGCTGGATCTGGCGTTCTCGCCGTTCCCCACGCGCCACCCTGAGATCATGGAAGAGGTGGTGACCTCCTTCAACATGTGGGTCTGCGCACGCAAGGACCACCCGATCCTGGGCGAACGCTGCACGCTCGAGCAATACCTCGACTGCGAGCACATCTTCATCGCGCAGGGCAGCCCCGGCAGTCGCGTCGCTCCCTCGCTCATTCCACTGGACTACGCCTTGCAGCAGCGTGGCCTCAAGCGCAACTCGACCATGACCGTGCATAGCTGGCGCACACAGGGCGAAGTGGCCGCCCAGACCGACATGATCTTCACGGTCAACTCGCTGATGAAGGATATGGTCTGCAAGATGTACGACCTCAACGCGTTCCCGCTGCCGGCGGAGCTTGAAACCGTGCTGGGCCTGAACATGCTGTGGCACCGCAGCCGCAACACGCATCCAATGCTGGTGTGGGCGCGTCAGCTCTTCAAGCAGGTCGTGGCCGAATACACCGGGCAGGCGTCGGGTGTTCCGGCGCATCCGCCCATGCAAGCCAATGCGCACGGCAAGGCCGAGAAAGGCGGCCAGGGCGACGCAGAAAAGGAGGGCGAGACGCGGTTGTCCGTCTGACATCCGCCATCTCGCCGCTCCAATGAAAAACGGCCGCAGACGATGCGGCCGTTTTCTTTTGCGATAACGCTTCAGCGCTTTGGTCGGTGCGGGCAGGCTTCCTTCACGCAATTGCCATAGAGCGACAGCGCGTGCTCCTGCAGCGCAAAACCGCGCGCTCGGGCAATGCTCTGCTGGCGCTGCTCGATCTCGGCATCGAAAAATTCTTCCACGCGGCCGCAATCGAGGCACACCAGGTGATCGTGGTGCTTGCCTTCGTTGAGTTCGTAGATCGCCTTGCCGGATTCGAAGTTGTTACGTGACAGCAGCCCCGCCTGCTCGAACTGCGTCAGCACGCGATAGACCGTGGCCAAGCCAATGTCCATGTGCTCGGCGAGCAGGATGCGGTACACGTCTTCGGCGCTCATGTGGCGCTCTTCGCTGGTCTGAAAGATCTCGAGGATCTTCAACCGCGGCACCGTGGCTTTCAGACCGATGTTCTTGAGGTCTGCAGGACTCGGCATGCGCCAGGCTCCCTAGAGTACAATGTTCGGATTCCAATCATAAGGGTTTTGGCGGCAAAAGTCCTATTGACGGGCCTGCACGATGTGCCTGGCCCTCGCCGATTCCTCCCGTACCGGCATGTCCGGAACCGTTTGAAGGCCGATCGCTCATGACCTTTTCCTTTGCGCGCAGTCCTGTCCGTTTTGCCCACTTCGCCCGTCGCGGCGGTCTGATGGTGGGTGCCATGCTCGCTGCGTCGGCGTTGCTGGCCGGATGCGGCACCTATGACAGCACCACGCGCAAGATCGCCAATGCCATCACGCCGTATCGCATCGATATCGTGCAAGGCAATTTCGTTTCGCGCGAACAGGCGGCGCAGCTCAAGGAAGGCATGACGCGCGACCAAGTGCGCTTTGTACTGGGCACGCCGCTGTTGACGGATATGTTCCATGCCAACCGCTGGGACTACATCTTCTCATTCAAGCGGGGCAACACGGCCGTTGTGCAGGAGCGCAAGCTGACCGTGTGGTTTGACGGCGATCGCCTGGCCAAATGGGTGGGCGCGGATGAACTGCCGTCCGAATCGGAGCTGATCTCCGAAATCGACGGCATCAAGCGCCCGAAGAAGGACGCCGCGCAAGCCGCCGCTGCTGCGGGTGCCGCACCGGCAGCGCGTGCGCCGTCGATTCCATCGGCTGAAGCAGCCGACCGTGTGCAGTCGACCACCGGCTCCAAAAACAAAGTTGACGTGACGTTGCCGGAGCACCGCACCGGCGGTGGCGGTACCGACACCAGCGTTCCGCCGCCGGCCACTACGTCGCCCTGAACGCCCAGGGGCGCACGTAGCCAGAACACCGGCGCACCATCTTCGAGCGAGCGGCGGACGGGTTCCGCCGCTTGTGCGTTTTACAGACCGCTTTCTCTTTTGCAGCTTTTCGCTTCCACCGACATGAAAATTGCGATTGCAGGCGCCTCGGGCCGCATGGGCCAGATGCTGATCGACACCGTACTGCGCACGCCGGGCGTGACGCTGGGCGCCGCGCTGGACCGCCCGGGCAGCGATGCCGTAGGCCAGGACGCGGGCGCCAAGCTTGGCAAGACCACCGGCGTGATCGTGACCGACGACGTGCGCGCCGGGCTCTCGCAGGCCGACGTGCTGATCGATTTCACGCGTCCTGACGCAACGCTCAATCACCTGAATGTGGCGCGTGAGCTGGGAACTGCCGTGGTGATCGGCACGACCGGTTTCACGGCCGAGCAGAAGGCCAGCTTCAAGACCTACGGTGAATCGATCGGCGTGGTCTGGGCACCGAACATGAGCGTGGGCGTGAATGCGACCTTCAAGCTGATCGAAGTCGCCGCCAAGATCCTGGCGCAGGGTTACGACGTCGAGATCATCGAGGCGCACCACAAGCACAAGATTGACGCGCCGTCTGGCACCGCGCTCAAGATGGGCGAGATCGTGGCCGAGGCACAGGGTACCAAGCTGGCCGACCGGGCCGTCTATGCGCGCGAAGGCGAGACCGGCCCGCGGGAGCTGGGCACCATCGGTTTTGCCACCGTGCGCGGCGGCGACATCGTGGGCGACCACACCGTGCTGTTTGCCGGTGACGGCGAGCGCATCGAGATCACGCATCGCTCCAACACGCGCCAGTCGTATGCCGAAGGTGCCGTGCGCGCTGCAATCTACGTAGCTGGCAAGAAGGGCTTGTACGACATGAACGACGTGCTCGGCCTGTAAATCAGGCGGGCTGGAAAGGGGCGCCGGCAGGCCTGTCCGGCGCCCTTTTTCTCCACTCGCGATCGCCCGGATGGGGCGGGTGGCGACGGTATAATCGGGCCTTTTCCGTTATTCAATCCGGCTGCGCGCGTTGGTGGCGCGGCTGCAATCGCCCGGGGCACCCGGACGACCCATCACCATGCAAGACAAATACTCCCCGTCTGAAGTCGAACAGCAAGCGCAGCAACACTGGCAGGCCCTGGACGCCTACCGGGTGACCGAACACGCGCGCGCTGCTGACGGCTCGGACAAGCCCAAGTTCTACGCCTGCTCGATGCTGCCGTATCCGTCGGGCAAGCTGCACATGGGCCACGTGCGCAACTACACGATCAACGACGTGATGACGCGTCAGCTGCGCATGAAGGGATACAACGTGCTGATGCCGATGGGCTGGGACGCCTTCGGCATGCCGGCGGAAAACGCGGCGCTCAACAACGGCGTGGCACCGGCTGCATGGACGTACGACAACATCGCTTACATGAAGAAGCAGATGCAGTCGATGGGCCTGGCGATCGATTGGTCGCGCGAAGTGGCGACCTGCAGCCCCGACTACTACCGCTGGAACCAGTGGCTGTTCCTGAAGATGCTCGAAAAGGGCATCGCCTATCGCAAGACCGGCACCGTCAACTGGGACCCGGTTGACCAGACCGTGCTCGCCAACGAGCAGGTGATCGACGGGCGCGGCTGGCGCTCGGGCGCGGTCGTGGAAAAGCGTGAGATCCCGATGTACTACCTGGGCATCACCAAGTATGCGCAGGAGCTGCTCTCCGACCTCGACCCGCTTGGGTGGCCCGAGCGCGTCAAGCTGATGCAGCAGAACTGGATCGGCAAGAGCGAGGGTGTGCGCTTTGCCTTCCCGCACAACGTTTCCGGGGATGACGGCAAGCTCATCAACGACGGCAAGCTGTACGTCTTCACCACGCGTGCGGACACCATCATGGGCGTGACCTTCTGCGCCGTGGCCGCCGAGCACCCGATCGCCGCGCATGCTGCGCAGACCAACCCGGCACTCGCCGCGTTCATCGAAGAGTGCAAGCACGGCAGCGTCATGGAAGCCGACATGGCCACCATGGAAAAGAAGGGCATGCCGACCGGCCTGACCGTCACGCACCCGCTCACGGGCGAATCCGTGCCGGTGTGGGTCGGCAACTACGTGCTGATGACCTACGGCGATGGCGCCGTGATGGGCGTGCCCGCGCACGACGAGCGCGACTTTGCCTTCGCCAACAAGTACAACCTGCCGATCAAGCAAGTCATTGACGTAAAGGGCCAGCCGTACGACACGACCACCTGGGCCGAGTGGTACGGTGACAAGGAGCACGGCGTGCTCTTCCACAGCGGCAAGTACGACGGCCTGAACTACCAACAGGCCGTGGATGCCGTGGCCGCAGATTTGGCCGCCAAGGGTCTCGGCGAGAAGAAGACCACCTGGCGTTTGCGCGACTGGGGTATCTCGCGCCAGCGTTACTGGGGTACGCCGATTCCGCTGATTCATTGCGAGAGCTGCGGTGTCGTGCCGGTGCCCGAGCAGGATCTGCCGGTGCGCCTGCCCGAGGATCTCGTTCCGGACGGCACGGGCAACCCTCTCGCCAAGGACCCGCGCTTCCTGGAGTGCACGTGCCCGTCGTGCGGCAAGCCCGCGCGCCGCGAGACCGACACGATGGATACCTTCATCGATTCGTGCTGGTACTACATGCGCTATACGTGCCCGGACGGCGAGACCATGGTCGACGCCCGCAACGATTACTGGATGCCGATGGACCAGTACATCGGCGGTATCGAACACGCCATCCTGCACCTGCTGTACGCGCGCTTCTGGACCAAGGTCATGCGTGACCTGGGCCTGGTCAAGTTCGACGAACCGTTCACCAACCTGCTCACGCAGGGCATGGTGCTCAACGAGACGTACTATCGCGAAGACGCCTCGGGCAAGAAGCAGTGGATCAATCCGGCCGATGTTGACGTGCAGACCGACGAACGCGGCCGCCCCGTGGGCGCCACGCTCAAGGCCGATGGCCAGCCCGTGGTGATCGGCGGCGTGGAGAAGATGTCGAAGTCGAAGAACAACGGCATCGACCCGCAAGCGCTGATCGACCAGTACGGTGCCGACACGGCGCGCCTGTTCACGATGTTCGCCGCGCCGCCCGAGCAACAGCTCGAGTGGAACGACGCCGGTGTGGAAGGTGCCTCGCGCTTCCTGCGCCGTCTGTGGAACTTTGGCGTGGCCCATGGCGACGCCATTCGCGCCGGTCATGGCAATGGCGTCGTGGCGGGTGCAACGGATGCCGATCGCACGCTGCGTCGCGAGCTGTACACCGTGCTTAAGCAGGCCAACTACGACTACGAGCGCCTCCAGTACAACACCGTCGTCTCGGCGACGATGAAGATGCTTAACGCGCTGGAAGGCGCCAAGGACGCCGGCGCCGATGCGCGCCGCGAAGGCCTGGGGCTGCTGCTGCGCGTGCTGTATCCGGTGGTGCCGCACATCACGCACGTGCTGTGGACGGAACTGGGCTACGCCGGCGTGTATGGCGACTTGCTCGACGCCCCGTGGCCGCAGGTCGACGAAGGCGCGCTGGTGCAGAGCGAGATCGAACTCGTGCTGCAGGTCAACGGCAAGGTGCGCGGCAGCATCGTCGTGCCCGCCGACGCCGATCGTGCTGCCATTGAAGCGATTGCCGCCAAGGATGAAGCGGTCCAGAAATTTGCTGAAGGCAAGCCGCCCAAGAAGATCATCGTGGTGCCGGGCCGTCTGGTGAACGTGGTGGCCTGAGCGGCCATCCCACTCAAGGAACGCATGGTTATGTCGTTGTCCCGAGGTTTGTCCCGCCGCCGCTTTGGTCGCGCTGTCCTTGCCGTGGCGATCGCGCTGCCGGCGCTGTCCGCCTGCGGCTTCCACATGCGGGGCAATGCCGATTTCGCGTTCAAGCGGCTGTACATCAATCTGCCGCAGAACTCGCAGATGCGGGCGCAGTTGCGTCGCTTGATCGACAACGGTTCCGACACCATCATCGTGTCGGACAAGAAAGACGCCGATGCGCTGCTTGACGTGCTGGCCGAAGACCGCGTGAAGACCATCTCGTCGCTCACGCCGCAAGGTGTGGTGCGCGAATATCGCATCACGTATCGCTTCCGCTTCCAGCTGCGCGATGCGCACGACAACTTGCTGATCCCGCCATCGGAAATCACGCAGTTCCGTGATCTCTCGTACAACGAGACGCAGGTGCTTGCCAAGGACTACGAAGAAGCGGCGCTCTACCGCGACATGCAGGGCGATACGATCAACCAGCTCGTGCGGCGTCTGGCCGCCGTGAAGCTGCCGTCGTAAGCGGCGGATCAGGGCAAGGTTTGCCATGCAATTGCGGCTCGATGCGCTCGAAGGTCATCTGAAGCAGGCCACCGCCAAGGGGCTCGCGCCGCTTTATGTGGTGCATGGCGACGAGCACCTGCTCGCGCTGGAAGCCGTCGACGCGCTGCGCCAGGCCGCACGCGCGCAGGGCTTTACCGAACGTGAGGTGATGAGCGTCGAGCGCGGCTTCTCATGGTCGCGCGTCACCGAGGCGCAGCAATCGATGTCGCTGTTCGGGGATCGCAAGATCGTCGAGCTGCGCATTCCGTCCGGCAAGCCCGGCAAGGATGGCGGCGAAGCCTTACGCGCATTGGCTGCGGGCACACCGTCCGGCCCCGCCACCGATACCCTCACGTTGATCACGCTGCCGCGTCTGGATTTTGCGACTGCCAAGTCGGCGTGGTTCGCGGCGCTGGAAGGCGCTGGCGTGTCGATCAAGGTCGATTCGGTGGATCGCACCAAGCTGCCCGGCTGGATTGGCGAGCGCCTGGCGCGCCAGCAGCAGCGCGTGGAGCCTGGCGAGCCCGGCCGCCGCGCGCTGCAGTTCATTGCCGACCGTGTGGAAGGCAACCTGCTGGCCGCGCATCAGGAAATCCAGAAGCTTGGTCTGCTGCATCCGCCGGGCGTGCTGACGTTCGACGATGTGCACGACGCGGTGCTCAACGTGGCGCGCTACGACGTGTTCAAGCTGTCGGAAGCCATGCTGGCGGGCGATGTGCCGCGGCTGGTCCGCATGCTCGAAGGCCTGCGCGGCGAGGGCGAAGCGACCGTCCTGGTCCTCTGGACGTTGACCGAAGAAATTCGCGTATTATCAAAAATCGCCTCGGGCGTGGCCCAGGGCAAACCGGTGGCGTCCATGCTGCGGGAGCTTCGGGTCTGGGGCCCGCGGGAGCGGCTGGTGCCGCAGGCGGCCCAGCGGCTGTCGCAGCGCGAGCTGGAAGGCGCGCTCTCGATGGCTGCCAAGCTGGATCGGCAGGTCAAGGGGTTGCGCGAACCATTGCTTCCGGCTGAACCATGGGATGGCCTGCTGCAACTGGCGATGCGCATCGCGCGGCCGGGCAGCCTCCCGGTGCCGGCCTGATCCGCGCCATCGGCGCAAGCCTCCGAATTGTCCTCACACTGAATTTGCCGGCAGTCCGCCGGTCGCGATGATCATGAAGCAGCTCGACGTGAACGAATACATGGCCCTGGTTGGCCGTCAGGCGCGCACCGCCTCGCGCGGCATGGCACGTGCCGGCACCGCGCAAAAGAACCGCGCGCTGTTGCATATTGCGGCCGCCGTCCGTCGCGATGCCGCCAAGCTCAAAGAGATCAACGCCCGCGACGTCGAGCGTGCCCGCGCCAACGGCCAGGATGCAGCCTTCATCGACCGCCTCACGCTGACCGACCGCGCCATCGACACCATGGCCGCTGGCCTGGAGCAGATCGCCGCGCTGCCCGACCTCATCGGCGAGATCAGCAACATGAAGTTCCGTCCAACCGGCATCCAGGTCGGCCAGATGCGTGTGCCGCTTGGCGTGATCGGCATCATCTATGAGTCGCGGCCGAACGTGACGGTGGATGCCGCGGCGCTGTGCATCAAGTCGGGCAACGCGACCATTCTGCGCGGCGGCTCCGAAGCGATCGAATCGAACGGCGCGCTGGCGGCGCTCATCGAGGAAGGGCTGGCCGATGCTGGCCTGCCTGCCAATGCTGTGCAGGTGGTGGCCACCACGGACCGCGCGGCGGTCGGCAAGCTCATCACCATGACGGAGTACGTCGATGTGATCGTCCCCCGCGGCGGCAAGAGCCTGATCGCGCGTCTGATCGAAGAAGCTCGGGTGCCGATGATCAAGCACCTGGACGGCATCTGCCACGTCTACATCGACGTCGATGCCGACATCGAGAAGGCCGTGCGCGTATGCGACAACGCCAAGACGCAGCGCTACGCGCCGTGCAACACGATGGAAACGCTGCTTGTGTCGCGCGACGTGGCTGCACGCGCGCTGCCGCCGCTGGCAAAGATCTACCAGGACAAGGGTGTGGAACTGCGCGTGTGCCCGGCCACGCGTGCCACGCTGGAAGCTGCCGGTTTCGGCAATCTGAAGGACGCCGTTGAGGCCGACTGGCACACCGAATACCTCGCGCCGATCCTGTCGATCCGTACCGTCGACGGCCTGGACGCCGCCATCGAGCACATCAATACCTACGGCTCCGCACACACCGATTCCATCATCACCGAGAACTATTCGACCGGCATGCGCTTCCTGCGAGAGGTCGATTCGGCCAGCGTGATGATCAACGCATCCACGCGCTTTGCCGATGGTTTCGAGTACGGCCTGGGCGCCGAGATCGGCATCTCCAACGACAAGCTCCACGCGCGCGGGCCGGTCGGGCTGGAGGGGCTGACCTCGCTCAAGTACGTCGTGTTCGGGCACGGCGAGATTCGCACCTGATATCGCTTGCTGCACGTTAAGCGCCGCCACGAGCGGCGCGCTGTTTTTTCCGATCGCGCTTCACATCATTCACGGGACGGTTCGCATGCTCTGGGTCAAAGCCTTTCACATCGTCTTCATTGCGTCGTGGTTTGCCGGGCTGTTCTATCTGCCGCGTATCTTCGTCAATCTTGCGATGGAAACCGAGCGCGCGGCCATCACGCGCCTGCTGATCATGGCGCGCAAGCTGTTCCGCTTCACGACCATGCTGGCGATTGTCGCGATCCTGCTTGGGCTGTGGCTGTTCCTGGGATATCGCATCGGGCTGTATCCGCCCAATGGCTGGATGCACGCGAAGCTCGCACTGGTGCTCGTGACGATCGGTTATCACCACGGTTGCGGCGTGCTACTGCGCAAGTTCGAGGCGGGCGCCAATAAACGGTCCCACAAGTTCTATCGCTGGTTCAATGAACTGCCGGTACTGTTGTTGCTGGCGATCACGATCCTGGTGGTCGTGAAGCCATTCTGATTTTTTCTGGTTTTCCGATGGCAACTGCTTACTTCGCGCCATGCCCCCGCGGGCTGGAACAGGCGCTGGCCGATGAACTGGCCGAAATCGCCATCCGCCCCGAGGTGGACGAGCTGGCCGCGTTCGAGGTGGGCCGCACCGTCCCGGGCGGCGTGCACTTCTTCGGCACGCAGGGCGCGGCGTATGCCGTCAACCTGCACAGCCGCATTGCCAGCCGCGTGCTGATGCGGCTCGGCTCGCGCGGGTATCGCTCGGAGGACGACATCTACGCGCTGGCCGCCGCGCAGCGCTGGGAAGATTACTTCACGCCCGACGAGATGATCCGCGTGGACGTGACGGCGCACAAATCGCCGTTGCAAAGCCTGAAGTTTGTCGGCCTGCGCGTGAAGGACGGGGTGTGTGACCGCTTCCGCCAGCGCATGGGCGCGCGCCCGAGCGTCGATACGGTCTCGCCCGACGTACGCATCTACGCGTACCTGACCGAGACGGACTGCACGATCTACCTCGACACCACCGGCGAGCCGCTCTTCAAGCGCGGTTGGCGCCAGGAAAAGGGCGAGGCCCCGCTGAAGGAGAACCTCGCCGCCGGCATCCTGCGCCTGACGGGCTGGACGGGTGCCCACGGCATGCCGTTCTACGATCCGATGTGCGGCAGCGGCACGTTCCTCGTTGAAGCTGCGCAGCGTGCGCTTGGCATTGCGCCAGGCGGGCAACGCGCTTTTGCCTGCGAGTGGTTGCAGGACCATGACGCCAAATGTTTCAAGCGCCTGCGCGAAGCCGCCGCCGATGCGGCCGCGGCATCTATGCGCCGTGCGCCGCCGTTGGTTGCTGGTGCCGATATTTCCACCGACATGCTCGCCTATGCCGCTGCCAACTGGCAACGTGCCGGCCTGCCGGGCGAGCCGGTGCTCAAGCAGGTCGATGCGCGCTTCGGCAAGCCGCCATTCGAGACCGCCGGTGTGTTGCTGATGAATCCCCCATACGGCGAGCGTATTGTGGTGCGTGGTGCACACGGCTCGCGCCGTCGCCGGCCGGAAGGGGAGGGCGAGGAAGATGGCACCGTGTTCGAGCGCGCCAGCCGCGCCATGGGCGCCCCGCGCGACGACGGGCGCCGTCCGATGCGTGAGCTGCGTCAGCCCGAACCGCCACCGCCCGTCGACCCCGAGGAAGAGGCTGCCGCCAACGAATTTGCGCAGGCCTTTGCCGGCACGCTCAAGCGCGAGTTCGCGGGCTGGAAGGCGTTCGTCTTTACCGGCGATCTCTCGATGCCGCGTCGGATGCGGCTGAAGGAATCGCAGCGCACACCGCTCTACAACGGCAACATCGAATGCCGTCTGTTTCGCTTCGATATGGTGAAGGGCGGCATGCGCGATCGACCCGAGCGGCCTGCACAGGACGGTACTTCAAACGACAACGCCGACGCATAAGCATCGGCGTTGTGTGACAACTGCGGGCCCGCTTCAGGCGGCCTGCAGATCCTGGAAATGCTCCATCCACGCCGCGAGTTGATCCGGCGTGAGCTGCGTCTGGTTGTCCAGCAGGCGCAGCTTCACCGTCGCGCCATCGCGCTCTGCCGTGAGCGACCAGCCTTTGCCGTCGAGCCACAGCAGGAACGCCAGCCACTTGGCATGCGATTCCGACACCTTGTGCGTGGACGCCGCCTCCAGGAATTCCGTCAGCGCGGTGAGATCCACTACCGCCGCCGCATCGCTGCCCGACGGCGAGACCTTGCCGTGAAGCACCTCCGCCAGCACTTCCAACGCTTGCGCCGCGGGCTTGCTGTCAAAGCGCGACGACAAGTCCAGATATGCCTGCCGCACTGCGTGGCTGAACTCGCCGGTGCGCAGGCTTTCTTCGCCGACCAGCTCGGTGTAATCCTTCATCGCCCAGTCGGGCTGTGCCAGCGATTGCAGGCCAACGGCCGCTGCGGCGCGCAGGTAATCGTTGACGGCGCTGAACGACGACAGCCCCGACACTGCGAGGTACAGCGTCTGCAGCGCGCCGATGCGATGCGTGAGCGTCTGGCTCTGGCGTACGGTCATCTTCTCGCGCAGCAGCGCGTCGCGCTCGCGGCGCAGATCGGAGAACTCCAACGCCTGCTTAAGTTCCACACGCAGCGCGGTGATGTCCCACGGCTTCTTGATGTAACGGTGAATCTGCCCTTGGTTGACTGCCTCAACCGTGTCTTCGATTTCGGAGTAGGCGGTGGTCAGGATGCGCACGAGGTGCGGATAGCGCTCGCGTGCGTAGCGCAGCAGTTCGTTGCCGAGTTCACCCGGCATGCGCTGGTCCGACACGAGCACGCCCAGCGTGGCGGCGTGCTGGTCGAGCATGCGCTTGCCTTCTTCGACCGAGGTGGCGGTGACGACCGGCGCGAGTGAACCGATGGCACGGCCGAAGTAAGTCAGCGCCAATGTCTCGTCGTCCACGTACAGGATCTTGGGCTCGTTGCCCCCGGGATTGGTCATCCGTCACTCCTCATAGCAAATGCAGCCAATACGGCGAACGCGCGGATCACGTGCGGCGTGGTTCGTAGTGTTGATGGTCTTGTCATGGGAACGTCAGAGTCACGCGCGTGCCTGCGCTGGGTGCAGAATCAATCGCAATCGCTCCCCCGAACGATTGCATGATCCGCGTACAAAAAATCATGCCCATGCCGTTGCCGCCTTCTTCGGCGCGCGTTGTCACGGGGTCGATGGTCAGCCGAGCAAGGACGTCGGGCGCGATACCGGGGCCGTTGTCCTCAATCCGGATCATGTGCTGGGCGTTGCCGGCGTCCGGCACGCGGCTGGCAACGATTTGAAGCTTCGGCGCATTGGTGTGCCGCAGCGCCTGCAACGCGTTGCTCGTGAGCGACGAGAGCACCAGCATCACGCAGTTGGGCAGCGTCTGGATCGGAAAATCGTCTTCCACGCGGTACGACACCCATTCGCGCTGCGCGTTCGTGAACGGGTACGTGTCGAACAACGAGCGGATCAGCCCGCCCGCGCTGTTGGGCGTGGCCGCTGTGCCGGGCTTGCCGTAGGTGTTGCGCACGGAGTTCAGGAACGTGGCGATGACGGAGAGGCAATAGCGCGCGTTGTCCTGCACGCGATCGGCCGCGCGGCCGATTTCGGGAAGGGCCCCGGGCGTGGGTTCGGTCTGGTCCACGCGCATGCGGATGCCGCGCGCAAAGTTGGAGATGGCGGCCAGCGGCGTGTTCAGCTCGTGCGCAAGAAAGGCCAGCGTTTCGTCGATTGCCATGAGGCGCTGGGTACGCAAGAGGCGGTCCTGGCGCAGTGCCAGCGCCTCCTGCAGCGAGCGCCGCACGTCTTCGGGCTGATAGGGCTTCTCCAGGATCTTGAACACGCGTCCGGTATTCACGGCCTGGATCAGCAGGTCCTTGTCGGCATATGCGGTGACGAGGATGGTGGCGATGTCGCCGTATTCCGCATCGATGAAGCGCAGCAGTTCGGTGCCGTCGCCGCCCGGCATGCGGAAGTCTGTCAGGACCACGCTGATGCGCTCGTGCGAATCGCGCAGCACGGTCTTGGCCTCTTCGACGCTGTTGGCCGTCAGTACCTCGTAGCCGGCGCCGATCGTGCGCGCGAACCATTTGCAGGCTTGCGCTTCGTCGTCGACGTAGAGAATGGTGACGGTGTCCGGCGTGGTGTCCATGATGCGTCTACTCCGAGCGCGGCAGATCGAATGTGAAGCGCGCCCATTCGCCTTCCTGGCTCGTCACGGCAAGGGTGCCGCCATGACGCTGGATGACGCTGTAGCTGATCGACAGGCCGAGGCCCAGGCCCTTGCCGACATCGCGCGTGGTGAAGAACGGCTCGAACACGCGCGACAGGTTTTTCTCCGAGATGCCAGGGCCGTTATCAGTCACCACCACATGCAGGCGGTTGTTGATCCATTCGGCGGCAATCTCGATGCGGGGGTTCTCGCGCTGCACCTTTTGCATGGCAAGCGCCGCGTTCGACAAGAGGTTGATCAGCACGCCGATGATGGCCGCCTCGTCGCCGCGCACGAGCGTGTCGGCCGGCAGTTTGCGTTCGAGGGTCACACCGCGCAACTCGTGGCTGGTCAGGCGGATGGCAGAGTCAATGGCCTTTTCCGCCAGGAACGGCGCATTTGCCTCGCCTTTCTCGGGGCTGCGGTAGGCGAAGGTCTTCAGGTCCGACACGATGTGCTGCACACGCTGCATGCCTTCCTTGGCATCGGTCAGGCATTCGAGCAGCATCGGGCTGCCCTTGGCGGTCGGGTCTTCCTGCGCCACGGCGATCGCCATGAGGCAGAAGTTGACCGGGTTGTTGATCTCATGCAGCAGGCCCGCCGACAGCGTGCCGATGGCGGCCATCTTTTCCTGCTGCAGAAGCTGGCCCTTGATGTCGGTGAGGTCCTGATTGGTCCGCGCGAGCTGCTCGTTCTTCTGTGCAACTTCTTCCTTGAGCCGGAAAAGCTGGAAGCGCCCGCGCTCATTGAAGTACGTGTAGAGCGTGCTCGTCGCAATCGAGAACAGGATGAACAGCGAATGCACGATGAAGATTTCGCGCGACTGGATGCCGCCCGGATGCAATGTGCACGCAATCACCCAGAAGATATACGTGCAGGTGCCGAATAGCACGGCTTGCAGAAAGCCGATCGGCATCACCATGCCCACCGCGTAGATCGCCAGGTTCAGCCCCGAGTAATACGGAGAACTGGCGCCCTCGGTGTCGTAGATCATCCACGAGATCATGATCTGCGGACAGATCAGCCAGAAGAACGTCAGGCTCTGCACATGCTCTTCGCCCCAGCGCGTATACAGCACAAGCAGCGCGCCGAACATGATGAGCGAGGTGATGACGCGCAGCGAGGCAAACAGCCAGAGCTTGTCCACATACATGCCGTAGTCCAGCCCGACGCCTGCCAGTACCAGCACGATGCCGGTCACGGCCGCCATGCGGCTGAAGACGAGCCGGAACTGCTTCAGCTCGGCCTGGTATCCGCGATGTGTAATGGGCTCCATGCGTGTTCCTGGGCAGCGGATTAAGCGGCGGATGTGGCAAGCCCGGCCACGCTGGCCTGGGCGAATACGTTGACGCCGGTCACGTCGGTATAGACACGTACGTCGTGCGAGCCTTCGGGCAGCAGCTCGGCCATCAGCGGTTCATCGCGATAGACGAGGTACCACTCCAGCACGTGTTCCATCACGAACCGCATCGGGTTGTTGCCGTGAACGTTGGTCGCGAGGATGGCACCGCCGCGGCGCGTGCGCGAAGCAAAGTAGGCAAGCAGCCGCTGGCAGACCTTGTTCGAGAGGTAGTCGAACAGGCCGGCGCAATACACCGCATCGCAATCGCCGGCTTGCGGGCTGTCGGCCGTGATGCGGCGCTTGAGCAGTTGATGCACCGATTCATGCACGAAATCGACGGTGACGGTCTTGCGCGCACGGTCCATCGCACGGCGCATCTGCTCGCGGGTGTAGTCGAGCGTTTCTTCGCTGAAGTCCACCAGTTCGAACGACAGCAACGTTGGTTCCGGATGCTGCTGAATGAAGCGCTGAATTTCCACCGCCGGCCCGCAGCCCACGTTGAGCACCTTGAACGTGCGGCCCGCCGCCTTGGCTTGGGCCGCCAGGTCGCTCAGATACTGCACGAGAATGTCGATGCGGTTGCGGTGCGCCTCCGCCACATCCGTGCGCAGGAAGGCGGCGTTGACGATCTGGAAGTACGTGTTGGGCCCTTCGCGCGGGTCTGAGAGGATCTGGTTGACCATCTCGTAATCGCCCGCATAACCCAGCGGCTTGGTGTACGTGCGATAGATGAACGGCGCGCGCAACAGCAGCGGATGCAGCGCGGCTTGCGCGAACGTGCGGTGCGCCGGCGCAAGCTCCGCCTCGACCTTGCCCGCCTCCGACTCCAGCCCGTCCATGTAGCCCTTGAGCTTGAGCATGATCGGCTCGGCCAGCTCCTGGAAGACATCCATGCGCAGCTTGTTGTCTTCGCGCGGCAATGTCTTCGACAGATCCACCTGTTCCACCCAGCGCGACACTTCGGCCAGGAAGGCTCGCATCTCGTTGACGACGATCTGGTAGTCGCGGTGGATGCGGAACCGTTCCTGCCATTCCTGCACGAACGTTCGCGCTTCTTCGCCCACCGAGGCAGGCGTGTCGGCCACTTCCGACAGCTCGCGCCATTCGTCGATCAGCGTGAGCGAGACGACGGCGGTCAGACCCGTGTTCACCAGGCTGATCACCACCGCCTTGCCGAGATAGGCTTGCCGCGTCCCCATCTTGATCGCGAGTTCGGACAGCACCTCGCTCACCTGCACGATCGAGTAGGGGTTGTAGATCTCCATCACCAGGGCACGCCGCTGCAGCGTGATGATGGTGCCGCGGACCTGCTGACCCTGTGAGTTACGGAAGCTGACCGCGGGATCGATTTGGTTGGGTGAGTACACGGTGCGAATTTGCCGGAGACTTCAGGGAAAACGTCTGCCAAGCGGGACGCTCACTCCAACAACCGCGCACTCGGAGTCGAACTGCGAATCCGGGCACCGCGAACACGGCGCGCCCCGCCGACACTGCCGGGCATGCCGCCGCATCAGTCGTGAAAGCGTGCTTGAAGCCGTCCGCAGACCGTGCGCAATACGCGCCAGCCCGGGCGTCTCTCGCCCAAACCCGCTCCGAGAAAATCGGGGAAGATGATCGACTGCAGCCGGCGCCTTCAGCACTGCTACCGCGGCACCTCTACTGCACGCCGATCAACAGCGTGGCAACGGGAATCGTGCAACCGTGAACCATGACCAGATTGGAACGATGCACTCCCCTGACATCCGCAACGCGCGCTGCTTGAACGCGCGGCCCGCTGCTGCATCCCAAATCGTCTCTCAAGGAGAATCCCGCACAGTAATGAACTCGGGGCGCCGTATCGTATGTTGCATTCCGGTACCCTCGTTCGCCATGATGCCGCAGCTATGCCACGCATGCATCAGGGCGATTCAGCCGGGCCATGCTCTGACGTCATGGCTACCGGATAACGCAATCGATTGTACTTGCCCAATGTGACCCACACAATGCGGAAACCCGCAGTGCAGAGCAAAGCGGAAACACCACCTCAGCGTGATTTGCGGCCGGTGAGCGCGTCCGGATCTTGTTTGTAGTTGGTGAGGAACTGGGTGTAACTGTAGACCTGTGCCGGCAGCAGGTGGCTGGGCATGTCGAACAGGGCGTAGTAGTACGGCTCGCGCCCCTGGCATACCTCCGCGGGCAAGCAATATTGTTCCCACTCCACACAGGCCGGGGTGTACATGCCGTCGCCGGGCCAGAAGAACGGGACGATCTGCTTGTCGTGCAGGCCCTTGAGCAGCGCATCCGGCGCGTTGTACGCCTCGGCGTTTTCCAGGTGCGTGAGCATGCTCGCGTTGGTCTCGATGACCATGAGCGTAGCGCGCCCATCGGCCGTGAGCAGCAGGACGCCGGCGGGGTGCGGATACAGGTAGTACTCGATGAAGCGGTAGCGCGAGGACAGCTCGCGCACGAGCCGTGTGATCGCCGGGTCCGAGAGAAAGCTGAACGAGTGGCGCGACAGCAGATCGCGCAATGTGCTCGACAGGTTGCTGAAGTAGCGCACCTGCAGTGCTTCGATTTCCGCACTGAGCCGCTCCGCCATCGCCGGATTGTCTTTCTTGATGTAGCGGTCGATCAGGCCGTCGTTGAAACCCTGCACGGCGATGTTCTCGTCGGCCATGCCGGTGAGCAGGATCGTCATGCACGGCAGATCTTTGAGCTTGGCGCAGAACTCCAGCCCATTCATGCGCGGCATGGAGTAATCCACCACGATGACCGAGGGCTGAAGGAAGCGGTTGACCTCGTGAATCTGACGGTAGACGCGGTCGACGTCGAGTTGGATGGTGCGGCGCTCGGTTGAGAAGGTCAGATCATCGTGGGTGACGCGCACCGGCAGGAAGCCGGGCATGCGCAGCGAATGCCACTGGCGCAGCCACGCCAGCGCCTCTTCCGGGTCATTGAAGGCCAACAGCGCACGCGATGGGTCCATCTGGAACCCGAGGCTTTCCACGAACGATTGGCTGTCGTCGACCACCACCGTCAGGGTCGGGTGGAAATAGACCGGCAGGGCGCTGTCCTGTTGCATACGTCGGGAGGAATCGGAAGAGGGCAGGGTGCAGCGCAAGGCCGGTTTGGCCGGCGCTGCCCGTTTTCACTACGTTACTGTCTGCCGCCGCCGGGAGCAAGCGGAACCCGTCTGACCTGACGACCCGTTGACGGCCGTCAGTGCACCGCTTTACTCGACAGATTTCACCATGTCTTCGACGACCTTTTTGGCATCGCCAAACACCATCATCGTCTTGTCCATGTAGAACAGCTCGTTGTCGAGCCCGGCGTAGCCCGCGTTCATCGAGCGCTTGTTCACGATGATCGTCTTGGCCTTGTAGGCTTCCAGGATCGGCATGCCGGCAATGGGCGACTTAGGATCGTTCTTGGCGGCCGGGTTGACCACGTCGTTGGCGCCCAGCACGAGCACCACGTCGGCCTGGCCGAACTCACCGTTGATGTCTTCCATCTCGAAGACCTGGTCGTACGGCACTTCGGCTTCGGCCAGCAGCACATTCATATGGCCCGGCATGCGGCCTGCGACCGGGTGGATCGCGTATTTGACCGTCACGCCCTTGTCCGACAGCTTTTCGGTCAGCTCCTTCAGGGCATGCTGCGCGCGCGCCACCGCCAGGCCGTAACCCGGAACGATGATGACCGTTTCGGCATTGCCCATGAGGAAGGCTGCATCATCGGGCGAACCCGATTTGACCGGGCGCTGCTGCCCGCCGCCACCCGCTGCGGCCCCGGCGGATGCTTCGGAACCGAAGCCGCCCAGGATCACGTTGAAGAACGACCGGTTCATCGCCTTGCACATGATGTAAGACAGAATTGCACCGGACGAACCCACCAGCGAGCCAGCGATGATCAGCATCGGGTTGTTGAGCGAGAAGCCGATGCCCGCCGCCGCCCAGCCCGAATACGAGTTCAGCATCGACACCACCACCGGCATGTCGGCGCCGCCGATCGGGATGATGATCAGCACACCCAGCACAAAGGCGATGGCCGTCATGATGATGAACGGCAGCCAGCTTTGGCTCAGGAAGAACAGGATGCCGAAGCCGAGCATGGCCACCGCCAGCAACAGGTTCAGCATGTGCTGGCCGGCAAACTGCACCGGCGCGCCCTGGAACAGTCGGAACTTGTACTTGCCCGACAGCTTGCCGAAGGCGATGACCGAGCCCGAGAACGTGATGGCGCCGACGAACGTGCCGATGAACAGCTCCACGCGGTTGCCCAGCGGCAGCACGTTGTCGCCGGCCATCGTGATGCCGAACGCCGACGGCTCGGCCACGGCGGCCACGGCAATGCACACGGCGGCCAGACCGATCAGCGAGTGCATGGCGGCTACCAGCTCGGGCATCTTGGTCATTTCGACCGTGCGCGCCACATAGGCGCCGATGCCGCCGCCCACCACCAGGCCCGCGAAGATCAGGATGAAACCCGTGGAGGTGCCGCTCTCGGTGCCCGCAAACATCTCGGCCTTGAGCTTATAGATGAGCGCGATGGTCGTGACGGCGGCGATCGCCATGCCCGTCATGCCGAACGCGTTGCCGCGCCGCGCCGTGGTCGGATGCGAAAGCCCCTTGAGCGCCTGGATGAAGCACACCGACGCCAGCAGATACAGCAGGGTGACGAGGTTCATGCTCATTGCTTGGCTCCCTCGCTCTGGCCGCCCTTGGCCTTCGGCTCTTTCTTCTTGAACATCTCAAGCATGCGCTGGGTGACGAGGAAGCCGCCAAACACGTTGACCGCTGCCAATGCCACCGCCACCACGCCCATCGTGCGACCCAGACCCGTCTGCGTCAGGCCGGCTGCCAGCATGGCGCCGACGATGATGATGGCCGAAATGGCATTCGTCACGGCCATCAGCGGCGTATGCAGCGCCGGCGTGACCGTCCAGACCACGTGGTAGCCGACGTAGATCGCCAGCACGAAGATGATCAGATTGATCACCGTGTGATTGACCAGCTCCATGAGTGCTCCTCCTCGCTTCTTGGTCGATGTGCAAAGCGGCCCTGTCATGCAGACACGGGCCGCCTGGCGCGTCAGGTTTCCTTGATGGCCTTGATCTTGTTGCCCTCGCCCAGTAGCACGACTTTGGGCTTGTAGCTGGCGACTTCCTCTTCGTTCATCGGCGCATAGGTGCAGATGATCAGCAGGTCGCCGACGTGGGCGCGGCGTGCAGCGGCGCCGTTGAGCGAGATCTCGCCCGAGCCGCGCTTGCCCTTGATGATGTAGGTGGAGAAACGCTCGCCGTTGTTGACGTTGTACAGCTCGATCTTTTCGTATTCGCGCATGTCGGCGGCATCGAGGAGGTCCTCGTCGATGCCGCAGGAGCCTTCGTAGTCGAGATCGGCCTGGGTGACCGTCGCGCGGTGCAGCTTGGCGCGAAGCATGTTGCGTTGCATGAAGCTTTCCTTGAAACAGAAATGAAATCGCCACTGGCGACCGCGCCGGGTTGTGACGTCCGGCAGGCCGCCGTCTCCGTTCTTATTTGGCGGCGCTCGTGGCTGCGGGAGCGCGCACCACCTGGCCGGCCTGACTGAGCAGGCAGGCGGCCACGATGTCGTCTTCGCGGTTGATGTTCAGGCCGCCATCCTTGTCGATGATCAGCTTGAGGAAGTCGAGCACGTTGCGGGCGTAGAGGGCAGAGGCATCGGCCGCCACCATCGACGGGAGGTTGGTATAGCCCACCAGCGTGACGCCGTGCTTGACGACCACGCGGTCAGCTTCGGTCAGCGGGCAGTTGCCGCCTTGCGCCGCCGCCAGATCGACGACGACCGAGCCCGGTTTCATCGCCTGCACGGTGGCTTCGGACAGCAGCGTTGGCGCGCGGCGGCCCGGGATCAGCGCCGTGGTGATGACGATGTCGGCCTGGGTTGCGCGCGTGTGCACGAGTTCAGCCTGGCGGCGCATCCAGTCGGGCGGCATCGGGCGGGCATAGCCGCCGACGCCTTGCGCGATTTCGCGCTCTTCGTCCGTCAGGAACGGCACGTCGAGAAACTTGGCGCCCAGCGATTCGATCTGCTCTTTCACAGCCGGGCGCACATCGGACGCCTCAATGACGGCACCCAGGCGCTTGGCGGTGGCGATGGCCTGCAGGCCGGCCACCCCGGCGCCGAGGATCAGCACGCGCGCGGCTTTTACGGTGCCGGCGGCGGTCATCAGCATCGGCATGAAGCGCTGGTAATGGTTGGCCGCCACCATCACGGCCTTGTAGCCGGCGATGTTGGCCTGGGAGGAGAGCACGTCCATGCTCTGCGCGCGCGTGGTGCGCGGCGCGGCTTCCAGCGCGAACGCGGTGACGTTGGCAGCAGCGAGGCGGGCCGTGTTCTCGTCATCGAACGGGTTGAGCATGCCGACAAGCACCGCGCCCGGCTGCATCTGCGCCAGTTCGGCGGCTTCCGGCGAGCGCACCTTCAACACGATCTGCGCGCCGAGCGCCTCGGCCGCGGTGCCGATCTTGGCGCCGGCCGCGACATATGCGTCGTCGGGCTGGGCGGCGGCCACGCCGGCACCCGATTGCACCGTCACCTGATGGCCAAGCGCCACGTACTTTTTCACCGTTTCCGGGGTCGCGGCAACGCGCGTCTCGTCCGCCCGCGTCTCCTGCGGGATGCCGATGTGCATCGTGTTCTCTCCTCGCTGATTATGTTTAGGATGCGCGCGAAGTGAACGAAGGCGCGCTGGATCAGGATCGACGTGCAGCTTACCCGAACTTTTTGGCGCACGGACGCTCATCGAATGCCATGTCGAATATCCAAACCGACATGGAATGCGGGCCGATCCTGCGCAAACGTGTGCTCAATTGTTCACAACTGCCCGGCAGGCGGTATGTGCCTGTCCCAACGCCACTGGCGAGCGGGGAGAGCAGCCTCCAGCTACAATAACGCCTTGTTTTTGTTGCCTTTTTGCCATGAACCAAGCTGTCCGCTGGAAACCCAGTGTTACCGTTGCCGCCGTCATCGAACAAGAGGGGCGTTTTCTGCTGGTTGAGGAGCACACCGATGTCGGCTTGCGTCTGAACCAGCCTGCCGGCCATCTCGACCCGGACGAAAGCCTGGTCGACGCCGTCGCGCGCGAGGCGATGGAAGAAACCGCGTACAGCTTTGTGCCGACCGCCCTCCTGGGCTGCTACATGGCGCAGTTCCAACCGCCGCAGGGGGATCCGATCACTTATGTGCGGATGGCCTTTACCGGCGAGCTCGGCCCCCAAGACCCGCGCCGCTCGCTGGACGAAGGCATCGTCCGCACCGTGTGGATGACGCCGGATGAAATCCGCGCCAGCCGCGAGCGCCATCGCAGCCCGCTGCTGCTCGCCTGCGTGGAAGACTACCTGGCCGGCAAGCGCTATCCGCTCGACGTCATCCACACGCACGCCAGTGTGTACGGGCTGGGAGGGCAGCCATGAGCAAGAAGCGCATCGTCGTCGGGATGTCCGGCGGGGTGGATTCGTCCGTCACGGCGTGGCTGCTCAAACAGCAGGGCTACGACGTTGTCGGCCTGTTCATGAAGAACTGGGAAGACGATGACGACAGCGAGTACTGCTCGACCCGACAGGACTGGATCGACGTGGTATCGGTGGCCGACCTGATCGGCGTCGACGTGGAAGCTGTCAACTTTGCCGCCGAGTACAAGGACCGCGTATTTGCGGACTTCCTGCGCGAATATTCGGCCGGCCGCACGCCCAATCCCGACGTGCTGTGCAACGCAGAGATCAAGTTCAAGGCCTTCCTAGATCACGCGATGGCCCTTGGCGCCGACACGATCGCGACCGGGCACTACGCCCGCGTGCGCGAGGTCGACGGCCGCTTCGAACTCCTCAAGGCGTTCGACCACACGAAAGACCAGAGCTATTTCCTGCACCGGCTGAACCAGGCACAGCTCTCGCGCACGCTCTTCCCGCTGGGCGAGATGCCGAAGACGAAGGTGCGTGAGATTGCCGCCGAGATTGGCCTGCCCAACGCCAAGAAGAAGGATTCCACCGGCATCTGCTTTATTGGTGAGCGGCCGTTCCGCGATTTTCTCAACCGCTACCTGCCGACCAAGCCCGGTCCGATCAAGACGCCGGACGGCAAGACCATCGGCGAGCACATCGGCCTGGCGTTCTACACATTGGGACAGCGCAAAGGCATCGGCATCGGCGGCAGCCGCGACGGTAACGGCGACGCCTGGTACGTGGCGCGCAAGGACATGGCGGCCAACACGTTGTACGTGGCGCAGGGTCATGACCACCCGTGGCTGCTCGCGCACACCGTGCACGCCAATGATCTGAGCTGGGTAGCCGGCCATGCGCCCGCCGAAGGCACCCATCTTGGCGCCAAGACGCGTTACCGCCAGGCGGATGCACCTTGCACGGTCGAACGCGCCGCCGATGGCGCGCTCACGCTGACCTTCCCCGAGGCGCAGTGGGCGGTTACGCCGGGTCAATCCGCCGTGCTGTATGACGGTGAAATCTGCCTGGGTGGCGGCATTATTTCGGCGGCTGAACCGGCTGTCGTGGAAAAAGCGATCGCCTGATCGGTTTTTGCAACACTGCGTTGTGCTGGCTGCGGCTGTTGCAGCACTCGTTTAAGCTTGCGCCCTGATTTGTCTCACACAGGGTTGGTCATGCTGCCACGTCGCTACTGGGCCTTCGCGGGCGTTGTGCTGTTGTTTGCCGTCACTGCGGGGTTTGCGGTAGCAGGGCGCCTGCATTGGGTGTGCGCGGTCATTCCAGGCATGTTCGTCATCCTGGGCGTGCACGACATCACGCAGACGCGCCATTCGGTGCTGCGCAATTACCCGCTCTGGGGCCATTTCCGCTTCCTGTTCGAGTTCATTCGCCCGGAAATCCGCCAGTACTTCGTTGAAGACGACACCGACGAAAAACCGTTCTCGCGCGCCCAGCGCAGCATCGTGTATCAGCGCGCCAAGGGCGAAGTCGATAGCCGTCCGTTTGGTACCGAAGTCGATGTGAAGGTGGCGGGGCACGAATGGATCGGCCACTCGCTGGCGCCCACGCGCATTGCCTCGTCAGACTTTCGCGTGATGGTGGGCGAGGGCCGCGCCAAGCCGTATTCGATGTCCGTGTTCAACATTTCGGCGATGAGCTTCGGGGCGCTATCGGGCAATGCCATTCGCGCGCTCAACCGTGGCGCGAGGCTCGGCAACTTCATCCATGACACCGGCGAGGGTTCGATCTCGCCATACCACCGTGAAGAAGGCGGCGACCTGATCTGGGAAGTCGCCTCCGGCTACTTCGGCTGCCGCGACGCCAATGGCCGGTTTGATCCGGACCGCTTTGCCGAACAGGCGCGCAGCCCGCAGGTGAAGATGATCGAGGTGAAGCTGTCGCAGGGCGCCAAGCCGGGCCACGGTGGCGTCTTGCCTGCCGCCAAGGTGACGCCCGAGATTGCGGCCACGCGTGGCATTCAGATCGGCAAGGACTGTATTTCACCCGCCGCGCATTCGGAGTTCAGCACGCCGCTGGGTCTGCTGCAGTTTGTGGATAGCCTGCGCACGCTATCCGGCGGCAAGCCCACTGGCTTCAAGCTCTGCATCGGGCATCCGTGGGAGTTCTTCGGCATCGTCAAGGCGATGCTGGAGTCGGGCATCTTGCCTGACTTCATCGTCGTTGACGGCGCTGAGGGCGGCACGGGCGCGGCACCGCTCGAATTCACAGACCACGTCGGTACGCCGCTGCAGGAGGGACTGCTGCTGGTGCACAACACGCTGGTGGGCACCAACCTGCGCGACAAGATCAGGATCGGCGCGTCGGGCAAGATCGTCACGGCATTCGACGTGGCGCGCACCCTGGCCATGGGTGCCGACTGGTGTAACGCGGCGCGCGGCTTCATGTTTGCGCTCGGCTGCATCCAGGCGCAGAAGTGCCACACCGACCGCTGCCCGACCGGCGTAGCGACACAAGACCCTTCTCGTCAGAAGGCGCTGGTGGTGCCGGACAAGGCCGAGCGCGTGCATCAATATCACGCGCACACGTTGCACGCGCTGCTGGAATTGACGCAGGCAGCCGGCCTGCAGCATCCGGCGGATTTCCGCGCGCACCACATCGTGCGGCGCGTGTCGGGCAACGAGGTGCAGTTGCTCTCGACGCTGCTCAAGTACCTGGAACCCGGCGATCTGCTGGCCGGGCGGTATCGCTTTCAGCTGTACGAACGCTACTGGCCGATGGCCCAGGCCGAGCGGTTTGATCCGGTGGCCGTGTAAGGCCCGGGAGTTTCTGTTGTCACTGCGGCTGGGTTTCCATGAAACTCGGCCGCTTTTCAATGCGCGCGTAGAACGTCGCCAGGTTGGCGTGACGTTCGCGCCAGTCGATCTGCGGTTGGCGGAAATCCAGGTAGGCAAGCGCGCAGCCGACGGCGATGTCGGCCAGCGTCAGGTGATTGCCGTTGCACCAGGTCTTGTCGGCCAGGCCTTGCGACATGGCTTGCAGTGCCTGGTCGATCTTGTGGGTCTGGCGCGCGAGCCACGTTTCGCTGCGCTGTTCCGGCGTGCGCTGCGTATGTTCGATGCGCAGCATGAGCGCCGCGTCGAGCAGGCCGTCGGCCAGCGCCTCCCAGCAGCGCACTTCCACGCGTTCGCGGCTCGAGGGCGGAATGAGGCGCGCCACCGGCGACAGCGTATCGGCGTATTCCGCGATCACGCGCGAGTCGAATAGGGCGCCGCCGTCGTCCATCACCAGGCAGGGCACCTTGCCCAGCGGGTTGAACTGGTGGATCTGCGTACTTGCGCTCCACACGTCTTCCAGCACGAACTGGTAGTCGATTTTCTTTTCAGCCAGGACGACGCGCACCTTGCGGGTGTACGGGCTGGCGTGCGATCCGATCAGTTTCATAGGCATGTCATGTTGGAGGCCGAAGTATAGCTGCGCACTTTCCCGAGTGCGCTGCGCGGCGCCTGAACCCAACTCAACCAAACGGAGGCTTGCCTTAGGCCGGATTGGCCGTGAAAGACAGGTGCCGGGTGGTAAAATCGCGGGCTCGCTTGGGTGCGCATATGCACCTTGGTTCAACGCGCAACGCCGCGTCCGGGTTGTCCGGATTGAGATTCCCTTCACATTTTTTCCCGCCTGCCATGTCGTCGCTTTCTGCCCTGACCGCTCTGTCTCCCATCGATGGCCGCTACGCTGCCAAGGCCGATCCGCTGCGCGAGTGGCTGTCGGAAGCCGCTTTCATGCGCAATCGCGTGAAGGTGGAGGTGCACTGGTTGATCGCCCTGTCGCAGGCCGGCCTGGCCGAGATCCCGCGTTTCTCGGCGGCCGCCGAGGGCGCCCTGTTGGCCCTGGTCGAAAACTTTGCCGAGGCAGACGCCGCCCGCATCAAAGAGATCGAAGCCGTCACCAACCATGACGTGAAGGCCGTCGAATACTGGATGAAGGAGCGCGCGCGCGGCAACGCCGAGCTCGAAGCCGCCAGCGAGTTCATCCACTTCGCCTGCACGTCGGAAGACATCAACAACACCTCGCACGGGATGATGCTCAAGGGCGCGCGCGACACCGTGATCGTGCCGACGCTGCGCCGTGTGCAGGCGCGCCTGGTGGAACTTGCCCACGCCAACGCCGATGTGCCGATGCTCTCGCGCACGCATGGCCAGCCGGCCAGCCCGACCACGCTGGGCAAGGAAATGGCCAACGTGGCCGCCCGCCTGGACCGCGCCATCCGCCGCATCGAAGCCGTGGAGCTGCTGGGCAAGATGAACGGCGCCGTGGGCAACTACAACGCGCATCTGTCGGCGTATCCGTCGCTCGACTGGGAAGCCTTCTCGAAGAACGTGATCGAGACCCGTCTGGGCCTGACGTTCAACCCGTACACGATCCAGATCGAACCGCACGACTACATGGCCGAGCTGTTCGACGCCGTGGCGCGCGCCAACACGATCATCCTGGATCTGGACCGCGACGTCTGGGGCTACATCTCGCAGGGCTACTTCAAGCAGAAGACCAAGGCCGGCGAGATCGGCTCGTCGACCATGCCGCACAAGGTCAACCCGATCGACTTCGAAAATTCTGAAGGCAACGTCGGCCTGGCCAACGCGGTGCTGCGTCATCTGTCGGAAAAGCTCCCCGTGTCGCGTTGGCAGCGTGACCTGACCGATTCGACCGTGCTGCGCAACATCGGCGTGGCATTCGGCTATAGCCTGCTGGCCTACGACGCGTGCCTGCGCGGTTTGGGCAAGCTGGAAACCAACCCGGCCCGCTTGGCCGAAGACCTGGACGCCTGCTGGGAAGTGCTGGCCGAGCCGGTGCAGACCGTGATGCGCCGCTACGGCATCGCCAATCCGTACGAGCAGCTCAAGGAACTGACGCGCGGCAAGGGCATTTCGCGCGAGGCGCTGCGTGAGTTCATCGGCACGCTGGCGATTCCCGAAGACGCCCGCAAGCTGCTGCTCGACATGACCCCCGGTAGCTACATCGGCAAGGCGGAAGAACTGGCACGCCGTATCGCCTGATTGTTTCAAAAATTTGGTGGTGCCGTGTGAAGAACGGCCCGCTCTCGAATCCGGGGGCGGGCCGTTTTGCTTGGTGGCTTCCGAAGAACCTTTTACCCAGCCGCTCGCATTGATGTGCCTAGTCAATCAAAAAATTTGAATTTCTTGATGAACTTAGGGCTGCCTTGGCCGGTCGGATCGCGCAAATAATGCACAATCGTTTGGCGTCGTGGTCATACCCACAGGCGCCGCCTACTGAGCGCTCCAAAATACCGAGGGAACCGATGTCACAAGCCGCCCACTCGAATCTCGCCATGCGCGGCGCCGCTGACCACGGCGCCTATGCCAAACCCGCGATTGCGATGCACTGGATCGTCGCTCTGCTGATCTTCGCGGCCTTTGGGCTCGGTCTGTACATGACCGATATCCCAGGCTTTACGCCCACCAAGCTGAAGCTGTTCTCGTATCACAAGTGGATCGGCATCACTGTGCTGATCTTTGCGGTGCTCCGTGTGCTGTGGCGCCTGACGCACCCCGCCCCAGGGCCCGTGCCGGGCATGCCGAAGTGGCAGCACGCTGCCGCGGAAGCCGCACACGTCGGGCTGTATCTGCTGATTCTTGCTGTGCCGTTGACCGGTTATCTGCTGAGCGTCGCAGCCGGCGTCAAGGTCGTCTATCTCGGCCTGTGGGAACTGCCGATGCCATTCGACAAGAGCGATGCGCTGAAGGACATCTTCAGCATGGCGCACGAATGGCTGAACTGGAGCATGGCGGCCATCGTCGTGCTGCACATTCTGGCTGCGCTCAAGCACCACGTCGTCGATCGTGACGGCACGCTGCGCCGCATGGCGCCTTTCCTCCGCTGATCTCCAAACGCGCCGCTGCACGGTGTGCCGGCGCTCTGCCTTTCCATCCTGACCAAGACTGCCGGCATGACCCGGCCTGACCGAAGGAGTCTGATGATGAAACGTTTTGTGCGCCCCCGCGCCATTGCCCTGGTTGCTGCCGGCGCGCTGTCGATCGCTGCCGTATCGGTATCGGCCATCGCCCAGGTGGATGCCGCCAAGAGCAGCGTCACCGCCACCGGCAAGCAGCTCGGTGTGCCGATGGACATCAAGTTCGGCAAGTTCGACGCCGCCGTCAATTACAACCCGGCCAACCTGGCTGCATCGACGGCCAAGGTCGACATCGATGTCACCAGCGTCGACGTGGGCAGCAAGGAATACAACGACGAACTGAAGAAGAAGGATTGGTTCGACACGGCCAAGTATCCGAAGGCAACGTTCGTGTCGTCCGCATTCAAGCCCGGCGCGGGTGGCAAGGTGGATGTGGTCGGCAAGCTGACCATCAAGGGCATCACGCAGGACGTGACGGCACCCGTGACGTTCAAGCAGGAAGGCGCCAATCAGATCTTTGAAGGTGCGCTGCCGGTCAAGCGCAACGTATTCAAGGTGGGTGATGGTGAGTGGAAGGATACGTCGGTCGTCTCGGACGACGTGACGATCAAGTTCCGCGTTGTTATCGCCAAGAAGTAATCAGAAGTCTCAATCCAACGTTTTTCGGCCCCCGTGTGCCGCTTTTATTCCGCAGGAGTTCTCATGAAATTGCGTACCCTCGTTGCCGCACTGTCGGCCTTTGCTGCCACTGCCGCCTTTGCTGCACCGGCCACGTACCAGCTGGATCCGAGCCACACCTACCCGAGCTTCGAAGCTGACCACATGGGCGGTCTGTCGAAGTGGCGCGGCAAGTTCGAGAAGTCCAGCGGCACCGTGACGCTGGATCGCGCCGCCAAGACCGGCAGCATTGACGTGACCGTGCAGACCGACAGCATCGACTTCGGTCTCGCCAAGATGAACGAGCACGCCAAGAGCGCCGAGATTTTCGACGTGGCCAAGTACCCGACCGCCACGTTCAAGGGCAACTTCACGAAGTTCAAGGGCGACGTGCCGACCGAAGCCGAAGGCCAACTGACGCTGCACGGCGTGACCAAGCCGGCCAAGCTGGAAATCGACGCGTTCAAGTGCATGCAGCATCCGATGCTCAAGCGTGAAGTCTGCGGCGCCGATGCCGAAATGAAGTTCAAGCGCGACGACTTCGGCGTCGACTACGGCAAGGCCTACGGTTTCAACATGGAAACCAAGCTCAAGATCCAGGTGGAAGGCATCAAGCAAGACGCCAGCGTAGCGCAGCAATAAGCCTGGCAAACGTCACAGCCAAAGAAAAAGCCCCGCAGTTGCGGGGCTTTTTTGTTGCCCGAAGAATGAGTCCTCCGGGGCAGTGCGGAGCGGTCTCTTCAGACCTGCGCGCCGAAGTTGGGATCGTCTTCATTCGGGCCGCCAGCCTTCTTTTCAGACTTGACCAGGTCTTCGCGCTTGACGCCCAGCCACATGCACAGCGCGGCTGCCACAAACACCGAAGAGTAGATGCCGAACAGAATACCGATCGTCAGGGCCAGAGCGAAGTAGTGCAGCGTCGGGCCGCCGAACACCAGCATCGACACCACCATCATTTCGGTCGAACCGTGGGTGATGATCGTTCGCGAGATGGTGCTGGTAATCGCGTGATCGATCACCTCGTGCGTATTCATCTTGCGGTACTTGCGGAACGCTTCGCGGATCCGGTCGAAAATCACCACGGATTCGTTGACCGAATAGCCCAGCACCGCCAGCACCCCCGCCAGCACCGACAGTGAGAACTCCCACTGGAAGAAGGCGAAGAAGCCCAGGATGATCACGACGTCGTGCAGGTTGGCGATCACGCCCGCCACGGCAAACTTCCACTCGAAGCGGATCGACAGGTAGATCACGATGCCGATCACCACGAACAGCAGCGCCAGCAGGCCGTCCGTGGCCAGCTCCTTGCCGACCTGCGGGCCGACGAACTCGACACGCTGCAGCTTGGCGTCAGGGTTGGCGGCATTCAAGGCCGTCATCACCTGTTGGCTTTGCACGGCCGAGGCGATGGGCTTGCCGTCCGGACCGTTCTTGAGCGGCAGGCGGATCATCACGTCGCGCGAGGTGCCGAAGTTCTGCACCTGGGCGTCGGCATAGCCGAGCTTTTCAACGTCACCGCGGATCTTCGGCAGATCGGCGGCCTGGGTGTAAGCGACTTCCATCACCGTACCGCCAGTGAACTCCACCGACAGGTGCAGCCCCTTGTGGAACAGGAAGAAGACAGCGGCGATAAACGTCAGGAACGACAGCGCGTTGAGGATCAACGCGTGCTTCATGAACGGAATGTCGCGGCGGATGCGGAAGAACTCCATGGTCTGCCCTTTGTGGCGACCGCCCCTGTAGTGCCGGGGGCGGTGCCGGTTATGCGAGATTCGTTGTGGGTGGCGTGATTACTTGGCGGGCGATTGCGTGTTCGTATTGCCCGGCTTCCACACCTGCCCGATGGCGACGCTCTGCAGCTTCTTCTTGCGGCCGTACCAGAGGTTCACGAGACCGCGGTTGAAGAACACCGCCGAGAACATGGACGTGCCGATCCCCAGGCAGTGCACGATGGCGAAGCCACGCACCGGGCCCGAACCAAAGGCAATCAGCGCCAGACCGGCGATGAGCGTGGTGACGTTCGAATCGAGGATGGTCGCCCAGGCGCGGTCAAAACCGGCGGCAATCGCCATCTGTGCCGATGCGCCGCTGCGCAGCTCTTCACGCACGCGTTCGTTGATCAGCACGTTGGCGTCAATGGCCATACCGAGCGCCAGCGCGATTGCCGCGATACCCGGCAGCGTGAGCGTGGCCTGCAGCATGGAAAGCAGGGCGATCAGCAGGAACACGTTGACGCCCAGGGCCGCCACCGAGAACGCACCGAACAGCATGTAGTACAGCACCATGAACACCGAGATGGCGAGGAAGCCGTACAGCGCCGAATCGAAGCCCTTCTTGATGTTGTCGGCACCCAGCGACGGGCCGATGGTGCGCTCTTCGATGATCTCCATCGGCGCTGCCAACGAGCCTGCGCGCAGCAGCAGCGCCAGGTCGGAAGCCGCCTCGGTCGAGCCCATGCCGGTGATCTGGAAGCGCGAGCCCAGTTCGGACTGGATGGTCGCCACCGTCAGCACTTCGCCCTTGCCCTTTTCAAAGAGCACGATGCCCATGCGCTTGCCGATGTTGTCACGCGAGACATCGCGCAGCATGCGTCCGCCCTGGCCGTCGAGCGTGATGTCGACCGACGAGTTGTGGTTCTGGTCGAAGCCGGCCGAGGCGCTGGTAATGCGGTCACCCGTGAAGATCACCTGCTTTTGCAGCAGCACCGGGGCGCTGCGGCCTTGCGTGAACAGCTCGTCGCCCAGCGGCACCGGATCCCCGGCACGCGGGGCGAGCGGCGCGTTCGGATCGGCCAGGCGCGCTTCCAGCGTTGCCGTGCGGCCGATGATGTCCTTGGCCTTGGCGGTGTCCTGCACGCCGGGCAATTGCACGACGATACGGTCCGGACCCTGCTGCTGGATCACAGGTTCAGCCACGCCCAGTTCATTCACCCGGTTATGCAGCGTGACGATGTTCTGCTTGACCGCGTTGTCCTGCACTTCCTTCATCGCAGCGGCGGTGAAGGTACCGGTGAGCGTGGCGCCGTCGGCGCTCTTGTCCACGGTGTAGGCCAGTTCGCGGGTCGAGTCGGCCAGCAGACCGCGGGCGCGCTCGGCGTCATCCGGGTTGCTGAACTTGATCGTGATCGCGTTGCTGTTGCGATCGATGCCGCTGTGGCGGATGCCCTTGTCACGCAGTTGCGTGCGGATGTCGCCGGCCAGCGAGTCGAGCTTCTTCGTCACGGCGCCGTTCATGTCGACCTGCAGCAGGAAGTGCACGCCACCGCGCAAATCGAGGCCCAGGAACATCGGTTTAGCAAAGAATGGCGCGCCACTCAACCAGCGCGGCGAGCCCGGCAGGAGGTTCAGCGCCACGATGTAGGTCGGATCGGCTTGATCAGTGTTCAGGCCGCGAGCCAGGACGTCCTTGGCCTTGAGCTGCGTGTCGGTGTCGGCAAAGCGCACGCGCACGCTGGCGGATGTCCCGTTGTTGTCGAAGAACACGCCGTCGGGCTGAATGCTGGCCGCAGCCAGCAGGCTCTCGACCTGCTTTTGCACGTTCAGGTCGACCTTGACGGTGGCCTTGCCCGAAGACACCTGTACAGCAGGCGCCTCACCGAAGAAGTTCGGCAGCGTGTAGATGAACCCAATGGCAAGCGCCACCAGGATCACAATGTATTTCCAGAGCGGATAGCGATTCATCTTGGAATGCAGAGAGGCGACGCCGAGGGGCGCGGGCGCGGATTCTTAGAATAGGCGCTGCCTGGGGTTCCGGCGCCGGCGCAATCGTGCGCGGCGCCAGGATGGGCCGATTACAGTGCCTTGAGCGTGCCCTTGGGCAGCACGGTCGTCACGGCGCTCTTCTGAACAGTGATTTCGGTGTTGGCAGCGATTTCCACGGTGACGTACTGCTCAGCCACCTTGCTCACCTTGCCCAGAATGCCACCGGCGGTGACGACTTCGTCGCCCTTGGCCAGGGCTTCGAGCATCGCCTTGGTTTCTTTCTGGCGCTTCATCTGCGGGCGGATCATGATGAACCACAGCACCACGAACATCAGGATGATGGGCAGGAAGCTCATCAGGCCACCCGCGGCACCACCAGCTGCCGGTGCAGTTTGCGCGTAAGCGTCGGAAATCAGGAACACGTCAGAACTCCGTAATGGTTCGTCAATCGGTCAAAAATCGGACCCGACATTCTACCATTGCGATGCTGCGGCAAATGGGCGCGTCCAGCGCCCTGGTGAGGCGCCTTTACAGCGCCCCGCGCGCGCGGTCTGCGGCAAAGCGCGCCTGGAATGCGGCAAAGCTGTGCGACTCGATGGCGGTGCGCATCTCGGCCATCAATTCCAGGTAGTAATACAGGTTGTGGATGGTGTTCAGGCGGGCACCCAGGATTTCGCCGACGCGCTGCAAGTGGTGCAGGTACGCGCGCGAGAAGTTGCTGCAGGTGTAGCAGCCGCAGGTCTCGTCCAGCGGGCGCGGATCGTTGCGGTGTACCGCGTTCTTGATCTTGATGTCGCCAAAGCGGGTGAAGAGCCAGCCGTTGCGCGCGTTGCGGGTCGGCATCACGCAGTCGAACATGTCGACGCCGCTGGCGACGCCCGCCACCAGGTCTTCCGGCGTACCGACGCCCATCAGGTAATGCGGCTTGTTGGCGGGCAGGCGCGGCGCCACGTGCTGCAGCACGCGCATCATGTCTTCCTTCGGCTCGCCGACCGACAGGCCACCGATGGCGTATCCGCCGAAACCTTCGCCGCCGGCATCGGCGTCAATGGCTTGCAAGCCGGCCAGCGATTCATCACGCAGGTTCTCGAACATGCCGCCCTGGACGATGGCGAATAGTGCGTTCGGATTCTTCTCGCGTTCGAATTCATTGCGTGAGCGTTGCGCCCAGCGCAGGCTCATGCGCATCGACGCGGCGGCTTCAGCCTCGGTGGCTGGCCGATCGCCGATCTTGTACGGCGTGCATTCGTCGAACTGCATGACGATGTCGGAGTTCAACCGGCGCTGGATCTGCATCGAGATCTCGGGCGACAGGAACAGCTTGTCGCCGTTGATGGGCGATGCGAACGTCACGCCTTCTTCGGTGATCTTGCGCAGATCACCCAGCGAAAACACCTGAAAACCGCCGGAATCGGTCAGGATGGGCTTGTCCCAGCCATTGAAGCCATGCAGGCCCTTGTGCGCGTCCATCACTTCCAGCCCGGGGCGCAGCCACAGGTGGAACGTGTTGCCCAGGATGATCTGCGCGCCGATGTCCTTCAGCTCCGCCGGCGACATCGCCTTGACCGCGCCATAAGTGCCCACCGGCATGAAGATGGGCGTTTCCACCACGCCGTGGTTCAGGGTCATGCGGCCGCGTCGGGCGAGGCCATCGGTGGTGAGCAGTTCGTACTTGAGCATGATCAGAGCGATTGGGGTTCGCCGGGTTCGGAGGGAGCGCGCGTCAGCAGCATGGCGTCGCCGTAGCTGAAGAAGCGGTAGCGCTGGGCGATGGCGTGCTGGTAGGCGTCTCGGATGGCGTTCATGCCGGCAAACGCCGATACCAGCATCAGCAACGTCGATTTAGGCAGGTGGAAGTTCGTCACCAGCAGGTCGACGGCGCGGAAACGGTAGCCCGGGGTGATGAAAATGTCGGTCTCGCCGCTGCAGGCATTGAGCGTGCCGTCCGGCTGCGCGGCCGATTCAAGCGCCCGCATCGATGTGGTGCCGACCGCGATGATGCGGCCACCGGCAGCTCGCGTGGCGCGGATGGCTTCGGCCAGTTCCGGCGTAATTTGGTACCACTCGCTGTGCATCCGGTGCTCGGCGATGTTTTCCACGCGCACCGGCTGGAACGTGCCGGCACCAACGTGCAGCGTGAGAAAACCGCGCTGGATGCCCATGGCGTCCAGCTTGGCGAACAGCGCATCGTCGAAATGCAGGCCCGCCGTGGGTGCCGCGACGGCGCCCGGATTGCGCGCATACACGGTCTGGTAGCGCGTCTCGTCAAAGCTGTCCGGATCGTGCTCGATGTAAGGCGGCAGCGGCAGGCGGCCGTATTGCTCGATCAGCTCCAGCGCTGGCTGCGGAAAACGCAACGTGAAGAACGGTTCGGCGCGTGGGCCGACCGTCACGTCAAAGGCGTCGGCCAGGCGCAGCGTGGTGCCCTCGACCGGCGACTTGCTGGAGCGGATCTGCGCCAACACCGTGTGTTCGTCCAGCAGGCGCTCGACGAGCACCTCCACCTTTCCGCCGCTGGCTTTGTGGCCGAAAAAGCGTGCCTTGATGACACGCGTGTCGTTGAAGACCAGCAGGTCGCCGGGGCGCAGGTAGTCGACCAGGTCGGCAAACTGGCGGTCTTCAAAGTGCACGGCGTCATCCGCGGGGCGTACGGCCAGCAGGCGGCTCGCGGTGCGGTCGGGCAGGGCGGTTTGTGCGATCAGCTCGGGTGGCAGATCGAAATCGAAATCGGACAGCGTCAGCATGAAAAGTGGCGCAGACGTGGATTGCGCCAAGTGATGGTGGCGGGCGCCGGTACAATCGGGCGAAACCGCAAAGTTCGCCATTGTAAACGCCCTGTGCCGTCTCGCGCCCGTTCCGCCACTGATGCCGCTCCTATGCCCGACGCTGATACCGCGCCGGCGCTGAAGCCAAAACGCGCAGCTCCGGCAGACAAGCCAGCCAAGGCAGCGGCCAAGACCGTCCGCCCGGCGGACAAACTGGCCAAGCTCGGCCTCCACCGCGATGTCGATCTCGTCCTGCATCTGCCGATGCGCTACGAGGATGAAACCACGCTGCTGACCATTGCAGAAGCCACGGCCCGTGCCAACACCGGCTGGGCTGCGCAGGTAGAGGGCACCGTCACGCGCAATGAAGTGGCGTTCCGGCCGCGCCGACAACTCGTCGTGCATATCGCTGATGATTCGGGCGAGCTGGTTCTGCGCTTTCTCAATTTCTACGGCAGCCAGGTCAAGCAGATGGCCGAGGGTGTGCGCCTGCGCGTGCGCGGCGAGGTACGCGGCGGCTTCTTCGGCGCAGAGATGGTGCACCCGACCGTGCGTGCCGTGGCGGAAGATGAACCGCTGCCTGATCGCCTGACTCCGGTGTATCCGAGCACGGCTGGCGTGGCCCAGGCCTATCTGCGCAAGGCGATCCTGAACGCGCTCACGCGTACGCCGCTGCCGGAAACGCTGCCGAATAGCCTCATCACTGGCCCGCTCGCACCGCTCAAGCTGATGACGCCGGCCGATGCCGTGCGCCTGCTGCATCAGCCGACGCCCGATGTCGATGAGCATAGCCTCGTCGAGCGCACGCACCCGGCGTGGCTGCGCATCAAGTTTGATGAACTGCTGTCGCAGCAGTTGTCGCTCAAGCGCGCGCAGGCCGCGCGCCGGATGCGCAACGCGCCCGTCCTGCGCGACAGCGGCAAGGAGGGGCTGCTCGCGCGCTTCATGAATGCCCTGCCGTTCAAGCTGACCGGCGCGCAGGCCCGCGTGTGGGAAGAGATTCGCGCCGACCTTGCCCACCCGTACCCAATGCAACGGTTGCTGCAGGGCGACGTGGGCAGCGGCAAGACCGTCATTGCTGCGCTGGCAGCCTGCCAGGCCATCGATGCCGGCTGGCAGGCCGCCCTGATGGCGCCGACCGAGCTGCTGGCCGAGCAGCATTACCGCAAGCTTTCTGCCTGGCTGGAACCGCTGGGCGTGGACATCGTCTGGCTGGCCGGCAGCCTCAAGCGCAAGCAGAAGGACGAGGCGGCCGCGCGCGTGGCGGCCGGCACGGCACAACTCGTGATTGGCACGCACGCGCTGATCCAGGATGCGGTTGCGTTCGCGCGGCTCGGCCTGGCCGTGGTGGATGAACAGCATCGCTTTGGCGTGGCGCAACGTCTGGCGTTGCGGGGCAAGGCTGGCAATGGCGATGCGCCCGCCGCCCGCGCCCAGGTGCCGCACCAGCTGATGATGTCCGCCACGCCCATCCCGCGCACGCTGGCGATGACGTATTACGCCGATCTCGACGTCTCTGCCATCGACGAATTGCCGCCCGGCCGCACGCCCATCGTCACGCGCCTGGTCAACGATGCGCGCCGCGACGAAGTGATTGAACGCATCTACGCCGCCGCCCGCGAGGGGCGACAGGTCTACTGGGTTTGCCCGCTGATCGAAGAGAGCGAGGCGCTGCAACTGCAGACCGCCGTCGAAACCTTCGAGACGCTTTCGGAAAGCCTGCAAGGCCTGAAGGTAGGCCTCGTGCACGGACGCCTGCCTTCGGCCGAGAAGGCCGCCGTGATGAGCGCCTTTGCCGGCGGCGAGCTGCACGTGCTGGTGGCCACCACCGTCATTGAAGTCGGTGTGGACGTGCCCAATGCCTCGTTGATGGTGATCGAGCACGCCGAGCGCTTTGGCCTTGCGCAGTTGCACCAGCTACGCGGGCGGGTGGGGCGCGGCACGGCGGAATCGGTTTGCGTGCTGCTGTATCAGGCGCCTTTGTCGCCGACGGCCAAGCAGCGTCTGCAGACCATGCGCGAGACCACCGATGGTTTCGAGATCGCCCGGCGCGATCTGGAGATTCGCGGGCCCGGCGAATTCCTCGGGGCGCGGCAATCGGGCGAAGCGATGTTGCGCTTTGCCGATCTGAACCACGATGCGTGGCTCGTCGAGTTTGCCCAGGGCGCGGCGGACGACATGCTTGCGCGGTTTCCCGAAGCCGTCGATACCCATCTCAAGCGCTGGCTGGGCGAGCGCGAGCACTACCTGCGTGTCTAAGGCTGGTGCCGCACGCTTTGTTTAGTGTGCCAACTGAGCCTGCTTGCGCACGCGCTTGGCCGTGTACATCGCACGATCAGCCTGATCGAGCGGGTGGTGATCTCCGTCAACTGAACGTTTTCTTCGTTGGGTGCCCGCGCTTGCGGCTTAGCCCACGGCCGGCTCGAGCCTTATCAGCGTGATCTCCGACGGCGCGCCGAACCGCTTGGGCGGCCCCCAATATCCCGTGCCACGGCTGGTGTAGATCCACAGGCGCCCCAGCTTGTGCAAGCCCGCTGTAAAAGGCTGCTGCAGCGGAACAAACAGGCTCCATGGCCAGAACTGGCCGCCATGGGTGTGCCCCGACAGTTGCAGGTCGAAGCCAGCCTCTGCAGCGGCAGGAGCGCTGCGCGGTTGATGCGCGAGCAGGATGGTGGGCGTCACGCCGGGCGGCGACCCTGCCAGCGCCCGGGTTGGATCGCTCGCGTGTGTAGCGTCGAACTTGCCAGCACTGAAATCGGTTACGCCCGCGATCACCAGCGGCGCGCCGTTGTGTTCAAGCACCGCATGCTCGTTCATCAGCACGCGCATGCCGAGCCGCTCGAACTCCGACACCCAGGGGCCGACCCCTGAGTAGTACTCGTGATTGCCCGTCACTGCATAAACGCCGTGCCGAGCCGACATGCCGGCCAGCGGCGCGATATGCGGGCGCAGCACGTCAACCTCGCCGTCCACCAGATCGCCCGTCACGGCGACGACATCCGGTTGCAGCGCATTGAGCCGCTCGACCACGCCGGCCACATACGCGTGCTTGATGGTGGGGCCGACATGCAGATCGGTGATCTGCGCGATGGTGAAGCCGTGCAACGCGGCGGGCAGGTCCGCAATGGGCACCGTCACCCGAGCGACGCGGGGGATGCGGCGTGCGTTGACATAGCCGATCACGGTCACCAACACGGTGAGGCCGACGACGAGCAGGGCCGAGTCGTGCCGATAGGCCTGCGGCAGCACGATGAGCGCCACGTCGCGCAGCAGCGTCAGCACCAGCAGCGACGAGAACAGGCCCATCAGCAACGCGCCAAACCAGGTCACGCGATCCGCCAGCGAGATGGGGCGGATCACGAAGCGCGCAGCCATCCCAGTCGGAATCATCACCGTCGATACGAACAAGAAGACGGCGCCTGCAGCCCAGCCCGCGCCATTCCAGCCCAGATCCGGGAGCAGCCGCCACCCGATATAGAGATGCAGCGCTGCCATGAGCCCGACCGTCGTCATCAGGAAGCGGCGTCTGCCGCGGGGCAGGGATCGGCTGCCGTTAGGTTCGTCACTCATGCTGGGGCGGCTCCTTTTTTGTCTCGGTGGGGCGTATCCCCGGAAGATGGGGTGGATGGCAGCGTTGTCAATGCCGGGTCGTCGTTCGAACGCCAAGCAATATTGCACGTCCCTTGGTAAAATCTATTGATATCCCCAAGCCGATTGATCGTCATGACGCTCACTGAACTCAAATACATCGTCGCCGTCGCTCGGGAACGCCACTTTGGGCGTGCCGCCGAGGCCTGCTTCGTCTCGCAGCCGACGCTGTCGGTCGCCATCAAGAAGCTGGAAGACGAACTGGCCGTGCAGATTTTCGAGCGCGGCGCATCGGAAGTGAGCGTCACGCCCGTCGGCGAGCAGATCGTTACGCAGGCGCAGCGTGTGCTTGAGCAGACGATGGCGATCCGCGAGATCGCCAAGCAGGGGATGGACCCGCTGGCCGGGCCGCTGCGCCTGGGGGTGATCTACACGATCGGGCCGTACCTGCTGCCCGCGCTCGTCAAGCAGATGATCGACACCGTCCCGCAGATGCCGCTGATGCTGCAGGAGAACTTCACCGTGCGGTTGGTGGAGCTGCTCAAGCAGGGCGAGATCGACTGCGCCATCATGGCCGAGCCGTTTCCCGAAGCGGGCCTGATGACGGTGCCACTGTACGACGAGCCCTTTGTCGTGGCGGTGCCGCGCGGTCATGAACTGGCCAAGGCGTCGTCGGTTGACCCGGAAGCGCTCAAGCAGCAGACCATGCTGTTGCTCGGCAACGGGCATTGTTTCCGAGACCACGTGCTGGGCGTGTGCCCGGAGCTGTCGCGCTTCTCGCAGAACGCGGACGGAATACAGAAGACGTTCGAAGGTTCGTCGCTGGAAACGATCCGCCATATGGTTGCCAGCGGCGTGGGCATTACGGTGCTGCCGCGTACATCGGTGCCCAGCATGCAGCCCGCCGCCACCGATCTGCTGAGCTATGTGCCTTTCCAGGAGCCTGTGCCCGACCGCCGCGTCGTTCTGGCCTGGCGCAAGAGTTTCACCCGCATTGCCGCGATCGAAGCGGTGGCCAAGGCGGTCGCGCATTGCGACCTTCCCGGCATCAAGCTGTTGCCGGCCACCCCGCTGATTCACTGATCCTCTGAGATATCTGTTGGCCGTTGTCGCCATAGCGAAGAAAATTAGAAAAAACGCTATCTTGCTTAGAGAAAATAGCAAAGTAAGTTAGAAAAAATAGCGAAGTTTGCTGAACTGGATGGCGTAGATCGTGTTGCGGTGTCAATGCTGGGCCATTCCGGCTTGCTTCGCTCGTGCTAGTACAGGCTTCGCGCTCGCGCCGGGACTCGACACTGGCAACCCTCCATGGCCGCCTATAACCTAGCTCGACAAGCTTGGCAACGCGATATCCAAATGCATGCCGTGCTCGGCATCAAGGATTACGCATGGCAAAGCCTGTATCACTTTACCGTTGGCTGCGCCATGATCGATCAACGCTTGTCGACGCTTGCTCAATATGAGGTTCAGGCTTGACACGGATGTTCTGCTCCGGGAAAGCTCCGCCAATCCATCAGCTTTCGGACTCCGCTTGGCAAGGACACCGCAATCCAGGCTTTGGAACTCGTGTGGGTTGCGGGGGCAGAATTGTGGAGGCGCGTTGGCGCGCCACGCGCGACGCACCACATCCCGGCCTGTCAGAGCTTTCCAGGAGTCTGCGACTATGCATATGGCAGCGTCCCCAAGCCTCGGCCAGGCAAATCCACCACGTCGGGTGTATGGTCGCCTTGGCCTGCGGGCCAAATATTCGTGATGCTGTGTGTGTTGGCGTTGTAAGGGGCCTAGCTCCACCACCATGGGCTGCGATCGAGCAGTCAGCCCGCAAAGGATTTCGCAAGGCACTCCACGATCAGATCGCGCAAAGAATTCGCAGTCAGGTCGCTCAGATCAAGGGTGATCTCAGAGGTTGACGCCGTTCCGCTACGGTTGGAAACCACCATGTGCACGTGAACTTTTTGGTCGAGCGCGTCGCCTATCAACGTGATCTTGGGGTATTGGTTGGCGTGCCCTGAGTCATATTCCTGTGCCTCCCTGCCGGCGGGAAAAACATGGAGCGTCGTGCTCAGTGCCGTCATTTCGACTTTGAAGCCATGGCCGCGTTTCTGCAGGTGGGCGCCGATGTCTTCAAAGACGGGATGCGCTGTCTTCATTCGGAACGCCGCGAAATCGGTCCGAAATTTTTCCACTGCGATCTGCTTGTCGGCAGCGTCTTCCTTCTCTTCGGCCTTGCGCTTGTCGAACGCATTCATTGCTGCGTCAAGCTTGTCATAAGAGCTCATATTCGTCCCTCGCTAGGATGGGGATCTACACCGCGAGCCGGCTCAGGATTGTCCTGGACTGGACTGCCACATCGATCATGGGCGCTGCCGCCATGGCGATGTTCCTATCATTGTAGGCATCGACACGCAAACACATTGTGCGCATCTCGACGCTGACCTCTTGCAACGGGTTGGCGCCGTGCCTCCCTCAATGGCACTGCCTGCTTCAGCGCGCAAACTCAGCGCACTGTTGCCCCGGTCATATCCCAGCGCTGAATGCGATGCCAGAGGAAATGGATCCTTCCGGGATAGCGGCCCCTGCCCAGCCTGTGGCACGTCCATCATTGGGCGTGAAGCGATATTCGGAAAACCATCGCCGGTCACTACGCTGCGTCGTGCGCACTTCGAGCGCTCCGTTGGGCAGGTCAAGCGAGCTAATTATGGAGATCCTCGTTGCGGTCACCCTGGTATGCCGGAACGTGCCGGTTCACTGTTATTTGTGATTCCAACGTAGTTTGCTGGTGAGGACCTGTCGGCTCGGTACCGTACAGAAGTCGGTCGGTTGTTGGTCCCTTAGATCGAAGCTGTTGTACCGCCACCGTCATGCACAAACACATCGGAGCAGACCACGCGATCAATGCGTCTGCTGCCGTACCGACACCTTCCCAGCGATCAAGGATCTTGGTTCTTGGGACATTCGCGCGACACATGCCTATTGCCGCACGGGTGCCCCCTCCAACGGAGATCGCCATGGATGCCTATCCGACTTGCCAATACAAGGGGTACGACGTTTATCCCTTGATCTACCTGTTTGACCCGCCTCGGGAATGGCACGAGCGTCGTCCAGATCGGTCATACAGCGCCTCTGTGATGATCTGCCTCGAAGGCGCATTTCCGGATGCGGAGCATTCCCGTATTTTTCGCCTGAGCGGTGAACCATGGGAGAGCATCGGTACGGCTAAGCGTGCCGCCATGAAGGGCGCTGAAGAGATCATCAACGGCTTCGTTCCCGTTCAGTCCATGGCCTTCGCGTGATCGCCCACCAGTTTTTGGGCAACGGTCGGGACTCCGCGACGCGGCTATTCACCCATCACTTTTTTTCCAACAACCATGTGGCTCCGGGGGCTACAGGAGGGTCGTATGGTTCGCATGCGCTACTCAGTCCGCTTGGCCTATGAGGTACGTGATCCAACTGCGGATTTCATTTTTAATGTTCACGCCGCGAAGACGTCTCGCCAGACGATCGTCGCCGAGTCACTGCATCTGACGCCGGCGATGTCGGCCGTGCCTCATACCGAACCGACCTTGCGCAATCGCCGTTTGCGTGTACGGGCGCCTCGGGGCAACTTCACCTTGACCTATGAGGCGACGGTGGACATAGAACACCTATTGACGCCCGCCGAACTGCTGCACGAAGTCCCTATTGCGGATTTACCGCTGTACGTTGTCCCATTCTTGACCCCTAGTCGCTATTGCGAGTCGGACCGGCTCATGGAGTTTGCGCAGCAGGAATTTGGCGGCTGCCAACGTGGCTATCCGCTGGTTATCCGGATTCGTGACTGGGTCTGTCGTTACGTGCGATTTGTACCGCAGTCAACGAGCGAGCGAACGTCTGCGGTCGGCACGCTCGTGGAGCGAAAGGGCGTGTGCCGCGACTATGCGCACTTGATGATTGCATTGTGCCGCGCGCTGAGCATACCGGCGCGCTTCGCAACCAGTCTCGACTATGGTGCCGATCCATCGCTGGGATTGCCTGACTTCCACGCCTTCGTGGAGGTTTTTCTGGGAAACCAATGGTATCTGGTCGACCCCTCGCAGGCGGCGGTGCCCATGGGGCTTCTGCGAATCGGTACCGGACGCGATGCGGCGGACGTGCCCATTGCCCTGGTGTTTGGTAACGTCAAATTGTCGCGGCCGATCGTGGAAGTTCAGGCCCTTGAGAACGCGGATCTGAAAACCAGCATGCCAATTGACACTGTCCAAGGAATCAGTACGTGGTGAGAGGTGGATGTGGCGACTTATCGCTCGTCCGTCGCGGGAGGCTCCTCTTCTGGGCCAAGAATCACGTCTACTGCGGCGCGGCCTGCCAGTTCGCCAATCAGGTGCGCCCAGCGTCGAGAAAAAGGGCTGCCGTGGACCTTGATGCGCTTGCCTATCGCAGCGACACCAGGCGGCTTCATGGGGCCGTCGATGCTGAACCACAGATCGAACATGTCCTTCTGCGTCCCAATCAATTGCAGATGAATTTCGAAGCCTCGGTACTCGGTTGTACGGGTCATGCTGCGCCTCCATTCTTCGCTGCCGCCTCTGCAAGCGTAGTGCATCAAACGGGGAGAAATGACCGTTATTGCAACGGTCGTGCGCATCTTATGCGGCAAACCAGAATGGATCGCGCAGTTCGGAGCGCCAAGTAGGCCCAATCCAAGCGGTAGTTCGATCGCTTCTTGCCGGACGTTTAGGCAGCCTGAACTGCCTTCTTCCAGCGTGTCTCGGTTCTTCCCACCACGATCCTTTAAGCCTCCCGTCGGTAGGACGTTACGTACGGTACCGGACCGTCTTTACGCTCCCAAGCATTTACCCTGGATCAAGGTGGAACTACGTATTCTCAATGAGAGTTCTTGCGGCTCCGGGCTCGATTTGGCACTGGAAGCGTGTTGGACGCGGGTTCGCCAGGATGTGCACGGGAGCCTGCCAGAGGAGCGCGTCATGTCTGTCGGTGTCCTGCTACTTACCATCTTGGCTATCGCTCTCGTCGGGGCGATTCCGGTGTGGCCCTACAGCGCTGAGTGGACTTACGGGCCAAGCGGAGCCATTGGCGTTCTTGTTCTTTTCGTGCTCGTGCTGATGCTCACGGGGCAAATCTGAACGCGCGCGGCAGAGTTTCGTCAATGATTTTCCAAAATAATCAGTTATGCGAGGGATGTCATGCCAGATACGAACGTAAGGCGTACTTTTCGAGGGCTCCCGTTGACCGCTGCCCAGGATGCCGAGATCCGTCATTACATCAAAGCCAAAACGCGGCGGCATGAACCGTGGGACACGCCAGAGTTGGAGGCCATGCTCAAAGACATGCTGACGCCTCCTATTGGTGCGCAAGAGGAGTCGGTGGAATTTCTGGAGCAAGCGAAGGCATCCGCAGAGCGTGCCGAATCTTCAGTGGACGAGGCAATGGACCCTACCGAGGCCTATGAGGAGCGAAACGCGGCCAAAGAAGCGGAGGCAATGAAAAGGCCACGGGGGTGAACCCTTTCGTCCCCAAGCCGGGCGCTTGCAGCGCTTCCTGTGCCTCCGGTGTTGCTTGCTGGTCTTGGATGCGCTTCTCTTCATTCAATGCGCAGACCAATGCACAGGGATGTTGCAGAACAGCTTTTGCGGACCCGCGATGCTTCTGGTCCTCGGTAGAGCGCTATGATCATCTCCAGCCGACCTTCGGTGAACAAGGACTCCCAGAATGGATGCCAGTGGACACCACCGGGTCAATCTTTATCGCACCTTGCGGGCGCGGTTGAGAGATCATCCCTTGTCCCGCGTTGGCCCTGGCCTCATCACCGGGGTGGCCGATGACGATCCGAGCGGGGTCGCGACCTATTCGCAGGCCGGCGCACAGTTTGGGTTGGACATGCTTTGGACGATGCCGCTCGCTTTCCCCTTGATGGCCGCGATTCAATCCATGTGCGCAAACATGGGACGTGTCACCGGAAAGGGGCTCGCCGCCAACATCAAGGATGTCTTCCCGCCGAGTGTGCTGCGCGCTGTCGTGCTGCTATTGCTGGTCGCAAACACACTGAATATCGCCGCAGACGTCGCGGCGATGGGCGAGGTCGTAGAACTTGTTTCCGGTGTCGACCGGCACCTCATGACGGCATTCGTCGTGTTTGGCACGCTGGCGCTGCAGATATTCGTTCCTTACCATCGTTACGTCTTCTTTCTGAAGTGGCTGACAGCTTCCTTGCTGGCCTACGCGGCCGTCTTGTTTACAGTGCATGTCCCGTGGGGCCAAGTTGCGCTGCATACGGTGTGGCCCCACTTCAAGCTCAAAGCGAGCGCCGCATCCATGGTCGTTGCGGTCTTCGGGACCACCATCAGCCCCTATCTCTTCTTTTGGCAGGCTTCCGAGGAGGTTGAGGACATGCACGCGCGCCCATCGCTGAAACGCGATGGCGCCAAGGCTGGCACGGAGCTACGGCGTATCCGGTGGGACACGTGGAGCGGCATGCTTTATTCGAACGTGACCGCGTATTTCATCATCCTGGCGACAGGCGTGACCCTTCATGTGTCCGGCGTCACCGACATCACGACGGCGGCACAGGCCGCCAGTGCATTACGGCCGCTTGCAGGAGACTTTGCGTACCTGCTGTTCACCATCGGCATTTTGGGCGTCGGTCTCATCGGCGTACCCGTGCTGGCCGGCTCGGGCGCCTACGCGCTTTCCGAAACCATGGGTTGGAAGGAGGGGCTGGAACACAAGGTAAGCGACGCACGTGGGTTCTACAGCATCATCGCGGTCAGCGTACTTGCAGGGCTTGCAATTCAGTACTCTCCGATCAGCCCGATGAAAGCGCTCTTTTGGAGCGCAGTCATCAATGGCGTGGTGGCGGTACCGCTGATGGTGGTCATCATCCTGCTGGTCTCGAAACCCGCTGTCATGGGGCCTTACACCGCAAGCCGACCCATGATCGTTCTGGGCTGGACCGCCACGGCGATCATGGGCGCTGCCGCCATGGCGATGCTCCTATGATACGAGTCGACACGTAGACACATTGTGAGCATGCCGATGTTGACCTCGTGCGGCGGTACCTCTCCCACAATGGCACTACCTGCTTCAGCGGGTAAGCTCAGCGCATTGTTGCCCCAGTAGTATCCCCGCGCTGAATGCAAGACCAGAAGAAACGAATCCTTCCGGAATCGCAGCCTGTGCCCAAGCGGTGACACGTCCATTGTTGGGCGTAAAGCGATATTCAGAAAACCATCGCCTGTCACTCCGCTGCGTCGTGCGTATTTCAAGCATTCCGTTTGACAGGCTAAGTGAACTGTTCATAGAGATCCTTGTTGCGATTCCCTCGGTATGCCGGGATGTGCCGGCTCACTGCAATTTGTGACTGCAGCGTAACGTGATGGGGGAGTCGCTGTCGGCCCGGTACCGTACAGAACTCGCTCTTTCTATTCCTTGCTCGAACCCGTGGCACCGCCGACTAGATGCGCGAACACAATCGAGCATCAAGCCCCGTGCATTTGCGTCTGCCGCCGTACCGACACCGTTGCTGTGACCGAGGATATTGATCCTTGAGGCATTCGCGCGACACTTACCTATTGCCGCAGGGGTGCCCTGGCGGGCTGTACGCCGTTCATGGTCTGTACAGAAAATTCAAGTCTCGCGTCAGCGTTCTCTGCAACAAGATGCTTGGGGTGCGATCGAGACGGAGGTGCACAAAATGCGTAACGATCGAATAGCAGGACTGTGCGGCGCGATGGTGTTGATCGCGACGCTTGCGACTGGGTGTGCCGGGATGTCTCGACGCGGTACGGACACCGCAATCGGTGCGGGTGTCGGCGGTGTCGCCGGCGCAGTGCTGACAGGCGGGAGTGCCGTGGGGACAGTGGGCGGTGCAGTCGTTGGCGGGGTGGTGGGCAACCAGGTTGGAAAATAGGGCTTAGCCGAGACCATGGAAGCGGAACACGGCATTCCCACATCTGCGGGAATGCCGTGTTCCGTATCGCTACGCCGCAGCTACCGCCGTCTTGATCGGCACGACAGGACTCGCCGGCTCTGTACTGCTGGAAACCCCGAACGCGACCGCAACGGGATTCATGCTGTCGACCATCGACGTTGGCATCAAGATCGTCGCACCGCGCTCCTTAGTGGTCTCGTAGATGATGTTCATTGCGCGCAACTGCAGCGCTTGTGGATGCCCCTCGTACATGCCGGCAGCCTCGACAAACTTGGCTGCAATGGCCGCTTCGGCCGAGCCCAGAATGACGCGGGCTTGCTTTTCGCGTTCCGCCTGCGCTTGCCTGGACATCGCATCCTGGAGTGCCACGGGGATGGCCACGTCGCGCACCTCCACCGAGGATACGGTCACGCCCCATGCTGCAGTCTTCTCGCCGATCTCGGCGCGCAACTGCTCATCTGCCGCTTTGCGATCGGATAGCAATGCCGACAGCATCGAGGCCCCAATCATTTCACGCAACGACGTCTGCGCGACGCGGTCGATTGCCTGGCGATAGTCGGTAATGGCCAATGCGGCTTTCTGTGCGTCATGGACGTGCCAGAAGATGATCGCGTCAACGTTGACTGGCACGGTGTCTTTCGTCAATGCCTGCTCCGCATTGAATCCGGTAGTCTGGATGCGTTCATCTATGACTGCCGTCACGCTGTCGACAATCGGCAGGATCATGAACAACCCGGGCCCTTTTACGCTTTGTAGCTTGCCCGCACGCAAGATGACGAACTTCTGCCATGCGTTGGCCATCTTGAGTGTTGCGGCGAGCAGGATTGCGGCGATGGCAAACAGGGGCGCCAGCAGAACAGAGACGAATACGCCGGTGGCAGCCCCCAGGAACAGGAGAAGCACAACGAGGAATGCGGTGATGGGATTCATATAGGGCCTCGCAAGCGAATGAAGCTGCAACCGATGGCCTAAAGACACGCTCTTTAGGACCGGGGATCCGATATGCCCGACCCCCTACCTATCCGAAAACGCGTGACCGGATATCGTCCTCAAAATCGATGACCCATTCCGGGCCCAGTGCTCCGTCGTACTCGCGGGCAGTCTTGCCCATCCGTACAGTGATGCAGCGGTCTAGCGCCGCGCCGGCCGAGGCGCTCGAAAAATGCTCGACGGAGGACACGTCGAAGCCATCGGGCGCCAGACCGTTTCGCAAGCAGACCTCACGAAATGCATCGCGCTCCACCTCCGGGAATTGGTGAATGGTTTGATCGAGCATCACGTTCTCCTCATGCTTGCGCTGTGCCGCCGCCTATGCTTCGGACCCCTTGGGGTGTACCGAAACATGCGCTTTAGAGTCGCCCCATGAGCAATAGCACGAGAACGATGAGCAGACCCAAGCCGAGCGCACCGCTTGGCGCATAGCCCCAACCATTGCTGTAGGACCACCTTGGGAACGCCCCAACCACCAAAATGGCTAGGACGATTAGCAGTAGGATTCCGAGAGACATGATGTCCTCCTCGTTGAGTAGATTCCCCCCCCCCACCCGTGTGCCCAACGCTGGGCGAAAAGCGCTCCACGGTTGTTTCATCATGAGGTTGACGCTCGCCTCTTCTTGATCGCTGTTCGTGGGGGCTGAGCGCGCCTCATCTCCTTAAAGGATAGATGGGAACGGGCTTGAAAACGGTCCGGTAGCGTACGCACTGGCACGCCAGATTGCGTACCTTGTGCCGTCGAAAAGCAATGATCACCCGGTAGCCAGCCGCGGCGTCGAGTGATGGCTCCCCTAGCGATGCTCATGATCTCTGGACTCCTCATGGTCACGTTCGTAGCCACCGTGGCGATTCCCCTCGTATCCGCCACGTTGGCCATTTTCATAGCCACCCTGTCGAGCGTCGTGGTAACCGCCATCAGGAACCCACAGGCAACCAGCCAACGAGGCGATCCAGATCCCCATGGCCGTATAGATAACCGCGCGCATGATGTCCTCCTGACAACGTAGCCCTACGATGAGGCGATGACACAAGCCGCACAGACGGCCGGCGGCCTCACTTTTTCGCTACAGCGATTTGAGCTTTGTGACCTTCGTGCCCTCGAGCGTCACGCCTGCCATCAATCCACTGTTTGTGAGCACGAATGCCTGGATTGGCCCAGTCGCGGTCGAGCTATCAATGGTGTCGTTTGCACCCACCTTCAGCACGGCAACCGACGCGTCACCACCCACGGACCAGCCCTCGCTATTGCGAAATCGGTCAAGCGAATCCTGGGTCATGAAGAGGAAGATGATGGCTTTCGATTGCGCGCCAATCTGCCATCCAATCGAAGCCGTTGTCGTGCTGTAGTACCCAGTCGTGCCGCCGCCGGCGCGCAGTGATCCTTCACCATACTGGCCACCGATGCCAAAACCGGCGGCAATGACCGATGGGAACACCAGTACGCCTCGGGCTTTGCCAACCAGTTCACGTGAGCCATTGGCAGCGGTATACAGGCGCGCAAGTGTCGAGTCGACGGCCGTATCGATCGTGTGTCGCTTGTCGGGTTGGTGCGCGGCTGCTTCCGATGCCCCGGTCGTTGTGCGGCCGGGCGTCATGAAACTGATTGTCGTAGCGACAGCCATCGTCGTCATTGCTACCAAACGGTCTTTTCGCATCTCTGTCTCCACCATGTCTCAAAGTACATTGAGCCTATGCGACGGCGGCGGCGGTGACGGTACGACAGCGTACCGAGACGTATGACTTGAGCAGAGGTTGTGAGGGAGGCGTCGTGCGCTACACGTCGGCAGTTTCGGTCCAACGTTGCCGACCAAGCGGTTCGACACAACAGGTGATGGCGTCAACATGTCGCCTTCGTCCGCCACCGTACAGACGGTATTGCGACGCTGGAGAAAGAATGGTCATTCGTTGGACGGGGGCTTTGTCTGCGCGGGTCGCCTGGGAGTTCGGAGCTCCATGCGGGGCACGGTCAAGACACGGCGTACCCGGTGACCAACATGGGTGCCGAGTTTGCAAGGAGCGTTGTCATGAACAAGGATCAAGTGAAGGGCCGCATTGAGGAAGCGAAGGGAAAGGTGACGGAAGCCGTCGGTAAAGTCACCAGAAAAGACGCAACCGCAGCGAAAGGAAAGGTCGAACAGATTGCAGGAAAAGCGCAAGCCGCGTACGGCGACGCGAAGGAAGCTCTCAAGAAGCAGCGCAAGCCCTGAGCGACCGTTGCGGTCGCTACCGTTGAGGGACGACAGACCGACGATCAGAGCGCCTGAAGGTCTGGGAGCAGGCGGTCAAACTCCCGCTTGACCACGGCGTAGCATTCACAGACGCGGCCTTCGAGGCCTGGCCGGTCCAGCACTTCAATATTCCCGTGGCTATAGCGGATCAATCCGGCGGTCTGCAGCTTCAGCGCCGCCTCGGTGACGCCGGACCTGCGCACACCCAGCATGTTGGCGATCAGTTCCTGTGTCATGCGCAGCTCGTTGGACGGCAGGCGGTCCAGGCTGAGCAGCAGCCAACGACACAACTGCTGGTCGATCGAGTGGTGGCGATTGCAGACAGCCGTTTGCGCCATCTGCGTAATGAGTGCCTGGGTGTAGCGCAACAAAAGACGTTGCATGGCACCGGCGCGGGTGAACTCCTGTTTGAGGACGCGAGCGCTCAGGCGATACGCAGCTCCCGCGCTTTGAACCACTGCGCGGCTGGGCGTGGTTTCGCCGCCCATGAAGATGGCGATGCCGATCAGCCCTTCGTTCCCGACAATCGCGATTTCTCCTGACGAGCCGTTCTCCATGACATAAAGCAGGGACACGATGGCCGTGATGGGAAAGTAGACGTACTCAGGTCGGTCGCCCGATTCGTAGACAACTTGCCCCAGCGGCATGTCGACCAGGACAAGCTCTGGCGAGATTCTCGACCAGTCGTCAGGAGGAAGCACGGACAGCAGATGGTTCAGCTTCGGATTTGGTTGCGCCACCATGGCAGCCTCCTTTCCACTCGCCGTAGATTCGTATCCCAGCCATCAATGACTGTAGGGTTACAGAAACGATGGCTGCCGTGGGTCAACGCACCTCGTTGCCTAGGCTTTGTGCGGCCCACGCTCGTGACAGCACAATTTTAAGCGCGGCGATCACGGGTACCGACAAAAAAATGCCCGCAACCCCACCGAGTTGTTCGCCTGCGAGCAGCCCCACAATGACGAGGAGTGGACTGACCTTCACCCCCTCGCTCATCAGATAGGGGTTCAGCGCGTAGTCTTGGAACAGGCGGTAGGCGACGATGAATCCGATCAGCCAGAGCAAGTGCGGATACCCGCTAAAGCCGGCGACCGTGACTGTCGCCACCACCGCGGCCAACGGCCCAGCGAACGGAACGAACTCCAGCACTGCGGCCGTGGTTGCCAGCAACAGCGCATAGGGCACACCCAGCAGGTAAAACGCGATGCTGTAGACAACCAGCGTGGCCAGCGACAACAGCAAGAGCGCCCGGACATAGCGAGACAGGAGCGTGTCCAAATCCTCAATGATGCCCGCCCACATGCGCTTATCGGAAGATCGTATCCACGAGAGCAGCGCGGCATGAATCGACGGTGCTTCGTTGATCATCAGAAAGCTCATGATGGGGATAAGTACGAGATAGACGAGATTGCTTGCCGCGTGCATGACACCCAATCCAACGTTGCGAACCAGCGGCATGGCCTGGTCTGAACTCGTCGAGAGTTGCTCACGTACGAATTCCAGGATGCGCGCACGCAATGGTTCCAGGAAGCTCGGCAGCGAAAGACGATCTGCCATGGTGCTGGTATCAAGCAACTTTGGGAGTTGATCGGCGAGCCTGCCCGCTTCGTCCTGGACCGTCACACCAAACACCGAGCCAGCGACGATCGCCACGACAACGACCAGGATGAAGACGATACCGATCGATACGCTACGTGGTACCTTGCGCGGCATGTGCCGTTCCAGTCGCTCGACCAGCGGGTACAGCAAGTAGCTGAAGAACACAGCGAACACCGTGACCAACAGCACGGAGGCAATCTTGTAGACGATCAGTACGGCAAGCGCGAATAAGAAAACTGTCCAGACAATTTTGCCGGCACGTGGGTCAAATCCGAGCATGACGATTCCTCCTTGTCGGGGCTGTAGCAAAGCGAGCCCCGATCGTTAGATTTGGCTCACGTGCGTCGCAATGCTTACACTGATTTTGGTGATCACCGCGTGGACCTTCGTCAGCGTGTCTAAGAACTCGCTGAAATGCGCCGCGTCCATACGATGATGCGTCGCGATTGCATTGGCCAGTTGTTCTCTAAGCTGACGAATGTTGGCAAGCAATGCGATGACATCGCGCACGAGTTCAGGGGTACTGAGGTTGTGCAGCTGAATTGCGGCGATCGCAGCTTCAAGCTCATCAATCGCGCGAATATCGAATGACCTTTCTCCTGTGGCGATCGCGCTGACGGCTTGCTTATCGGGCAGCTCGCTGATAACGCGTCGTACCAGCTCCTCTGCCGCCATGGCAATTTCGCTCACCGCTTTCGCCAATGTGCGCCTCTCCATTCGCCTTTCCGTGCGCTGAAGGAGCCAACCTGCCAGCCACGTTCCCGCAATCGCGACAATGATGGCGACTGCCTGTACCCACGCCGCTAGCGCGGGATGCTTTTCGATCCAATCCAGAAGGCTGCTCATGAGAGAGTTTTCGGTTCTTGACCCAACCGTAAGCCGTCTCGTTTCCAAGTGGGGTAGGTGGCCAGCGTCAAAAAGGGCATGCGAGACTCATTCCGATTGATTGAACGTGCCGCCTTCGAGATCTCTCCTGAAATGCTGGACCCAATCGGCTCCATCGCCGAGTGGATATTCCCTTGTAATTTGGGTCGACAGTCGGGTTACCGTCACATAGCCCTGCAAACCGAAGTTCTCGTCGCCTTTTGGGTCAGTTGTATCCACTTCAAGAAGTTCGAAATCATCTTCTGCCTGACCATTGCGCTGCAAGGTTGCAAGAAATTCCCGTCGTTCATCCGGTTCGATCAGTCGCACGATTGGCACCTCATTTGTTCAAAAGGGGGGGAGTCCCAGAGCTTTTGGGTAGGTCATTAGGCGCCTTTCCATGCCGGCAGTCGTCCCGATGCTCGACTGCGCTTTCTCGATTGAACAGTTCGATCCGCCGTGTGTGTTTGTCAACCGCCCGCGAAAATTGTCGGACTGACCAGTGAAGTTGATGCAGTGGAGTGACCCGGCGACAAACGGTTGTCCAGACCGATGACGGGATGACGAAGGGGCACCTCCAGAGAGCCGCGCAGAGCCCATTTCGGCAGATCTTTCATCGCCGCTTGCTCAATTTATGCAACTTTCGCCGCTTGTTTGCACCATTTATAGGGCATTCATCGAAGCGATTCAGCCGTCTTGCTGATGCAGACCTGCCATGTTGGCTAGGCGCCAGCTTGCACCTGCAATGGCTTGACTGCCATATGCGCACTACATAAGCACCGTTGCCCGACCTAGACTGCAATGCGCTCATTACGTGAGCCCCTCGCGATGGAGGGTCGACAAGTCAGGGTGGGGAAAGCAAGATTCCACGGATGTGTGATTTTTGGAGCGCTTTATGCCGGTCCGCCGGATCCCCAAGAATTACCTGTTTGTCACTGGACGCCACGCCTCGCCGCACGCGGACGAGGTCTTCGAGTTCGAGTCGATCTTGGAAAAGGAGTACATGCTCATGTTGGACTCGGATCCTCACCTCGAATCGTACGACGTGCAGCCCGTCGAAATCCCATTGTCCCGAGGTCGAAGCTATGTCCCAGATCTGCTGGTGACATATCGCCCCACGTCTTCTGGAATCCAGCGACCGCCAGAGTTGGTGGAAATCAAAATTCAGGAGCACCTTGAGCGACACGCTGAGGAATACCAAGAGAAGTTTGCGGCGGCAGCAGCGTTTGCGGAAGAGCGAGGCTGGATCTTCATTACCCGAACAGAACTGGATATCAGGACGCCTCGTATCGAGAACCTGAAATTCTTGCACCGGTACCGTCATACGCCCGCTGACCCGGCTGCTGTTGAGCGCTTGCTTGAGGCGATGCGTCAGGTGGGCAGTCCAACAACGCCGCTTGCGTTGCTCGACAGCTTGACCGACAGGTTGGAGGTACGTGCAGTTTGGATTCCCGTGCTTTGGCATCTTGTCGCGCATGGCGCAATTCAAGCGGATCTGCAGGTTCCGCTGTCGGAAAGCACGCAGCTATCTCTACCGAGCTAGGCCATGGCAAGCAAGCCGTTAGCAAAGACGCCAACTGTTCTGCATATCAGGAAAGGCAGCAGCGTTAGTCATGATGGGCGGACGTACACAATTCTCCGCTATGCCGACTTGGACAAGGTTCTTGCACGCGAGGTGGCGTCAGGAGAGACGGTCATCCTGAACGTGGGGTCGCTTAAGACTCCGTTCAAAGGCAGTGACAACTCGCCCGAGCCCCGAGATCAGGTCGATCTCGAAGACGTATCGAACGACGCCTGGGAGATCGCGCAAAGCCGCCTGGATACCATTAGTCCCCTGCTTGACCGGAGACGGAATCGGACAAAGGCGGACTACGTTGCTGTGGCTGCTAACGCAGGCGTAAGTGTCCCGACGCTCTATAACTGGCTGAGTGCGTACTCAGATTCCGAACTGTTGTCTTCCCTGATACCGACGCCCAAGGACGGTGGCCGCGGGCGCAGTCGGCTCGCACCAGAAGTGAAGCTGATCTTGGACGACTACGTTCAAGAACAGTACCTGACCCAGCAAAGGCCCTCTGTAGCGAAGGCCGCCCGGGAGATCCGTCGCCGCTGCCACGTTGCGGAGCTCGATCCTCTTCCCGCTGTCTCGACCATCTACCGGCATCTAGGTTGGTTGGATGAACGGGAATCGCTTAAGCGCCGGGAGGGCCGCCGCGCCGCAGAGCAACGGTTTCGCGTGAACATCGGATCAATTCCGGATGCTGAGTACCCGCTCGCGATCGTTCAAGTCGATCACACCTTGTTGCCGGTCATCATCGTTGACGACAAGCACCGCAAGCCGATCGGTCGGGCGTGGATCACGTTGGCAATCGACGTCTTCAGTCGCGTTTGTTTGGGCATGTATCTGTCTTTGGATCCTCCTTCGGCGATGTCTGCAGGCATGTGCATTTCGCACGCCATCCTACCCAAGAGTGATTGGATGGCAAGGCAGGGTTGTGGCGATATCGAGTGGCCTTTCCATGGCCCCATGGATGTACTCCATATGGACAATGCCAAGGAATTCAGAGGCAAGATGCTGGCCGTCGCCACCCGGGAGTACCACATCGATATTCACCTACGGCCCGTAAAGCAGCCTCGCTATGGTGCACATATCGAGCGACTCATGGGGACCGTATCGGAGGAGTTGAAAGGGCTAAAGGGCGCAACCTTCGCGAACCCTCAACAGAAAGGGGAATACGATGCCGAGGGCAATGCCTGCATGACTTTCGACGAGCTGGAGAAGTGGCTCGTTCTTATGTTCGCCCGATATCACCGAGACGTGCACTCCGGCATTGGGACGACGCCAATGACCAAATGGCGTGAAGGCATTCTCGGCACGCGAGGAAAAATGGGGCGCGGAATACCGCCAATACTGACCGATGCTGAGAAGGTTCGCATCGACTTCATGCCCTATACCGAGCGAACGATACAGGGTGATGGCGTCAGAGAGAACGGAATTCACTACTTCCACGACGTTTTGCGGCCATGGGTGGGCGAGCGTGATCCAGACAACCCCAAGCGAGGCAAGCAGTTTCGGTTCCGCTATGACCCGCGCGACATGAGTGTGTTGTACTTCTTCGATACTGATCTCAAACGTTATCAGTCGATTCCCTACCGAGATTCGAGCTTGCCGCCGGCAAGTATTTGGGAAATCCGTGCGGCCAAGAGTGCAGCAAAGGCGGCGGGCATGAAGGACTACAGCGAGCGGGATTTGTTTGCGCTGATCGCACGACAGCGCGAACTAGAAGAGGCTGCGGCTGCGAAGACCAAGGCGGCGCGGCGCGCTGAGCAGCAACGCAAGCAGCAGGACAAGGCTCGCGCGCGGAAGTCTCAAGACCTGCCCCGGGCTTCGAAGGTGGAGCCTTCCAGATCCGCGCCGGCAATCCGGGGATACGACCCTGACGATATCCAACCGCTGAGCGACGATGAATAGCATGATGACTGAGTACGCTCATCTCAGTCCGGCGGCACAGAAGCATCTGGCGCTGCCGGACAAGGATCGGATTCGAGAGATCCTGACGGGCACCTGGCTACCCCTCGACCATGCGAAGACGACACTTCAGAAGCTGGAGGATTTGCTCGACTATCCAAAGGTGACGAGGATGCCGAGCTATCTCATCGTAGGCCCCTCATACAGCGGCAAGACGTCTATTCTTGAGCGGTTTCGCGGAGACCACCCTCCCGATTTGGACCCCAATAAGGAGGTAACTCGGTGTCCGGTGGTGATGGTCGACGCGCCACCGAAGCCCGAGCTGTCTGACTTCTATAGCCGGATCATGGATAGTCTGATGACGCCGTACAAGCCGACGGCTCCCGCCTATGAAAAGTACTCGCAGGTCAAACGTCTCTTTGGTGAGATGGATGTGCGCATCCTCATCATCGACGAGATTCACCACCTGATTGCCGGCGGCCTCACCAAGCAGCGCGAATTTCGCAATGCTCTCAAAACCCTGAGCAATGAGGCGAAGATCAGCATCGTCGCCTCAGGAATCGAAGAAGCCTACAACGCGTTCAACGCTGATCCGCAGATGTCGAGTCGATTCGTCCCGATCGAGATGCCCAGTTGGACGCCTGGCCGGCAGCTAGGGACGTTGCTGAAGACCCTAGAGCGCCGGACACCGCTGCGCAAGCCGTCAGGTCTGCATTACCCCGATATGATGCAGGCGATCTATGTGAAGAGCGAATCCACTCTTGGTGACATCTTCGACCTCGTGAAGGTGGCGGCGGTTGACGCCATTCGTTCCGGCGAGGAAGTGATTACCGAAAAGCAGCTCGATGCGTTGGATTGGGTGCCACCCTCTAAGCGCAAGACGTACAGGCGGAGGCTATGAAAGCGTGGTTATGTGCGAAGACGCAACTCTGGCCGATACGATACAAGCCCATACCCGGTGAGCTTCTTTCGAGCTGGATTGTGCGACTAGCGCATGGCCATGGAATGGGTGTGATGCCGTTCTGCAATGCGGCGCTCGGACCCACGGCTCTGGCGTTGACGATGGATATCGACCGACGCAGTCCCACCCCCCTTCTGGAAGCACTGGCGTTGCACACGGGGGCCCATCTGGAATCAGTGCATCAGGCCACGCTGCGTGTCTACGAGGGGACGCTTTACCCACAGTTTCACGTTGGGGGATTCCTCCCTTGGGTGATCGCCATCAATCTGCCGCGGAGTGCCCGGCTCGGTCCAGGTCTTCAGTTCTGCCCGTACTGTCTGAGGAGTGATCCGGTACCGTATTTCCGTCTCTGCTGGAGAGTTGCACTTCAAACCTTCTGTGAGCGGCACCAATGTTTGTTGCTTGATCGGTGCCCAAGCTGTGGCGCTTGCTTGTTTGTTCAGAGGGTCGATACAAACTGGTGTCATGCGGAAACCGACGGCATTTGCTATTGCCACAACTGCGACTTCGATCTCCGATTGGCGGAGGCGCCCGTCGTAGACGACCGCGGAAGTGGTTTCCTTCCCACGTTACAGCAGTTGACGCGCGACCTTTCTGTCGTGAACACAGTGGGTCCGCCAGGTTTGTTGGAGCGTCTACACGCTATGGCAGTGACGGTGTTGTCGGGCAAGGCCAAGCCGCGTCTCTGCAATTGCCTAGCGTGCCGCTTCGGCTACTCCGACTTGGAGATTGAGCAGGCCAGAAAACCGGCACTGGAACTGCAATCTGTGGTGACACGGCATGCGGTGCTGCTGTGGTCCCTCTGGCTTCTTCAATACGATCCCGATGCGCATGAGCGGCCGGTCAAGCCTGTCGCTCCACTACACCATCGGTTCATCAAAGGCATCTTGACGCAGCCCCGACTGGAGGCTGGTGTCCAGAGGCGTTGCGATTCGCTTGCAGAGCTGCCAATGGCAGATGGCAGCTCACCGCAGATACGCGATGGCCGCGTGGTACAGCTGCATTGAGATCCAAGAACGCAATTCGTCGGGAGCATTGACCTGGGTGTGCTCCAAGGCCATCACCTGATAATCGGTGCCGTTCTGGACCGAGATGAAGGCTTCCGTCGCCGCCTGAATCGCACGTTGAATCGCTTCGTCACCTTTGTTCTGCAAGGGGACGGCAAACGAAATAGGTGGGCTGGCTTCGTGAACCATGAGCAACGTGGATGCCTCCTTTGAAGAAACAGCGAAGGCGGCTACACGCTTCAGCCGGTGTTTGTCATCCGGAACCAGCAGATGTTCGTCCAGTACCCCGTCTTCGTCCGCGATCAGTGGCATCGGGACGGACCATCCATCATCACGGCTCGCCGTCAGGACTCGCACGGAGGCGTCGTCCAGTGTGGATAGCGCTTTGACGGCGTGTTCCAGGAATGCGGGTGGGTCTGGAACCTCGTTGTCGCCTTCGACGATCTGCGCTTCTCGGATGCGCTTCGTGGAGCCGGGTTCGCCGATCGCATGCTCACTGATCGGGTCACCGGACGAAGCGCTGGCTCGAGGCTTTTGTCCGGCAATGGCTCTGTCAGCGAAGACCCATTTGTCCTCCAGGTCGACGAACCGCCGATTGCTGCGCACGGGCATCGTAGCTGGAGCAAGCTGCGATGAAGGATCATGCTCCTCCAGGCTGATTTTGGAAGGTTCCTTGGTTCTCCGGGCTGGGGGTATGGCTTCCTGTGGTGGGGAATCGGGCGCCATGCTGGCACTGCGAGCTTTCTTTGTGCCCGTCACGCGGAATCGCAATGACTTGAAAGGGAACGGGTGCGAGCAACTCAGGAGCTGATAGACGAGGAACGTTCCTTTTGGGTCATTGCCTCGCGACAGCCATTTCCCAGAGGCTCGCAGTGTTGTCGTTCCTTCGAACGGAAATAGGGTCTGCGGATAGATCTCCTGGCGCGCCTGCGCGGCTTGTGCACAGGAGGCACCGATCTTTGCGGCCGCATGCCAGGCGAGTCGGCTTCCAGCGATTCGGGCGATGTCCTCGGCACTTGCGCGCGGAATACGATCGGCAAGTTGGAGCGTCATCCGGTTGTGCCGATCGATTGCCGGCATCCCTGTGTAGAGATGCTCTTTACGGAGTTGGGGTGAGAACAGCCGATTGAGGAGTTCGCTGGACGAGCCAAAGTAGAAGCGGATCAGCTCCATGCACGGTACGACAAGGAGCTTTCCGTCCGGTAGCGTGACCCGGACGCAATAGGAGTGCGTGTTTTCGCGATGTCCCGCATGCTCGTGGAGCGGCAGCATGAAAGTGCCGTCTTCGAAGCTCGATCCGGCTTTTACGAGTTCGCAGGTGTCTCGGCTGATCGCCAAATCTTCACAAAGCAACTCCTCGTCAGCCGCGCGGGATTCCAAGCCCTGCTCGCGCCACAGGTCACCAATGCGCAAGAGCATTGTGGTTCCGACTGAAACCCAGCATCGGGTTGCTTGCCTTTCGGCTTGGTGGAACGATAGGAGCGATAAGCGACCGGCCCCATCTTGGGCGTTGGCCTTGGATAGCGAGACCAGCACGGATGGATGCCGCCGCCGCAACATGCGATCGGGGAAGGCGATGGGGCCGAACCAGTCCACGCGCCAAAGGTCCTCGCTTTTGGGAAACGCGTTTATGCGAAGCATGCAACTCTGATTCCATCGTCAAACAATGGCCATGTACTAGGGAGCTGCCGCTGCAGCGGCAGTGCGCCCGTGGCGAATTCCGCTGTTGCTTACGCCCTGCTGTGACGGAAGTACAGATACACCAGTCCAATCGGTGCAATGAAAATCGCGAAAGCCCAGCAGATCAGCATCGTGGTGAACTTGGCAAACAGCATCACGATTGCGTTTACGAAGAAGATGTTATTGCCGAGGATGAAGTTCATCACGCCTTCGTATACGAAGCGAGCATATGGATAGAGCACGGTACTGATGAGGGCGAATAGAACCACCTGGTAGGGGATCGGTTTCCCGGCGTTGCTCGCGAAGACGAATATGAATGCGGGAAAGATCGACCCGAACAGGAAATGGCGGAAGTAGTAGGCGCGCGAGAGGCCACCAAACGTTTTGGCGAGCAATGTGTTCATAGGTCAGTTATTTGAAGTCAGTGAGTGTTGACGGCGAGCCACGAAGCAGAACTCGGTATTACTCACCAATGCGAATGAAACGACAGTAAATGAATCTGCTGTACCCCACTCACGAAGGGCGATTCATTCTCCGAAGCGCAGAAAAAAACAGAGCCCGCGGAGCGGGCTCTGTTTGCTGGGTGAGGTCATCAACCGAAACGATGACGTGGGAAGATGCAGTGTCGGGCGATGCGGTACTTGCCGCGCGTGCTAGAGCGTCATGAGAACGCTGAAACTCCGAAAGCCATGTAGTTCACCTTTGCCTCAGTCCCATCTTTCATTTTCATCGACTGTGACTGGCTGTCCCACACCACGCCGTTCCAGTTCCACGTGTTCTCGTTCGTCTGAACAACAATGTACGATCCGAGGCGCAGGCGCGCGGAGGTAGCGTTGTTACTGAAGTCCAAACCAAGGTTGAATGTATGCACCTGGCGATTCTTGTTTCGCGCCAACGCAGCCTTTACTACTGAGCCCGCGAGATCCGCAAAAGGCTTGAGCACGGGTTGGGCGGAGGTAATGAGCGAAAGGCCACTCTTGAAGGTCGAGCTATCCAAGGCGGTCAGGATTGCGTTGTCGGCGTTGCTGCCGATGTTGACGGTTCGGCCTTCAAAAGAGATGCCATCGCTGCCTACCGTGAGTCCCAGGAAAATGGGTTGGCCGCTGATGCTCGCACTTTGACCATCTTGGGCAAACGTGCGCAGCGCGAATCGCAGCTCTTCTGTTTCCCCCGAGATCTGATTCTTGCCGGTGAACTCACACAATATTTCGTGCCTGCCAAGACCTGGATATGAGGCGACATGGAACTTGTCCAAGCTGATCTTGATCCGTTTCCCTACCAAACCTTGATCGCTCTCCAGTGTGCCTGCGCCCACGATTTCAGAGGTATCTGTCGGGGAGGCTCCGTGAGGTTTCACGTAGCCGAGAGCCAGCCCCGACGGCGAGTAGGGCGTAGGCAAGAAAGGGATTCCCTGGCCGGCTACGCCCATCCCCATGAATTGCTGAGCCCCCTCCAGATCATCGAGGAGCATCAAGTACTGAGCGATCTCACCTGGGGCAAGAGCCCCCAGTGATTCCGAAGCATTGAATTGCGGCATGGCTATCCTTACGTGCGGGTCCGGACGCGGCTGCGTACGTTAATCACTTGGCTGACTTCAGCGTAGATGTTGGCTTTGGCCGACTGTGCTACTTCCATCGATACGGCGAGCGCGTACGGAATTTCGGCTGACTCGCACGTGGGATGGACCGCTCGGCACTGAACGCCGATGAAAATGCCCTTTGGATCAGCAGCGAGTTTGATGAGGTTCTTGCCTTCAAATACGTGATGAATAGTGGTGCCGCGTTCAGTTGACTGTCTGTTCGGCTGGTTTTTTTCTCGCTGAACGCCTTTCCAGAATTTTGCCTTTCCTGACTCGTCCACCAGACCGAGCGTGATTCCTCGGTATTCTGCGGTGGTGACCAGCACGGGAGTGGACCACGCCAAGGTGATTGTGATCCGGCGTAGATCTCGATTGTTCAGCATTCCCGCAGGAACCGGGACACGATATTCGTGTAGTTGCTCCGGTTCAATAGTGTCGTCACCCAACAGCGTGACCAGCTTGTCATGACCAGCTAAAACGCGCTCAGGGCGAATGTTCCCGTATCCGAGGAACCGGCTAATCGTCTCTCTTCGGGCGTAGTGTCGTTTCGAGTCTTCGGGAGGATACGCATCGTCCAAAATCTGGCCAACGCCACCCCATTCGCAACTGTGCGTCAACAGCGCTTTCAAGATGGCCGCGCGAGTTGGTAGGCCATGCCAATCTTCGCCGCTCGCACGAAATACAGGCTCGATGGCTTCCGCAATACGGATGCCTGAACGAGTAATCAATGCCGCCGCGTTGCTGGTCCCCGCCAATCGGCTGACGTGGCGCAGGTTGCCGCCAGCATCCGGTGTCGCGACAAGCTGGCCCAAGTGCTGGGACGGCTCGCCATGCACAGCTACGTCACCGGCCTTGGAAAATCTGGCTGCGAGCCTACCACCGGGATGAAGTAGATCCGGTTTGATGCTGCGGTTGATCCCTGGTCCTACCGCGGAGCCCAGGTTGGTCATCGCGACAGTCGGGTATGGATCGACAACGCCATCTGGGCACTGCCCAGCAAGATCAGCATGTAGTGCACCGGCTGTAATCGAGTTGATGGATTCCGCCGGGCTCAGGATTCCTCGCGCGGCCTTGGCTTTCTCGATAGCCAGAATGATCTGAGCTTCTCGTGCCACTGAGTCGATGGCCTCGATGTCATCGTCAGAGTCGTCGTACGACGGCAGCGGGAATGAACCCTTAATGTTTCCAGCGCTGACAACAAACAGAAGGTTGTGCTTATGACTGAAGTAGTCAAGAAGTGCCGCCCATGGCGTTGGCCGTCTGACAAAAGGAGCGTACTCATCGCAGATCGAATGGTTGATCAGGACGACTCGGGGAAACGCTGCTGCCCTCCCACTCTGACCGACGACCAACGATTGGATCGCCCGGTAGATCATGCCGATTGGCAACTTCCCGGGGGGCGTGCTCTCGATCGTGTGATGACCATTCCCGGTGCCGGTGAGGACGGGCACAACCACGACTTTCTGCTCTGGCGGATGTTGAGGGGCATGCAGATCGTCACGCACGACAAGCGAGGCCATGGCCGTGCCGTGGTAGCGGGCATTCACCGGCACTTGTGCGCCGGTTAGATCAACTTCGTGGACTACGATCCTGCCGTCTAGCGCCGCATGGGATGCAATTGGATAGCCGTCGATGATGGCAGCAATGCTTTGATCACCAGCTGCTTCGGTGGCGGCAAGGTCCGGAAGGACGGGCGCCAAGGTAGTGACAGGGCCTGTCGTTTGAAAGAAAGACTGGGGTCTAATCGTCATCACCCCGTCAGCGTGCGCGAGCTTGCCCCTTTGTTCTACCAAACTCTTGGCGATTTCAGCGGGGACCCTGACGAGGGCTGCCTGATATCGGATCTCCGGAATGGTCACGAAGTCGAGCATTTCCCCGCCCACTTCGCCGAGCAGTTCGCGCAAGGTCGCTACCGCGTTGTCTCGCAACTGCTTGTCATCGCGATACCAAAGGTCGATCTCGATCACAATTGGTCGATCCGGGTCGCTATTGAGCAGTGCTCTTACATACTGCTTGATTGAGGGGTCAATGCGATCTTGAACGGAGAACGTTCGGACATCACGTAGGTAGCCAAAGAGTGACCACCACGGCTTCCATGCCGTCGGACATGGCTCCCCTTTCACGAAGGCTCGCCAGCGAGCGAGAAGGGTGCTCAACGCGTCAACGCTGGGCATGGTCAGATAAAGACGCTCGGATGCCGGTCCCGTTGTGGTTGCCGTACCGTCCGCCGCGACGTCTTCTCCCTCTTCGTCTTCGTCTTCGTCTTCGTCTTCGTCTTCGTCTTCGTCGGTGCTAGGGGCGCTATCCATTCGCTGGCTGGTGAGCCATTCGAAGCCCAACTCGCGGGCCACGGCTTCGAATTCGCCGACCGGTCCAATCAGCTCAAATACAAGAGCCCTCTCCGGTGTTACTGCCCGCGGATCGTCGGCTACATCGATCCCGTTTGTGAGGCGTTCGACTGAAGTGGCGACATTAGCGAACCCTGCTGTTAAACGCGGGTCACTTCGTTGAATCTGATAGGAGATCTTGCTCGGGAAGTGAGCTTTTCTTCCCTTTAGACGTTTTTGGCGTTGAGGCTCGCGCTGGAGCCTTACGAGCGGGAAGTTTTCGGCCATTCGTGTCGAGTTCTTGTCGAGTCAAGCGTTTCTGCCAACGGGACAAAACCTCGTAAATGGCCTCTGCAGGCGTCAGGGCGCCTTTCGCGAGGACCAATTTTCTGCGGATGTCGAGCGTAAATGCCTCGACCTCCGACATGCTTTCCCCCGTCATGCAGTCCACAAAATCATTGGCGCTAATGCCTATCGGTGCACCAAGTGATTTTTCAAATTTCTCAAACCATTTTCTCAACTCAACCGGTCCTGGCAGGGGTAGTTCAAGTTTGACCTCGAATCTCCGCCACACTGCTCGGTCGAGCAGTTCAGGATGATTTGTGGCACATACTACAATCGAATGACTGGGGAGTCTATCGAGCTGAGTAAGTAAGGAGCTAACAACACGCTTCATTTCCCCTGTTTCCTGAGAATCTCCGCGTTCCTTGCCTACTGCATCGAATTCGTCAAAAAATAGAATGCTTGGATTTATGCTCGCATAATCAATGAGCTTGCGAAGGCGGTTGGCTGTTTCTCCGAGAAAGCTATCAACCACCGCATCGTAGCGAATCGCCAGGAGTGGGAGTGCGAGCTCAGTCGCGATCGCTTCGGCCAGGCTTGTTTTGCCATTACCAGGGGGGCCGACCAGAAGAACGGTATGTCGCGGCTCGAGCGAGTGCTCACGCAAAAGGCCTGCATGCACATACTCATGAATGAACTCGTCCACGTGCTCCCGCACTGCAGGGGGTAGCACGAGATCGTCGAGGCGCCGCCGGGTAGGCATATCAAAAACCAACTCGGCAATGCGGTCGGGCAGCAATTGCGTGCCGGGTGCCGTCACGCCTTGGGTAGACGATCCGACCTCGCGGAGGCCTTTGGCCCGCGCCTCAGTAAGGATGGCGTTCATTGTTCGCTGCAAAGCACTGCGGTCGCCGCGCAAATTTGGCTGGGCCATAAGCTAGCACCGTAGGTCAGATGTTTCGATCGGATCAGTTAGTACGCACGCCGAGTGCCTGCTGGGTCTGGTCTTGCGGCAGATCGGGACTCGTCCGTGTGTACGCGTCAACAAGTGCGACCATGGTTTGGAAAAATGCTCGCATGCGCACGAGTTCTTCCATCGAGATTTCCGGCGTCAAACTGCTTGCTGATACCGGTGTTGCGTTTTCTGTTGGGCTTGTTGCGTTATTTTCGCGAGCCAAACCTTCAGTCAAGCGGGAGCGGGTGCGCTCTATTGCTCGTCCGCCAGATCGGCAAAAGCGCCACAAGCTGCTGCGGTCCATTTCTAATCTTTCCGCAGCGTTACCAATGCCTCCGCACGCCTTTACAAATACCTGGACCCGTTCGAACAACTGACTATCCTGGGCAACCCTAGGCATCCCACTCTCCCCATTGTATCTGCGGGGAGTTTAGCGCGCTTAACACTAAAACGCAACGGAATTCACAAAGCGCAACGCTTATTTTCTGCTTTTCGCTACGTTTTGTTGCGTTTTAATGCTGCGTTTTGAGAACGACAGGGTCGCCGCTGCGTCGGCGTGGCTGAAAAGTGTCCTTCTAGGGCGGTACCGAGTGACCTAGATCTGCGCAGTCAATCCCGGGTCGAATGAGGTGTTTTCGACGCTTCTTCCCTTGGGTGTGTAGCCTCTGGGATTGCAAACGACCCGACATGCTCCAACGCTGTAGTCGAAGCTGTCGTGCATATGGCCATGAATCCATAGATCGGCCAGTTGGACCACATTATCCATGCGGCTCGCATATGCAGACGTCAGCGGATCATCTTGATAGCGCGACGAGACACTCTTGGCCGAAGGGGCGTGATGGGTAACGACCACCCGCCTACACTGTGAAGGGGACATCAGTTCCGTGCGGAGCCAGTCGCGTGCGACGTGGTGCATCCGTGTCGTGTCCCGCGGTTGCAATTTTCTGAACACCCCGTGCGATTCAAAACGAATGGCCCCGGTGAAGTCGGTCATGCCTCGACCAGCGTAGCCTTCGGCGGTGCGCACATTTTCTTCTGTACCTCCGTACAAAGCGAAGTCTGTCCAGAGCGTGGCGCCCAGGAATTCCACGTCCCCGATCATGATCTTGTCCATGTCGAGAAGGTGGACGTTCGGCGTCGCGGCGCACGCCGCACGCAGATCTCGAAGCACTCGACTGTGCTCACCTTTGTAGAACTCGTGGTTGCCGGGCACGTAGATGACCGGCAGGCCGCGGCTCTGGGCTTCAATCCAAGGCATTCCGCGCTTGCCAAGATGAATGTCGCCGGCAAGCACGATCACGTCTACCTCGGTCGTGTCGATGTCGAGGGGGGAGAATTCGAGATGAAGGTCACTTAGAACGAGGAGATTCATGTTGTCCAGGAACGCCTGAGCTTGCTTCTTGAGGACTGTCGCCCGGTCCAGCGCCAACTTTCGATTGCTGGCTTGGTTGGCGCTGGATGTAAGCCGGTGCGATGCCTCGCTTTTCGAGGCGACGCACTGCCTTAGCCACTGCCGCGTTCGCACGTTCCAGGAATGTGCCGCTGGTCATGAATCGGCCGAGTTTGTCTGCCGCCATGGCTTGCTCCATTTGTCGTGCCCCAAGAGTACTCCCTCCACGCTTTCGCGGCCGAGCGTGCCGTTCAAAGGGGTGACCCTGCTCAGGCTGCCTTCCAGCAGCGCAAGTTGTTGGACATCAGCGGATTCAATGTCGCCACGCCCTAGGCTCGCTCGCCCGATTGGCCATCCGCTACGAAGCCGATCGTCAGCCGCGCAGCACGCCGCGGCACCTTGAGCACGGCGAAGGCCTTTCCTGATGCCATTGCTGTCGCAAACGCGTCCTGCACCAAGCGATGCGTTGCGCGCAGATCGACATCACTTCTCTCTGACAAGGCTTCTGCTGCACTGGCGTCCAGTTCAATGCGTTTGCCGGTAGCCCGCTGCAGCCGACGAACTTCCGCCAAGATGAGCTGCAGCCGTTGCTCGGGCTCGGGTGCCGGGATGTCGAATACCTCTACGCGGCTCAGTAGTGGCGGAGGCACAGCGTCGGGATCGTTCGCTGTCAGGACATAGATGATTCGGCTGGCGTCAAATGTCATGCGGAAAAACGCGTCTTGGAACGCGCTCGCTGTTCCCGACTCAAGTAGATCCAGCAGTACTGGCGTAACCGGGTAGCGGCCATCGCTGCCAATCTTGTCCACTTCGTCCAGGATAAGGACAGGTGTCGCCGACTTGCCGCTGGCAAGCATCTCAACAATCATCCCCGGCCGAGCGTGGTGCCAGGCGCTATCGCCGCCCGTCAGTTGGAAGCTTGCTTGGGCACTTCCAGCAGACCACTTTCGCATCGGCACATTCAAAATCTCCGCCAACTTCAACGCGAAATGCGTTTTGCCCACGCCAGGTTGCCCTGTCAGGAGGATCGGACGAACGCGAAAGTCCTTCGCCCGCATTGCGCCGATAAGCGTGAGATCAATCTTCAGCTTCTGAATTGGCTCGCGCAGGTTGCCGAACAACGTCTGGGCTGTTGCGAGCTTCTTCAGTGCCGAGCGGGTACGAGGCAGCGCGCGGTAGCCGTCATTGGTGCTGGCTTGCTCCAACAATGTCTGTGCGTAATCCCGCTGGTAGCGGTCGGCACCTCGCAAGTTCACGTTGGCGAGCGTTAGCGCCTCGGGCCCAAAGATAAGAACATGCCCGGGCTTGGCTCGACGAGGCGCAGGTGCGTGCGCCGCCGACGCAATTGTGGACGGTTCCTCAACTGAGAATCCAGGGATCTCCTCCTTGGGTTCATTGTCCTGCCGGGCGGCGGCAAGAGCCGAGCGCGTGTCCGAGGGGATAAGCAACCGCCATGTTGCGGCGCTGCGCAGTGCTGCGAGATCGCCTAAGGGCAAGAACCCAGGGGGATGCTCCGAGGAGTGCTCGGGAGCAGACATGATGATTCTCCATACGCGAACTGGCGGCATGTAGCCGCAGTTGTCGAACCGGACAATGCCGGGACCAATCGAGGCTGAGGATCAGCCGGCTATTCGCGTACGGGTTCGTTCGAGCGGAACGAACGCGAGGCTGCCCGAACCGGCCGCGTGGGTCGATTGGTGACGGTGAATGTCCTTGGCAGCCATGGAGAGGTGAGAGTGAGATTGCGCCGGTGTTGCTATGTTGCTCAACCCTACAACACCACGTGGTTTGGGGCTATCCGGCGAAGTATCGAGTCGCGGTGAAAGTTGTGGCCAGATGGCCGCGACGCGCGGATGCGTCGCATATCAAATTGTGCGCCGCATCATTTTTGGGAGCAGAGAAAACGCATGGAATGGCTATAGCAAAGGGTTTAATGGGAAATCCTGCCATTTCCAGCTTCGATATTTTCTAGTCTACTTCGATATTTTCTAATTTTCTTCGCTATGCCAACAGCCGTCATCCATGGCGGCCATAGCGCACGTCTAATTGATAGATAAAAACAATCAAATATACGCATCGATAGCGCGTAGGTAAGCTGTGTTCCATGGTGAGCGCATCGCTCACTGCCCGATCACCCTGGAGCCTGTCATGTCCCTGTCGCTTGCCTCGAACACCGTCGCGACCGTGCTGGAATGGCTCGCTGCCTATGGTGAATCGCACTGACCTGAAGCAGGCATGAAGCCGCCCGGGCTTGTCGTACGGGCTTCAGGAACGCGTGTGGTTGCAAGGAGAAAAAGCATGGCAATGGTGCGGATGTTCGCTTCGGAATGGCAGGGGTTTGCGGGCGCCGTGCGCGCGTCGCAGGCAGAGGTGCCGACGCTGTCCGGTATGCCCGGCAGTGCGGCGGCGGGCCTCGGTACGCGCGCTGCAGAATCCGCCCGCCTTCAACGCAAGTGGGTGCGCAAGCAGATCGGTCTAACCATCGTGGCTGCCGGCGCTATGATCGTGCTCCTGCACGGTATGGTGCAGCTCATGGTCTGATGACCGGCCTGATGCTCGGTTGCCATCCGCTGTGCGTTTCGTCATGGGACGATGCGACGATCGGAACTTGCTGCGCGAGCGGCAACCGAAAGAAGGCTCGAAGCACGCGTGGCCCCACGCTGAATCAAGGCAAGGGCATCGCGTTTTTGCACACCACCTCATAGGGGAATCCAGATGGCAAAGAAGAACAACGGCGCGACTGCCGCAGCCCAGATCAACATCGGCATTGCCGACAAGGATCGCAAGAAGATCGCAGAAGGTCTGTCGCGCCTGCTGGCCGATACCTACTCGCTGTATCTGAAGACGCATTACTTCCACTGGAACGTCACCGGCCCGATGTTCAACACGCTGCATCTGATGTTCGAGACGCAGTACAACGAACTATGGAATGCCGTCGACCCCGTGGCTGAGCGCATCCGCGCGCTGGGTTACCCCGCGCCGGGCTCGTATTCGGAGTTCGCCAAGTTGTCGTCGATTCCGGAGTCGAAGGGCATTCCCGAGGCGATGGACATGGTGCGCGAACTGGTGGCCGGCCACGAAGCCGTGACCCGAACCGCCCGCAGCCTGTTCCCCGATGTCGACAAGGCCGCCGACGAACCGACCGCCGACCTGCTGACGCAACGCATGGACATTCACGAAAAGACCGCGTGGATGCTGCGCTCGCTCCTGGCTTAAGGCTGACTTGACGGCCGTTCGCCACGTTTGCGACAGGCGTTTTGACAGCAGCGAATTGCGCCCCTCCCGCGAGCCCGTTGTGTTGCGGGTGGGGCGGCATCAACCCCATGACCTAAACGAGAGAATCATGACGACTGAAGCCAAATGCCCGTTTTCCGGCCATGCTCCCGCTGCTTCGCACGCCTTCGGTGGCGGTACGGCCAACAAGGACTGGTGGCCGAACCAACTGCGTGTTGATCTGCTGAATCAGCACTCGGAAAAGTCGAACCCGCTCGGCGCGAAGTTCGACTACCGCAAAGCCTTCAAGTCGGTCGACTACGAAGCGCTCAAGGCAGATCTGCGCAAACTGATGACCGATTCACAGGACTGGTGGCCGGCAGACTTCGGCCACTATGGTCCGCAGTTCATCCGCATGGCGTGGCACGCCGCCGGCACGTACCGCACGGGCGATGGCCGTGGTGGTGCCGGGCGCGGCCAGCAACGTTTTGCACCGCTCAATTCGTGGCCCGACAACGTCAACATCGACAAGTCGCGCCGCTTGCTGTGGCCGATCAAGCAGAAGTACGGCCAGGCCATCTCGTGGGCCGACCTGCTGATCCTGACGGGCAACGTGGCACTTGAGACCATGGGGTTCCGCACCTTCGGCTTTGCCGGTGGCCGTGAAGACACGTGGGAACCGGACGACGACGTCTACTGGGGCAGCGAGACCGCGTGGCTCGCACCCACCAACAACCCCAACAGCCGCTACTCGGGCGACCGCAATCTTGCGACCCCCTTGGCCGCCGTGCAAATGGGCCTGATTTACGTGAACCCGGAAGGCCCGGACGGCAACGGCGATCCGCTGGCCGCCGCTCGTGATATTCGCGAGACGTTCGCCCGCATGGCGATGGACGACGAAGAAACCGTCGCACTGATTGCCGGCGGTCACACCTTCGGCAAGACCCACGGCGCAGGTGCGGCAAGCCACGTTGGCGCCGATGTCGAGGCCGCGCCGCTGGAAGCGCAAGGCCTGGGCTGGGCCAGCACCTTTGGTACCGGCAAGGGCGCGGATGCCATCACCAGCGGGCTCGAAGTCACCTGGACGCAGACGCCCGCGCAATGGAGCAACTTCTTCTTCGAGAACCTGTTCAAGTACGAATGGGTACAGGAAAAGAGCCCCGCCGGCGCGCTGCAATGGGTGGCCAAAGACGCCGAGACGATCATTCCGGGCCCGACGCCCGATTCGCCCAAGCGTAAGCCGACCATGCTGACGACCGACCTGTCGCTGCGTTTCGATCCGGCGTACGAAAAGATTTCGCGCCGCTTCCTGGACAACCCGCAGGCGTTTGCCGAAGCCTTTGCGCGCGCCTGGTTCAAGCTCACGCACCGTGATCTCGGCCCGAAGTCGCGTTACCTTGGCCCCGAAGTGCCGCGTGAAGACCTGATCTGGCAAGACCCGCTGCCGGCCGCCACGCCCAAGCCGACCGAGGCCGATATCGCCGACCTCAAGGCGAAGATTGCTGCTTCGGGCCTGTCGGCATCCGAGCTGGTTGCCGTGGCCTGGGCGTCGGCTTCGACATTCCGCGGTTCGGACAAGCGCGGCGGTGCCAACGGTGCGCGCATTCGCCTGGCGCCGCAGAAGGATTGGGCGGCCAACCAGCCGGTGGCCGGCACGCTGGCCAAGTTGGAGGAGATTCAGCGCGCCTCCGGCAAGGCTTCGCTGGCTGATGTGATCGTGCTCGCGGGCAGCGTCGGTATCGAAATGGCTGCCAAGGCGGCTGGCACGACGATCACCGTGCCGTTCACGCCGGGCCGCGTTGATGCAACGGCCGAGCAAACCGACGCTGCCTCGTTCGCACCGCTCGAACCGGTGGCCGACGGCTTCCGCAACTACCAGAAAGCCGACTACGCGATGCCGGCCGAAGTGTTGCTGCTCGACAAGGCACAGTTGCTGACGCTCACCGCCCCTGAACTGACCGTGCTGATCGGTGGCCTGCGCGCCATCAACATCAATGCGGATGGCAGCCAGCACGGTGTCTTTACCAACACGCCCGGCGCGCTGACGAACGATTTCTTCGTCAACCTGCTCGACATGAGCACCGAGTGGAAGCCCGCCGGCGACATCTACGAGGGCTATGACCGCAAGACGGGCGAGCGCAAGTGGACCGGCACGCGCGTCGATCTGGTGTTCGGCTCGAACTCGATCCTGCGTGCGCTGGCCGAGGTGTTCGGCAGTGCCGACGGTAAGGAGCGCTTCATCAGCGAGTTCGTGGCCGCGTGGGTCAAGGTGATGAATCTCGACCGGTTCGATCTGGCCGCCGCCTAAGCTGCTATCGGCGGGACTAAAATGGCGCCTTGCCTCGTGCAGGCGCCATTTTTCTTTGGTGAGTTCCATGCAATCGTCCGCTGCCCAACCCAGCCGCCTCGTGCTCTATGCGCGCCTGATGCGGATGGACAAACCGATCGGCACGCTGCTGCTGCTGTGGCCGACGCTGTGGGCGCTATGGATGGCGGCTGATGGTCATCCGCCGCTGTCGCTGGTGGTGATCTTCACGGTCGGTACCTTCCTCATGCGCTCAGCCGGCTGCGCGGTCAACGACTGGGCCGATCGCGACTTTGACAAGCACGTCAAACGCACCAAGGAGCGGCCGATCACTGCGGGCCTGATCGCCCCGTGGGAAGCGCTGGCGGTGGCCGCGGTGCTGTCGCTCATCGCCTTCGCGCTGATCCTGCCGCTCAACGCGCTGACGAAGTGGATGTCGGTGGCGGCCATCGTGATTGCCGGCACGTATCCGTTCTTCAAGCGGTTCTTCGCAATCCCGCAGGCGTACCTGGGCATTGCGTTCGGATTTGGGATTCCGATGGCGTATGCAGCGGTGCAGGATCAGGTGCCGGTGCTGGCGTGGCTGATGCTTGCCGGCAATGTGTTCTGGGCGATTGCCTACGACACCGCATACGCGATGGTCGATCGCGATGACGATCTGGTCATCGGCATCAAAACGTCGGCCATTACTTTCGGACGCTACGACGTGGTGGCGATCATGCTCTGCTACGTCGGCTTCTTCGGGATCATGGCCTGGGCTGGCTATGTGATGGGGCTAGGCATGGCGTATTGGATCGGGTTTGCCGCTGCCGTTGCGTTGTCGCTTTGGTATTACCCGATGTTGCAGACGCGAGATCGGATGAAGTGTTTTTTTGTTTTCCGGCATAACAATTGGTTAGGGGCTTGTTTGTTTGCCGGGGTGGTGGGGGCGTATTTGCTGCGCTAGGGGCTTGGTGGTGCATCCCTTGTTTCACCCCCTGCCGGGGGCGACTCACTTTCTTTGTCTTGCCAAAGAAAGTAAGCAAAGAAAGGCGCGCCCGGGATGGCGACTTCCCCTTGAATTTGTGTGACCGTGCGGAGAGGGAGGCAAACTCGCTGCGCTCAGACAGGCCTCCCTCTTTTTTCCGCCCGCTCACAAAAATTCAAGGCGCCATCAAGGGCCTAACGTCAAAAGACAAAGGCCAACCCATCGCGCGGTTGGCCTTTGTCGTTTGGGCTTGTGCTCAGATGGTGTGGCTTTTTCCTTTGATTTTCCCTGCCCTATGCGGCGCCTTGAATTTCTGTTGCAAGGAGGACAAAGGAAGGGAAACTGTCTGAGCGCAGCGAGTTTTTCCCTTCCCCTCCTTGCGACATAAATTCAAGGAGTCTTTCGCCGCATCGGGCGCGCCTTTCTTTGCTTACTTTCTTTGGCAAGACAAAGAAAGTGAGTCGCCCCCGGCAGGGGGTGAAACAAGGGATGGACCAACAACCCTCAATCCCTCCCAAACTCCTCCCCCATCTCCTTCCCCCGAGCCGCCGCAGCATGCATCGCCCGCACAAATGCCGCCTTGATATCGGCCCCTTCCATTGAAGTGAGCGCCGCATAAGTCGTCCCACCCTTGGATGTCACGCGCTCACGCAGCACCTCAACCGGCTCAGACGATTGGCCTGCCAGCGTGGCTGCGCCAATAAACGTCTCGACTGCCAACGTGCGCCCATCTTCAGCCGACAGCCCCAGCTCCTGCGCCGCCTGCTGCATCGCCTCGATGAAATAGAACACGTACGCCGGGCCGCTGCCCGAGATGGCGGTTACCGCATCAATCTGCGCCTCCGCGGGCACCCAAACGCTCTTGCCGACGGCATTGGCGATGGCGCTCGCCGTTGCGCGGTCGGCGTCGGACAAGCCAGCGTTGGCGGCTAGGCCCGTCATACCCAGACCGGAGAGCGCAGGCGTATTCGGCATCGCCCGCACGACACGTGCATGGCCATTCAGCCAGCGCGACAGATCCTGGATCCGGATGCCTGCCGCCACCGACAGCACCAGGCTGTCGCCCAGATGCGGTGCGAGTTGCGCACAGACTTCACGCATCTGCTGCGGCTTGACTGCCAGGACGATCACATCGCGGTCGGCCAGTTCTGCGCCTGGGGCGGCGGCGGTGCGGGCGCCCCAGGTCTGCTCGGCGCGGCTGCGGGCGGGCTCGGTCGGGTCCACCACCACGATGTTGGCGCCGTGCGCCCCCTTGGCAATCAGGCCGCCGATGAGGGCCGCCGCCATGTTGCCGCCGCCGATGAAGCCGAGTTTCAGAGTGTCGAGCATGAGAGTGGTGGTGTGAAAGAAAACAGGAATTCAGGCGTTGGCATACTGCCGCGCCCCGAAGATGGCGCTGCCGACGCGCACAATCGTGGCGCCTTCGGCAATCGCGTCTTCCAGGTCGGCAGACATGCCCATCGACAAGGTATCGAGCGGGATGCCAGCCTCGCGCAGGCGGCCTGCCAGGGCACGCAGATCCGCAAAAGGCTTGCGCTGGGCCATAGGGTCATCGCTGGGCTCGGGCACGGCCATCAGGCCGCGCAACTGCAAGCGGGGTAGGGCCGACACGGCTTGTGCCACGGCAAGCACTTCATCGAAATCGGGCAGGAGGCCATGCTTGCTGGCCTGGCGGCTGATGTTGATCTCCAGGCAGACCTGTAGCGGCGGCAAGGTATCGGGGCGCTGGGCCGACAGCCGCTCGGCAATCTTGAGGCGATCGACGCTATGTACCCAGTCGAACTGCTCGGCCACGGCGCGCGTCTTGTTGCTCTGCAGGGGACCGATGAAGTGCCAGCGGATCGGGTCGGGGCCCGTGCGCAGGTCGGCCAGCGCGTCGATCTTGGCGACGCTTTCCTGCACGTAGTTTTCGCCGAAGAGGCGTTGCCCTGCGGCATGGGCGGCGCGTACGGCATCGGCGTCGAACGTCTTGGAAACGGCCAGCAATGTGACAGCCGCAGCATCGCGCGAAGCCAGTGTGCAGGCCGTTGTGATCCGTTGACGCACGGCTTGCAAGTTGGCGGCGATTACAGACATAATCCGGCGACGTTTGTTACAAATAAACAAGGTTCCGGCACGTCAAATCAACGGCTCGGAGCGCGTCTGGAGGCTCCTTTGCGACGCCCGGGCGACATAAAAAAGTCGGGGGTCATTATAAGATGGACATCGCGCAGCTTCTGGCGTTTTCCGCCAAGAACAAGGCGTCGGACTTGCACCTGTCGGCCGGACTGCCGCCGATGATCCGGATCCACGGCGACATGCGCCGGATCAACGTGCCACCGCTCACGCACCAGGACGTGCACTCCATGGTGTACGACATCATGAGCGACGGGCAGCGCAAGGTCTACGAAGAAAACCTGGAAGTCGACTTCTCGTTTGAGATCCCCGGCCTCTCGCGTTTCCGGGTCAACGCCTTCAACCAGAACCGCGGTGCTTCGGCCGTGTTCCGGACGATTCCGTCGAAGGTGCTCTCGCTGGATGACCTGAAGGCCCCCGCCGTGTTTGCCGATCTGGCGATGAAGCCGCGCGGTCTGGTGCTCGTCACGGGCCCGACCGGCTCGGGCAAGTCGACCACGCTTGCCGCGATGGTCAACCACCGCAACGAAAACGACATGGGCCACATCCTCACGGTGGAGGACCCGATCGAATTCGTGCACGAATCGAAGAAGAGCCTGATCAACCAGCGTGAACTCGGGCCCCATACCCACTCGTTCGCCAATGCGCTGAAGTCGGCACTGCGTGAAGACCCGGACGTGGTGCTGGTCGGCGAATTGCGTGACCTTGAAACCATCCGCCTGGCGCTGACTGCCGCAGAAACCGGCCACTTGGTGTTCGGCACGCTGCACACCAGCTCGGCCGCCAAGACCATTGACCGGGTCGTCGACGTGTTTCCGTCGGACGAGAAGGAGATGGTCCGGACCATGCTTTCCGAATCGCTGGAGGCGGTGATCTCGCAGACGCTGCTCAAGACGCGCGATGGTTCGGGGCGGATTGCGGCGCACGAGATCATGATTGCCACGCCGGCCATCCGTCACTTGATCCGCGAGAACAAGATCTCGCAGATGTACTCGATGATGCAGACCAGCAGTGGCATGGGCATGCAGACGCTCGACCAGTGCCTGTCGGAGCTGATCAAGCGCTCGGCGATCAACTACGCAGACGCGCGCGCCATCGCCAAGAACCCGGACGCGTTCGCGAGCTGATACGCGAACTGATGCGCTGACTGACACGTCGGCGCGCTTTCCAATTCTCTTCAGGAGGGGCACGCCATGCTGGACCGCGAAGCCGCCACCAAATACATCCACGAACTCTTGCAGTTGATGGTGAACAGCCGTGGCTCGGACTTGTTCATCACCGCAGAATTTCCGCCCGCGATCAAGGTGGACGGCAAGGTCACGCCGATCTCGCAGCAACCGCTGAATGCCACACAGGCTATCGGTCTGGTCAAGTCGATCATGAACGAGAAGCAGCTGCGCGAGTACGAAGACAGCTCGGAATGCAACTTCGCCATCACGGCGCCGGGCGCGGGGCGTTTCCGCGTGTCGGCGTTCATGCAGCAGGGCCGCGCCGGCATGGTGCTGCGGACCATCAATACGAAGATTCCGACGCTGGGCGAGCTTGACCTGCCGCCGATCCTCAACGAGATCGTGATGAGCAAGCGCGGGCTGGTGATCGTGGTGGGGGCCACGGGGTCGGGCAAGTCCACGTCGCTGGCGGCAATGGTGGGCTATCGCAATGCGAATTCATACGGCCACATCATCACCATTGAAGATCCGGTGGAATACGTGCACACGCACCAGAATTGCGTGGTGACGCAGCGTGAGGTGGGCGTGGATACCGAGTCCTGGCACGTGGCGCTGAAAAACACGCTGCGCCAGGCACCGGATGTGATCCTGATCGGCGAAATCCGCGACCGGGACACGATGGAATACGCCATCCAGTACGCGGAAACCGGCCACCTGTGCCTTGCTACGCTGCATGCCAACAGCTCGAACCAGGCCATCGACCGGATCATCAACTTTTTCCCGGAAGAGAAGCGTCAGCAACTGCTGATCGACTTGTCGCTGAACCTGCGCGCGATGATCGCGCAACGCCTGCTGCCGCGTCAGGGCAGGAAGGGGCGCGTCCCGGCCGTCGAAATCATGCTGGCCACCCCGCTGGTGCAAGACCTCATCTTCAAGGGCGAGGTGCACGAGCTGAAGGAGGTCATGAAGAAATCCCGCGAGCAGGGAATGATCTCGTTCGACCAGGCGCTCTTCGAGCTGTACGAAGAAAACAAGATCACCTACGAAGACGCGCTGCGCAATGCGGACTCGCTCAACGATCTGCGCCTGCAGATCAAGCTGCACAGCAAGCGTGGTGGGCAAACAGACCTGTCTGCCGGCACTGAACATCTCAACGTCGTGTGATGTGTCGAAAGCGCTACACCATTTGAGGTAATTTGCGGCGCATAACGTTTGCGCCGCTCGGAAGGCCACCCGGTCGTCATGATCTTTCCTTAATATTTGCTGAGAATTGCCGTTTAAGCGGTGAGCGGGGCTGCCAAGTCATCGGCAGGCACGCATCAAAACATAAAAGCAACAGCAAATCCGGGTGGGTAAAAACGTGGCAAGCAAGCCGAGGTGTCAGCGCGCGCGGGCGGCGCGGGGCTTTACGCTGATTGAGCTGATGATCACAGTGGCCATTGTCGGCATCCTGGCGATCATTGCGTATCCCAGCTACGTCCAGTACATCGTCCGCTCCAATCGGGCAGCGGCGGAATCCTTCATGCAGGAAGTGGCGGCCGCGCAGGAGCGTTTCCTGCTCGACAACCGTGCCTACGCGCCGAATCTGGCCACGTTGCAATACGCCAGCAACGTGCCGGCCAACGTTTCGTCCAACTACACGTTCACGCTGAGCGCCAGCAGCGTGCCGCCGTCTTACCAGCTGGCAGCGGCTCCGCAGGGTTCGCAGCAGGTGAACGACACCGCGTGCGGCACGCTCACCCTGACGAACACGGGTGCCAAAGCGGCATCCACTGGCGCATCCAACTGCTGGAAGTGAGGCGAGCCATGAAGATCCTGCGCAAGCCCATTCAAGGTTTCACGCTGACGGAGCTGATGGTCACGCTGGCCGTGCTCGCCATTCTCGTGACGATTGCCGTGCCGTCGTTCTCCGGAATGATTGCGACGCAGGCCACGCGCAATGCGTCGTTTGACCTGTCGTCCGCCGTGTCGTTGGCGCGGGCGGAGGCAGTCAAGCAGAACACCATCGTCACCGTATCGACCAGCAGCACTTGGGCGGCCGGCTGGACGCTGATGGCGGGCACGCCTGCCACGGTGATCCGCACGTTCGGCCCTTACAACGGCGTCACCATTGCAGCGAGCAACGGCAACACGCTGTCGTTCGGCAACGATGGCCGGCCCACTGCGGGCGGCGTCACGTTCCAGGTCACGCCGACGAGCGCGTCGCAATCGGTCTCGTCAAGCTGCGTACAGGTGGGCGGCACCGGCCGCGTCGCCGTGGTTTCAGGGACGTGCTCATGAGCGCCATCGCACATTTGTCACATCGCCGGTTCGGCAAGCGCGGGCAGCGCGGGTCGACCCTGATCGAGATCCTGATTTCGGTCGTGATCCTGCTGGTGGCGCTGTTGGGCGCGGCCGGAATGATGGTCCGCTCGAACCAGTCCGAGATGGAGTCTTACCAGCGCGTGCAGGCCCTGACGCTGTTGCAGGACATGGCTGCGCGGCTCAATGCCAACCGCCAGGTGGCCTCGTGCTACGCCGCGCCCGGTGTAATCACCACGGTTGGCACGGGCGGTGTCTCGGCGCCCAGCTGCACGACCGGCACGGCCGCCCAGCAAGCCTCCGTCACAACCGATCTCGCGGCTTGGAACAATGCGCTGCTCGGCAATACGGAGACTGCCGCGAGCGGCACCGTTGCCCTGGGCGCCATGATCGGCGCGCGCGGCTGCATCGAAGCCATCGACACGGTCAACCAGATCTATCGCGTAACCGTCGCATGGCAAGGCTTGGTGCAGACCGTGGCGCCGGCGTTGCCATGTGGCAGCGGCAGCAACAATTACGGTAACGACGCCTATCGGCGCGCCATTAGCGTGCAGGTGCGCATGGGGGTGCTGTCATGACGTCCAATCGGACTTCGCGGCGTCTGCAGCGCGGGATGTCGCTGATCGAACTGATGGTCGGCATGACGCTGGGGCTGCTGTTGCTGACCGCGTTGGCAAGCCTGTATGCGTCGACCTCGCAATCGCGTGTGCAATTGGGCAACAGCGCCACGCAGATCGAGAACGGCCGCTATGCGCTCGACATCATCAGCCAGGAAGTCGGGCTCGGAGGTTTCCTTGGTGATCTGAATCTGCTGGGAACCTCAGCGCTTGCGACGCCCGATGTGTGCGCAAGCGCCACCAATGCACTGGGCTTTACCAACAGCCCCGCGACGGTACCGGTTGCCATCTACGGCTACGTACCCGGTGCGAACGCGGCGCCATGCCTGCTCAACCTGTCGCCCAACTCGGAAATCCTGGTGGTGCGGCGCGTGTCGAGCGTCGTCACCTCTGCGAGTGCCGTAGCGGCAGGGCAGGCCTATCTGCAGGACTCGTTCTGCAGTACGGACACCGCTCCCTTTGTCTTCAGCAGCAACAGCGCGGACTTCGTGTTGAAAGACAAAACCTGCGCAAATGCTGCCCCGCTGCGCCAAGTCAGTGTGCGAGCGTTCTACCTTGCTACGTGCGACCGCTGCGGCCCGGGCGGCGACAGCATTCCCACGCTCAAGATGGTCGAGTTCTCCAATGGGGCGCTGCAGCCGCCCAACTCAATCGCCCAGGGCATCGACGACGTGCATTTCGCCTACGGCGTAGACATGGACGGCAACGGTTCGCCCGATTGCTATGTCGCCAATCCGGGCATCGACAACAGCGCCGCCTGCACCACCGTGAGTGGCTACAACTGGACCGCATCCGCTGCGACGAACTGGAGCAACGTGACCGCCGTACGCATCAACGTGCTCGCGCGCACGCTAGGCGTGTCGCCGGGCTGGACCGACACGCGGTCCTACGACATGGGCCGCGGCACGCTCACCGCCCCTTTCAACGATGGCTATAAGCGACACGTCTATGCGGAACTCGCACGCGTCGCCAATGTAGCCGGCCCACGGGAGTAGCCATGCGGCGCTTTTCGGTTCGCCAATCGGCACGTCAGTCGGGCGTGACGCTTGTTGTCACGCTGATCTTCCTGGCGATCTTCATGGGCATCGTCGTGATGATCATGAATTCGGGTGTGATCAACACCAAGATCGCCGCCAACCAGCAATACGGCCTGGAAGCGCGCAACGCTGCGCAGCAGGGTATTGAGCAGGTCATCAGTTCCGACTTCACCGGCAACCCTGCGGCTGCGGCCGTCAATGTGCCCGTGGATGTCAACGGAGATGGCAAGCCGGACTATACAGCGCAGGTGGCGGCGCCCACATGCCTGGCCACCAAGCAGATCTCCAACACCCAGTTGACGTTGGACCCGGCCAACCCAAATTTCGCCAACGATTCATCCTGCTTTGGCGGCGTGAATACCAATTCGGATACGGGGCTGCTGACCAAGGCGGGCACCCCTGGCGGGATGTCGAACTGCAGCGCGACGCAATGGGACGTCTCCGCCACGGTCAACGATGCGAACGCAACAAATACGAACACCACCTTACATCAGGGTGTCGCTGTACGGGTCCTGACCGGCACGTTGTGCCCCTAAGCCCGCACGCGCCAAGCCAGGAAGACTGACATGCGCACATTTTCCAAACGTATCGCCCTGACCGCTGCGGCCACCTTCATGCTCGCGCTGGGATCCCAGCCAGCAGGCGCCGAGGATATTGACCTCTATACGGGGTTGCAGCAGAACGCTGGCAAGCCCAACGTACTGATCGTCTTTGACGATGGCGCGAACTCAGACGCCAACGCCACTTTTACTTGTTCTGCGCAAGGTCTGACGGTCGCCAATCCGAAGAAGAGTTCTGGCGCCGAGCAATGCGCGCTGTATGGGGCGATCCAGTCGATCAACAGTACTTCGCCGCTGCTGGGTAACCTGAACCTCGGGTTGATGATGTTCGACCCCAAGAGCCCTGGCGGCATCTTCCGGTTCCCGTCTGCAAGCTCGCCGTCCGCCCAAACCCTGCAGCCAATGGACGGCAACGGGGTGAACAGTTTCCTGTCGTACATGCAGAATCAGTTTCCCAGCGATCTGAACGGCAACAACGTTCAGACGTCGGGCGCGATGCAGGAGGCCTGGTCCTTTTATTACGGATACCATTCCTCGCTCAACAAGATGATTGCGTTGTCGGGCAACCAGTACACGTCGCCCCTCACGGATCCGTGCCAGCGCAATTTCATCATCTACATCGGAAATGCGACCAACAGCGGCCACCCGGCTGAAAGCGATTCGCAGATGTACAACGCGCTGGCGGCTGCCGCGCCGACCCCGACTTCGTCGCAGCTTCAGCAGATCGTCATCCCGACGTACAACAAGTACCAGAGCAACTGGGGCGACGAGTGGGCGCGCTTCATGTATCAGACCGATCTGCAGGGGACGGCCAATTCGGCCAATCCGCAGAACGTCGTCACATACGCCATCACGGTCACGGACGGCAAGAACCCCGACTACGTCGCGTTCGACAACAGCATGGCCACCAACGGTGGCGGCAAGGCCTACACCATTCAGCTTGGCGACGTGCAAGGATTGCAGCAGGCCCTGCTGTCGATCCTCAATGAAATCCAGGCCGTCAACAGTGTCTTCGCATCGGTCAGTCTGCCAGCTGCGGTCAACACCCAAGGTCAGTTCCTGAGCCAGGTCTACATCGGTATGTTCCGGCCAGATGCCACGGCTGCACCGCGCTGGATGGGTAACCTCAAGCAGTACCAGGTCGGGTACGACACGAGCGGCAATATCGTCCTGCAGGATTCTCTCGGAAACCCAGCCATCAGCAGTGCGGGCACGGGCTTCATTGCACCCACAGCGGTGAGCTTCTGGACGCAGGATCCGCCATTAACGTTCGGGGCGACCAGCTATGGGACATCGGGGGTATCCGGCTGGCCAAGCAACGGCTTCTGGAAGAACAGCCCATCCGGCGTGGGCTGGAACCTGGATTCGCCTGACGGCCAGATCGTTGAAAAGGGCGGTGCCGGCGAGATGTTGCGCGCCCAGAACGTGACCAGCCAATCGGGACGGACGCTCTATACGTGCAACGGCGTGGGAACATGTCCAGCCGGCACCGCTATGCCGTCATTCGATACGTCCAACAATTGGCTCGCGGGTACCAACGGGTTGAACGCGATCAATTCCGGTTCCAGCGGGGCACCGACGATCACCTCGGCGCAGCAGAACTATCTGATCAACTGGGTGCGCGGGCGCGACGTGTATGCGCTTGACGGCGGGGCCAGCACCGGCGCCGGGCAGGAAGCCGAGACCGGGCCGGGCGGATCCGTGACGGTGCGAAGCTCGGTTCATGGCGACGTCCTGCATTCACGCCCCGTCGTCGTGAACTATGGAGGCAGCATCGGCATCGTGGCGTTCTATGGCGCCAATGATGGCGTGTTCCATGCCGTCAATGCGAATCAGAGCATGGGCATCAATGGTGTCCGTCCCGGCGGTGAACTGTGGGGCTTCATTGCGCCTGAGTTCATCGGCAAGCTGAGCCGTCTCTATGCCAACTCGCCGGAAGTGAAGCTGTCCACGACGCCGAGCGGCATCTCGCCGACGCCGACGCCGCGCGACGATTTCTTTGACGGCAGCACGACCGTCATGCAGGACCAGCGGAATCCGGGAAGCCCGCGCACGATCATCTACCTGACCGCACGTCGCGGCGGGAACCTGATCTATGCGTTGGACGTGACCAATCCGATGAGTCCGCAATATTTGTGGTCGCGCAGCAATAGCGATATTCCGGAGCTCGGCCAGACTTGGTCAAAGCCGCGCCTGATGACGGTAGCGGGATACTCCGGGCCACTGCTGATCATGGGCGCCGGCTATGACGCAGCCTCCGAAGACAGTGATCCGGCTCCTGGTACCGATACGATGGGCCGCGGGATCGTGGTGCTGGATGCCTACACGGGTGCACCGGTATGGAGCGCGCTTCCGAACTGTTCCGGCATGGCGGGTGTGTGCGTGAAGAACACCGGACTGACGCGATCCATTCCGTCTGACGTCACGGTGGTCGACCGTACGGGCAGCGGCTATATCCAAATGGCCTACGCCGGAGATGTCGGCGGCAACATCTGGCGCGTCGATTTCCAGACCTCGGCTGGCAATACGCCTTCCAACTGGACGATCACCAAACTCGCAACCCTGGGCGGCGCCGCCAACACCAATAACGCGCGCAAGTTCTTCTATGCTCCCGACGTGGTGCCCACCTCCGCCTACAACGCCATCATGGCTGGCACGGGCGATCGCGAGCACCCGCTTTATTCTTCCAACACGACGCCGGGTACGGCCTACAACGTGGTCAACCGGTTCTACATGGTGAAGGATCCGAATCTCGGCAGCATGCCCGCGAGCTGGACTCCGATCACCGAAGCCAACCTGTTCGATGCGTCAACGCTGGCGTACGACGGATCGGGGTCAGGTTTCTTCATCACGCTGCCCAACCCCGGAGAGAAGGTGGTGAACGCACCACTGACCGTTGCCGGATACACCACGTTCGGGACCAACACGCCTGCTATCCCCACGGCGGGCCAGTGCTATCCCAACCTGGGTGTCGCGCGCACGTATTCGGTCGGCTTCCTGACGGGTACAGGGCAAAATCCGAACCGCTCTGTCGTTCTCGACGGTGGTGGCTTTCCACCCTCGTCCGTCTATGGCGTTGTCCTGATCAATAATGGCAACGGCACGACCTCTTCTGTGCCTGTATGTTTCGGCTGCGGCAACCAAACGGGTTCAGGCGGTGGCGGATCAGCACTTTCCCCGGTGAAGGTCGTCCCCAAGGGCCTCGGCAAACGCAAGCGCACGTTCTGGTTCTCTGAAACCGACAAGAAGCCCTAACTTCTGCCTCAACGGCCCGCCCAGCGCGGGCCGTTACAATTCCGGACAGATGCCGGAGCACCCCGTTCCCGCAACCATCCGGAGAGTAGCCATGAGTGACGTCTACGCATTCGAGGCCGATTCGTTGACCGGCCAGCGCGTGCCGCTGTCGCAGTACAAAGGCAAGGTCCTGCTGATCGTGAACACGGCAAGCAAGTGCGGATTCACGCCGCAATACGCGGGGCTGGAGGCGGTGTACAAGCGGCTGCATGAGAAAGGCCTTGAGGTGCTCGGCTTTCCGTGCAACCAGTTCGGCAAGCAGGAGCCGGGCGGCGAAGACGAAATCGGCGCCTTCTGCGAGAAGAACTACGGTGTCTCCTTCCCGATGTTCGGCAAGATCGACGTGAATGGCTCGGGCGCGCATCCGCTCTACAAGTGGCTGACCTCGGAAAAGCCCGGTGTGCTTGGCATCGGCGCCATCAAATGGAACTTCACCAAGTTCCTGCTGCGCCGCGACGGCACGGTCTACAAGCGCTATGCGCCCATGACCAAGCCGGAAGAGATTGCCGACGATATCGAGCGGCTGTTGGCGGAGCCGGATCCCGCCTGAGGTTGCCTTCGCTAGTCTGACGAGCCCCGTACCTTGCGCATGAAATCCGCCAGCGAGCGCTCGGCGGATTCGGCAAAGTGGCGCTCCAGAATGTCGACCTTGACGCAGCGGTCGAGGCGGAATGTGCGGTAGTCCTGACGGTGCTCGCACCAGGCGGCCACCAGCCAGACTTGTCCCCAGAAGAACAGGCCGAGCGGCTGGATGCAGCGTTCAGTTAACTGGCCTTGCGCGTCGCGGTAGGCGAGCCGCGCAACCGCATGGCGGCCAAGCGCCGCATGCAGCGTGTCAAAGACCTGCTTGACCTCGTCGCGCATGCCGTAGCCGGGCGCGAAGATGCGTGTGGTCTCGGCTTCGGAGCGGCGCTCCGCAGGCAGGGCGCCCATCAGTTTTTCCAGTGCCGCTTCGACCGAGTCGGCCATGGTGCCGCCGCTCCATGCCTTGATCATGCGCGCACCGGCCACCAGCGCTTCGACTTCATCGGCGGTGAACATGAGCGGGGCGAGGTCGAAGCCCGCGCGCATGCGGTAGCCGATACCGGCTTCCCCTTCGATCGGCACGCCCGAGACCGACAGGTCACGGATGTCGCGGTACACCGTGCGCTCCGACACGCCGAGGCGCTCGGCCAGCATGGCCGCCGTGGTTAAACGGCGGCCTCGCAGGATCTGGGCAATCTGGAACAGGCGGTCGGCGCGGCGTGTCATGCGCGGCATTGTAGTGGCCTTCGGCCCGGGTGCAATGCGGGCCATATCCCCTACGCGCCGAAGGGCGTCAGTTCGCGTTGCGGGTGGATGTCGACCACGTCGACCTGCTCGCCACGGCGCAGCATGCGCTTGCCCAGTCGCGGGAAATCGGCAATCTCGATGTTGAGATGTTCGCCGCCGCACAGATAGACGAGATCTTCCTTGCCGCAGTTGCGCAGGTGGTGCGCCACGCCCGTGGGGAAGGCCATGAAATCTCCGGGGCGCACGGTGAAGATGTTGTCGTCGATCTCGGCCTGCGCCTCACCGGAAAGGATGTAGATCCATTCCTCTTCGCGCTGGTGCGAGTGATAGACGAATGATTCCTTGCCCGGCGGCACGCGCGCGAAATTTACGCCGGTGCGCTTGAGCCCGAGCAGTCGGCCCATCATGGTGCCGTGGATTTCCGATAGGCTGTTCCAGGGGTGAGAAAACGACTGCGTGCGCGCGGTGATATCCGCGGCACGCATGAGATACGGGGATTGGCTCGGCATGGTGTTCTTCTCTGTCTCGTAGTGAAGGCCGGCGCCCGCGCACCGGCCTCGGGGGGCGTTACTGCTGTAGCAGATACGCCTGCGTCTTGGCGTCCGGCTCGTGCAGGCCGACGCGGTTGCCTTCGGTGTCGACGATGTGGGCGATGCGGCCCATGTGGTCGGGCAGCGTCATCGGGCCGAACACGCATTGGCCGCCGCTGCCGTTCACGCGCTCGAGCACGGCATCCAGGTTGGGTGCGTTCAGGTAGACCACGCTGCCCTTGTCGGACGGCGCAAAGCCTTCGCCCTTGACCAGCGCACCGTGGATGGTCGTCTCACCCGCCGGAAACACGCCCATGGTCATGTCGCCCATGTCTTCCTGCTTGAGCTGCGTGTCGAAGACGTTCTCGTAAAACTTCACCGCGCGCGGGAAATCGTTGGCGGGGATTTCAAACCAGTTGATCACGCTTGCCATGTTGTCGCTCCGGTTGGTGAGGCAGGCCGCTTGAAGGGAGCGGGGAACCTGTCTCGTTAAGGTGGAGCGATTGTGGCGGGGGGCTCCTGACAGCGTTCTGTCAGGAGCATTCAGGAGGATTGGGTAGCGTGTTGCAGATTGCCCAGGCAGTGAAAGCCGAGGGGAGGGGGAGGCGACTCAGTGCGGAATCCAACCGGCCAGCAGCGGCACCAGCACGGCTGTCAGCACGCCGTTCAGGCCCATGCCCAACGCCGAGAACGCGCCGGCTTCCGGATTGACCTGAAACGCGCGCGCCGTACCGATGCCATGCGCCGCAATGCCGGTGGCAAAGCCACGCACGCTGTACTCGCGCACGCGCAGCAGGTTCAGCAGCCGCGTCGTGGTGGTGGCGCCGACAATGCCGGTAATGAGCACCAGCACCGCCGTGATGGTCGGCGCGCCGCCGATCTTCTCCGAAATGCCCATGGCGATCGGGATCGTCACGGATTTCGGCGCCATCGAGCGCAGCGTTTCGGGCGATGCGCCCAACAGCCACGCAATGCCCACTGCCGACACCACCGCCACCACCGACCCTGCGAGCAGCCCGCCCATCAGCGGCAGCGCGTGGCGGCGCAGTTTCGCCCATTGCTGGAACAGCGGTACGGCCAGCGCAACCGTGGCCGGCCCCAGCAGGAAGTGCACGAACTGCGCGCCGTCGAAGTACGTCTTGTACGGCGTGCCCGTGAGCGTCAGGAGTGTGCCCAGGATGACCACCGCAATCAGCAGCGGATTGACCATCGGGTTGAAGCGGCTGCGCTCGTGCAGGCGCACGCCGATCAGGTAGGCGATGAGCGTGGCGGTCAGGCCCAGCAGCGGGCTGGCGGCCAGGTAGACCCAGAGTTGATGCAGGTTGGGAGCCATTGCGTTCATGGGGCCAGCTCCTCGTTGCCTTCGCCGCTGTCACCCAAGCGGCGCATCAGGGCGCGGGTGACGAGTGCACCGGCGGCAATCGACAGCCACGTCGACACGACGGTCGCCACCACGATCGGCAGCCATTCCTGCCCGATGCGGTTCAGTTGCGTCATGACGCCCACGCCGGCCGGCACGAACAGGATGGTCAGGTGCCGCAGCAGGTCGCTGACGGTGCCCTGCATGACTTCGAGCACGCGGCCCTTGTCTATCAGCAGATAGATGACCAGCAGCACCATGCCGATCACCGGGCCGGGCACCGGCAGGTGCAGCGAATACGTGAGCAGCTCTCCTACCGACTGGAACGTCAACAGGATCGCGAAGGTTTGCAGCATGGGGCCTCCGGGCGAAACGAAGCGCCAAGTATAGAACCCGGCTGCGTTCGTTTCAGGCCAGCATGCGGTCGACCAGTTCGATCCAGTGTTCGACCGGCGTATCGGTGCCGCTCTGCAGATGCGTCACGCAGCCGATGTTGGCGCTGACGATGCGCTCGGGCTGCGTCGCTTGCAGCTTGGCGAGCTTGTCATCGCGCAGGCGGTAGGCGAGTTCAGGTTGCAGCACCGAATACGTGCCCGCCGAGCCGCAGCACAGGTGGCTGTCGGCGCAGAGCTTGACGTCCACGCCCAGCGAGCCGAGCAGCGTTTCCACCGCGCCGCGGATCTGCTGGCCGTGCTGCAGCGTGCAGGGCGGGTGCCACGCCACGCGCGGCCGCTGTGCTTCAGGCTTGGCCTTCTGCAGAAGCTGTTGCGAAAACGCGGGCAGCACCTCGCACAGGTCGCGCGTCATGGCGGACACGCGCGCCGCGCGCTCGGCATAGGCGGGGTCATCGCGCAGCAGGTGGCCGTATTCCTTGACCATCGCACCGCAGCCGGAGGCCGTCATGACGATGGCCTCGGCGCCCGCTTCGATATGTGGCCACCACGCGTCGATGTTGGCGCGCATGTTGCCGAGGCCGCCTGCGTGGTCGTTCATGTGATACCGAATCGCCCCGCAGCAGCCCGCGCGGTCTGCGCTGATGAGCTGCACGCCCAGCTTGTCGAAGACGCGTGCCGTGGCGGCATTGATGTTGGGCGACATGGCGGGTTGCACGCAGCCTTCGAGCAGCAGCATCTTGCGTGCGTGTGCGGTGCTTGGCCGCATGCCGGCGTGAGGCTGCTTGGCTGGCACCTTGTTGCGCAGCACCTGCGGCAACATCGGCCGCACGGCCTGCCCGAGCTTGAGTGCGGAGCCGAACAGCGCCGGCCGCGTCAACCCTTCGCGCAGTGCCCAGCGCACGGCGCGTTCGCCGAGCGGGCGTGATGCTCCTTTCGCATCGAGCTGGTCATCGACGATCTTGCGGCCGATCTCCACCAGGCGCCCGTAGGTCACGCCGGACGGACAGGTCGATTCGCAGTTGCGGCAGGTCAGGCAGCGGTCCAGGTGCAGGCGCGTGGCCTCCCCGGCGGGCTGGCCCTCGAGCACCTGCTTCATCAGGTAGATGCGCCCGCGCGGGCCGTCCAGCTCGTCGCCGAGCAGTTGGTAGGTCGGGCAGGTGGCCGTGCAGAAACCGCAGTGCACGCACTTCTGTACGATGCTTTGGGCTTCTTCGCCCTGGGGAGTGTTGCGCAGGAACGCCGCGAGCGTGATTTGCATGATGGGCTTGCGTTAGAAGTCGGCAGTCAGAACGCTGAATACAGACGGCCCGGGTTGAAGATGCCGTGCGGATCGAAGCTGTCTTTCAGGCGTTTGTGCACGGCCATCAACGGCGCGGCGGCGGGCGTGAAGATGTCGCTGGCGCGGTCGCCGTTGCGGAACAGCGTGGCGTGGCCGCCGGCCTTGCGTGCTGCATCGCGGATGACGTCGGCGGAGGTGTTGGCGGTGTCGATCCACCAGCGCTGGCCGCCACCCCATTCGACGAGTTGCTCGTCTGCGGACGCATGGCCGAGTGCCAGAGGCGGTGTGGCCGGGGGCAGGGCGATGCGCCACAGCGGCAGGCTGCCTTGCACGGCGCGGGCGAAGAACGCATGCGATTGTTCGCGCAGGTCGCGCCAGAACGCGGCCCCTTCTGTGTCATCAACGCGCTCGCCGCCAAGCTTGGTGATGGCTGCGCGCACGGCCGCATCGGCACCGCTCAAGCGTACCCACAGCGCACCGTCGATCCACGCAGACGCTGCGATCGGCAGCGGCTGGCCGCCCCAGCGGTTGAGCGTGTCGATGGCCTCGCCTTGCGCCATGGCAAAGCGCAGCGTTGCATCGCAGAACGGCATCGGCAGCACCTTGAGCGACACCTGGACGATCAGCCCCAGCGTGCCGAGTGCACCGGCCATCAGGCGCGAGACGTCGTAGCCGGCCACGTTCTTCATCACTTGGCCGCCGAAGTTCAGCATGTCGCCGCGGCCATCCATGACGACGGCGCCGAGCACGAAGTCGCGCAGTGCGCCCACCGACTGCCGACGCGGCCCCGACAGGCCCGATGCAAACGCACCGCCCACCGTTGCCTGTTTCCCGTCAGCTGCAAAGTGCGGCGGCTCGAAGGCCAGCATCTGCCGGTGCTCGGCCAGCGCGGCTTCGATCTCGACAAGCGGCGTACCGCTGCGCGCGGTGATGACGAGCTCGGCGCAGTCGTAGTCGACGATGCCGGACCATTCGCGTGTGTCGAGCACGGTGCCGTGAGGTGCCGGTGCGCGGCCGTAGAAATCCTTGGTGCCGCCACCACGCAGGGTGAGTGGCGTGCGGCTGTCGGCGGCCTGGGCGATGGCGTCACGAAAGCGCGAAAGCGCAGGCGAAAGGGCAGTGTCTGGGGTGATTGGCATGTCGAACTTTCTGGCGGGCAGCTCACTGGCTGCCAGCTGTCTCCGTTGGAAGCAGTGGGAGCCGTGTGCCGCAGCGCTTGCAGAATGCGGCGTCTGTATCGTGACGTTCCAGCGTGCAGCCGCTGCACGCGCGGGTCTGCGGTGGGGCGGCGGAGGCGGAGCCGGAGCCGGACTCTTCGCGCATGGTGTTCACCAGTTCGGCGCCGATGATGCCGGTGGGGAACGCGATGATGCTGTAGCCGAGCAGGATGGTCATCGACGTGATGAACTGCCCCAGCGGGGTCTTCGGCACAAGGTCGCCGAAGCCCGTGGTGGTGAGCGTGACGACCGCCCAGTACATGCTGACCGGAATGCTGGTGAAGCCATGCTGCGGCCCCTCCACCACATACATCACCGTGCCCAGGATGATGGTGATGATGAAGACGGTGCCCAGGAACACGAAGATCTTGTGCCGCGCATTCAGCAGCGCACGCAGCAGGATCTGCGCCTCTTCAAAGTAGACCGTGATCTTCAGGATCCGGAAGATCCGCAGCAGGCGCAGCAGCCGCACATCGAGCAGGTAGGCCAGCTCGGGCACAAAGATCGCCAGCCACGTCGGCAGGATCGAGATGAAATCGATGACGCCGTAGAAGCTGAGCACGTAACGCCAGGGTCTGCGCACCACGAGGATGCGCATGGCGTATTCCGCCGTGAACAACAGCGTGAAAAGCCACTCGAGCACCGTGAACAGCGTGCCCGCGCGGCCGCTGACGCTCGGCAAGCTGTCGAGCATCACCACCAGCACGCTGGCGAGGATGGCCCCCAGCAGGGTCAGGTCGAACAGCCTGCCGGCGCGAGTATCGGCTTCGAAGATGACGGTGTACCAGCGCGCGCGCCAGCCCCTCTCGGGTTTGCCGAGATACTCGCCAAGGCGCGCGTTATGGGCGTGCCATCGGTTGCGGCTGTTGCGGGGCGGATTCCTCATGGCCGTCGCGTGCTTAGAAGCGGGGCAGGTCCGGGTGCGGCAGCAGGCCGTTGCGCACGTGCAGCTTGCCGTATTCGGCGCAGCGCGCGAGCGTGGGGATGGCCTTGTCGGGGTTCAGCAGGCGCGCCGGGTCAAAAGCCGCCTTTACGCGCAAGAAGGCGTCGCGCTCTTCCGCCGAAAACTGCACGCACATCGAGCTGAGCTTTTCCACGCCCACGCCGTGTTCGCCCGTGACCGTGCCGCCCAGTTCCACGCAGGTCTCGAGGATGTCGGAGCCGAACAGCTCGGCGCGGTGCCATTCGTCCTGGTCTTCGCCGTTGAAGAGGATGAGCGGGTGCATGTTGCCGTCGCCCGCATGGAACACGTTGATGCAGCGCAGGGCGTACTTCTGCTCCATCGCCTGGATGCGCCGCAGCAGCGTGCCGATGTGCTTGCGCGGGATGGTGCCGTCCATGCAGTAGTAGTCCGGCGAGATGCGGCCCGCTGCCGGGAATGCATTCTTGCGGCCGCTCCAGAACTTCAGGCGCTCGGCTTCGCTTTGCGACACCTGGATGCGCGTGGCACCGGAGGCACGCAGCACTTCGCTCATGCGCGCGATTTCTTCGGCCACTTCTTCGGGCGTGCCGTCGGACTCGCACAGGAGGATGGCCGCCGCGTCCAGGTCGTAGCCGGCGCAGACGAATTCCTCAACGGCTGCGGTGGCGGGCTTGTCCATCATCTCCAGCCCGGCCGGGATGATGCCCGCGGCAATCACGTCGGCCACGGCGTTGCCGCCGGTTTCCACGTTGTCGAAGCTCGCCATGATCACCTGCGCGAGCTGCGGCTTGGGGATCAGGCGCACGGTCACTTCCGTCACCACGGCCAGCATGCCTTCGGAGCCGATCACAGTCGCCAGCAGGTCGAGGCCGGGTGCGTCGGGTGCTTCGCTGCCGAATTCGACCACCTCGCCGTCCATCATCACGGCGCGCACGCGCAGCACGTTGTGCACGGTCAGGCCGTACTTCAGGCAATGCACGCCGCCCGAATTTTCATTGACGTTGCCGCCGATGGTGCAGGCGATCTGCGAGGACGGATCGGGCGCGTAGTACAGCCCGTGCGGGTTGGCTGCTTCGGATATGGCGAGGTTGCGTACGCCCGGCTGGACCACCGCCGTGCGCGTGTAGGGGTCGACTTTGATGATGCGCTTGAACTTGGCCAGCGACAGGACCAGCCCACCCGGCGTCGGCATCGCGCCGCCCGACAGGCTCGTCCCCGCGCCGCGCGGCACGACGGGCACGCCCATGCGGTGGCACACGCGCAGGATCTCGACGACTTGCGCCTCGGTATCCGGCAGCACCACGGCGAGCGGCACCTGCCGGTAAGCGGCAAGGCCATCGCATTCATACGGGGTGGTGTCTTCGCGCTCCCAGAGCAGCGCGTCGTCGGACACGATCTGGGACAGCGCGGCGGTCAACTCGGCCTGCAGGGCGGATTGATCGCGGGCGGTGGCGGGCAGCGACGCGTTCATGGGGTGTCTCTCATCGTTGTGCCCGGCAGCGGTGGCCGGGGTGGAGGGCACTATAGCCCGGCCGCCGCGCCATGCGGCGTGTTAAGGACTTTTGCTGCGATGAATTTGGCTCGCCGAGGCGCCCAATGCGGTTCATCGCGGTGCGGCAAGGTTGCACGGCTCGATCTTGGAGGTCCGATCCTCACGATCGAGCCTTCGACGGTCGACGGCGGGGCTCCGATCACCGCGCTTCACACTAAAAGTTTCGAATCCGGAGTTCCGGTACCTCACGCATGAGGCAAATAGGGTCAGCGTTGATGAAAAAAAGCAGCAACGATGAGGTTCAGAACGTCGACTTCGAGGCTCGGAGGCTCGACCCATGACCCTTTTTGCTCCGACGTTGCTGCTTTTTTCATCAACGTTGAGGCTTCAGGGCCTCAACGTCGATACTAAAAGTTTCGAATGCGGTGGTTTGAGCTCCGGTGACGAGGCTCGGCTGCGCACAGTTGAGCGGCTTACCAATCCAGCCCAAGCAACCAATCCACAAATTGCCGTGCCTCGGGCTTCATCGGCGCTTGTTCGCGCTGGACGATGTAATAAGCATGCGGCGAGGCCGATTCGATGTCCAGCAGCCGGACGATCTGCCCCGAGCCCAGCCAGTTGCGCGCCATCGCCTGCCGCACCAGCGCCACGCCCTGGTTGGAAGCCACCGCTTCGAGCATCAGGCCGATGTCGTTGAACAGCGAGCCGGTGGCGGGCTCCGGCGCGTCCAGCCCCGCTGCCTCAAACCACGGGCGCCATGGCTCCAGGGGGCTGCGCAGCAGCGTGAGGTTCAGCAACTGCGACGCTTCGGTGATGGTGTTGCCGCTGATCTGCTCGAAGTAGCCGCGCCCGCACGCCGGGAACACCGGTTCGTTGAGCAGCAGCGTGGTCTTCAGGTCCGGATAGCGGCCGGTGCCGTAGCGGATCTCGACATCGGTGTCCTCGGCTTTCACGTCGAGGAACGGGATGGAGAGATGCAGTTCCAGATCAATGTGCGGGTACAGCCCGTTGAACTCGGGCAGGCGCGGCACGAGGTGCTGGCGCCCGAACGTGGGCGGGATTGCCACGCGTAGCCGCGCACGCTGCTTGCTGAATTCGGGCCGCGCGAGTTCGTGCAGCGTGTCGAGCGCTACCTGGACGCTGCGCAGGTAGCGCGTGCCGGCGGCGGTGAGCCGCAGCGCTGTGCCGGTGCGCACGAAGAGGTCTTCGCCCCACAGTTCTTCGAGGTTCTTGATGCGGTGCGATACCGCGCTGGGCGTGACGGACAGCTCCTCGGCCGCGCGCGCGAAGCTCGCATGGCGCGCCCCCGCCTCAAAGGCAATCAGCAGATGTAGCGGAGGAACGCGCTTGAAGACGGAGGACATGCGGGCAGTCGCTGGTAGGTGAGTCGGTTACAGGTGGAAGATCTTGCCGGGGTTCAGGATGTGCTTCGGGTCCAGCGCCTGCTTGACGCTGCGCATCAGGTCGATCGCATCGTTGCCGTGCTCGGCGATGAGGAAGTCCATCTTGTGCAGGCCCACGCCATGCTCGCCCGTGCAGGTGCCGTCCATGGCAATCGCACGCGCCACGATGCGCTGGTTGATGCGTTCGGCTTCTTCCAGTTCTTCCGGCTTGTTCGGGTCGATCAGCAGCGCGACGTGGAAGTTGCCGTCGCCCACGTGGCCGACGATGGGGGCGGGCAGTTGCAGCGCGCTGGCGAGCAGGTCCTTCTCGGTCTCCACCACGCAGTCGGCCAGGCGCGAGATCGGCACGCACACGTCGGTGGTGACGGCGCGGCAGCCCGGCTTGAGCTGCAGGAATGCAAAGTAGGCGTTGTGGCGGGCGTTCCACAGGCGGCTGCGATCTTCGGGGCGCGTTGCCCACTCGAAGCCCTGGCCTTTGTGTTCGGCGGCGATCTGCTGGACGGTCTCGGCCTGTTCCTGTACGCCGTGCTCGGAGCCGTGAAACTCGAAGAACAGCGTCGGCATTTCAGGCAGCGTCAGCTTGTCGTATTGGTTGATCGCACGGATGGCGAGCGCATCGACAAACTCGACGCGCGCAATCGGCACGCCCATCTGGATGGTGTCGATCACGGCGGACACCGCATCGCCCATGCTCGGGAAGGCGCACACGGCCGCGGACACGGCTTCGGGCTGCGGATACAGCTTCAGCGTGATCTCGGTGATGATGCCAAGCGTCCCCTCGCTGCCGATGAAGAGGCGCGTCAGGTCGTAGCCCGCCGACGATTTGCGTGCACGGTTGGCTGTCTTGATGATGCGGCCGTCAGCGGTGACCACCGTCAGGTTCAGCACGTTCTCGCGCATCGTGCCGTAACGCACGGCGTTGGTGCCGGACGCGCGCGTGGCACACATGCCGCCGATGGACGCATCCGCGCCCGGGTCGATCGGGAAGAACAAACCGGTATCGCGGATTTCGGTATTGAGCTGCTTGCGCGTGACGCCCGGCTCGACCGTCACCGTCAGGTCTTCCGGATGCACCGACAGCACGTGGTTCATCTGCGAGAGATCGAGGCTCACGCCGCCGGCCACGGCCAGCAGATGGCCTTCGAGCGACGAACCGGCGCCATATGGGATCAGCGGAATCTCGTGTTCAAAGCAGAGCTTGGCGACGGCGGCGACTTCCTCGGTGGTCTGCGCGAAGACGACGGCGTCGGGCAGCATCGGGTCGTAGGCGGATTCATCGCGGCCGTGATGTGCGCGCACGGCTTCAGCGGTGGAGATGCGATCGCCAAAGCGGGCGCGCAGCGCGTCGAGCATCGCAGGCGGAATCGGCTTGCGGATGATCTGGGAGGGCGGGGCTGGATGGTTCATGGCGTCTCGCGTGGGGCAGCGGTCTGAAGCCGGCTCGGGCTGTCATTCTAACGCCGGGGTCATGCCGCTCTTGCGATAATGGCGCCACCAACATTGACGCAATACAGGGAGACGCACCGTGGGCAATCGCCTATCCAAAATCGCCACCCGCACCGGCGACGACGGCACCACCGGCCTGGGCGACGGCAGCCGCACGGCCAAGGACAGCCTGCGCATCGCCGCCATCGGCGACGTCGACGAGTTGAACTCGCATATCGGCGTGCTGCTGACGGAAACGTTGCCCGACGGCGTGCGCGCGGCGCTCACGGCCATCCAGCACGACCTGTTCGATCTGGGTGGCGAACTGTGCATTCCCGGCTACACGATGGTGACCACCGCGCACGTGTTGCGGCTCGACCAATGGCTGGCCGATTACAACGCCGATCTGCCGCGGCTGGCCGAATTCATCCTGCCAGGCGGCAGCCGCGCTGCGGCACAGGCGCATGTCTGCCGCACCGTTGCGCGCCGTGCCGAGCGCAGCATCGTCGCCCTGGGCCGGGCGGAGACCATTGGCGAGGCGCCACGCCAATACGTCAATCGTTTGTCGGACCTGCTGTTTGTGCTGGCACGCGTGTTGAACCGCGCAGATGGCGGCTCCGACGTGCTCTGGAACCGCGACGAGCACAAGCCGACCTGATCGCAGTCGGCGCATCAAAACAAAACGGCCCGGTTGTGTACCGGGCCGTTTGCTTTGCCGCGCGTGGATCAGTTCACGCTGGTCGGCGTGGACGTACTTTGTGCCACGGCAGCCAAGCCCGCCAATTGCCCCGGCGTGGTGATGGTCAGCGCTTGCGACGGCGTCGGCGCCGGGAAGCCGCCTTCGGCCAGCGCTTCCTTGATCGTCCGGTTGGTGTCGAAATAGACCTGCCAGTAGTTGTCGTTGTGCGTGTACGGGCGCACGGCCAGCACCGGCCCGACCAGGTTGAATTCCAGGATCTCCACATCGACCGCCGGATCGGTCAGCACGTTCGGAATGGTGGCAATCTTCTCCTTGAGCAGCGCGATGGCGGCGCGGTGGTCTGCGCTCCCGGCCAGTTGCGCCTTCAACTCGACGCGGCGGTAGGGGTTGGAGGTGTAGTTCTGGATCGTGTCGGCAAAGATCTTGCCGTTGCCGACCATCGTGACCACGTTGTCCGGCGTGTTGATGGTCGTGGCAAACAGGCCGATCTCCTTGATCGTGCCCGTCACGCCGCCGGCCGTCACGAAGTCGCCCACCTTGAACGGCCGCAGCACGATCAGGAACGCGCCCGCCGCAAAGTTCGACAGCAGGCCAGACCACGCCATGCCGATGGCCACACCGGCTGCGGCAATCAGCGCGGCGAACGTCGTCGTCTGGATGCCGAAATAGCCGAGGATGCCGATCACCAGCAGCACGTTCAGCGTGACGGTGATGATCGAGCCCACATAGCGCAGCACGGTCGGATCGACCTTCTGTCGGCTCAACGAGCCTTCGACCATGCGCACCGCCAGATTGATCAGCCAGCGGCCGACCACCCAGAAGACGATGGCAGCGAGGATCTTCATGCCGACGTCGGTGGCGTACTGCGCCACGATCGCCTGGTACTTGTTTGCGGTGTTGACGGCGGTGTCCGCCAGGGTGTCTGCCATGGATGCCTCCGGGGGATGGGCAGGGGAATCCTCCTACGATATGTCAAAGACAACGCACTTGTGTGACTTTGATACGTTCTGCTCACATTTGTTATAGATGTGCGCTTTGAAGCGCGCGCAAAGAAAAAGGACGCCCGCAGGCGTCCTTCCCAAATCATGCTGATGGTGTCTTAGTTGCCGCTGCCCGGTACCAGACGGCGCTTGCGCACCGCGTCGGCCAGCGTTTCCAGCACCTTCACCGAATCGTCCCAGCCGATGCAGGCGTCGGTCACGCTCTGGCCGTAGGCCAGGTCGGACACCGGCGTGCCTTGAACGTGGTCTTGGCGACCAGCATTGATGTGCGATTCCACCATCACCCCGACGATGCGGTTGTCGCCAGCAGCCATCTGGCGGCCGATGTCTTCGCACACCGGGATCTGGTTCTCGTGCTTCTTGCTGCTGTTGGCGTGCGAAGCGTCGATCATCAGGCGTGCAGCCAGGCCCGACTTGGAGATGGCGTCGCAGGCTTCCTGCACGCTGGCCGCGTCATAGTTGGGCGCCTTGCCGCCGCGCAGGATGATGTGGCAATCCTCGTTGCCGGCCGTCGACACGATGGCCGAGTGGCCGCCCTTGGTGACCGACAGGAAGTGGTGCGGCTGCGATGCGGCCTTGATGGCGTCCACGGCGATCTTCACGTTGCCGTCGGTGCCGTTCTTGAAACCCACCGGGCACGACAGGCCGGAAGCCAGTTCGCGGTGCACCTGGCTTTCGGTAGTACGTGCGCCGATCGCGCCCCAGCTCACGAGATCAGCGATGTACTGCGGGCTGATCACGTCGAGGTATTCGGTGCCGGCGGGCAGGCCCAGCTCGTTGATGTTCATCAGCAGCTCGCGCGCGGTGCGCAGGCCGTCGTTGATCTTGAAGCTGCCGTCCATGTACGGGTCGTTGATCAGACCTTTCCAGCCGACCGTCGTGCGCGGCTTTTCGAAGTACACACGCATCACGATTTCCAGCTCGTTCTTGAAGCGCTCGCGCTGCTCGACCAGGCGGCGCGCGTAGTCCATCGCTGCCTTGGTGTCGTGGATGGAGCAGGGGCCGATGATGACGATCAGGCGGTCGTCCATGCCATGCAGGATGCGGTGCATCGCGTTCCGGCTTTGGTAGATCAGGTCGGACACGGTGTCGCTGCACGGGAATTCGCGGATCAGATGCGACGGCGGCGTCAGCTCTTTCAGTTCGCGAATGCGCAAATCATCGGTGTTCTTCGGCATGGAAAGCTCCGGGGATGTGTCTTGAGTTCTATTGGAAACGTCTACTGTGTTCGGATCATGTTTCGCGTCGGTGCCGGGGTGGGGCAGGTGACTGGGCGAAAAAAAACCGCCAGGGTCGCTGGCGGTTTTCGGTATCTGCTGGGTGCTTTTATTTTTGCTGCAAGCGCCCCTCTCCTTCCGCCAGCGGTGCGAGATGCCAAAAGTAAAAGTAAAAAAACTTGGCGAAAGACATGAGAGGAAAAGCAGGCAATGCAGGAAAAATTGTGGCGCACAGGTGACTTGAAACTACTGCGCCGCACCAATCGAACCGTCTTTATAAACCCTTTTTTTGAGGGCCGCAAGCGCGGAATTTCCGGGCCTGCGGCGTCAAAACGACGGTTTCAGGGCAATCAGGCTGTGCCGCCCACCGTCATGTTCTCCATGCGCAGCGTCGGTTGGCCCACACCCACCGGCACGCTCTGGCCTTCCTTGCCGCACACGCCGATACCCGAATCGAGGCGCATGTCGTTGCCGATCATGGTCACGTGCTTGAGCGATTCCGGGCCGCTGCCGACCAGCGTCGCGCCCTTGACCGGGGCGGTGATCTTGCCGTCTTCGATCAGGTAGGCCTCGCTGGCCGAGAACACGAACTTGCCGTTGGTGATGTCGACCTGGCCGCCGCCGAAGTTGACCGCATACAGCCCCTTCTTGACGCTGGCGATGATCTCTTGCGGGTCCTTGTCGCCGCCGAGCATGTAGGTGTTGGTCATGCGCGGCATCGGCAGGGCGGCGTAGCTCTCGCGGCGGGCGTTGCCGGTCACGGGCATCTTCATCAGGCGCGCGTTGAGCGTGTCCTGCATGTAGCCGGTCAGGATGCCGTCTTCGATGAGCGTGTTGCACTGCGTGGGGTTGCCCTCGTCGTCGAGGTTCAGCGAGCCCCGGCGGTTTGCCAGCGTGCCGTCATCCACCACGGTGACGCCCTTGGCGGCCACACGCTCGCCCATGCGGCCGGAGAACGCCGACGAACCCTTGCGGTTGAAGTCGCCTTCCAGGCCGTGGCCGATGGCCTCGTGCAGCAGCACGCCGGGCCAGCCCGGGCCGAGCACCACCGTCATCGTGCCGGCCGGTGCTGGCTTGGCTTCCAGGTTGACGAGCGCTGAGGAGACCGCCTCGTCGACGTATTCGCGCAGCAGTTCGTCGGTGAAGTAGCCATACGAATAGCGGCCGCCGCCGCCGGAGCTGCCCATTTCGCGGCGACCGTTCTGCTCGGCAATGACCGTGACGGAGATGCGCACGAGCGGGCGTACATCCGCGGCGATCACGCCGTCGCTGCGCGCAACGAGCATCACGTCGTATTCACCGGCCAGGCCGGCCATCACCTGCACCACGCGCGGGTCTTTGGCGCGGGCGAGCTTTTCGATCCGCTCGAGCAGGGCAACCTTTTCGGAGGCGGTCATCGAATCGAGCGGGTCGTTCGGCGCATAGAGCGAGTGGCTGCCCGGGGTGGTGGCCAGGCTGCTGGCAACCTTCACGCGGCCAGCGCCTGCCTTGCCGATCGTGCGCGTGGCGCCGGCGGCCTGCATCAGCGCGGGCAGGCTGATGTCGTCGGAATAGGCAAACGCGGTGCGGTCGCCCGACACGGCGCGCACGCCCACACCTTGGTCGATGCTGAAGCTGCCGGATTTGACGATGCCTTCTTCCAGGCTCCACGCCTCATTGCGGGTGTACTGGAAATAGAGGTCGGCGTAGTTCACGCGGTGCGTGAAGATGTCGGCCAGCGCGCGCTGCAGGTGCGCTTCGTCGAGGCCGTACGGATCGAGCAGCACGCGGCGCGCGATGGACAGATTCTGGATGGCGATGTCGCCTGCGTTCATGATCGGTTCTCGCAAAAAAATTCGATTGGCTTACATCACGCGGTGCTTGAGCGCCGGCAAATCCCGGCGCACCTGTGCGATACGGGCGGGGTCCATGTCGCCGATGGCCACGCCTTCGCCCTCGGGCACGGAGGCAACGATCTCGCCCCACGGGTCGACCAGCATGGAATGGCCCCACGTGCGGCGGCCGTTTTCATGGCGCCCGCCCTGCGCGGCGGCGAGCACATAACACTGGTTTTCGATGGCGCGGGCACGCAGCAGGATTTCCCAGTGCGCGGCGCCCGTGACGTAGGTGAAGGCCGCGGGCATCAGAATCAAGTTCAGGTTGCCTTGCGACGCCAACGCCCGGTACAGCTCCGGAAAGCGCAGGTCGTAGCACACCGACATGCCCACGCGGCCGCACGGCGCATCGAAGGCGACCGGCGTGCCGCCGGGCTCGATGGTGCGGGCCTCGTCGTAGCGCTCTTCGCCGCGCACGAAGTTGAACAGGTGGATCTTGTCGTAGCGCGCGACACGCAATCCGGCCGGGTTGAATGCGAGCGACGTATTCCGCACGCGCTGTTCGTCTTCGCACCACATCGGCAACGTGCCGCCGACGAGCCACAGCTTGTGGCGGCGCGCGGCATCGGCGAGGAAGGCCTGGATCGGGCCGTCTTCGTCGCTCTCGCGGATGGCGACCTTGTCGCTGTCCTTGCGGCCCATCATGCAGAAGTATTCGGGCAGCAGCGCGAGTTGCGCGCCCTGGGCGGCCGCTTCGGCAAGCAGCGCGTCTGCGCGCGCCAGATTGGCGTCCACGTCGATGGCCGTCACGGTCTGGATGGCGGCGACGCGAAAAGGTGCATCGAAAGGCGCATCCATGCCGGATGCGACGGGGGCCGGAGCAACGGTGGTCGAAGTCATGGCGCCTATTTTGCCGAGGTTTGCGATTGGCTGCCCGAATTGCTGTTGGACGCGACTTTCTCGATCTTCGGATCGGCCCAGCTACCGGTTACGTGGTATTGCGTGACGAATGCCTTCGATAGCTGATCGCCCAGAACCAGCTGCGCGGCGAGCGTCCCCAGCCCGATGGCCGGATTGATGAATGCCGCTGCCAGCGAGGCCGACGTGGCATCCACCTTGGGCGTGACCTTTACGCGCAGGTCCTGCGTTTCATCGAGGATGTTGGCCGAGCCTTGCATGGCTACCTGGAACTGCGGGCCCTTGACGGCGAAATCTTCGGTGTGGGCAACGCCGCTGGCGATGGTGCCGGTGGCTGCCACGCTTTCGAACGGCGTGCCGCGCCCGGTGGCGCTGCGCAGGTCGGTGGCGAAATGCAGCAGCCCCTGCAGGCTCAGCACGCCGGCCAGCTTGGCCAGGCCCGGATCGACCGGCAGGAACTGGCCGCGCTCCAGGTTCAGCGCCATGCGGCCATTGAGCGTGGGGTAGTCGATCGACATGGGCGAGCCACGCCAGACCACGCGGCCTTCGAGCTTGCCCTTGGCGCCGTCGATCACCTTGGCGAAGCCCATCTTCTGCAGCAGGTCGCCGGTATCGCGCAGGTCAAGGTTGAAGTCAAGGAGCGTCCGGCGCTCGGGGTCATCGCCGCCGCCGCGCAGGCGTCGCGGGATGCGCCACGTACCGTGTGCCGTCAGCGTGGCAGCGGGCTGCTCGATCTTCAGCGTCTCGAGCGTCCAGACAGGTGCACCGTCGGTAATCTGGTTGCGCGCCTTGATCTCCAGCTTGCCGAGCGCCTTGCCACGCAGGTCGAATTTGTCGGCAACGAGATCGACCGATGGTATTTCCTGCGAGCTGCTGGCCAGCGATTCGGTGAGCGCAGTCTCTTCCTTCGCATCCGGGATGCTCATGCGCGACAGGCGCATCGTCAGCTCGCCGAAGGGCACGGCGGCGCTCTCGGCGTGCCAGCGCGCGCTGCCCGCAATTTCGCGCGAATCAATGGTCGATTGCCAGTTGGGGCCGTCGCGCGTGGCGTCAATACGTACGGCGTTGAAGTCGCGGCCCAGAATGCGCAGCGTTTGCGCGCGGGCGCTCAGGTGGCTGGGCAGATATGCGCTATGGCTGTCGGGGGCGTTGGCGGCGGCGTTGGCCACGTGTTCGGCGGCAATCTGGCTGGCGCTCTTGTCTGCGGCGGGCGCGGCAAATACCTGGCGCCAGGCGTCGATGTCCAACTGATCGAGCGCCAGGTTGGCCTGCACGCCTTCCTGCGGCTGCGGTACCGGTTGCCGCACGCCGATGCCGCCTCGCAGCACCTCCACGCCGTTGCCCGTGTTGCGTTGTTCGTAGCGCGCGCTGACGATATTGCCGACCTGCAAAACGATTTCGTCGATGGCGTTGTTGGACGCCAGCGGCTGCATCTCGAAACGCACCGGCAGCGGCTGCCCGGCAGCCTTGTTCAGCGGTGCTGGCAGACGCACCGTCATCGGTGTGAGATCTGATTGCACCTGGATGAGCGGCCGATGCTGCTTGACGCTGATGGTCGCGCTGTACGGCGCGCTGCCCTCCAGCGAGCGGGCGACGGCGGCCACCGGGCTGTTCTCTGGCGTCGTCTCACGCAGCCCTTGTGCCGACGCAGTGCCCGCCACCTGGATGCGGATCGTGCCGTCGGGTGCGGTACCGCCCGTGGGGCGGATTTCGCCGCCGGCAAAGCGCGCGCGCAGGTTATCGAAACCGATGCCCTTCTGCGTAAAGGTGAGCGCGCCGTTCACATCGGTGAGCGGCGGCGCTTGCGGCACGAGCGTGACGTCATTGCGCACGAACGTGACGTTGCCCTGGGCGCGCGTCGAATGCATCTCGTGCAGCGGCAGCTCCAGCTTGAGCGCCAGCGTGGCGTTGCCCTGGGCACGTGCGTCCTTCGTGAAATGCCCGATCCACTGGCCGATGGGGCTTGCCTCGACGTATTGCAGGAAGTTCTGCGTGACGCCATCGCCGCGGCCGTCAATGGTGAGCAGCGGGCTGTGGTCGCCCATGTCGGGCAGGCTGCCATTCACGTCCTGCAGATTCACGCCCATCACCTTGGCGCGCGCCACCTTGAACGCCAGGGATGCCCGATCGAAGATCACCGTGCCGTTGATGTTGGTGAACGCTGGCCAGTCGCCCGGGTGCGTGGGCACGCGGCCCGGCGGGTTGTGCGCGGCTTCGGGCGGCGCGGACTGGTACGTCACGTCCTGGATCGGCACTTCTACGCGAAACACGCCCTTGTGCGGCGGACGGAACGGAAAGTCGTGCAGATCGCCCGCCAGTGCGAAATCGACGTTATTGGCCGTGCCGGCCTGCAACGCACCGCCCAGGTAGTCGCGCAGATGCTGGCCAATCGACAGCGGCAGGTAGCGCGGCACACGTGGAACGCTGGCGCGGTCGAGCGTGCCCTTCAGGTCGATGGTGCCGAGATGGCTGGTGTCTGGCGCGTGACGATAGCTGCCCGTGATGCGCGCCGACAGGTCGTCGTTGGAGAACGCGAGGTTGTCGCTCGTGACGACCAGTTCCTGCTTGCGATACGTCCAGTTGAACGTGCCTTGCAGCCGGTCCAGCGGCACGCGGGCGTCGGCAAACGTGCCGGGCAGCAGCAGCGCGGTGTCGTTGGACTCGATGCGCAGCGTGCCCTTGTCGTTGGAGAAGACGGCGTTGCCAGAGATGTTTTCAACGCCGGGCACAGCTGGCTCGGGATGCTGGCCGGGCGGCACCGCGGGCAGCGCGCCGGGGCCGAACGACACTTGGCGCATCGTGGCGCGGCCGGTGAAGTGCACGGGCGCCGGCGAATTTGGTCGCCAGCGGGAGACATCGCGTTGCCAGTTGATGTCCAGATCGTCGATGCGGCCGGACGGTTGTTTGGTACGCAGCGGTTCGAGCACGCCGGCGGGCAGCGGTAGGGCGGTGGCGATGTTGCGCAGGTCGGCCAAATCCAGTGTCGTGGCTTTGACTTGCAGGCTGCGCAGGGCATCGCGCGAGTCGAGCGCCCACCCTACGGTGACGTTGCGCAAGCCCCGCGGCGTGCCGGCCGGGTTGGTGGGCGCCTGAATGCCGGGGCCTGCCAGTTCGGGCGCCGGCGGCGGTTGGGCGGGCGGGTTCAGGGGTTGCCAGAGCAGCGTGTCGACGCGCAAGGTGTGCTCACCGCGCGCGTTACGCTGATGCGTGGCCAGCGCCTGGAGGCTGCGCAACTGCAGCGGGTCCAGATCCTTGCGGACCTGCAGATCGAGCTGCTGCCCCGTCAGCCGTGCCTGGCTGCGCGTGAATACGCCGTCGGCAAACTCCACCGAGCCGTCGGACGTGAGCGTGCCGCTTTTTGCGGCGGCCAGCACGGGAACATAGTGCTGCACGGAAGCCAACTGCAGCGTATCGACCTGCCAGGAAGCCTGGCCGTGCCAGTGGCGCCAATCGCCGGGGCGGGCCAGCAGGTCGTGACGGAAATCGGCGTGAAGTTTGATGGGGCCGTTGAACAGCGTGGGCGAGGTGCCGCTGGCCTCCAGCCGGTGGCGCGTCGGGCCGCTGCGTAGCTGCACGCGCACATTGCCCAGTGCCACTTCGGGCAGCCTCTGCTGCTCGTCGAGCCAGCGGACGGCGCCTTGCTGGAAATCGATGTCTCCTTGGGAGAGGAGCTGGTCGAGGAAATCGCTGTCGCCGCCGGTGTCCGGGCCGAGCGGCATGCCCGCGACGAGCAAGGCACCCTCAGCATTGCGCCGTACCAGCACGTCGGCGTTGCTGGCGTGCAGGGCGGCAAAGGTGATCTGCATGCGCAGCAACGAGCGCCAGGACAGCCGTGCCTGCACGTCCTGGACTGCCAAGGTGCGGCGGCCGGCAGTGTCGTGCGCGTCAATGCGCTGGGCGCGGAAGGCCGGGTGCCAGCCCTCCCAGTAGGTCTCGAGCGAGCCGATGCCGACTGTGGCGTGCAGTGCGCTGGACGCCTCGCGTTCCATCCATTCGCGCGCCAGGCTTGCGCGCGGCCACAGGATGAAGCGCACCGCCAGCATGCCCACGACGGCCAGGACGGCCAGCGCCACCGCCGTCTTCCAGAGCACGCGCCACAGCTTGCGCCAGATCGGGGCGCGTAAGACAGCCCCGATGCCCGTGCCGATCCGGCCGACGCGTCGTACCAGCCATGCCCAAGCCGTGGGTCGGCTCACCCCGCGTGTGGACAGGGTGCTGGCGTGTCCACCATCGGACTTCGGCAATTCTGGGGGCTGGGACGGGCGGGGCATGATGCGGATTATCCGATATTCAGGAGGTGGCGCCACATTTGGGGTTCGGTGTGGCGCCTGCCCAGCGGCAAGCACGCCCAGTGCCCGTGAACGTTGGTGATCACGGATTGCCCTGCGTGTATCGGCGCGCATTTCAGCGAGAATGGATGCTTCCGCCAATGCTCGATGCGTCCGCATGACTGATTCCGCCTTGTCCGCCCAGCCATTTCTGCAAGCTCCGGCCCGCGCGCCGGAGGCTCCCGCCGCCGCGCTGCCCTTTGCACTTGCGTATTCGCGCTATCTCCAGCGCCAGGCGCAAGCGCGCGAAGGCTGGGCCGAGCGCGTGCAGGCCGGCGCAGGGCAGCCGATTGACGTGGCTTGGCTGTCGGCGCGCTTTACCGAGCTGTTCGACACCAATGCCGTGGAGGTCGAGACTGCGCTCAAGCGCGCCTTGCGCCTGCTGCGCAATGAAGTTTTCGGCACACTGGTTGAGCGCGATTTGTCCGGCGCCGCGACGCTCGATGAGGTCACCGGAACGATGACCGACCTGGCCGAGTTTGCCGTGCGCACGGCCATTTCCTTGATCGGCCAGGAACTGCGCGCGCTGCACGGCCAGCCGATCGGGCAATCCTCCGGCGAGGTGCAGGAACTGGTGGTGGTCGGCATGGGCAAGCTGGGCGGGCGCGAGCTGAACGTCTCGTCCGACATCGACCTGATCTTTCTCTACGACGATGACGGCGACACGCAGGGCGGCCCGCGCCCGCTCTCCAATCATGAATATTTCACGAAGCTTGGCCGGCGGCTGATCAATGCGCTGGCCGACGTGACGGAGGACGGCTACGTCTTCCGCGTCGATATGCGCCTGCGCCCGAACGGCGATGCGGGACCGCTCGCGTGCAGCCTGGGCATGCTGGAGGAATACTTCGTCGTGCAGGGCCGCGAGTGGGAGCGCTACGCCTGGATCAAGGGCCGCGTGATCACCGACCCGACCAGTCCGCATGCGGCCCGGGTCATTCAACAGTTGGAGCGCGTGACGGGCCCGTTCGTCTTCCGGCGTTATCTCGATTACGGCGTGATCTCCGCCATTCGCGCGCTGCATGCGCAGATCCGCAACGAGGCCGCCAAGCGCAGCAATGGCGCCAACCAGCAGCGCGATAACGCGGGCCACCTGCAGGCGCGCTCGCCCAACATCAAGCTCGGGCGCGGCGGCATTCGCGAGATCGAATTCGTCGCGCAGGTGTTTCAGCTCATTCGCGGCGGGCAGGATTTCGGGCTGCGCGTGCGGCCCACGCTGGAAGTACTTCGGGCGGCGTCGGAGCGCGGCCTGATCGATGTCGAAGCCGTGGCGCGCCTGACCGAGGCCTATCGCTTCCTGCGCCAGCTTGAACACCGCCTGCAGTACATCGAAGACGCACAGACGCACAACCTGCCGGGCTCGCCGGAAGATCAGCTGCGCGTGGCACGCATGATGGGCTTTGACGATTATGTGGCGCTGGTCACCAGGCTCGAGGCGTACCAGGACGAAGTCGCACAACATTTCGATCAAACCTTCTCCGACAAGCAGGACAGCCAGCCGCCGTGCGCCGCCGTCTGGCATGCGGATCTGCTCGACGACGAGCACACGGAAACCGCCCGTGCACAGCTCGCCGAACTCGGCTATGCGAACCCCGACAGCGTGCTGGAGCGACTGCGTGCGACGCGCAATTCGCCGCGTTATCGCGCGTTGTCTGAAGTCAGCCGTCAGCGTTTCGATTTGCTGATCAACCGAGCCCTTGACCAGGCATCGCGGCAGACAGATGCCGATGTCACCATCGCGCGCTTTCTCGATTTCTTTGACGCGATCAGCCGGCGATCCTCGTACCTCTCGCTGCTGAGCGAATATCCGCAGGCCATGGAGCGCGTGGCCCACACGCTGCATGCGTCGCGCTGGGCGGCGGACTACCTCACGCGTCATCCGCAACTGCTCGATGAGCTGCTCGACGTAGAGGCGTTGTCGGCCGAGCCCGATTGGCCCGCCTTCCGGGCGCGCGTGCGCGAGCGCCTGCAGGCAGCGTCCGACCATGTCGAGATGCAGATGGATATCCTGCGTCAGGAGCACCATGCGGAGACCTTCCGCGTGCTGTTGCAGGACCTGCAGGGCATGCTGAGTGTCGAACACATCAGCGACCGGCTTTCCGATCTGGCCGATGCCGTGCTGGACCTCACGCTTGAAACCGTCTGGCAGCAGGTCTCGACACGCCACCGCGAGGTGCCGCGCTTTGCCGTGGTCGCCTACGGCCGGCTCGGCGGCAAGGAACTGGGCTATGCGTCGGACCTCGACATCATCTTCCTGTATGACGACGATGACGAGCGCGCGCCGGACGTGTACGCGTCATTCGCACGCAAGCTCATTACCTGGCTGACCAGCCATACCGCCGCCGGCACGCTGTTCGACGTCGATACGCGTTTGCGCCCGAACGGTGCGGCGGGCCTGATGGTCACGCACTTCGAAGCGTTCCGCCGCTATCAGATGCGCGAGGGCGACAACGCAGCGTGGGTGTGGGAGCACCAGGCGCTCACGCGTGCACGCTTCTGTGCGGGCGATGCGGAAATCGGCGAGCGCTTCGAGGCGCTGCGCACCGCCGTATTGCGCCAGGCGCGCGAACCCGGCCCGCTGCGCGACGAAATCGTAGCGATGCGCGAACGCGTGGCCGAAGGCCATGCGAACCCGACGGGGCTGTTTGATCTCAAGCATGATCGCGGGGGCATGGTCGATATCGAATTCACCGTGCAGTTCCTGGTGCTTTTGCATAGCGCAGCGCATGCCGAGCTGACCCTCAACAAGGGCAACATCGCGCTACTGCGCATGGCTGGCGAACTCGGGTTGATCGATGCGACAGCGGCCGCGCAAGTGGCCGATGCCTATCGGGACTTTCGCGCGCGCCAGCACAAATTACGGCTCGACGGGCAACCCACTGCCCGCGTACCGATCGACACCTGCGCGCGCGAGGCCGCTCACGTACGTGCGTTGTGGAAGCAAGTATTCGGGCCTGCGCAATGAGGGTGCATCGGCAAACGCTGCACACGTGGGCCGCGTGCGCCGGTGTGGCTGCGCTGTCGGCGGCGTTCTCGTTCGTGCCGTGGTTGTATGCGGTCGGGCTGTATCAACGCGACGCCGTGCGAACAGGGCAGTGGTGGCGCATCGTGACCGCCATGTGGGTGCATCTGGACCAGTGGCATTGGTTGGCGGATGCGATGGCGGCGGCCGGGCTCATCCTGTTGCTGGCGCGTGTGTTGCGGCCGCAAGTCATCGTTGGAGTGCTGGTGGCGTGCGGGGTGCTCGTGCAGGTTGCACTGCTCAATCAGCCCACGGTGCAGTGGTACGGTGGGCTCTCCGGCGCGCTGCATGGCCTGGCGGCATGGGGCGGGCTACGGCTGCTGAGGCCATCCACGGACGCGGCAGAGGATCGTTTCTCACGCTGGATTGGCGTGGCGCTGTGCGCGGGCGTGCTGGTGAAGGTGTGGCTGGAGCAATCCTGGCTGTCGCCCATCGCCTTTGACCCGCACTGGGGGTTTGGCGTGGTGCGCATCGCGCATGCGTTTGGCGCGGCGAGCGGGTTGCTGATTTGGGTGTTGGGGGAGTGGGGCCTTCGCGACAATCGCCTGCCTAGGTGAGCAGCGGAAAGTCCGACGGGACAAAGCTGGAGTGCGAAGAATGCCCGCGCCCAATGAAGGCGCGGGCCGAAAGTACCAATAGGCTTACTTCACACGACGCCGACGGCCGGCCAAGCCGGCGGCCAGCAGCAATGCTGCGCCGCCCAGGCCGATAGCGCCGCCACCGCCGCCACCGCTGGACGTGGTCGTCGCAGGCGGGGTGGTGGTGCCGGTGCTCGCTGCGGCTGCTGTGACTGTCACGTTGGCGGTATCGGTGGCGGTCGCGCCGGTGTTGCTCGTCAGCATGACCTTGAAGGCGTAGGTGCCCTCGGCCGATGGCGTGAATGTGGCGGTGTAATTGCCGTTGCTATCGGGGCCGGCAGTGGTGAGGCTGACGGACGGCCCGGAAGTCTGCGCCCATTGCACGCTCGCGATGGTATTGACGAGGCCGGCATTGCCGGTTGCTGTGAGCGTGACCGCGTTGTTTGCGACCACTGTGCTTGCCGACGTCGATGCGTGCACAGTCGGATTGCCCTTCGCCAGCGCAACGGCGGCACCCGCATCCAGCATGCCGGCGCCGCAGACGCCCGTATGCGTTGCGCAGTATGTGCCCGCCGGGAATGGCCGAGCCGACTGCTGGAGGACGGTGGCAATCTGATCAGGCGTCAGCGAGCTGTTGACCGACAGCATCAGCGCCGCGACGCCTGCGACGTGCGGAGTCGCCATCGAAGTGCCGCCTTCAGCGGTGTAACCGTCTGTGGTGGCTGTGGTAGTGCCCATGTTCGTCACCGATGCAACCAGTGCCCCCAGACCGCTGACCATCGAACCGTTGCCACCGCCAGGCGCACTCAGCGTCGTGCCGGTGCCGACGTTCGCGTAACTGGCCCTGTCGCCCTCGAAGGTATGCGCCGTGACGGCAATGGTCCCCGTGCAGTTGGCGGGAGTACCAATGGTCGTCGTGTTGCCCTCATTGCCGGTTGCCACCACGATGGCAGCCCCGCGGGCACGCGCGGCCGAGATGGCGTTTTGCGTAGGGGTATCGCAACTGCCGACGCCGCCCAGGCTCATGTTGACGACCTTGGCAGGCGCCGTATTAACGGTGGTGACGCCGGTGACGGTGCCGCCCGTGGCCCACGTCAGTGCATCAATGATGTCAGAGCTTGAACCGCCGCATTTGCCCAGCACGCGTGCCATCAACAGGCTGACGCCCGGGGCGATGCCGGCGACGCCTATGCTGTTGTGTTGCGCGACGAGTTGGCCGGTCACAAAGGTGCCGTGCCAGGAACTGTTGGAAGGCGTCAGGCCGCCGCAGATAGTCGGATAGGTGGTGATATCCGAGCTGGTGACCCAGTCGCCCGGATCGGTCGGGTCGCTGCTGCGGCCGGCGCCACCTTTGTTACTCACAACGGGGTTGGTGATGAAGTCGTAACCCTGGTTGATGTGCGCCCCAGACAAGTCGGGGTGGCCGGCGAGAATGCCAGTATCCAGCACAGCAACGCTGACGTTGCTCGACCCTTTGGTCGTGTCCCAGGCGGTGGTCACGTTGGCGCCGCCCACCGTTGTCGCGCCATTGGCGGGCGCAATGTTACTGACCGTTACAACGTTGTTGGCGGTGCCGGTCGTGGGTAGCAGGTTCCATTGGTATTGGAACAGCGGATCGGACGGCGTGGAAGCCGCGTGCCAGATCCGGTCTGGAGACACATACTCAAATTGGCCGCTGGCTTCCATGCGCTGGGCCACGGCCTGTGCGTCTGCTACCGACATGGTTTGCGGCAACGTGACCACATGAGCGCCGCCCGACATTGCGCGCTTGTATGTCATCGGCAACTGTGCAGCGGCCGACCAGCGTTGCACCGTCGCAACGCTTACGTGCATTGCCGTCTCGGAGGACTGCAGCTGGGATGTGCTGCTTCCACCGCTCTTTTCCTTGACGATCAACTGCGACACCCATTGCATTTGGGCGCCAACGTTTGCTGGTTGACCTACGGCCAAAGCCGGGACAGCGTGATACGAGACCAGTCCAAGCGCGACGAGTGCGCGGACAATGCCCCCCTGGGCAATCAATTTCATGTAATTAACCTGTTATTTTGGGAAACGGAGGCGCAATTATCACAAGAATTGCGCGTTTCCTCGCTTAAACAGGCTTACTGCGTTGTTTAGTAATTTTTATATCTGGCTCAAATCGCGTGTGCGGTACGGTCAATCGGCGTAACCAGCAAGAGCCGCGTACCGCGCAGCGTTGCACGCGAAAAGCGAGGCGCCTTGTGGGAGGTGCGTGCGCTTAATGCGCCTTCGGGCGACGGCGACCGCCGTACATGCCGGCCACCAACAGCAGCGCTGCACCGGCCAGCGGGATGGTCCCACCGCCTCCACCACCGCTGCTGGAACTCCCGGTCGATCCGCCCGACCCCGTCGTGCCACTGCCCGCGCCGGCTGGCGCCGTGTTCTGGGCATAACTGACAGCACCTGCGGTATCCAGCAGCCCCGCGCCGCAGATGCCGGTGTTCACGGCGCAAAACGTGCCGCTCGGGTGCGGGCGTGCGGTCTGCTTCAGGCCCGCCAATACCTGCGCGTTCGACAACTGTGGCTGCACGCTCAGCATGAGCGCGATGGTGCCGGCTGTTTCCGGTGTCGAAAAGCTCGTACCTGCCACCGACTTGACCGTGGGGTTGCCGACGCTCTGCGTACCGTCGTTCGAGTCGGCCTGGATGACGGAAACGGGTTCCGCACAAGTGGCCGGAGTTGTACTCGTAACGACCTTCGAGTTGCCGCAGCCACCGCCCGGCGCGGACAACGCCACCTGGGGCCCCACGTTTGCGTAGCTGGCGTTCTCGCCGCTGTCGACGTGCGCGGTGACGGCGATGGCGCCTGTGCAATTGGCCGGCGCATCAACGGTCTGCGCGGCTTCATTGCCGGCGGCCGCCACCACGATGGCGCCGCGTGCGGCCAACTGGTTCACCGCGTCCTGTTCTGCCGCAGAGCACTGCGTGGTGCTGCCCAGGCTCACGTTCACCACCCGTGCCGGGTTGGCGTTGGTCGGCACGCCGGACACGTTGATGCCGCCCGCCCACAGCATGCCGTCCACCGTGTCGGACAGCAGCGCGCCGCATTTGCCCGACACGCGTACCGGCACGATCGGCGTATTCCAGCCGACCCCTGCGATATCGAGGGTGTTGTTTGTCTGGGCGGCGAGCACGCTGCTGACCTCGGTACCGTGCCAGCTGCTATTGGCGATATCGCTGCTGGTGCAGCCCGAAATGTTTGCGACATCCGTGCTCGTTACGCCATCGCCCAGGTCATGCGCGTCCGTTCCCCGGCCGAAGGTGTTACCCGCGCGGGCCGGGTCCGAGATGAAGTTGTAGCCCGGCAGGATCTTGGCTGACAGGTCGGGATGATCGGTGTAGCCGGTATCGACCACCGCCACCACGATGCCCGTGGAGCCCTGCGTGATGCTCCACGCCGCGGCTGCGTTGATGCCGCCCGGTACCAGCGCCGGTGCGGCCAGGTTGTTCTGCGTGGCGAACAGCGGATCGTTCGGAATGGTGTTGGGCCGCAGGATGCGATCAGGCACGACATAGGCCACGCGGGCGTCCTGCGCGATCTTGTCGACGGTGGCCTGGATGCTGGCCGCATCGGTCAGGCCGGTGTGCATGAGCTGCGCATTGGTGCCCAGCGTGCGCTTGACCTGCAGCGTGCTGCCCGCTGCTTGCGCTACCGACAGCAAGCGGTTGTTCGCCTCGCTGGCGGAGAGCGTCTTGCGCGTGCCACTCGTGTCGTCGCGCCATTTGATGATCAGGTCACCGGTGTATTGCGGCAGCGGCGCGGCAGCCGTGGCGACCTGGCTGCCCATCACCCAGGCAAGACAGGCCAGGCCGGCGCCCGCGCGGAGCCAAGACTTCAACCGGAAGAGGGAGGGGGTCATCAGCGGGTGCTCCGTGGGGTCTCGTTGTAATGAGAAACGTCGTCAGGATGTGATCGTTGACATACCGTTACACAAAACCAAAGGTAGCACGCGACTTGTCCGCTTGGTGTGGCGGCGATGGCCGATCACGTTTGCGAGGGGAAAAAGGCCGGCTGGTGCGTTGCTGCTGAAGCAGAATGCGGGCCTGGCGAGGGAGTGTGGAGCCGGAACCGGACGCCAGGCGGCGCCCGATCATTCACAGTGTGGAGTGGTGTCGCGGTGGTTCAGCGTTGAATCTTCATGATGCGATCCGGGTCGGCCGAAGCGATGCCGGGCGTGCTGCGCAAAGCTGTCACTGCGCCATCCAGCGTGGCCGCTGCATCGCCCGAGCTGGCGCGCACCACCCAGAATCCACCCGACATCGGACGCACCACCGCAAAGGCCAGGCGCGGCGTTGCGCGTGCACCGGCAGCATCCAGCACGCCTTGCACGGTGGCGGACGAGGTGGTCGGCGTGCTCAGGCCGATGATGATGTCGCCCAGACTATGTGCAGCCGACACGGAAGCAGGAGGCTGGGTGTTGGCCGAGGCGGGGTCCATGGCAGGCGGTTTGCCCGGATCAATGGCCGGCACGGACTTGCACGCGGCCAGCAGGCACAGGCCGAGAGCCGCGGCCAGCGCAGGCTTGGCGGTCGACAGCAGGGATCGAGGGCGGGCAGCCGGTTGGATCGTGCGGGCCATGCGGGCCATGAAGTTCTCCTTGGATTCGGTAGAGGATGTTTGTAGCGTGTTCAGCCGGAACCTTCGTGCCAACCCTGGCAGCAATGGTTCCGGTATAGGCGATCACTGTGCCACGCGGCGGGATTTTCGCGCCGCGGATTCAGGTGCCGATTGCGCACGGCCCGCGGCGAGCATCTCGTCTGCATGGCGACGCGTGGTGTCGGTGAGCGACGCGCCGCCCAGCATGCGGGCGATCTCGTCCACGCGGCCTGTGGCGTCCAGCACCACGAGGTCGGACCGCGTGCTGCCGGCCACCGTCTGCTTGGCGACCTGAATGTGGTGATTGGCCAGCGCGGCCACTTGGGGCAGGTGCGTGACGCACAGCACCTGGCGGCGCATGCCGAGTTCGCGCAGGCGTCGTCCCACGACTTCTGCCACCGCACCGCCGATGCCGGAATCCACTTCGTCGAAGATCAGCGTGGGCGTCGGGCTTGCCTCGCTGGCAATCACCGAGATGGCCAGGCTGATCCGCGCCAGCTCGCCGCCCGAGGCGACCTTCGCCAACGGCCGGGGTGACACGCCCGCATGCCCCGCGACGAGGAATTCGACCTGCTCCAGCCCCGCTGCCCCGCCATGTTCCAGCGCGTGCAGCGCGATGTCGAAGCGGCCGCCGGCCATCGACAGGCCTTGCATGGCCCCGGTCACCGCGTCGGCCAACTCGCGCGCGGCCTTGGCGCGGTCGCGCGACAGCGATTGCGCGACCGTCATATAGGCGGCTTGGGTTTGCGCTTCCTGGGCCTGCAGCGCATCCAGGTCGGATGCCGCTTGCAGCGCGGCGAGTTGCGCCTGCCGTTCAGCCAGTTCTGCGGGCAGCGTTTCGGGGGCGACGCGGTATTTGCGTGCCATGGTGTGCAGTGCCTGCATGCGTGCGTCAACTTCGGCCAGGCGGTCCGGATCCAGCTCGGCGCGATCGGCATAGCGGGCGAGCGTGTGCACGGCCTCCTGGATCTGCACCTCGGCCGGCTCAAGCGCAGCCAGCACGTCGGTAAGCGCGGGGTCGATCTCGGCCAGTTCACGCAGCGTATGGAGCGTCGCGCCCAGTTGCGTGAGCACCGCACCTTCGGACTCGGACAACCCATCCAGCGCCGCGCGCGTGCCTTCGATCAGGCTGGCTGCGTGCGACAGGCGGTGGTGCTCGGCCTGGACCTCTTCCCACTCGCCAGGTTGCGGGCCAAGCTTCTGCAATTCGTTGACCTGCCATTCGATGCGCTCGCGTTCGAGCTGGACTTCGCGCGACTGCTGCTCGGCGGCTTCGCGTGCCCGCACCACGGCATGCCACTCCCGGTAACGTTCTCCGACCACGCGCACGGCGCCTTCCAGGCCCGCATGGGCGTCGAGGAGGCTGCGCTGCGCATCCGCCTTCAGCAGCAGTTGATGCGCGTGCTGACCGTGGATGTCGACCAGTTGTTCGCCCACCTCGCGCAGCTGCGCCAGCGTGACGGCCGCACCGTTGATGAAGGCCTTGCTGCGGCCGGCGGCATCGACCGTGCGACGCAGCAGGATCACGCCCTCGTCGTCGTGCAGTTCATGTGCCTCCAGCCATGCGGCCACATGCGGATGCACGTCGAACTCGGCGGTGATGTCGGCACGCGGCGCGCCTTCGCGCACGACAGCCGCATCGGCGCGCTCACCCAGCGTGAGTGCAAGTGCATCGATCAGGATGGATTTGCCCGCGCCGGTCTCGCCCGTAAATACGGTAAAACCGTCGGCCAGATCGAGATCCAGCGCGTGAACGATGACGAAATCGCGGATGGTGAGGCTGCGCAGCATGGAAGCGGTGAGCGAGGAGTTTTAGTACCTGCCCATGATTCGTAGCGAGCGGCTCGAGGTTGAAGCGAGAAGCGCAGCCGTACATGCGTACGGCGAGCATTGCAGGTTCAAGATCGGGCCGCGCAGTAGGATCATGGGCAGGTTCTTAGAGCCGGTTGTCTTCGGTCGGATACTCGTGCCAGTGCAGCTTCTTGCGCAGCGTGGCGTAGTAGTTGTAGCCGATCGGGTGCAGCAGCCGCACCGTGCGCTCCGAGCGGCGCACCACGATGCGGTCACCGGGCAGCAGTGACGTGAGCGACTGCATGTCGAAGTTGACGCTGGCATCGCGCCCGCTGGTGACCTGGATGACCACCTCGGCGTCGTGCGGAATGACGATCGGCCGGTTCGACAGCGAGTGCGGTGCGATGGGCACCAGCACCAGACCCGAGAGCGCGGGATGCAGGATCGGCCCGCCGGCAGACAGCGCATACGCCGTCGAGCCCGTGGGCGTGGAGACGATCAAGCCGTCCGAACGCTGGTTGTACATGAAGAAGCCGTCGACCGACACGGCAAGCTCCACCATGCCCGAGGTGCCCGAGCGGTTGACCACCACGTCGTTGAAGGCGAGGGCGGAGAAGATGACCTCGTCGTCGCGCACGACCTGTGCCTGCAGCAGCGTGCGGGTTTCGGCCTCGTAGCGGCCCGACAACATGTCGGGCAGCACGGTGTGTACGTCGTCGAACGGAATGTCGGTCATGAAGCCGAGCCGCCCGTGGTTGACGCCGATCACGGGGACGCTGGCGCCGGCCAGGTGGCGCCCGATGCCGAGCAGCGTGCCGTCGCCGCCGAGGACGACGGCCACGTCGGCGTGGCGCGCCATCTCTTCGGGCGGCAGGGCAGGGTAGTCCTGAACGCCGATGTTGAGCGCCGTTTCGCGCTCGAAGACAATGTCATGCCCGCGCGCGGCAATGCACGACGCCAGTTCCATGAGAGGGCCGGCAATGTTGGCAGCCGAATACCGGCCGACCAGCGCAACGGTCTTGAAAGGCGAAACGGACGAGGCGGCGGGAGCTTGCGGGGCCACGGCGGACGAGGGAATCGACATGCGCGCATTACACCATATCGATATGACCGTCGCCACGTCAGCGCGTGTTTCGTGGAGAAACGCCGACATCACCCGTAGACGGGCGCCGATTTTGCGTAAAATTGAAGAATCATGGACAAGCGCGCCACTATCCTCCTCAAGACCTTGATCGAACGGTATATCGCCGAGGGCCAGCCCGTGGGCTCGCGCACCTTGTCGAAGTATTCGGGGCTCGATCTGTCGCCGGCCACCATCCGCAATGTGATGTCCGACCTCGAGGAGATGGGCTTCATCGCGAGCCCCCACACCTCCGCCGGGCGCGTGCCGACGCCGCGCGGCTATCGCCTCTTCGTCGATACGATGCTGACGGCCAGCCCGCTGGATGTGCTGAGCACGCAAGACCGCATGGCGCAGCAGATGGTGGGTGCGATTGCCGAGCAGGTGCGCACGCAGCTGGCGTCGCATGGGTCGGAATCGTCGCAGCGGGTGATTGCGGCGGCGGCGCAGACCTTGTCCAACCTCTCGCAGTTTGCCGGCATCGTGATGACGCCGCGCCGCACGCATGCGTTCCGGCAGATCGAATTCCTGAGGCTGTCGGAATCCCGCATCCTGCTGATCGTCGTCACGCCCGAAGGCGACGTGCAGAACCGCATCATCCATACCGATACGCCGTACAGCCCGTCGCAACTGGTGGAAGCGGCCAACTACATCAATGCACACTACGGCGGCCAGACGTTCGATGCGGTGCGCGAAAGCCTGCGCGGCGAGCTGTCTGCACTGCAGGCCGACATGACCGCGCTGATGCAGGCTGCCGTGGAAGCGGGCAGCAGTGCCGCGTCGGAAGAGGAACCGGTCGTCATTTCGGGCGAACGCAAGCTGCTGGATGTGGAAGATTTGTCTTCATCCATGGACAAGCTGCGCCGGCTCTTTGCCGTGTTCGAACAGAAGACCGGCCTGCTGCAACTGCTGGACGTATCGAGCCGTGCCGAGGGCGTGCAGATCTTCATCGGCGGCGAAAGCAGCCTTGTGCCGCACGAAGACATGGCCGTCATCACCGCGCCGTACGAGGTGGACGGCAAGATTGTCGGCACGCTGGGCGTGATCGGGCCGATGCGCATGGCGTATGAGCGCGTGATCCCGATCGTGGATATCACAGCCAAGCTGCTATCCAGCACCCTCAGCCAGTATTGAAACAACGCCGCCTGTGGCGGGCCGGGTTGCCCGCCAATGTCTCAGGCTGAAAACTGCTCGAACGCCGCCAGCGCATGCGTGGCGTACATCATCGAAGGGCCGCCTCCCATGTAGACGGCTGTTCCCAACACCTCTTCCAGTTCGGCACGGGTTGTGCCGAGTTTGACCAGCGCCTGGACATGGAAGCCGATGCAGTCGTCGCAGCGGCTGGAAATGGCTATTCCCAGCGCCACCAGTTCCCGCGTCTTCTTGCTCAGTGCGCCGTCTTTTGTGCCGGCTGCCGCCAGTTGGCTGAATGCCGTCATCAACTCCGGCTGCGATTCGCGCAAGCTGCGCATGTGCGCAGACACATCTTTGACCACGCTTTTGAATTCGGGCATGCCGCTCATGACAGTGCTCTCCTGGGCCGGTGTGGAGTGAGGTAGCGAACTGGGCGGACTGGCATCAGCCGCCGCGCATCTTTTCGAGCATTCTCGTCCGCGCCCCGGGGCAAGGTCATGATGTAGCGCAACGACGCGCTTAGAAACTGCCCGTGAACTGATACCGCCCGCCCGGGTGCCACATGGTTGCCACGGAGGCGACCTGGCCCTGGGATAGCGTCTTGCGCCGTAGCATCAGACACGGTTCGCGCACATCCATGTGCAGCATTTCGGCGATCTCGCGCGGCGGCAGGCGCGCCTCGATGCCGTAATCCACGCCCTGCAACGGGGCGGCACGCATGAGGTAGGCGTTTGGCGTGGTCTGCGTGAAATCCTGTTGCATATAGTCAGGGGCCAGCGCGGCATTCACCCAGCGGTCTTCCACCTGGATCGGCAGGTCATTCTCGAAGTGCACGATCAGCGAATGGAACAGGGCGCGCCCCACCGGTACGCCGAAGGACGCGGCCATCGCTTCGTTGGCGCGGGCGCGCTCCAGCTTGTGCAGCTCGGCACGGTGCCGGTGACCGCGTGCGGCAATTTCCTCGGCGATGTTGCGGATCGCCACCAGCGTCGCCTGGTATTTCTGCTGCGCGACGAACGTCCCCAACCCCTGCACACGCGTGAGGATCTGCTCGGCGGTCAGCTCGCGCAGCGCGCGATTGACCGTCATGCGCGACACGCCAAACGTCTGCGCGAGCGTGGTCTCCCCCGGAATCATTTCCCCTTCTTGCCACTCGCCGCTGCGGATGCGCATGAGGATGTCTTCCTTGATGCGCTGGAAGGCGGGCGTGCTGGCGGACGGGTCGTGTGACATGGACGTGGCTTGCGGTGCGGTTTGGGCGGCCGATGTGATGTGCGGATGGCGGTCATCATCAGGGTTTGCTCTTAGCTTGTAAAGTTTTCTTGCCTAAGTTGTATATACAACATAAGATGCGCTCCATGACAAAGGAGTTCGCAGGAGACCTCATATGAACGCCCCGACCAACGCTGCCCACCTGACCAACGACCCGCGCTACGACGCCTCGCGTGAAATCCGCGCCCCTCGCGGCACCGAGCTGCACTGCAAGAGCTGGCTGACCGAAGCGGCTTACCGGATGCTGCAGAACAACCTCGACCCGGACGTGGCCGAGAACCCCAAGCACCTCGTCGTGTACGGCGGCATCGGCCGCGCCGCGCGCGACTGGGCCTGCTTCGACAAGATCCTGGAGACGCTGCGCGAGCTGAACGACGACGAATCGCTGCTCGTGCAATCGGGCAAGCCGGTGGGCGTGTTCAAGACCCACCCGGATGCCCCGCGCGTCTTGATCGCCAACTCCAACCTCGTGCCCAAGTGGGCGAACTGGGAACACTTCAACGAACTGGATCGCAAGGGCCTGTTCATGTACGGCCAGATGACGGCCGGCAGCTGGATCTACATCGGCAGCCAGGGCATCGTCCAGGGCACCTACGAGACGTTTGCCGAGGCCGGCCGCCAACACTACGACGGTAAGTTGGCCGGCAGGTGGATCCTGACTGCGGGCCTGGGCGGCATGGGCGGCGCGCAGCCGCTGGCCGCAACACTGGCCGGTGCCGTGTCGCTGAACATCGAATGCCAGCAATCGAGCATCGATTTCCGCCTGCGTACGCGTTACCTCGACAAGCAGGCCAAGGACATCGACGACGCATTCAACCTGATTCGCCACCATTGCGAACGCGGCGAGGCCGTTTCGATCGGCCTGCTCGGCAATGCGGCGGAAATCCTGCCGGAGCTGGTCAAGCGTGCCCGCGCCGGCGGTCTGAAGCCGGATCTGGTGACCGACCAGACCTCGGCGCATGATCTGGTCAACGGCTATCTGCCGGTTGGCTGGACGGTCGAGCAATGGCGTGCTGCGCAACGCGATCCGTCGCAGCACGCCCGCCTGGCCGACGAGGCCGCCAAGTCCTGCGCCGTGCACGTGCAGGCCATGCTCGATTTCCAGGCCATGGGCATTCCGACCGTCGACTACGGCAACAACATCCGACAGGTCGCGTTCGACCAGGGTGTGAAAAACGCCTTCGACTTCCCGGGCTTCGTGCCGGCCTACATCCGTCCGCTGTTCTGCGAGGGCAAGGGCCCGTTCCGCTGGGTGGCGCTGTCGGGCGATCCGGAAGACATCTACAAGACCGACGCCAAGATCAAGGAGCTCTTCCCGCACAACACGCACGTGCATCGCTGGCTCGACATGGCGCGGGACCGCATCGCCTTCCAGGGCCTGCCCGCCCGCATCTGCTGGCTGGGCCTGGGCGAGCGACACCTGGCCGGCCTGGCCTTCAATGAGATGGTCAAGAACGGCGAGTTGAAGGCGCCCATCGTGATCGGCCGCGATCACCTGGACACGGGCTCGGTGGCCAGCCCCAACCGCGAAACCGAAGCCATGCGCGATGGCACCGACGCCGTGTCGGACTGGCCGCTGCTCAACGCGCTGCTCAACACCGCCGGCGGTGCGACGTGGGTGTCGCTGCACCACGGCGGCGGTGTCGGCATGGGCTATTCGCAGCACTCGGGCGTGGTGATCGTCGCCGACGGCACCGACGCTGCGGCCAAGCGCCTGGGCCGTGTGCTCGTCAACGATTCCGGCTCCGGCGTCATGCGCCATGCCGATGCCGGCTACGAAACCGCCATTGCCTGCGCCAAGCGCAACGGTTTGAACCTGCCGATGATCGGCTAAGTTAGAGACATCCTGCTCGTATTGCTATGAACACCATGACCACGCCCCCCATCCTGACATTGCAACCCGGCGAGATGTCCTTTGCCGACCTGCGCCGCGTGTGGCTGGCCCCGACGCCCATCGCGCTGTCTGGCGACTGCGCGGCCGCCATCGAAGCGTCGGCCGCCACGGTACAGGCCATCGTCGCCAAGGGCGCACCGGCCTATGGCATCAACACCGGATTCGGCCTGCTGGCCAAAACGCAGATCGCCACGCACGAGCTGGAGCGCCTGCAACGCAACCTGATCCTCTCGCACGCCGTCGGCACGGGTGAAGACCTGAGCGACAACGTGGCGCGACTGGTGCTGCTGATGAAGGCTGCCAGCCTGGCGCGCGGCTATTCGGGCGTGCGCCGTGTCGTGATCGACACGCTGCTGGCACTGCTGAACGCCGGCATCGTACCGTGCATTCCGTCCAAGGGGTCGGTGGGCGCGTCGGGCGATCTGGCACCGCTGGCGCACATGACGCTTGCCCTGCTGGGTGAGGGCGACGTACGTGTGAACGGCGTGCGCACGCCGGCGCGTGCCGCGTTGGCCGCCGCCGGCATCGAGCCGATCGCACTGGCCGCCAAGGAAGGCCTGGCGCTCATCAACGGCACGCAGGTGTCGACCGCGCTGGCGCTCAACGGCCTGTTCCTGGCCGAGCGTCTGCTTCAAGCCGCCACCGTGTCGGGGGCATTGTCGGTGGATGCCGCCAAGGGCAGCGATGCGCCGTTCGACCCGCGCGTGCACACCGTGCGTGGTCAGGCGGGGCAGATCGCCACTGCCGCGGTGTACCGCAACCTGCTGGCCGGCAGCGCCATCCGCCAGTCGCACCTCGTGGGCGACAAGCGCGTGCAAGACCCGTACAGCCTGCGCTGCCAGCCGCAAGTCATGGGCGCGTGTTTCGACCTGATCCGGCAGGCCGGCGCCACGCTGCTCACCGAAGCCAACGCAGTGACCGACAACCCGCTGGTCTACGCCGATGCCGGTGAAGTGATCTCCGGCGGCAACTTCCACGCCGAGCCGGTGGCGTTTGCCGCCGACATGCTTGCGCTGGCGATTGCCGAGATCGGTGCGTTGTCCGAGCGCCGCATCGCGCTGCTGATCGACTCCACGCTGTCGGGTCTGCCGCCGTTCCTGGTGGAGCAGCCGGGCCTGAACTCGGGCTTCATGATTGCGCACGTCACGGCCGCGGCACTGGCCTCGGAAAACAAGACGTTTGCCCACCCGGCCAGCGTGGACAGCCTGCCGACTTCCGCCAACCAGGAAGACCACGTCAGCATGGCGACCTTCGCCGGCCGCCGTTTGCAGGACATGGCCGAGAACACCGCCACCATCGTCGGCATCGAAGCGCTGGCGGCAGCGCAGGGCATCGACTTCCACAAGCCGCTGGCGACGTCCGACACGCTGCAGAAGGCGCATGGCTGCATCCGCGCGCGTGTGGCGTACTACGGTGAAGATCGCCTGTTCGCCCCCGACATCGAAGGCGCCCGCCGCCTCGTGCTCGACGGCGATCTGGGCGATTCGTGCCGCGCGCACGTCGGCGAACTCGCACTCGTCTGACCATGCTCGCCCAAGCCGAACCGAACGTCTGGCAAGGCCGCGTCGATGCGGAGGAAGGCCCGCTGGGTTTGCGTTGGCACCAGACCGTGCGCCGCATCGACGCATCGACGCCGCTGGCCAACACCGTCGCCCTGGCGGGTTTTGCCTGCGATGCGGGTGTCGCACGCAACCACGGGCGAACCGGCGCACAGGCGGGCCCCGCCGCCATCCGCAAGATGCTGGCGAACTTGCCCGCGCGTGCCGGCCGTGTGGTCGTCGACGCGGGCGACGTGACTTGCCAGGGCGATGCGCTGGAAGACGCGCAGAGCGAATTGGCCGGTGTGCTCCACGATCTGCTCGATCGCGGCGCGTTTCCGATCGCGCTCGGCGGCGGGCATGAGATCGCGTGGGCCTCGTTTGGCGGCTTGGCGCGGCATCTGGCGGCGAAATCCCACCAGCCCCAGCGTATCGGCATTCTCAATCTGGATGCGCATTTCGATTTGCGTGCGGGTGAGCGCGGCAGCTCGGGCACGCCGTTCCGCCAGATCGCCGAAGACTGTGCCCGGCGCGGCTGGCCGTTCCACTACGCCTGCCTGGGCGTGAGCACCTACGCCAACACCGAAGCGCTGTTCGCGCGTGCGCGCCAGCTCGGCGTGCGCTGGATGCACGACGACGAGATGGACGTCATGCAGCTCGCCCACGTGCTGAAGGTGGTCGAGGTGTTCCTGAGCCAGGTCGACCACGTCTATCTGACGATGTGCCTCGATGTGCTGCCGGCCGCTGTTGCCCCCGGCGTGAGCGCACCGTCGGCACGCGGCGTCGGGATGGACGTGATCGAGCCCATCGTCGATCGCGTGGTCAGCTCGGGCAAGCTGCGGCTGGCGGATGTGGCGGAACTGAACCCGTCGCTCGATATTGACAATCACACCGCACGTGTCGCTGCCCGTCTGGTGGCGCGCGTGGCAGACGGCATCGGCCTGCAGGGAGCCGCACATGACTGATCCGGCCAACCTGCACTGGGACGCGCTCTGGACCAACGTCCACCTCGCCACGCTCACCGCCGATGCTGACGGCTACGGCGAGATCCGCGACGGCGCCATCGCCGTCAAGGATGGCCGCATTGCGTGGCTCGGCTACCGCGCCGATCTGCCCGTCAACGCCCGCGTCACACGCGAGCACGATGGCAGCGGCGCGTGGCTCACGCCCGGCCTGATCGATTGTCACACGCACCTCGTCTACGCCGGCAACCGCAGCAATGAATTTGAAGCGCGCCTGAACGGCGTGCCGTACGAAGAGATCGCCCGCGCCGGCGGTGGCATCCTGTCCACCGTCCGTGCCACGCGGGCGGCCAGCGAAGACGCGTTGGCCGAAGCCAGCCTGCCTCGCCTCAATGCACTGCGCGCCGAAGGTGTCACCACCGTTGAAATCAAGTCCGGCTACGGCCTGAACCTGGAAACGGAGCGCCGCATGCTGCGTGTTGCCCGCCGCTTCGGCCAGTCATTGCCGGTGCGCGTGCGCACGACGTTCCTCGGCGCGCACGCGGTGCCGCCGGAATTTGCCGGCCGTGCGGATGATTACATCGACCACCTCTGCATCGATGTGCTGCCCGCCCTCGCAGCGGAAGGTCTGGTCGATGCTGTTGACGCCTTCTGCGAAACCATCGGCTTTACGCCCGCACAGACGGCGCGCATGTTCGACGCGGCGCAGCGCCACGGCCTGCCGGTCAAGCTGCATGCCGAACAGCTCTCCGACCAGGGCGGCGCGGCGCTGGTGGCTCGCTACGGCGGCCTTTCAGCGGATCACCTCGAATGCCTGACCGATGCCGGCATCGCAGCCATGGCGCAGGCCGGCACGGTGGCCGTGCTGCTGCCCGGCGCGTTCTACTGCCTGCGCGAAACGCGCCTGCCGCCGATGGCCGCCCTGCGTGCCGCCGGTGTGCCGATGGCCGTGTCGACCGACTGCAACCCCGGCACGTCGCCGTTGTCGTCGCTGCTGCTGGCGATGAACATGGCGTGCACGCTGTTCCGCCTGACGCCGCTGGAAGCGCTGACCGGCGCCACGCGTCACGCCGCCGCTGCGCTGGGTCTGTCAGGCACGTGTGGGGTCCTTGCCCCGGGCTGCGCGGCAGATTTCGCGCTCTGGCGCATCGATCGGCCTGCCGATCTAGCCTATGCGATGGGGCTCAACCCGTGTGCCGGTGTGGTCAAGGACGGCGTGGTGGTGGCGTAAGGCACACTCGATGACTCGGCTCGTATAATCGGCCGGGTCTATCGCGAACCCGCGCCCATGCCTTTCTTGCCCGAACCCCTGTTCCAGCACGGTCAGCCCGATCGCACCGCGATCCTGCTCGTCAACCTCGGCACACCCGACGGCACGTCGCCGCGCGAGGTCGGCCGCTACCTGCGTCAGTTCCTGTCTGACCCCCGCGTGGTGGAGATTCCGCGCGCCGTGTGGTGGTTCATCCTCAATGGGCTGATCGTGCCGCTGCGTTCGCGGGCGTCAGCGCACAAGTACGAAAGTATCTGGCTGCGCGAGGCCAACATGACGGGCTCGCCGCTGCTTGTCTATAGCGAGCGGCAGGCGCATGCGCTGCAGCAGTTGCTCAACGCGCAGGGTCACGATGTGGTGGTCGCCTGCGCGATGCGCTATGGCAATCCGTCGATCCCATCGGTCATGCAGGCGCTGCGCAAGCAGGGTGTCGAGCGCATCCTCGTGTTGCCGATGTATCCGCAGTATTCCGGCACCACCACTGCGACGGCCTTCGATGAGGTCTTCCGCGTGCTGGGTGAAATGCGCAATCAGCCCGAGTTGCGGCTGGTCAAGCATTTCCACGATGACCCCGCTTACATCAATGCGCTGCACCAGCAGGTGGGCGCGTATTGGGTGCAGCATGGCGCGCCTGACTTTGCGCATGGCGACAAACTGGTGCTGTCGTTCCATGGCGTGCCGCGACGAACGCTGGAGTTGGGTGACCCTTACCACTGCGAATGCCTGAAGACCGGCCGCTTGTTGGGCGAAGCGCTCGGCCTGCAGCCGGGTCAGTACCTGGTCACCTTCCAGTCGCGCTTTGGCCGCGCCGAATGGCTGCAGCCTTACACCGCGCCCACGCTGGAAGAGCTCGGCCGCGTTGGCACCAACCGCGTCGACGTGTTCTGCCCTGGCTTCCCGGCCGATTGCCTGGAGACGCTGGAAGAGATCGCCATGGAAGGGCAGTCCACGTTCCGTGTCGCCGGCGGCAAGGATTTCCATTACATCCCGTGCCTGAACGACAGCGAAGCGTGGATTGCCGGCATTGCCGACATTGCGCTGGCGCATCTGCAGGGCTGGCCGCTCACGCTTACGCACCCGCATGTGCTGGATGCCAGCCGCACCCGTGCGCAGAGCAAGGGGGCCGCCGCATGAAAGTGAGCACCGACGCGGCCGATCGCGTGCGCATCGACAAATGGCTATGGGCGGCGCGTTTCTTTAAGACACGGTCGCAGGCGACCGATGCGGTGGAGCGCGGTCGCGTGCAGATCAACGATCAGCCGGTTCGTCCCGCCAAGGATGTCAAGATCGGTGACCACGTGCGGGTCCACGCCCATGAACAGCAGTGGGAAGTCGAGGTATTGGCGCTGGCGGAAGTGCGCGGTCCAGCCTCCGTTGCGCAAACGCTCTACGCCGAGACGGACACCAGTCGCTTAAAACGCGAAGAGAATGCCGACAAACGCCGGCTGTATCGGGAACCCGCCACACAAATTGCTGGCCGACCGACCAAGCGAGATCGACGGCGTATCGACAAACTCGGCGGAGAGTGAGGTACACCGTGCGAGTGTGTGCTAACTTAATACGCTCAAACCGCGCGGCATCTGCTGCATCTGTGCCGGCTTGATGATGTAGTGCTTGAAGAATGCCTTGCCGCTACCGTACTCCGTATAACGCGGTGTGACGGCCCCAGACAGGCAAATGAACGTTGTGGCTGCGGTCAGGGTCAACAGCAGGAGCACGGTCAGAACGGGCAGCTTGTTATGCATGGTACGAACCCTCAAAGAAGCTCGCGCCCCCCAGTTTTTTCTTGCATCATAGGCGGCCAATAAAGGCGTCGCAATTGCCATGCCGTTGCAGTCTGATGAAAGTTGTAACCCCATATTTCGTGATGCACGGCGCACAGTTGCTGCGCATCCGGCGCCCTTGAAAAGCGCGCCAATTGCCCCATAACGGGGACAAATCGTTTGTAAAAATCCAGCGGATCGTCTTCGGGTACATCCCGTGCGTCGATCCTCTTTATCCAGCGCTATGAAACACACTTCGGACACCTCCTCGAACTCGGACATGCCAGCGGACACCCAAGCCACCCAGCCGAACCAGTCGGCGACGGGCCAGGCGGCCCACGCTTATTCGAGCCAGGCTCAGCGCGCGAGCGCCGACGCCCAGGCCGTCGCTGGTGACGAAGCCGCCGTGGCAGAAGCCGTGGCCGACATGGACGTCGCAGAACTGCGCCGCCAACTGGAAGCTGCTGAAGAAAAGGCGCGCCAGAATTATGAAAACTGGGCGCGCGCAACGGCCGAAGGCGAAAACATCCGCCGCCGTGGTCAGGAAGACGTGGCGAAGGCTCACAAGTTCGCCATCGAAGGCTTCGCCGAGTACCTGCTGCCCGTGATGGACAGCCTGCAGGCCGCCTTGGCGGACACCTCGGGCGACGCCACCAAGCTGCGCGAGGGTGTTGAGCTGACGCTCAAGCAGCTGTACGCCGCATTCGAAAAGGGCCGCGTCACCGAGCTGAACCCGGTGGGCGAAAAATTTGATCCGCATCGCCATCAAGCCATCTCGATGGTGCCGGCCGATCAGGAAGCCAATACCGTGGTCGCTGTTCTGCAGCGTGGCTACACGCTGGCCGACCGCGTGCTGCGCCCGGCCCTTGTGACGGTGGCGGCGCCCAAGTAAGCCCACGCCCCGTGATCCAGAACGCAACCACTTCGCAATACGCCAACGGCGCGATCCCGGTCGACAAGACCGCATTCGCGGCGTTTGGCATGCGCGAGGTGAACACCGAGACCTTCGACGCGGCCATTGCGGCGGCGGGCGATGCGCTCGTGTGCGTGTTCTTCTGGGGCGTCGATTGCTTCAACTGCGAGATGGCCAAGAAGGCCATGCTCGCGCAACCGGCCGCCGTGCGTGAGCTTGGGCTGAACTGGCTGCACGCGAACGTCTATGCGCACCCTCAGCTGGGCCAGCGCTTTGGCCTGCACGGTATTCCGGTGTTCATGTTTTTCCATCGTGGCAAGAAGCTCGGCCGGGCGACCGGCTGGCATGGCCACGCGCAATTTGCCGCCGCCGTTGCCAATGCGCGCAACAAGCTGGCCGGCAAGCCGCTCATCTGAGGCAGCGACCATCATGACGTCGATGCCGGTGGCTGCCACCTTTCTTATCTCTTCGTCTTTCCGTGCTGTGCGCCCCAAGCGCGTGGCGCGCACTTCGCCGCGCGCCGCCCAGGCGATGAACGCGGCCATTGCCGCCGCCCGGCGGTTGTTCTAGTGCCCTTGCGGCACGTTGCCGCCGGGCTCTCCCTACTCCCCCAGAAGTTTCGGCTTCGTATCACCGCCGGCCGGCCTATGCGCCCGCTGGTGTTCTTGCCGCTGCGTTGCATTGGCCCGGAAGGCCATCGGCAGCGGCTTTGCCTCGTGTTGAACATAGACCTGTAGGAGATCGTCATGTCCAAAGCAGCCACCATCTACCTGACTGAGCTGGACCTCACCCGTCTGGAAAATGCCGCCACTCGCGCGGGCAACAACTCGCCGCTGGCCGATCTGGTCGACGACCTCATTGCTCGTGCCAACGTGGTGCCCGGCAACAAGATTCCCGCCGATGTGGTGACCATGAACTCCGTTGTGTGCGTGGTGGATGACGCCGGCGCCGAACAAGAGTGGACGCTCGTCTACCCGGAAGACGCCAACGTGACGTCGGCCAAACTGTCGGTGCTCTCGCCGATGGGCGCGGCGCTGCTGGGTGCGCGTGCGGGCAAGTCGGTCAAATACTCGGCGCCCAATGGCGCACAGCGCTCCTTGCGCATCGATCGCGTTGCGTTCCAGCCCGAGGCCAGCGGCCAGCACACGCTCTAAGCCGGCGGCGTCCTATCGCGAGAGGCTGTACCCGACGCGCAACTGCGAGCCCAGCTTGTGGTTGTAGTCGAGCAGGCTCTCGCCGTAGCCGGTGAAATACTGGATGAACAGGTAGCCAGCCGTGCCGGTAAAGATCCGGCTCATCGGATACGTCAATTGCGCGTCGACGCTGCCGTAGGCCTTGCGGGTGCCTTTGCGCAGCGTGGCGGCCAATTCCCAGCCGTTGGGGGCGCCATAGGACACGCGGAAATCCCCAAAACCCCGGTAGTGCGCGATATCGGTGTTGCCGGTGCGCGTGAGGTACGCGTACAGCTTCGGCTCGAACTTCCAGTGGTAATCGTTCAGGTCACCAAAGTGAAACGTCGGGCGTACAAACACGGTGTTGATGGCGCGCGAGGCGTCGCCGTCGCGGCCGTTCGACTCGTGCTCGATGCCGCCCGCGAACGATAGCCGCGTGAGGGCGCCGCCATGGATGCCCGTATCGGGCCGGTAATAGAACACGCTGGGCCGGTAGTTCGTATCGCGGAACGGCGCCGATTCCTTGCCCACATCCCACAGCGAGAACTGCGTATAACCGAAGTACACGTTATCCAGCAGCGCTGCCGATGCCGGGTTCTCTGGCTGAAAAATCCGAAACTTGAAGCTCAACTGGAACTTGGCGTTCAGGCCCCCATGCGCGCCCACTGCGGCGAACATGGGTTCGTGGAAAGTCAGGCGTGCGGTGTCTTCGGGCGGGCGGGATGCCTCGCCACTGCCAGCAACTGCGACGGGAGTGGGCGGGGTCGCAGTAGCAGCTGCACTGGCAGCGGGGGCGCTCGGGTTGGTGCCCAGCGCACCCCCGGGGCGGGTCGCTTCGGCGGCGGCGTTGCGGGCTGCGCCAGTGGGGGCGCCATCGGCGGCAATCTGCGGGGCGTCTGTGCCGCGCACGAGCGTCACCAGAACGGGTGCCGCATCGAGATCCGGCACATCGATCCGAACCGTGCCGCGCAGCACCTCGGGCAGCGTGCCGGTGTAGGCGACGGTGCGGACTTGGCCCGGACGCAGGTGCAGGGTTTCGGCGCCAGCATTGTGTCGATCGAGAATCACTTCCACGGGCCCCTGCAGGTCAGCGCTGGCCGTTACGCGTAACTTGGCCGGCACGGCATAGCTGCGCTGGGCGGCATCGCCCGAAATGACGAGGGTCAGTGTGAAGGGCTGGTTGGCGTTGACGCGGCGGGAAGGCTGGAGGAGGGCAACGGCGGCATCGGCGGGGGGCACGGCGCATGCGGCAAGCAGGGCAGCGCCAAGAATGGAACGGAGCGGGTGCAAAGGCATGGACACAAAAGCCGGGTTGGCGTCCGGCGAGTGGCAATGCGCCCAAGGGTAACACCCACACCTTTTTTGCCCGGTTTGCGGCTCTGGGCGTTCAAAACGCGCGTTTTTGCCAGGGAGCGCACGTTTTCGGGTGCTTTCCCAAGAAAAACCGGCCAAAATGCTCAACTTTTCAAAATTCGGCCTTGAAAAGCCGGGCGGCACTCCCACATCCGATCCAAGTTTGTATTCAGTGCAGTCCTGACACCAGATTCGAGGAGCAAGAACATGGGCAAAATCATCGGTATCGACCTTGGTACCACCAACAGCTGCGTCTCCATCATGGAGGGCAACACCCCCAAGGTGATCGAGAACGCCGAAGGCGCTCGCACCACCCCGTCGATCATCGCCTACATGGAAGACGGCGAGATCCTGGTCGGTGCCCCGGCCAAGCGCCAGGCGGTGACCAACCCGAAGAACACGCTGTACGCCGTCAAGCGCCTGATCGGCCGCAAGTTTGAAGAGAAGGAAGTCCAGAAGGACATCGGCCTGATGCCGTACACCATCACCAAGGCCGACAACGGCGACGCCTGGGTGGAAGTGCGCGGCCAGAAGCTGGCACCGCCGCAAATCTCGGCCGAAACCCTGCGCAAGATGAAGAAGACCGCCGAGGACTACCTGGGCGAGGAAGTGACCGAAGCCGTGATCACGGTGCCGGCCTACTTCAACGATTCGCAGCGCCAAGCCACCAAGGATGCCGGCCGCATCGCCGGTCTGGACGTCAAGCGCATCATCAATGAGCCGACCGCGGCTGCGCTGGCATTCGGCCTGGACAAGAACGAGAAGGGCGATCGCAAGATCGCCGTGTATGACCTGGGCGGCGGTACGTTCGACATCTCGATCATCGAGATTGCCGACGTGGACGGCGAGAAGCAGTTCGAAGTGCTGTCGACCAACGGCGATACGTTCCTGGGCGGCGAAGACTTCGACCAGCGCATCATCGATTACATCATCGGCGAGTTCAAGAAGGAGCAGGGCGTTGATCTGTCGAAGGACGTGCTCGCGCTGCAACGCCTGAAGGAAGCCGCTGAAAAGGCCAAGATCGAGCTGTCGAGCACGCAACAGACCGAAATCAACCTGCCGTACATCACGGCCGATGCCTCGGGCCCGAAGCACTTGAACCTGAAGATCACGCGCGCCAAGCTCGAAGCGCTGGTCGAAGACCTGATCGCCCGTACGATCGATCCGTGCCGCACCGCCATCAAGGATGCCGGCGTGAAGGTGTCGGACATCCACGACGTGATCCTGGTTGGCGGCATGACGCGTATGCCGAAGGTGCAGGAGAAGGTGAAGGAGTTCTTCGGCAAGGAAGCCCGCAAGGACGTGAACCCGGACGAGGCCGTTGCCGTGGGCGCCGCCATCCAGGGTCAGGTGCTGGGCGGTGATCGTACCGACGTGCTGCTGCTGGATGTGACGCCGCTGTCGCTGGGCATCGAAACGCTGGGTGGCGTGATGACCAAGATGATCGGCAAGAACACGACCATCCCGACCAAGTTCTCGCAGACCTTCTCGACCGCTGACGACAACCAGCCGGCCGTGACGATCAAGGTCTACCAGGGCGAGCGCGAGATGGCCTCCGGCAACAAGATGCTGGGCGAATTCAACCTGGAAGGCATTCCGCCGGCACCGCGCGGCACGCCGCAGATTGAAGTGTCGTTCGACATCGACGCCAACGGCATCCTGCACGTGGGCGCCAAGGACAAGGCGACCGGCAAGGAAAACAAGATCACGATCAAGGCAAGCTCCGGCCTGTCGGAAGCCGAGATCGAGCGCATGGTGAAGGACGCCGAGGCCAACGCCGAGGAAGATAAGAAGCTGCGCGAACTGGTCGACTCCCGTAACCAGGGCGAAGCGCTGGTGCACTCGACCAAGAAGGCACTGGGCGAGTACGGCGACAAGCTGGAAGCTGGCGAGAAGGACAAGATCGAAGCCGCGATCAAGGAACTTGAAGAGACCCTGAAGGGCACCGACAAGGCCGCGATCGACGCCAAGACCGAAGCGCTGGCAACCGCCTCGCAGAAGCTCGGCGAGAAGGTCTATGCCGACATGCAAGCCAAGGGCGAGGCCGGCGGTGCGGAACAAGCCGCTGCCGGTGCCCAGGCAGGCGCGCAAGCCGGACAAGGCGCACCGCACGACGATAACGTCGTCGACGCCGAGTTCAAGGAAGTGAACGACAAGAAGTAAGCCAGATCGTCCGCCAGGCGGACGTGAGAGTACGCCGGGCAGTGATCATCGGGTTGTGCGGGACGCACCTGATGTCACGCTCGGCTTTTTTGCTATTCGACACGCAGTAAAAACAGGCGACGACTGAAGCCACCATGGCAAAACGTGATTACTACGAAGTGCTCGGGGTGGGTAAGAACGCGAGCGACGACGAGATCAAGAAGGCGTATCGCAAGCTCGCGATGAAGTACCACCCGGACCGCAATCCGGACAGCAAGGAAGCGGAAGACAAGTTCAAGGAGGCCAAAGAGGCCTACGAGATGCTCTCCGACGCTGAGAAGAAGGCTGCCTACGACCAATACGGCCACGCGGGTGTCGACCCGAATATGGCGGGCGGCTTTGGCGCGGGCGGAGCAGGTTTTGGCGGCGGCTTTGCCGAGGCCTTTGGCGACATCTTTGGCGACATCTTCGGTCAGGCCCAGGGCCAGGGCGGGCGCCGCGGTGGCGGCCCACAGATGTATCGCGGCGCAGACCTGCGCTACAGCATGGAGATCACGCTGGAGCAGGCCGCGCACGGCTACGACACGCAGATCCGCGTGCCGCACTGGGACGAGTGCGACCACTGCCACGGCAAGGGCGCCGAGCCCGGCTCAAGCGTGGAGACGTGCCCGACCTGTCACGGTGCCGGTCAGGTGCGTGTGTCGCAGGGTTTCTTCACGATGCAGCAGACGTGTCCGAAGTGCCACGGCAGCGGCAAGTACATCCCCAAGCCGTGTACCAAGTGCCACGGCCAGGGCAAGCTGAAGAGCCAGAAGACGCTGGAAGTGAAGATTCCGGCCGGCATCGACGAAGGCATGCGCATCCGTTCGTCGGGCAACGGCGAGCCGGGCATCAACGGCGGCCCCCCGGGCGATCTGTATGTGGAAATCCACATCAAGCAGCACCCGGTATTCGAGCGCGACGGCGATGATCTGCACTGCCAGATGCCGATTTCATTTGCGACGGCAGCCATTGGCGGCGACATCGAAGTGCCGACGCTGGGTGGTCGCGCTTCGTTCACGGTGCCCGAAGGCACGCAGGCTGGAAAGACGTTCCGCCTGCGCGGCAAGGGCATCAAGGGCGTGCGCTCGGGCTATGCGGGTGATCTCTATGTCCATATCAACATCGAGACACCCGTCAAGCTGACGGAGCACCAGAAGGATCTGCTCAAGCAGTTCGACAAGTCCGTGCACGAAGGCGGCTCGCGGCACAGCCCGCAAGAGCAGTCGTGGCTAGACAAGGTGAAGAACTTCTTCTCCTCGTAAGAAACCTCGCAAAGCTACTGCGCGGCCCGATCTTGGCACTGTGATGCTCGCCGTACCCATGTACGGCTGCGCTTCTCGCGCCAACCTCGGGTCGCTCGCTACGCTTTTCGAGGCTTCTTAAACACCACCTTTCAATCAGGAACATCGTCATGCAGTTGCCGGAGGTCGGCGCGCCGTTCGCGCTGTTGGACGATGCCACCTCTGGCGGCGCGCCGTGCTCGCGCTGGTACACCGGTTATGCCGGCGAGTTCTTCCGGCCGGCCGGCGTGCTGGATGGGCTGGACGATGATCTTCGTGCCGCCTGGCGCCAGGGTTTGCATGCCCTGATCGTTGCGCCGTATGAGTTTGGTGGGCCGCTGGTCGGCCTGCCGGCTTCCACCGAAATCTCTTCCTCATTGCCTGGTCACGATGGCCGCCTGCGCGTGCTGCTGTTTCGCGCAATGGACGTGCTGTCGCCGGCAGAAGTCGATACGTTGTTCGACGCGTGGCCCGACGCAACGGGCGCAGCGGGCCTGTTCGACTGTGCCGCCAGCGCCGACCACGCCACCTACACCGACGCCATCGCGCGCATCCACGACTGGATTGCGGCGGGCGACACCTACGAAGTCAATTACACATACCGCCTGCGCATGACTGCGTTTGGCGCGCCGGCGGCGTTGTATCGGCGCCTGCGCGCGCGGCAGCCCGTGCCTTACGGCGCATTCATCGCGCTACCGGAGGGGGGGGCGATTCTGTCGTGTTCGCCGGAGCTGTTCTTCTCTCATCACGCGGGCCAGCTTGTTGCGCGGCCGATGAAAGGCACCGCGCCTGCCACTGGCAATGTCGAAATCGACGAAGCCCGTGCCACTGCACTGGCCGCCGACGAGAAGAACCGCGCCGAGAACCTGATGATCGTCGATCTGTTGCGCAACGATCTTGGCCGTCTCGCGCGTGCCGGTTCGGTGCACGTGCCGGCGTTGTTCGAGGTGACGCCGTTCGGCAGCGTGCTCCAGATGACGTCGACCGTGGAGGCCGAGATTCCGCCCGCCACCGGCCTCGCCGATTGCCTGCGTGCGCTGTTCCCGTGCGGCTCCATTACGGGGGCGCCCAAGCGGCGGACGATGGAGATCATCGAGACGCTGGAGCCAGAGCCGCGTGGCCTGTACACCGGCGCCATCGGCTGGATCGATGCGCCTGTCGATGATCGGGCGATGGGCGACGCTTGCTTCTCTGTGGCGATCCGCACGTTGGTGCTCGGTCCGCCTGGCGCTGATGGCCTGCGCAGCGGCGAACTTGGCATCGGCTCCGGCATCGTGCACGACAGCATCGCCGATGAGGAATACGCGGAGTGCCAACTGAAGGCGCGTTTCGTGACGGCGCTCGATCCAGGGCTGTCGTTGTTCGAGACGATGCGCGCGACGCGCGATGGTGTGGCGCTCCTGGATTGGCATCTGGCGCGGCTGGCGCGTTCTGCGGCCGCCTTCGGCTTCCCCTTCGATCGAACTGCGCTGGCGGATGACGTGGCGCGCATGTGCACATCGCTGGAAGGTGAGGGCGCTTATCGCATGCGCCTGTTGCTGACGCCGAACGGTGCGGCCAACGTATCGGCCGCGCCCTTGTCGCCGCTGCATGCGAGCTGGGACGCGCCGGTACGCCTGCTCGTTGCCGCGCAACCGCGCGAGGTCACCCACAGTCTGCCGACGCACAAGACCACGTTGCGCGCAGGCTATGACGCTGCGTGGCAGGCGGCCGAGCGCGAAGGTGCATTCGATACCGTGTTCTTCAACGCCGATGGCACGTTGGCCGAAGGCGGGCGCAGCACGTTGCTGGTCAAGCTCGATGGTGCGTGGTGGACGCCACCGTTGTCTGCGGGCGTCTTGCCGGGAGTGATGCGTGCCGTGCTGTTGAAAGACGCTTCACCGTGGCTCGATGGGCCGCTGCAGGAACGTTCGCTCACGCGCGCCGATGTTGCCCGCGCCGAGGCCATCGCCGTATGCAACGCCCTACGCGGCGTGGTGCCCGCGCATTTCGAGCCGCCCCTGGCCCTCGACGTGCTCTAGTTTCCAGCGGGCCACGCCGGGCAGGTTGATCAGTTCGCGGTCGTGGCAGACCATCAGCAGCGTGCGGCCTTCTGCTGCCAGTTCCCCTACAAGGGCAATGACTTGCTCGCGCGCAGCGCCGTCCAGGTTCGAAGTCGGCTCGTCGAGCAGCAGCACATCGGTGTGCAGCGCGCGCGCCCGCGCCAATGCAAGGCGCTGCGTTTCGCCGCCGGACAGGCGTTCGGGCGGCACGTCGACCACGTGCTGCAGACCCGCCCAGCGGAGCGCATCCTCGACACGCTCAGCCAGCTCGGCACGCGCCACGCGATGTGGGCCCGTGGTGAGCCCATAGGCAAGATTCGCGCGTACCGAGGTGCGGAACAGATAGGGATGCTGGTGCACGTAGGTCAGCCGCTTGCGCAGTTCGGCCGGGTAAGGCGACAGCGCCTGCCGCCCCTGGCCCATATCGACGGTCGCTCCATTGGCGGGTGCAAGCCCGGCCAGCATGCGCAGCAGCGTTGTCTTGCCGACACCGTTTGCGCCCGTGATGACAATCGCGTGTCCGGCCGACAGCGCCAGGCGCGGAATCTCGAACAGAATGCGCGCACCGTGCTGGCAGCGCAAGCCTTCAAACACCATCGTGGGCTGCGACGGCGCGCTCATGCCGGCTCCCTGCGATAGTTGCCAGCCCCTTGCAGCCACGCCAGCACCAGGTTGACGAGCAAAGCCAGCACGATCAGCACGATGCCTAGCGCGATGCCCTCTGCGAATTCGCCCTTGCTGGTTTCCAGTGCAATCGCCGTCGTCATGGTGCGTGTGACGCCTTCGATGTTGCCGCCGACCATCAGCGCCGAGCCCACTTCGGCGATGACGCGCCCGAAGCCGGCCACCACCGCAGCCATCAGGCCGAAGCGCAATTCACGAAACACCGTCAATAGCAAACGGACGCGCCCGGCGCCCAGCACACGTGCGGTTTCCGCGAGACGCGGATCCGCGCGCTCAAGCGTCGCCAGCGCAAACGCCACGATCACCGGCAGGCCAAGAACCGCTTGCCCGAGGATCATCCCACCCTGCGTGAACAGCAGCCCGAAGCCGCCCAGCGGCCCCTGCCGCGAAAGCAGCAGATACAGCAACAGCCCGATCAGCACGGTCGGAAACGACAGCGACGCCTGCGCCAGCACCACCAGCGCACGGCGCCCCATAAAACGGTGCATGGCGATGAGGTAGGCGATGAGCAGACCCGGCGGCGCCGCCAGCAGGAGGCCCGCAATCGCCACCTTCAACGACACCCAGACGATCAGCCACAACGCCGCATCGCCGCTGGCAAGCAGGGTGAAGGCGTCGACGGTGGCCGACCAGATTTCCATGCGGGTGCCGCTCAGGCGAAGGTGTGTTCCGGGCCGGGGAACGTGCCGTCCTTGACGGCTGCCACGTAGGCGGCAACGGCGCCGTCGATGGTGGTTTGTCCGTCCATGAAGTTACGTACGAACTTGGGGCGATGGCCGGGGAACACGCCCAGCATGTCGTGCATCACCAGCACTTGGCCGGAGCACTCCAGCCCGGCGCCGATGCCGATGGTGGGAATGGCCAGCAGGCGCGTGACTTCGCCGGCCAGCTCGGCCGGGATGGCTTCCATGACGACGAGCTGTGCGCCGGCGTCCTGCACGGCCAACGCATCGGCCTTCAGTTGCGCAGCCGCTTCATCGCCGCGACCCTGCACTTTGAAGCCGCCGAACGCATGCACCGATTGCGGCGTCAGGCCGATGTGCGCGCACACCGGAATGCTGCGTTCAACGAGGAATTTGATGGTCGGCGCGAGCCACACGCCGCCTTCGAGCTTGACCATCTGCGCGCCGGCCTGCATCACGCGCACGGCGCTGTGGAAAGCCTGTTCGGGCGTGCCATACGTGCCGAACGGCAGGTCCGACACGAGCAGCGCCTTGGTCGTCCCGCGCGACACGCATTCGGTGTGATAGACGATGTGATCGAGCGTGACCGGCAGCGTGGTCTTCTGGCCCTGCATCACGTTGCCGAGCGAATCGCCGACGAGCAGCACGTCGGTGCCGTTGCGATCCATCAGGGCGGCGAAGCTGGAGTCGTAGGCCGTCAACATGGCGATACGCTCGCCGGCAGCACGCATGGCCTGCAACGAAGTCACCGTGACGGCCTTGCGGTTCGATTCCTGGAGATAGCTCATGGGCTGAGACTCATTGGGGCATCGCGAGCGCCCACGCAGACCATGCGGTGCGTCGACTAGCGCGTTGCCAGCTTGATGAATTCCTTGGGCCCGCGCATCGCGTCGATGCGGGCGAGCAAGGTGCGGAAATCGTCGTCGTTGCCTGCGGGGTCGAAGGCAGCGGTGTCGACGATCATCGTCGGTGCGGCATCGTAATACAGAAACAGCTCACCGTATGCGGCGCAGATGCGTCCGAGGTACTCGGCATCGATGCCCGTTTCGTAAGGAACGGCGCGACGGGCGACGCGTGGCAGCAGGTCTTCCGCGCGTGCCTGCAGGCAGATCACGAGGTCGATGCGCTGTTGCGGCAGGGCCAGCGCATTGGCCATCGCGTCGTACAGCGCAAGTTCATCGGCCGGCAGCGTGAGTTCGGCGAACAGGCGGTCGCGCGGCAGGAAACTGTCGGCGACGATGCGCTCACCGGCAAGCGTCGCCTTATGCCATGCCTTGAGGCGCTCGGCACGTTGCAGCAGGAAGCGCAGCTGCACCGGCAGCGCATAGCGCGCGGGGTCTTCGTAGAAGCGGGCGATGAAGGCGTTTTCGGCGGGCGTTTCGAACAACGTCGACGCACGCAGATGGTCGGCCAGGCGCTGGGCCAGCGCGGTCTTGCCCACGCCAATGGGCCCTTCGACAACGATACGGCGCAGGTGATCCAGTGCCATCGGCGGGTGGTTGTGGGTGGTGCGGGTGAGTAGATCAGGCGGCCGGCTGCTTGGCGCGCATGCATTGGCACATCGTGGTCTTTTCGATGCGCTGTTCGGCCACGCCGGGCAGTAGTGCAGCCACGGCGCCAATGCCCGGAATCACGAGGTCGGGCGCCAGTTCGTGCAAGGGCAGCAGGGTAAAGGCGCGTTGGCCCACGCGCGGGTGCGGCACCGTCAGCTCGGGTGAAGTGAGGACGTGGTCGCCGTAGAGCAGCAAGTCCAGGTCCAGCGTGCGCGGCGCGTTGTGAAACGGGCGCTCGCGGCCGAACTGGTCTTCAATGTGGTGACAGATGCGGAGCAGCTGGTCGGCGGTGAAATGCGTATCGATGCGCACCACGGCGTTGATGTAGTCATCGCCGCTGGACTCCACGGGCGCGCTGCGATACAGGCTCGATTTGCCGGTGACGGTGATGCCGACCTGCTGTGCGAGGCAAACCACGGCGTCTTTCACTGCCTGGCGTGCGTCGCCCAGGTTGGCGCCGATGCCGATGTACGCCACTGTCTTCACGTTTCCTCCGAACTTCCCGGATTGACGTCAACGACTGTATCCGATTTTGCCGGACCACGTCGGCGGCGGCGCCGCTTGCCCGGGCTGGCCGGACCGGCATTTGCCGAGGGGCTCGGAGCGTGCTTGGCTTGGGCCATGAGGGCTTCGCGGGCTTCGCCGTCACCGTTCTGGAAGTCGGTCCACCAGTCGGCGAGTTCCTGTGGCAATTCGCCCGAGGCGCACCGCAGCGCGAGGAAGTCGTAGCCGGCGCGGAAGCGCGGCGACTCCAGCAGCCGATACGGCATGCGGCCCGACCGCTTCTCAAAGCGCGGCTGCATGCTCCAGATTTCCTTCATATCGGAGGTGAAGCGGCGCTGGATGGCGAGTTGCTCGGTCTGACGGTCGAGCACTTCGTCCATGGCGGTGTGCAGCGCGGGGATCAGCGGCTCGCCGGCAGCGCGGCGGCGGTTCCAGTGTTCGACCACGTGATGCCACAGCAGCGAGGCAAACAGGAAGCCGGGCGAGACCGGTTTGCCGGCCTTGACGCGATCGTCGGTATTGTCGAGCGCGAGTTGCACGAAGCGCTGGCCCATCGGTTGCTCCAGCGCGACGTCCAGCAGCGGCAGCAGGCCGCGGTGCAGACCCGCCTTGCGCAGTTCCTGCAGCGATGCCCAGGCGTGGCCCGACATCAGCAGCTTCAACATCTCGTCGAACAGGCGGGCGGCCGGCACGTTGTGGATCAACGGGCCCAGCTCCGCGATCGGCGCGCGCGTGTCGGCGTCGATGTCGAAGCCGGTCTTGGCCGCGAAGCGCACCACGCGCAGCATGCGCACCGGGTCTTCGCGGTAGCGGGTATGCGGATCGCCGATCATGCGCAGCGTGCGGGCGCGCATGTCTTCCATGCCGTGATGGTAGTCATGCACGGTTTCGTCGGCGGGGTCGTAGTACATCGCGTTGACGGTGAAGTCGCGGCGGGTGGCGTCTTCGGCCTGCGTGCCCCAGACGTTGTCGCGCAGGACGCGGCCGCTGGCGTCGACGGCATGTGTGTGGTGGTCCAGCTCGGTGCGCTTGACGCGCTTGCCGGCGGGGACCTGCTCGGCATCGACCGCGTCGACGAGCGCGCGGAAGGTCGAGACTTCGATGATTTCCTGATCGCGTCCGCCGTAGAACGTGACGTGCACGATCTGGAAACGACGTCCGATGATGCGCGAGCGGCGGAACAGCGCCTGTACCTGCTCGGGCGTGGCGTTGGTCGCCACATCAAAATCCTTCGGCTTGATGCCCAGCAGCAAGTCGCGCACGGCGCCGCCCACGATGAAGGCGCTATAGCCGGCTTCCTGCAGCGTGGACGTGACCTTGACTGCGTTGCGCGAGAGCAGCTTCGGATCGATACCGTGCTCGTCCACACTCCACACGCGCGCCTGACGCGGCACGCCGCCGCCGGACTTGGTGCGCGCCTTGGCCGTTTTGGGTGCCTTGGGTGTACGGACTTTCCTGGTGGCGGGCACTTCCGGTTCAGCCGGAGCGTGGGACGCTGCGGAGGTCTTGCCCAGCAGGCGATTGATGAGTTTCTTGATCACGCCGCGCCTTGCTTAGAAGAGATCCATGATGCGCCAGTTGCGCGCGGCTGCCAGATTGCGCAGCGTGTCGTCCGGGTTGGTCGCGACGGGGTCGGTCACTTCCTCCAGCAGCGGCACGTCGTTGGCCGAATCGCTGTAGAACGTGCTGCGCTCGAAATCGCTCCAGCCGCGGCCCATGTTGGCCAGCCATTCGTGCACGCGCGCGACCTTGCCCTCGCGAAAGCTCGGTGTGCCGGCCACGTCGCCGGTGAAGGCGCTGTCCGGGCTGCCGTCGGTGGTGGCCGGTTCGGTGGCGATGAGGTGGTCGATGCCGAAGGCCTCGGCAATCGGGCGGGTGACGAAGCTGTTGGTGGCGGTCACCACGCAGCACAGGTCACCAGCGTCCAGGTGCTTGTAGACCAGCGCTTGCGCCTGCGGTGTGATCTTTGGACGGATCACGTCATGCATGAACTCGGCGTGCCACTGGGCGAGCGTGTCTCGCGGGTGGGCGGCAAGCGGTGCCAGGGCGAAACGCAGAAACGCATGGATATCCAGCGTGCCGGCTTTGTAGTCGGCATAGAACTGATCGTTCTTGCGCTGGTACTCAGCTTCGTCCACCACGCCGCGGCGGATGAGGAAGCGTCCCCACTCGTGGTCGCTGTCGGTGGGGATGAGGGTGTGATCGAGGTCGAAGAGGGCCAGATTCATGGGGCGCGATTTTACCCGAACGTTACATCACCGGCCGCGCGAGCCCCGGGATTCACTTCATCAGCGCGAGCATGTCGCGCACGAGCGGCAGGGTGACGGCGCGCTTGCGGGCGAGCGAATAGGTGTCGAGGGCGTCCAGCAGGGCCATCAGGCTCGGCATGTCGCGATAGGAGTGCGTCACGAGCCACTGCGGCACGTCGGCCGAGAGCTGCATGCCGCGTTCGCGGGCAGCCTGGCGCAGCGCTTCCACCTTGTCGGCGTCGGAGAGCGGGCGCAGCCAGTAGACCAGGCCCCAGCCCAGCCGGGTGCGCAGGTCTTCACGTAGCGGCATCGCCATCGGCGCGGCGGCCCCGGAGATGGCGATGGCGGCATGCGGATGCGCGCGCACTTCATTGACGAGGTTGAACACGGCGATCTGCGCCCATTCGTCCAGCCGCTCGGCGTCGTCGATGGTCCAGACGGTGATGGTCGGGTCGAATTCGAAGGCTTCGGGCGGGGCGTCGGGTTCCAGCGTGCGGACTTCGTAGCCGCCAGCCTCGGTCTGGGCGCAGATGGCCTGCAGCAGGTGGCTGCGGCCGCTGCCTTCTTCGCCCCAGAGGTAGACCAGGCGGTCGGTGGCGGTGCCGTCCACCACTTGCGGAATCAGGGCGCGCAGGCGCAGCACCGCCTCTTCGTTGCCGGTGGCGACGAAGTTGTCGAAGGTCGGGGCGGGTGTCGCACCGAGTTCGAGCGGGAGCTGTTCGGGTGTGGCCATGAAACGTGGAGTGGAGTCGCCGTACTTTTCAGTTGCCTTCAGTCGCCTTCAGTGGCTTTCAGTCCTGGTAGAGCCGGCTGCCCAGGTAAAGCTGCCGGATCTGCCGCAAACCGACCAGCAGCACAGCACTCATCGGTAGGGCGAGGAGGATACCGAAAAAACCGAACAATTGGCCAAAAGCCAGCAAGGCGAGGATGACCGCCAGCGGGTGCAGGCCAATGCGTTCGCCCACCAGGCGAGGCGTCAGGTAGAAGCTTTCCAGGAACTGGCCGATGCCATACACCACGGCTACCGCCAGCAAGCCGTAGAGGTTGCCGAACTGCAACAGCGCGGCAAGGATGGCCAGCGTGAGCCCCACGCCAAAGCCGATATACGGAATGAACACGGCCAGCCCTGTAAAGATGCCCACCGGCAGCGCCACGTCAAAGCCGGCCAGCGCCAGCCCCGCCGAGTAGTACACCGCCAGCACCAGCATCACGATGATCTGCCCGCGCAGGTATTGGGAGAGCAGGCCATCTGTTTCGGCGGCCAATTCGCGCGTTTTTGGCAGCCAGCGGCGCGGGACGGCGCTTTCGACGCGGCGCATGAGCATGTTCCAGTCCATCAACAGGTAGAACATCACGATCGGCACCAGGAAGAAGATGCCCAGCACCTGGAGGGCCGCCGAACCCGACACGCGCAGATAGGTCAGCACCCGGGCCACCACGTCGTCCGGGCTTGCGGCGAGCTGTTCCGTAAGCAGGGCGCGCAGGCCCGGAAAATCGAAGCTGACATGCAGGCCCAATTCGTCCAGCTTGGGCGACAGAAATGCGTTGAGCTTGGCAAGCATCCCGGGCAATTGATCGCGGATGGCCGGAATCTCCCGCTGCAACACCGCCAGGATCAGCAGCATCAGCGCCACGCCCACCACCGACAGCACCACGATCATCAGAAACACGCCCAGCACGCGTGGTACGCGATGGCGCTGCAGCCATTCCACGCCCGGGTGCAGGATGTACGACAGGATGAACGCGAAGACGAAGGGCGTGAGCGTCGGCGCCAGCGCCTTGAGCACGGCCAGGAAGACAAGCGCCACGGCGATCCAGGCGAGCGTGCGCTTGGTTTCCTGCGACAGCACGGGGGCGTTCATGGGGGCGACGGTTCCGATGGCGGGGTGGAGGAGTCGGAAAAGCGGCCATCGGGACGGCCGCATCCGGTAAAATCGCGATTTTACTGGACCGGCGGGTCCGATTTTTGTGACTTCCCGCCGCCGTCTCGCTTTCTTTCCCGGTTTTTTCAATTCAGACGACTGTATGAGCGCTTCCGAAACCCCATCCGCATCGACCGGCCTGTCTTACCGCGACGCGGGCGTCGACATCGAGGCGGGTGACGCCCTTGTCGATCGCATCAAGCCGTTTGCCAAGCGCACCATGCGCGAAGGCGTGCTGGGCGGCATCGGCGGCTTCGGCGCGCTGTTCGAGCTGTCCAAGAAGTATCAGGAGCCGGTGCTGGTGTCCGGCACGGACGGCGTGGGCACCAAGCTCAAGCTGGCCTTTGCGCTGAACCGCCACGACACGGTTGGCCAGGATCTGGTCGCCATGAGCGTGAACGACATCCTGGTGCAGGGCGCCGAGCCGCTGTTCTTCCTGGATTACTTCGCCTGCGGCAAGCTCGACGTCGACACCGCTGCCACGGTGGTCAAGGGCATCGCCCAGGGTTGCGAGCTGGCCGGCTGCGCGCTGATCGGCGGCGAAACCGCTGAAATGCCGAGCATGTACCCGGACGGCGAATACGACCTGGCCGGCTTTGCCGTCGGCGCGGTCGAAAAGCGCAAGATCATCGACGGCACGACCATTGCCGAGGGCGACGTGGTGCTGGGCCTGGCCTCGTCAGGTGCGCATTCGAACGGCTACTCGCTGGTGCGCAAGATCATCGAGGTGTCGCGCCCGGACCTGAACGCCGATTTCCACGGCCAGCGCCTGCAGGACGCCATCATGGCGCCGACGCGCATCTATGTGAAGCCGCTGCTGGCGCTGATGGAGAAGCTGACCGTCAAGGGCATGGCGCACATCACCGGTGGCGGTTTGACCGAAAACGTGCCGCGCGTGCTGCAAGACAACCTGACCGCCGTGCTGCACAAGGACGCCTGGACGCTGCCGCCGCTGTTCCAGTGGCTGCAGAAGGCCGGCAACGTGGCCGATGACGAAATGCACCGCGTGTTCAACTGTGGCATCGGCATGGTGGTGATCGTGTCGGCAGCCGATGCACCGGCCGCCATCGCGCACCTGAACGACGCGGGCGAGACGGTCTACCAGATCGGCGAAATCCGCGCCCGCCAGGCCGGCGAAGCGCAGACGCTCGTGGTCTGACGCGAAGTTCGCACCCACAAAAAAACCGCCGATGCGTTCGGCGGTTTTTTTATGCCCGTCGTCTTGCGGGCGCTTATTTCAGTGGGACGTATTCACCGCTGGCTGGGTCGTCCTTCTGCAGCGCACCGGTGTCCTTGTCGATGAGCAGCGTGACGACGCGCGGTGCCGTGTTCGGGTCGCCGCCGCAGGCCGGGGTGTGGTTTTCCAGCACTTCAACGCTGTTGTGCGTGTCGTCGGCCCGGTCCACCACGAACGACAGGCACTCCTGCGGCAGGGTGGTCAGCTTGTACTTTTCGATGGCGGCGCGGGCGAGATCGACGGCCTTGGCCTGTTCGGCTTCGCTGACGGCGGGCGCGCTGGCGGCCGGCGCGTTGGCCGAGTTGGCTGCACTAGGGGCAGAGGCCGCAGGTGTGGAAGCTGGAGCGGGTGCGGCAGGCTTGTGCGCGTCGTCGGAGCGGCCGCAGCCCGCCAGCGCGAGGGCTGTGAGCGCGGCAAGCAGCAGGGGTTTGGTCATGATGTGCGGAGCGTGTCGGCGATGTTCAGCCCACGACTTTACCCGGAACTGACCGATCGCTTCCATGCCGCATACGCCTGCGGCATGCACACCGCGCACGGCCGGTAGCCGGCAGCACGCGCGTCGGCTTCATTCAGGAAGAACACGCGGTGCCGCACATAACCGCCGCGCGCGATGGCCCGGCGTGCAGCCGCACAGTCGAGCCGACCATAGATGCGAGCACGCCGATGCCCGCCCAGCGTGCCGGGCACGGCGCTCTCATAAGCCTGGCCGCGCGCGCCGATGAGCGTCCACGTTCTCACGCGGTTTCATGCGGCGGATTGCGACTCGCGTTCCAGCAGCGCCAGCTTGCGCTCCACCCCCCAGCGATATCCCGACGTGTTGCCGTCCCGGCGGATCACGCGGTGGCATGGGATGGCCACCGCGATGTGATTGGCCGCACAGGCCTGCGCCACTGCGCGCACCGCCTTGGGTGCGCCAATGCGCGCGGCAATCTCGGTGTAGCTGGTGGTGCTGCCGGGCGGCACTTCGCGCAGCGCCTGCCACACGCGCTCCTGAAACGCGGTGCCGCGTACGTCCAGCGGTAAGTCCAGGCCAATGGACGGCGCCTCGACAAAACCCACGACCTTCGCCACCAGTTCTTCAAAACCGGCATCGCCGCCGATGAGTTCTGCCTTCGGGAACGTGTCCTGCAGATCGCGCACGAGGGCGTCGGGGTCGTCGCCCATCAGGATCGCGCAGATGCCGCGATCGCTCTGCGCCACCAGGATCGAACCAAGCGAGCATTCCCCCACCGCGAAGCGGATCGTGGTCTGTGCGCCGCCTGCGCGGTAGCGGCTGGCTGTCATGCCAAGCACATTGTCCGACGCCTCGTAGAAGCGGCTGCTGGCGTTGAATCCGGCGTCGTAAATGGCCTCGGTGACGGTGCTGCCGCGTCCCAGTTGCGCGCGCAGCTTGCGGGCGCGATGCGCATCGGCATAGCCCTTGGGCGTGAGGCCCGTGACGCTCTTGAACAGGCGATGGAAGTGATAGGGGCTCAGGCCGGCGTCTTGCGCGAGCGCATCGAGCGTGGGCGGTGTGTCGGCTGCCTCGATGCGGCGGCAGGCCTGCGCGACGAGCGCGGTTTGCTGGGTGCGTACGGTGGTCTGATCGGGGCCGGCGCGGCGGCTTGGGCGGTAACCAGCGGCTTCTGCGTCGGCGGGTGAGTCGAAGAACTCGACGTTCTCGGGGCGCGGCAGGCGCGACGGGCTGCTCGGCTGGCAATACACGCCGGTGGTCTTCACCGCATAGACGAATTGCCCGTCGGCAGAGGCGTCGCGCGCCAGCACGCGAGCCCAGCGCGGGTCGTGTTCAACAAGGGTGGTGTCCGGTGCGGTGCGGGCGGAGGTTTGCATGGCGTCATCCAGTGGACTGCGATGACTGTACTGTAGGTACGGGCCCCTGGCCGGGCACTCCGGGTCTTGCGGTCAAATTCGAAGCGCCGCGCGCGTCACTTGCCGCCGGGTGCTTTCTGTTGATCGGCGCGCGCGGCGGCCAAGTTGGCGGCGATCCGCTTGGCGCCGGCAGATTCGGGCGGCAGCAGCCGGTGCAGGTGCTCCCATTGGGCAATTGCATCGTCCACGTCACCACGTTCGACGGCGGCGGAAGCGGCCAGGGCAAGCGCTTTGGGCTCGTCGGGGTCGGTCTTCAGGGCCAGGCGCACCTGCTCCGTGGGCGCACCAGCAAGGGCGCCGCCCTGGGCGGTGGCGAGTGCGTCGGCGTAATCGGCGCGCAGGCTGGCGACATCGGGGGCAAGGGCGACGGCCTTGGCGTAAGCGGCGACGGCGTCCGCAGGCCGTTCCATCGTGCTGTAGGACCGCGCCAGCAGCGCCCAGCCGGGCGCGTCGTCAGGCGTATCGCGCAGCCGTTGCGCCAGGCTGTTGACCATCGATTCGATCTGCGCGTCTCCGCCGGTGTGATCGCTGCGGGCGGCGGTCATCATGTCGCCCGGCATCCACAGCGACGCGGGTTTGCCCAGATGCTGGTAGAGCAGCACGGCGGAGGTGGGCAACGCAGCCAGCAGCAGTGCGGCGAGCAGAACGGGGCGGCGGTCGGGGCGCGCCTGCGAAGTGCTGGGGGTGTCGGCCGTATCGTCCAGCAACCGCCGGCCAAGCTCTGCGCGTGCGCGCGCGTGGCTGGCGGCATCGATAGCGCCGTTGCGCAGGTCGGCATCCAGCTCGCGCAGTTGGTCTTGGTACCAGCGGACCATCTGGGTGCGCGCCGTGGGGCTTTGGATGAGCGTATCGCCTGCACCGTTGCGCGCGCGTCGCAATAACGGCGTCAGGAGAACCGCCATGGTGACGGCCGTGAGGGCGGCCGCCAGCAGCCAGAACAAGGTCATCACGGTCATGGGCGGGGGTCTTCCGGTGGCGACGCGGCAAGCAGGGCGGCGAGGCGCGCTTGTGCGTCGGCGTCGATCTCGGCAGGGGGCGCCTTCTGCTGTTTGCGGGATGACACGATGCCGAATACCACCGCCATCAGCAACAGCGCCGGGCCGAACCACAGCAGATAGGTCAGCGGTTTGACGGGTGGCCGGTACAGGGCGAAATCGCCATAGCGCTGCACGAGGTAGTCCTTTACCGCGGCCTCGGTGGCGCCGGCACGAAGTTGTTCTCGAATCTGGCGGCGCAGGTCGACGGCTAGGTCGGCGTTGGAATCGGCGAGGGTCTGGTTCTGGCAAACAAGGCAGCGCAGTTGCTCCGACAGCGCGTGGACGCGGGTGTCGAGATCGACGTCTGCCGCAGCGGCACGGGCGGGCATCTGCAACGTGAACGCTGCGACGCCAGCCAGAACGAGGGCAGCCAGGCGCTTATGCATGGCCACCTTCCTGCTCCAGTTGCTGCAGAAGCGGCACGATCTTGCGTTCCATCGACTCGGTCGTTACGGGGCCCACCTGTCGATAGCGGATCACGCCGGCGCGATCGATGACGAAGGTTTCCGGCACGCCGTAGACGCCGTAGTCGATGCCGACTTTGCCGTCAGCGTCGACGAGCGACGCGACATATGGATCGCCCATTTGTTTGAGCCACGCCCGTGCGGCATCCGCGTCGTCCTTGTAGTTCAGCCCGTAGATCGGCACGGGTGACTGCTTGGCAAACGCGTTCAGCACGGCGTGCTCTGCGCGGCAGGCGGTGCACCACGACGCCCAGACGTTGAGCATCCACACCTTGCCTTGGAGGTCTTTCGGCGTGATCGGATTGGCGGTCGGCTCCAGCGCCGTCAGCCGGAATGCCGGTGCGGGCTTGCCGACCAGCGGCGAGGGCAGTTCACGCGGATCACGCGACAGCCCCGCAGCCAGCGCGATCACCAGAACAAAGAACGCTGCCAGCGGCAGCACGTAGCGCAGCTTCACCGCGGCTCCTCGGTTGCAGGCATCGCCAATGACGGATTGGCCAGTGCGGTGTCGGGCGCGATGCGCGACGACGTGGACCAGCGACGGAGCCGGTAGCGGCGGTCGCACACGGCCAGCAGGCCGCCCAGCACCATCAGCGCACAGCCGCCCCAGATCCAACTGACGAAGGGCTTGATGTAGATGCGCATGGCCCAGTTGTCTTGTCCGAGCGATTCGCCCAGCGCGACATAGAGGTCGCGTGTGAGGCCGGTGTCGATGGCGACTTCGGTCGTGGGGGTTTCCTGACTGCGGTACAAGCGCCGCTCGGGTAGCAGGGTGGCCACGGGTTTGCCGTCGCGGCTGACGTCGACGTGGCCACGCAAGACGTCGTAATTGGCGCCTTGGCCCGGCGCAACGCTGGTGAGGTGGAACGTGTAGCCGCCCACCTCCACCGCGCCGCCCACGCGCACCGGCAACTCGCGTAGGGTCTCCTGGCTGAGCACCAGCGTGACGCCCGCGATGAACACGCCGACCCCTGCGTGCGCCACGAGCATGCCGAAGTAGCTCGGCGGCAACTGCCGCAGGGTCGTCAGTCGATTGCCGGGCTGCCGGAGCTTTTCGGCCAGACTGGCCAGCGCGCTCGCAAGACACCACGCGGCCAGCGTCAGCCCCAGGCCCGCCAGTGCGGACGTCCGATAGAACACCGCAAGTCCGAGTCCGATGACAACGCTCGCCGCCGCCGCCCAGCGCAGCCGCACGGCCATCGACGGCAGCGCACCATGACGCCAGCGCGCCAGCGGCGCCGCGCCCATCAGCAGCACCGCAGGCGACATCAGCGGCACAAAGACCTGCTCGAAATACGCCGGCCCGACCGAAATCTTGCCCAGCCGCAGCACATCCAGCACCAGCGGATACAGCGTGCCGAGCAACACCGTGGCAGCCGCCACGGCCAGGAGCACGTTGTTGGCCAGCAGGAACGATTCACGCGCGAACAGCGAAAACGTGGCGCCTTCCGACGCGTTGCCGGACAAGCGCTTTGCCCGCCACGCAAACAGACCCAGCGCACCGCCCGTCACGATGCCCAGCAAGGCCAGGATGAAGAGACCGCGCTTCGGGTCGACCGCAAACGCGTGCACCGACGTCAGCACGCCTGAGCGCACGAGGAACGTGCCGAGCAGACTGAGCGAGAACGTAAAGATGGCCAGCAGCGCCGTCCATGCGCGGAACACGCCACGCTTTTCCGTCACCGCCAACGAGTGGATCAGCGCCGTGCCGGCCAGCCACGGCATGAACGACGCGTTTTCGACCGGGTCCCAGAACCACCAGCCGCCCCAACCGAGTTCGTAGTACGCCCATGCGCTGCCTAGCATGATGCCGGTCGTCAGGCACGCCCACGCCGCGGTTGTCCACGGCCGAGACCAGCGCGCCCAGGTGGCATCGAGCCGACCCGACAGGAGCGCGGCCATTGCAAACGAAAACGCCACCGCAAAACCCACGTAACCCATGTAGAGCATGGGGGGATGCGACACCATGCCTGGGTCTTGCAACAGCGGATTGAGATCGCGCCCTTCCATGGCCGGCGGTAGCAGGCGCAAGAACGGGTTGGACACCAACAGCAGGAAAAGCAGCAGCCCTGTGCTGATGGCCCCCATCACGCCCAGTACGCGCGCCACCACGGGCAACGGCAGCTGTCGGCTGAACAACGACACGGCCAGCGACCACAGCGCCAGCATCGTCGTCCACAGCAACATCGATCCCTCGTGCCCGCCCCACACGGCGGCCACGCGATAGGGCAGCGGCAGCGCGCTGTTCGAGTTGGCAGCGACATAGAGCACGCTGAAGTCGTTGCTGACGAAGGCCCATGTCAGCGCGCCATACGCCAGCAGCACCAGCGCGCACTGCATGCGCGCAGCGGGACGCGCCACGGCCATCCAGCGCTCGTTGTCGCGCGCCGCGCCCACCAGCGGCAGCACCGATTGCATGACCGCAGTCAGCAACGCCAGGATCAACGCGAAGTGGCCCAGCTCGGCAATCATCGTGACGCGCTCCGGGCAGATTCCTTCGCCATTTGTTCGTTGACTTGCGCAGCGCGGCGCAAGGCATCCGCGGCTTCGGGCGGCATGTAGTTTTCGTCGTGCTTGGCGAACACCTCGTTGGCGACGAAGATGCCGTCTTCGCCCAGCCGCCCGCGCGCGACGACGCCCTTTCCCTCGCGGAACAGGTCCGGCAGCAAACCGTGGTAGACGACCGGCACACCGCGCGCGGTGTCGGTGACGATAAAGCGGATGGTCATGCCGTCACGTTCGCGTTGGATGGAGCCGCGTTCAACGAGCCCGCCCAGACGGAAGACCTGGGCCACAGGCGCTTCCTTGGCAGCGATCTGGCTGGGGCTGAAGAAAAACACCAGATTGGAGCGGAACGCATTCAGCGTGAGTGCGGTAGCCGCACCCGCGCACACCAGTGCGGCGAGCAGGATGCCGAGACGGCGTTGTCTGCGTGTCATTGGTCGCCGCCGTGTGGATGGGAGTGGGCGGCGCGGTTGGCTGCGCGCCAGCGGCGGGCGAGCAGCAGCAGCTCGGCCGCGATGCAGATGGCGGCTACGGCAAACGCGCCCGCAATATAGTCGACGTGATTGACGGAGAACTGGCTCATGCCGGCGTGCTCAGGTTGTGATCATCGTCGGTGCGCTCGCGCATGATGCAACGCACGCGAATCAGCGCCACGCAGATGCTGTACATCCAGCACGCGAGCGTCATCAGCAGCATGCCGAGCAGCATCGTCATCGCCATCGACGGGGCCGCCGTCAGGCTGATGGACGCGCCCTGGTGCAGGGTGTTCCACCACTGCACGGAGAAATAGATCACGGGGATGTTGACCACGCCCACCACGGCCAGCACGGCGCAGGCGCGTTCGGCGCGGCGGGGGTCTTCAATGGCGCTCTCCAGCGCGATGAAGCCGAGGTACAGAAACAGCAGCAGCAACTCCGAGGTCAATCGCGCATCCCACACCCACCACGTGCCCCACGTCGGCTTGCCCCACAGCGCGCCTGTCCACAACGCAAGGGCGGTGAACAGCGCGCCGGTGGGTGCCAGGGCCGAGGCCATCATCGACGAAAGCCGGGTGCGCAGCACCAGCCCCAGCGCGCAGTAACCTGCCATCACCAGGTAGATGAACATCGACATCCACGCGGCCGGCACGTGCAGGAAGATGATGCGATAGACCTCGCCTTGCTGCGCATCGGTAGGCGCCACAGCAAAGCCGACGTAGAGGCCGGCAATGAGGAACACGAGTGCCGCTGCACCAAACCATGGTGCAAGCTTGCGCGCGAGCGGATCAAACCGCACGGGCGACGCATACGCGAGCCAGTTCCAGCGCCGCGACGCAGATTGGCGCACGGCGATGGGCGTGGTGTGGAGTCCGGAGCGGTTCGTCATCGGGTCATTCCACGGCAATGCGCAGTCCGGCGGCGGCAGCCAGCGGACAGACAAACAGCGACAGCGCCAGGCAAGCGCCCAGCAGTGACAGATGCGGCATGACATCGAGCCCCGCGTCTGCAGCGGATCCGGCGCCTGCGCCAAACACAAGCACGGGCACACAGAGCGGCAGTACGAGGATGCACAACAGCGCTGCGCCGTTGCGCACGCCCAGCGTGAGTGCTGCACCGACGGCGCCGATCAGCGCAATGGCCGGCGTACCGATCAGCAGTGTGGCCGTCAGCAACAGCGTTGCATGCAGCGGCAGGCTGTACTGCTGGGCCAGGATCGGCGTCAGCAGCAGCAACGGCAAGCCGCTCGCGAGCCAGTGTGCGGCAATCTTCGTCAGCACAATCAGGGCAAGCGGGTGTGGCGACAACAGCAGTTGATCGAGGCTGCCATCGGCGTGTTCCTGCGCAAATAACCGAGAGAGCGAGAGCATCGATGCCAGCAGCGCCGCGACCCAAAGGATGCCCGGTGCAAGCATGCGCAATTGCTGCGGGTCGGGGCCGATGGCCAGGGGAAACAGGCTCGCCGCAATGACGTAGAACACCACGCCACCGACGAGGTTGCCGCGCCGCCGCCATGAGAGCGCAAGGTCGTGTCGCAGGATGGCCATCAGCATCGGCTTCATGCGGCGCCTCCAAGCCTGAGCACGCGATTCACCCCTTGCGGGCGCGACAGCAGGTGGTGCGTGGCCATGATCGCCATGCCGCCGGCGCGCAGGTGCGCATCGAGCTGCGCAGTGAAGAGGCCTACCGCATGGTCGTCGAGCGAAGCGATCGGCTCGTCGAGCAGCCACAGCTCGCGCCGCGCGAGCAGCAAGCGCGCCAGTGCCACCCGCCGACGCTGGCCTTGCGAGAGCTTGCGCACAGGCGTGTCGGCAAGCTTGCCGAGTTCGAGCGCTTCCAGTGCGAGCCCGATGCCAAACGGCTCCGCTGCCGAATCGCGCAATCCGGCCAGTTGCATGGCCAGACGCAGGCTCTCCGTCACAGTGAGATCTGGATCGATGCCGTTGGTGTGGCCAACGTAGCAAAGCGCATTGAGGAAGGCAGGATCGCCGCTGCGCACGGGCGCACCATGCCACGTGAGCGAGCCGCTTGCCGGTGCCAGCAGGCCACAGAGCACGCGCAGCAACGTCGTCTTGCCGCTGCCGTTCGCCCCCGTTACCTGCACCAGCTCGCCCGCCGACACCGAGAGGTCCAGCTCGCGGAAGATCCGACGGCCGGCGCGCGAGAACGTCAATTGGCTGGCAACAAGCACGGCAGTGGGGGGCTGAGTCAAACGGGGTCTAGCTCCGGCAGCACGTTCACGTGCTTTACTCGGTCTTCATCTTCGACATGTCGGGCAGATGGTGCGCAATACCCTTGTGGCAGTCGATACAGGTTTTCTCTTTGCTGCCCAGATATTGGGAGTGCATGGCCGACGCGCGCGGGCTTTGTCGCGTGAAGTCCATCGATTCGTAGTTGTGGCAGTTGCGGCATTCCAATGAATCGTTGGCCTTGAGCCGATCCCATTCATGCTGGGCCAGCTCGAGCCGATGCGCTTCGAATTTCTCGCGCGTGTCGATGGTGCCGAAGATCTTGCCCCACACTTCCTTGGATGCCTGCATCTTCCGTGCAATCTTGTTCGTCCAGGCGTGCGGAACGTGACAGTTGGAGCAGATCGCGCGTACACCGCTGCGGTTGGTGTAATGGATCGTGCTCTGCAGCTCCTGGTACACGTTGTCGTGCATTTCGTGGCAACCCGTACAGAACGCCTCGGTGTTGGTCACCTCCATCGCGGTGTTGAATGCGCCCCAGAACACCACGCCGGCAACAAAGCCGCCCAACGTCAGAAAGCCCAGGCTGAAATACGCGCTGGGCCGGTTGATGGTGCGCCAGTAGCGCTTGATCAGGTCGAACATGGCTGCACCGCCTCAGTTCTTGCCAACGCTCTTGCCATCAGGCTTGCGTTTGAGCAGTTCATCGACATCGACAAACGTATTGGTGATAAGCGGCTTGGCGTCGGCCTGCGGCACGTGGCATTGCGTGCAGAAGAAGCGGCGCGGCGAAACGTCGGCCAGTTGATGGCCATCGCGGTCAACGTAGTGCGTGGGGCTGATTGCGATCGCACGCATCTCTTCGGCCTTCGTACGCGCATGGCAAGACAGACAACCGTTGTGGTCCTTGTTGATCTGATACATGTACGTGCCGTCGATCTTGTGCGGAATCGTTGGCGGTTGCCCGGTGTAGTTGCGCTCGCGGCGCACGTCCTTGTTTTCGGTCGGATACAGGATCGGCGGTGTCGATTCGGCGGCGATCGGCGTGGGGCCGCGCATGGCGTCGACAACGCCTTGGGCCTGCGCGGGCAAGTTGGCAAGGGTTGCCAGCAGCAGCGCACAGATGGCGGCTGGCAGTCCCAGGAGTCGGCTGAGCTTCATGACGTTTTCCGGTTGCGCGTGTGTCGTCTGCCTGGGCTCGTCAGACCTTCACGATCTTGACGGCGCATTTCTTGAAATCCGTCTGCAGCGAGATCGGGCAGGTTGCATCCAGTGTGACCTTGTTGATGAGCTGGCTCGCATCGAACCAGGGCACGAATACCAGACCCTTCGGCGGCTGATTGCGGCCGCGCGTTTCAATGCGGGTGCGCATCTTGCCGCGCCGCGAGATCACCTCGACTTCGACACCACGTCGTAGCCCGAGCGCCTTCGCATCTTCCGGATGCATGAAGCAGACTGCATTCGGGAAGGCGCGATACAGCTCGGGCACCCGGCGCGTCATCGAACCCGAGTGCCAGTGCTCCAGCACGCGGCCAGTCGACAACCAGAACGGGTATTCCTTGTCCGGCACTTCCGGCGGTGCCTCATAGGGCAGGGCGAAGATCACCGCCTTGCCGTCGGGGTTGCCATAGAACTGATAGCCGGTGCCAGCCTTGACGTAGGGATCGCTGCCTTCTTTGTAGCGCCAGCGCGTTTCCTTGCCGTTGACCACCGGCCAGCGCAATCCGCGCGCCTTGTGATAGTCGTCGAACGGTGCCAGGTCGTGGCCGTGGCCGCGCCCGAAGCTTGCATACTCTTCGAACAGGCCCTTCTGGAGGTAGAAGCCGAACGCCTTGGCTTCGGCATTGTTGTATTCCGGGTCGACGTCCTTGAGGGGGAACTTGTCGACGTTGCCGTTGCGGTAGAGCACGTCGTAGAGCGTCTTGCCGCGCAGCTCCGGCTTCTTGGCGATGAGGTCTTCCGGCCAGACTTCCTCCACCTTGAAACGCTTGGAAAACTCGACCAACTGCCACAGGTCGGAACGCGCCTCACCCGGCGCATCCACGAGCTGATGCCAGAACTGCGTGCGGCGCTCGGCGTTGCCGTAGGCGCCTTCCTTCTCCACCCACATCGCGCTCGGGAGGATCAGGTCGGCGGCCAGCGCGGTGACGGTCGGGTACACGTCCGAGACAACGATAAAGTTCGCCGGATTGCGGTAGCCCGGATAGCCTTCCTGTTCAAGGTTGGCGCCGGCCTGGATGTTGTTGTTGACCTGCACCCAGTAAGCATTGAGCTTGCCGTCTTTCAGCATGCGGTTCTGCAGCACGGCGTGATAGCCCGGCTTTTCCGGGATCGTGCCAGCCGGCAACTTCCAGATGTGTTCGGCCTCTTCGCGGTGCTTCGGGTTGGTCACCACCATGTCGGCCGGCAAGCGGTGCGAGAACGTGCCCACCTCGCGCGCGGTGCCGCAGGCCGAAGGCTGGCCCGTCAGCGAGAACGGGCTGTTGCCCGGCGTGGCGATCTTCCCTGTCAGCAGATGCAGGTTGTAGATCATGTTGTTCGCCCAGGTGCCGCGGGTGTGCTGGTTGAAACCCATGGTCCAGAACGACACGACCTTGATCTTCGGATCGGCATACAGCTCGGCAAGCTTCTGGAGCTGCTGCTTGAATTCCTTCTCCTTGCTCTTGTCCGGGTTCGCCAGCTTGGTGGTGTAGTCCAGATCGTACGTCGAGACAAACTTGGCGAACTCGTCGAACGAGATCGGCTTGGAGTCGCCCACCTTGTCGGCGTTCTTGGCGGCCTTCTGCAGCGGGTTGTCGGGCCGCAGGCCGTAGCCGATGTCGGTTACCCCTTGCTTGAAGACGGTGTGCTTGTTGACGAAGTCTGTGTTGACCTTCTTGTTGGTGATGATGTAGTTCGCGATGTAGTTGAGCATCGCGAGGTCGGCCTGCGGCGTGAAGACGATCGGAATATCGGCCAGATCGAACGAGCGATGCGTGAACGTCGAGAGCACCGCGACCTTCGTCTTGGGCGCCGACAGGCGTCGGTCTGTCACACGCGACCACAAGATCGGGTGCATCTCGGCCATGTTCGAGCCCCACAGCACGAACGCGTCGGCGACTTCGAAGTCGTCGTAGCAGCCCATCGGCTCGTCCATGCCGAAGGTGCGCATGAAGCCGGCCACGGCCGAGGCCATGCAATGGCGTGCGTTGGGGTCGAGGTTGTTCGAGCGGAAGCCCGCCTTCATCAGCTTGACGGCAGCGTAGCCCTCAAAGATCGTCCACTGGCCCGAGCCGAACATGCCGACAGCGGTCGGGCCCTTTTCCTTGATGACGCGCTTGAATTGCACCGCCATCTCGTCGAACGCACGGTCCCAGCTCACGGGCGTGAAATCGCCGTTCTTGTCGTACTTGCCATTCTTCATGCGCAGCAGCGGCTGGGTCAGCCGGTCCTTGCCGTACATGATCTTCGAGAGGAAGTACCCCTTGACGCAGTTCAGGCCCCGATTGACCTCGGCCTTCGGGTCGCCCTGCGTGGCCACCACGCGGTTGTCCTTGACGGCGACTTCAACACCGCAGCCCGTGCCGCAGAATCGGCAAGGCGCCTTCGACCACTTGAGCTGCGTCAGCTCTTTGTCGGTGACGAGGTTGGCGGCGCCAGCAGGAAGCGTGACGCCAGCTACCGAAGCGGTGGCGGCGGCAGCGGTCTGCTTAATGAACGCGCGGCGAGAGACTTTCATCGTCCATTTCCTCATTCATGGCGTCGGCCATTTCGTTGTGCTGATAGATCAGGGCGGTGTTCAGCACACCGTCGATCTGTTGAATGAACGTCAGGTGGGCTGCGATGGCCCGCGAGCTGGGCGCCTCAAGCGTGACCACGAGCTTGCCGTTGTCGCTGGCCGCATGGATTTCGCTGCCGGCGATGGCTTCGATGGACTTGCTGACGGATGCAATATGGGTTGGCCGCGTCTGGACCAGGACGCCCGCGATATGCCACTCGTCGTCATCAAGCGGCGCCGGCCGAACGGGGATATCTATTTTTCTTGTGTTTCGCATGACGCTGTTTTGGCGATGCACGCCTTTTTCTAATCAGTGCTGCGCGAACATACAACCCGACTCGCCCTCGGAACCCCCCCGGGCGTATATCAATGCGTTGGCGGACCGCTCAGCAATTGGGTTGCCCAGACGATAAAGCCATATCCGGCGACGATAATGACCGAAAGAACCGGCACCATGACGACCGTCAGAAACAGGAAGCTCCGCAGTTCTTCGGATTTACGTTGCGCGTCGACGTTTTGGGGCTGTTCCACGATGACTCGACCAATAAAGGCGGCGCAGATGGCGCGCGAACGTTTTCCAGTAAAGCGAACGTCGCACGGGAATTCAAGGTTTTCGCATGATCCCGGCGTGACATATGTCGCGCAAGCGATATGTCGTTGGGGCGTGATCTAGCGCAAGACTTGCCGAATTCACGCGCCTGAAACATTGACGGGCACCCGCCATAGATACCAGGCCGCGACGGTGCGATACGGGCTCCACGCAAGCCCGAGTGTTTCCATCTGCTTGCGTGTGGGCGTGGTGTCGAGCCGCTTCAGGCGGCGATAACCGTCGCGTACGCCGAAATCATCTGCGGGCAGGATGTCCGAGCGCTCCAGCGTGTAGATCAGCAGCATTTCGACCGTCCAGCGGCCAACTCCGCGCAGTGTTACCAGCCGGTCGATGAGCGCTTCGTCCGGCATGGACAACGCCTGTTCGCGCGTGGGGACGACGCCATCGAGCGCGGCTTGTGCAATGCCGCGAATGGTCGCCAGTTTGGTCCCGGAGAAACCGCAGGTGCGCAGCGCTGCCTCGTCTGTCGCGAGCACCTGCTGCGGTGCGGGAAAAGCGGCGGCCGGATACAGCGCGAGGAAACGTCCGAGGATGGCGTCACCGGCCTTGGCGTGCAGCTGCTGGTAGGCGATCGCGCGCATCAGCGCTTCATAAGGTTCGCGCGCAGGCTTGGCGGCGTGGCGGCACGGTCCGATCGCAGCGATATGGCGAGCCCAGTCATCGTCCAGCGTCGCCAGAAATGTTTCGGCTTGCCGGTAGGCGTTTTCGGACAGGTCTGCGGCAATGGTCATGCGCTGGTTTGCCGGTCAGCCGGCCTTGCGGAACGTGAGGTTGATGCGCTGGCTGCCCAGCAGTGCGTGCGGGTGGTCTTTGAGCGGCGCTACGCCGTGATAGCGCAGGCGGTCCGGGCCACCCCAGACGACGACATCGCCGTGAAAAAGGGGAATGCGCTGCGCCTTGTCTGCGCGGCGATGTCCGCCAAACAGGAAGACGGCCGGCATGCCAAGCGACACGGAGACGATGGGCGCGCCGTAATCCTGTTCGTCCTTGTCTTGATGGAGCGACATGCGGGCACCAGGCACATAGCGGTTGATGAGGCAGGCGTCTGGCGTGAAGCCGGGGAAGCCGGCTTCAGCGGCGGCGTTACGCGCCAAGCGTAGGAACACATCGGGCAGTGGCGGCCACGCGGCTCCCGTAAGCGGGTCGTGCGTGGCATAGCGGTAGCCGCGGCGGTCTGAGGTCCAGCCCAGCGTGCCGCTGTTGGTGAGCGCGACCGACATCTCGAAGCCGCCCGGCGTGACCATGTGACGAAACGCTGCCCGCTGCTCGATGGCGTCCACCGCCGCCAGCAGGGCCGGTGCTTCTGCCAGCGCTAAGCCACGGAAAACAAAGGCCGCCTCGCCGAGCGCGATGCGCGCGTCTTCGGCGGGTGCATGGTCGGCAAACAGGTCCCCGGTCGTCATGGTGAGCTGGCTATAGCGCGTCGTGGAAGATGATCCCCACAGTATGCCGCTGGCCAGAGCGCAGGCGGCTCACACCGTGGCGCATGTTCACGCGGTACGTGCCGCGCGTACCTTGTACGGGGCGATGGTGCACTGCAAAGATCACGCCATCGCCTTTACGCAGTGGCACGACCTCGGGCCGAGACTGCATCCGTGGGCGCTGCTCCGTCGTGACGAATTCGCCGCCGGTGAAATCGACGCCGGGTTCAGACAGCAGGATGGCCACCTGCAGCGGAAAGACGTGCTCGCCGTAGAGGTCCTGATGCAGGCAGTTGTAGTCGCCGGGGCCGTATCGCAGGATCAGCGGCGTGGGGCGCAACTGGCCGGCCTCGTGGCAGCGCCGCAGGAAATCGGCGTGCTTGGCTGGATAGCGTACGTCGATGTCCATGGCTTGGTTCCAGCGGTTGGCGATGTTCGCCAGCGGCGGGTAGAGCGATGTGCGCAACTGCGCAATCAGGTCGGGCAGCGGATAGGCAAAATACTGGTACTCACCGCGCCCAAAGCCGTGGCGCTCCATCACCACGCGCGAGCGGTACAGGCGATCCTGCGAGTACAGCGCGGTCAGCGCGTCGCACGCGTCATGCGTGAGCAGGCCGGGCAACACGGCGCTGCCGACCTCGTTGAGAGCGTCCTCAACGGCATGCCAGTCGATGCCATCAAGATTGGGGCAGTGCCCCGCGCTGACATGCGCGGCGGCGGTGGAAGGCGGCATATGCGCTCCTTTCGGAGATTCGATATGCCAAGCCTACGCTCACGGGAGGGTACGTGGCACTCCGGAGCTTGCGGTTAAATTCAGGCTTGCGCGGCTAGGCTGGCGGGCATGGTGGTGGCGGCCAACTTCGTCAACGCATCGCCGGTGGCGCGGCAGATGCGCCACTCGGGCAGTACATCCGCGCCCATGGCTTCGTAGAAGGCGATGGACGGCGCATTCCAGTCGAGCACGCTCCATTCGAAACGCCCGCAGTCCCGCTCTTGCGCCAGACGCGCCAGGTGGATCAGGAGTGCCTTGCCGATGCCCAGGCCGCGGTACTCGGGCTCCACGAACAGGTCTTCCAGATACAGGCCCGGCTTGCACAGGAAGGTCGAGAAGTTGTGGAAGAACAGCGCAAAGCCCACGGCCCGGCCGTCGACCTCCGCCAGCACCGCCTCGCAATACGGGCGCGGCCCGAACAACATCGTCGCCAGCGCTTCTGGCGTGGTCTGCACGAGGTGCGTGAGCTTTTCGTACTCGGCCAGCGCGGAGATCAGGCGAACGAGCGAGGCGCAGTCGTCCGGCGTGGCAGGGCGCAGCGTGAAACGGGTCGCTGTGGTGGCGGTCATTGCGATTTCGGTTCCAGTGAGGTTTGGACTAGGCGCGCAACCTGGTCGACGTAATCGGGTGCGAGGCAGTCGACCGCGTGCCGCTCGGGCGTGCTGCGCAGCCACGTGATCTGGCGCTTGCAGAGCTGGCGTGTTGCAGCGATGCCTTGTTCGCGCAGGCCGGTCATGTCGATTTCGCCGTCGAGGTACGCCCACGCTTGGCGATACCCAACGCAGCGGATAGACGGTAGCGTGGGCGAAAGATCGCCACGGCGGCGCAAGCGCTCCACCTCGTCGAGCAGGCCGCCGGCGAGCATCGCATCAAAGCGCTGCGCGATACGCGCATGCAGCACGAGGCGGTCGGACGGTTCCAGCGCGATCGTCAGATACGGCGCGGCTGCGTCATGCTGCTGGAACGCATTCGCGCCGACCTCGCGTGCGAGCAGGGCGGACATCGGCTGGCCTGTCAGCCGATACAGCTCCAGCGCGCGCTGGATGCGCTGCGCATCCGTCGCGTGCAATCGCGCGGCCGTCACCGGATCGACCTGCGCCAGTTTGGCGTGCAGCGCTGGCCAGCCATCGCGGGCGGCTTCGGCATCGATCTCCGCGCGGATGGCAGGGTCGGCGCCGGGCAAATCGGAGAGGCCTTGCGTGAGCGCCTTGTAATACAGCATCGTGCCGCCGACGATCAGCGGCAGCTTGCCGCGCGCGCGGATGGCATCGATCAGCGCGTTCGCATCATTGGCAAACTGCGCGGCGGAATACGCATCAAGCGGATCGATGATGTCGATCAGGTGATGCGGCGCGATGGCCTGTTCTTCGGCGCTGGGCTTGGCGGTGCCGATGTCCATGCCGCGATACACCAGCGCCGAATCCATACTGATGATCTCGACCGGCCAGCGCTCGGCCAGCTTCAATGCGGCGGCGGTTTTGCCGGACGCTGTCGGCCCGAGCAGGCAAATGGCGCGCGGGGCGCTTGCAGCAGACGCAGTCATCGGAATTTACTGGCCGCGCAGGAAGAGTCGATCCAGGTCAGCCACGGTGAGCTGGATCCATGTCGGGCGACCGTGGTTGCACTGGTCGGCGCGTTCGGTGGCTTCCATCTGGCGCAGCAGCGCGTTCATCTCGTCCAGGTTCAGGCGGCGGTTGGCGCGCACGGCGGAGTGGCACGCCAGCGTGGCGAGCAGCTCATTCTGGCGTTCAGCCAGCACGCGCGAGCCGCCGTAGGCGTGCAGATCGCGCAGCACGTCGCGGGCGAGCGCTTGCGCGTCGGCCTTCTGCAGCAGCGTCGGCACCGATCGCACAGCCAGCGTGGTGGGCGACACGGCAGAGATATCGAAGCCGAGCAGCGTGAGCGTGTCGCGAAATTCCTCTGCGGTGCCGATCTCCACCGGGCTTGCGGCAAACGTGACCGGAATCAGAAGCGGCTGCACTTCGACGCGCTTGGTTTCCAGCGCGGCCTTGAGCTGTTCGTAGAGGATGCGTTCGTGCGCGGCATGCATGTCGACGAGCACCATGCCGCGCGTGTTCTGCGCCAGCACGTAGATGCCGTGCAACTGGGCCACGGCAAAGCCGAGCGGGTGCGCATCGTCGTCGGCGTGCTGCGCAGCGGCCGGCTCCGCAACGGCAGCAGGTGCTTGCGCAGTCGCGGTGCCGCCGTCGAACAACGTCGCGGCGCTTGGCACATCGGTCATCCAGGCGGGGCGGCTCGATGGCATGGGCGCGCTATCGCCGCGCATCATCGACAGATATTCCGCACGCGGCTGCGCAATGCCGAGCGACGTCTGCCGCGCGGCCATCTGGTTGATCCAGCGCGTGGTGTTGTCAGCCGGCGAAGGTGCCGTCATGACCCCCGCAACCTCGGGCGCCTCGGCGATATCGGTGCGCAGGCTGTCGCCTTGTTCGCCGGCGTGGCGAGACAGCGCGCGTTGCACCGCGTGATAGACGAACTGATGCACCGCGCGGCTGTCGCGAAAGCGCACCTCGATCTTGGACGGATGCACGTTCACGTCCACAGCCTCGGGCGGCAACTCCAGGCACAGCACGTAGGCGGGAAAGCGATCGCCGTGGAGCACATCTTCGTAAGCGCTGCGCACGGCGTGCGTGAGCAGGCGGTCGCGCACGAAGCGTCCGTTGACGTAGAAGAACTGATGATCGGCCCGGCCGCGCGACGCGGTCGGCAGGCCTGCAAAGCCGAAGAGGCGCAGCTCGCCGGCTTCCTCGTCGAAGGGCAATCGCGCACGGGCGAATTCGGTGCCGAGCACGGCGGCGGTGCGCGCGTCGGCCTGCGTGGCGTTCCAATGCTCCAGCGGCTTGCCGTTGTGATGCACGGAGATGGCCACATCCGGCCGCGCGAGCGCGGTGCGGCGGATCACCTCCATGCAGTGGCCCAGCTCGGTCTGCTCCGTCTTCAGGAATTTGCGGCGTGCCGGCGTATTGAAGTACAGATGCTGCACATCGACGGTGGTGCCGATGCCGCCCGAGGCGGGCTGCGCCCGCCCGGTTTGCGCAATGATTTGCGTGGCGTGAGCGTCGTTCGCTGTGCGCGACGTGAGCGTCAGTTCCGCTACCGAGGCAATCGAGGCCAGCGCCTCCCCCCGGAACCCCAGCGTCGCCACCGATTCCAGCTCTTCCAGCGAGCCGATCTTGCTGGTCGCATGCCGCATCAGTGCGACGGGCAGTTCGCCCGCCGGAATGCCGCCGCCGTTGTCGGTGATGGCAATGCGCCGCACGCCACCTTCCTCCAGCTTGATCTGCAGCTGCGTGGCGCCGGCATCCAGCGCGTTTTCCAGCAACTCCTTGACCACGGACGCTGGCCGTTCGACCACCTCGCCGGCCGCGATCTGGCTGATCAGCTGGTCGGGAAGCGGGCGGATGGGGCGGCGGGAAGTCGAGGCGGAAGTCATCGCGGCATTATAAATGTCACGCCCTGTGCGGCGCACCGACGCAAGCCCGGCAAGCGCAAGGGGAAAATTAATTGACATCCGGTATCATTCCCCGCTGCTCAATCGGGGGTTGGTTTGGATATCGTGATGCAACTGCTCGACATCGTTCTGCATGTCGACAAATCGTTGGGACTGCTCATTCAGCAGTACGGCGCGTGGGTCTACGTGCTGCTGTTCGCCATCGTCTTTGCCGAGACCGGCTTGGTGGTGCTGCCATTCCTGCCGGGCGACACGCTGCTCTTCATTGCCGGCGCAATGTGCGCCACGGGCCAGATGGACGCTTGGCTGCTCATCGTGCTGCTGGTCACTGCCGCGGTAACGGGCAACACCGTCAACTACTTCGTCGGTTCGTGGATCGGGCCCAAGGTATTCGACGGCCACATCCGCTTCCTTGATCACCAAGCGCTGCTCAGGACACACGCCTTCTACGAGCGCCATGGCGGCAAAATGCTGGTAATGGCACGTTTCATTCCGGTGGTGCGTACGTTCGCGCCGTTCGTGGCCGGCGTGTCGAAGATGACGTTCGCCAAATTCCAGCTGTTCAACATGATCGGCGCCGTGCTGTGGGTCGGCTTATTGGTGCTGACCGGCGACCTGTTCGGCAACGTGCCCATCATCCGCGAGCACCTGAACACGATCGTGCTTATCGGCCTGGGTGCTGCGATTGTGCCGCTGGCATTGGGCGGGCTATGGAAGCTTCTCAGGCGCCGTCGGGGCGCTGTGGCCCCGAAGTAGACGTCAATTCAAGTGCTTGCTCATGGCGCGTAGCGTTGGCATGCGCTCCTTGAGCTTGGCCGTGTCGGCTGCATCTGGCCGCGCGTCCACGTAGGCTTCCAGGTCTTCCAGCGCGGGCCGGAAGCACTCAAGATTGGCGTAGGCCAACCCTCGGTCGCGCACTTCCTCGATCGAATCGGGCAGCAGAATCACCAAGCGCTGCTGCACCGCCAGCAGGCGCTGCCAGCGCGATTCCTGCAGATAGATCGCCTTCAGATTGCGCAGCATGCGCGCGATGATCTCGCGGTGCGTGGCCACCTGCAGGAACACCCCGAGCGGCACCGTGTTCGGGTCTTCGATGCCTTCCTTCTCCAGGTACGGGTCGAGCATGTCCTGCAATTCTTCTTTCGACAACGTCTGTCCCGTCAGCGGATCTAGCACGACCTCGCCTGCCGGAATGCTCATGCGCACCAGGAAGTGGTTCGGAAAAGACACGCCCTTGAGCGGCAGGCCAATCTGCTGGCCGATCTCCATCAGCAGCACCGCCAACGAGATCGGAATGCCGCGCCGGCTTTGCAGCACGGTATTCAGATAGGAGTTCTCGGGATCGTAGTAATCGTTTGCATTGGGCCCGAAGCCCAGCTCGCGATAGAAAAACTGGTTGAGCAGGCGTAGGCGCTGGATGGCCGGCGTGCCGTCGGCGATGCGGTTTTTGATCCGCGCGACGAGTACGTCGATGGCGGCCAGCTCTGCCTGCAGGTCCAGATCCGGATACGCGTCCTGCGCAATTGACAGGGCGGTTTCTGTGAGTGGGATGCTGTCGTCGTCCGCGACCAGGGCCGAAAAATAATCGAGGACTTTAGTGGTCATCAGATGGCCTTTTTTCGGAACGTGGAAAACTTCAATCCGGTGAGCCACAGTGTACCGAAATAGACCACCGCGCACAGGACCAGGCTTGCCCCCAGCAGCGCGATGCGTACGAGCGGCTTGGCACCCAATCCCACCCAATCAAAATTGTGTGCAAGCCACAGCAGCACGCCCGCCAGCAGCAGTACGGCCGACATCACCTGCGCGATGAATAGACCCCAGCCCGGCAGCGGGTGGTAATAGCCGCGACGGCGCAGGCCGAAGAACAGCAGCGCCGCATTGATGGTCGCGCCAAAGCTGATCGACAGCGCCAGCCCCGCGTGTCCGAACATCGGTACGAACACATAGTTGGACAACTGCGTCGCCACCAGCACCACCAGCGCAATCTTCACCGGCGTGCGGATGTCCTGCCGTGCGTAGAAGCCCGGCGCCAGGATCTTGATGACGATCAGCCCGATCAGCCCCACGCCGTACGACGTCAGCGCCTGGCGCGTCATCTCGACGTCCATGCCGGTGAACTTGCCGTAGTGGAACAGCGTGGCCGTGAGCGGCGCGCCAAACACGAACAGCCCCACTGCCGAAGGCACCGCCAGCAGCACGGTCAGCCGCAGGCCCCAGTCGAGCAGCGACGAATACTCTTCACGGTTGTTGTCCGCACTTGCTTTGGACAGGCTTGGCAGCAGGATCGTCCCGAGTGCCACACCCAGCAGTGCGGTCGGGAATTCCATCAGCCGGTCGGCGTAGTTCAGCCACGACACGCTGCCCGTCGGTAGGCGCGATGCGATGTTGGTGTTGATGATCAGGCTGATCTGCGCGACCGACACCGACAGCGTGGCCGGCAGCATCTGCTTAAGCACGCGCCGCACGCCCGGGTGGTGCCACGCTTGTCGCACATTGAATGACACGCGTGGCAGCATGCCCACGCGTCGCAATGACGGGACCTGAATGGCCAGCTGCAGGATGCCGCCCACCATCACCGCATAGGCCTGTGCGTAGATCGGGGTTTCGAGGTACGGCGCCACAAACACCGCTGCCACGATGAACGACAGGTTCAGGAGCACCGGAGTGAAAGCGGGCACCGCAAACTGTCGCCACGTATTGAGAATGCCTGATGCCAGCGCCACCAACGACACGAGCCCGATGTACGGAAACATCACGCGCGTCATGAAGATCGCCGAGATATAGGCTTGGTTCTCGTGCGCCTTGAAGCCCGTTGCCACAGCGGTGACGATCAACGGCGCGCCGATCACGCCCAGCGCCGAGATGACCACCAGGAACCACGTCATCACCGTGGCCACCGAGTCGACCAATGCGCGTGTTTCGGTTTCCCCTTGGCGATTCTTGAATTCGCCCAGGATCGGCACGAACGCTTGCGAGAACGCGCCCTCGGCCGAAAGCCGGCGTAGCAGGTTCGGGATGCGGAAGGCGACGTTGAAGGCATCGGTGTACACCGAAGCACCAAAGGCACGGGCGATCAGCGTCTCGCGAATGAGCCCCGTGATGCGCGAGAGCATCGTCAGGCCGCTGATCGTGGCGAGTGTTTTGAGGAGATTCAAGATGAATGCTTGGTTGGGCGCCGTCTGGGAGGCAAACACGGCGATGGCGGTCTGACCGACGGCGCCATGCGGGGTTCGCGCCCGGCGTGACTGACGTGACCGGAGGGCACAATTGCGGCCGTATTATAGGGACCGGCTTGTCATGCGCCCAAAAGTGGCGCAAAAGCCGCAAACTGCCGTTATCCGGGCGATTTCACAACAGGGTTTGCGTTGGGCGCGGAAGTCTGCGTATAATTGCCGTCTTTCACCAATTTGCGCGCTTCGGCCTTCCGTGTCTCCCGGGGCGCTTGCTACCGTTTCTTCAGGGATTTTTCCATGGCAAACACCGCACAAGCACGCAAGCGCGCACGCCAAGCCGTCGTTCAGAACGCTCACAACTCGGCTCTGCGCTCGCGTCTGCGTACCGCAATCAAGGGCGTCCGCAAGGCTGTGGCCGCTGGCGACAAGACTGCTGCCGCTGCTGCATTCAAGACGGCCCAAAGCACGATCGATAGCATCGCTGACAAGAAGATCGTCCACAAGAACAAGGCTGCGCGCGCCAAGTCGCGTCTGTCCGCTGCCATCAAGGCAATGGCTGCCTAAGTTCGGGTGATGCCGGCCTAGCCGGCATGGCGCGACACGCAACGTCGCGCCCCGACGATAAAAAAGCCCGTCTTCGGACGGGCTTTTTGCATTCTGTGCGCCCAATGTGCGAGGCGCTGAGTGGGGTGCCGTTCTTTACGGGATCAGGCTTTCGCGGGTGTGCCGCCTTCCGGCAGGATGCAGGCTTCCACGAGCTGCAGATTGTTGTCGTGCGCGAAGTTCAGCACGAAATCCAGTGCCTTGGGTTCGATGTCGCGCAGGCGCTCGTCGACGAACACGCTGCGGATGCCACCCGACATGACCGGGCGCACATAGGGGGAGTAGGTGAAGCGGGGGTCTCCGCTATCACCGGCGGGGCGGAACTGCGCCATCACACCGCACAGCCGATCGGCCCAGTCGCTCGGGCGGAAGGTCTTTCCGTCGCGGGTGACGCCCTGGATAAAGAATTGGCGAGGGTTGGCTGCCATGGACTGCGTGGGGCTGTGGAAATTTGCAAACGACTTCGACCGTGCGGGTGCCGCAACGTTCGAGCGGGGTGCACTTGTGGTGCGGATGATGCGCCTGCCTGGTTGCCGATTCATGAACCGGACGGGCCGGCTCGTTGTGCCGGTTTGCGGACGGTTGGGGCATCCGAGGCAGCCAGTATTATATCTTATATAAGACTTTCATCGGCCTTTCACCCGGGCCTTTATGGTAGCCGCCCGCGCAGGCGCGAAACTCGCCAAATGGGTGGCGATCCCGTATGATGGACTGAATCTTCAACAGGCAAGGCGGCTAGGGCGACGTGTCACGGGATGTTCCCGGAGCGTCATCTGCAGGCCGCCTTCGTTGTTTTATGAACCCACCAAGCTCGATCAAGCACTACCTGCAGTTCAAGGACTTTTCGCTGGAAGAGTACGAATACCTGCTGGACCGTTCCGCGATCCTCAAGGCCAAGTTCAAGAACTACGAGACGTGGCACCCGCTGCACGACCGCACGCTGGCCATGATCTTCGAGAAGAATTCCACGCGTACGCGCCTGTCGTTCGAAGCCGGCATTCACCAGCTCGGCGGCCACGCGGTCTTCCTGAACACGCGCGATTCCCAACTGGGGCGCGGTGAGCCAATCGAAGACGCGGCGCAGGTCATCTCCCGCATGACCGACATCATCATGATCCGCACCTTCGGGCAGGAGATCATCGAACGGTTTGCCGCGCATTCTCGCGTGCCGGTCATCAACGGGCTGACCAACGAATATCACCCGTGCCAGGTGCTGGCCGACATTTTCACCTTCATCGAGCAGCGGGGCCCCATCAAGAGCAAGACCGTCACGTGGGTGGGCGATGCCAACAATATGGCCTACACGTGGATCCAGGCGGCTGAGATTCTCGGCTTCCGCTTCCATTTTTCTGCACCAAAGGGCTACCAGCTCGATCCGGCCATGGTGGCCGATTCCAGCCGCCCGTTCGTGCACGTGTTCGAAAGCCCGCTGGAGGCCTGTGAAGGCGCCCACCTAGTGACCACCGACGTGTGGACCAGCATGGGCTACGAAGCCGAGAACGAAGCGCGCAAGAAGGCCTTCGGCGACTGGATGGTGACCGAGGCGATGATGCAGCGCGCGCAACCCGATGCGCTGTTCATGCACTGCCTGCCCGCGCACCGCGGCGAGGAGGTCGAGGCAGCCGTCATCGACGGCAAGCAGAGCGTGGTGTGGGACGAGGCGGAAAACCGCCTGCACGTGCAGAAGGCGCTGATGGAATACCTGCTCTGCGGGCGCTACTGAGCCCGAGTCTGACGCCATAGAAAAAGGCCGCTCCGATTGCGTCGGAGCGGCCTTTTTGCTTTGACGCGGCAGGTAGTTACTTCTTGCCGCCGTCGAGCTGAGGCAGTGCATTGGCGGTACCCAGCGACAGCAGGCCAGCCTTCGAGTAGATCGACAGCTTGTCGCGCGTGTCCATCAGGTCCAGGTTGCGCATGGTCAGTTGGCCGATGCGGTCGGCCGGGCTGAACGGTGCGTCTTCGACCTTCTCCATCGACAGGCGCTCAGGTGCGTAGGTGAGGTTGGGCGACTCGGTGTTCAGGATCGAGTAGTCGTTGCCGCGACGCAGCTCCAGCGTCACGGTGCCGGTCACGGCGCGGGCTACCCAGCGCTGGGCGGTTTCGCGCAGCATGATCGCTTGCGGATCGAACCAGCGGCCCTGGTACAGCAGACGGCCCAGGCGCAGGCCGTTGATGCGGTATTGCTCGATGGTGTCTTCGTTGTGGATGCCGGTCACCAGGCGCTCGTAGGCGATGTGCAGCAGCGCCATGCCCGGGGCTTCGTAGATGCCGCGGCTCTTGGCTTCGATGATGCGGTTTTCGATCTGGTCGCTCATGCCCAAGCCGTGGCGGCCGCCGATACGGTTCAGCTCCAGGAACATCTCCACCGGGTCGGCGATTTCGCGGCCGTTGACGGCGACCGGACGGCCTTCGTCGAAGGTGACCGACACTTCTTCCGCCTTGACCTCGACTTCGGGCTTCCAGAATGCCACGCCCATGATCGGGTTGACGATGCGGATGCCGCTGTTCAGGTGCTCCAGATCCTTGGCCTCGTGCGTGGCGCCCAGCATGTTGCTGTCCGTCGAGTACGCCTTTTCGGCGCTCATCTTGTAGCCGAAACCTTCCTTCGTCATGAAGGCCGACATTTCGGCGCGGCCGCCCAGCTCATCGATGAAGGCCTGGTCCAGCCACGGCTTGTAGATCTTCAGCGCCGGGTTGGTCAGCAGGCCGTAGCGGTAGAAGCGCTCGATGTCGTTGCCCTTGAAGGTCGAGCCGTCGCCCCAGATGTTGACGTCGTCTTCCTTCATCGCGGCGACCAGCATGGTGCCGGTCACGGCGCGGCCCAGCGGCGTGGTGTTGAAATACGTGATGCCGCCGGTGCTGATGTGGAAGGCGCCGGCCTGGATGGCGGCAATCCCTTCATTGGCCAGTTGCGGGCGGCACTCGATCAGGCGGGCCTTCTCTGCACCGTACTCCATGGCCTTGCGCGGAATGGCATCGTAGTCTTCCTCGTCGGGCTGGCCCAGGTTGGCGGTATAGGCGTAGGGCAGCGCGCCCTTGTTCTTCATCCAGCGCAGCGCCGCGCTGGTGTCGAGACCGCCCGAGAAGGCAATGCCGACCTTCTGGCCGACGGGAACGTGTTGCAGGATGGTTTCCATACTCTTTCTCTTCTGATGATCGCTGCTGGCGCTCAGGTGCGCTTAGGCGTAATGGCAGATGTAGTGGTAGCTCTCGGTCACGCGAATGTCGAACTTCGAGTTGGCCGGAACCTGAAAGCTTTCGCCGGCGGCGGACGTCTTCCACTCATCGGTGCCGTCGAGCTTGTATTCGCACGAACCGCCCACGCATTCCATGATCTCGGCGGCGGCCGTGCCGAAGGTCAGCGTGGCCGGCAGCACCACGCCCACGGACTTCTTGGTGCCGTCGGGCAGGGTAAAGCTGTGGCTGACGCACTTTCCGTCAAAGTACACATTGGCCTTGGTGGTCAGGCGGACGCCGTCAAAGGTTTCGGTGGTCATGAAATGGAACGCGAAAAGGGTGGTCGTAGGGTCAAACCAGCCATTTTAGGCCATTGGGTCGGCCGCGGGTACGTCGGGCGAGGGCTGCCTGGATCCAGACGCGTTGGATGTGGCGCAGGGTGCTCAAGAAGCCCCTCCGCCGGGCTGTTTACACGACCACGGGTTCGGGTTCGATGCGTACGCCAAAGCGCGCATGCACTGCGTCCTGGATCTCACGCGCCAACGTCATCAACTGGACCGCACTACCGCCGCCACGGTGCACCAGCACCAGCGCCTGCTTTTCATACACGCCCACCGCGCCGCTCTGCCGGCCCTTGAAGCCGCACTGATCGATCAGCCAGCCGGCGGCGAGCTTGTAGGTGCCGTCCGGCTGCGCATACCCGACCAGATTCGGGAAGCGCGTGGCCAGCGCATCGCGCGTGGCGGCATCGACGATGGGGTTCTTGAAAAAGCTGCCCGCGTTGCCGATCTCGGCCGGATCGGGCAGCTTGCGGCGGCGGATGGTGACCACCGCATCGAAGATGTCCTGCGCCGTCGGGCTGGCGATGTTCTGCACGGCCAACTCGCGTGCAAGTTCGGCGTAGTGCGTATCGGGCTGCCAGTCGAGTGGCAGGGCGAACGTGACCTCGGTGATGATGTAGCGATCGGCGCCGGTGCGCTTGAAGAGGCTGTCGCGGTAGCCGAAGGCGCAATCGGCGGCGATCAGGGTGACGAACTCGCCGGCGTGGCGGTCGTAGGCGCGCAGGGATTGGAAGCGGTCCTTGATCTCGACGCCGTACGCGCCGATGTTCTGGATGGGCGCCGCACCCACCGTACCGGGAATCAGCGCGAGGTTTTCCAGCCCAGGCAAGCCATGTGAGACCGTGTGAGCAACCAGGCCGTGCCACGATTCGCCGCCGCCTGCGGTGACGGTGTGGACTTCGCGGCCGTCGACCGTGCTTTGGCCGGCGGCGATGCCGGGAATCTCCATCAGCAGCACGAGACCTTCGAAATCGCGCGTGAGAACGACATTGCTGCCGCCACCCAGCACCAGCACAGGCAGGCCCTGCACGCGCGGGTTGGCCAGCGCGGCGGGAATGTCTTCCGGCGTGCGCACGTGCGCGGCGTAGCGGGCGGTGGCCTCAAAACGGAACGTGTTGTGCTGGCCTAGGGGATAATGCGTGTCGAGCAACGCCATGGCGCCAAATCTGCTGGGAAAGCCAAGATTATAGAAGCCAGGGCGCACGCGGCACCCGCAGCGAGGCGCCGCAGCAACCCGAATTCAAGTCTGCAAGGAGAACACGATGCCGTCGTTTGACGTGGTATGCGAAGCCAACATGGTGGAAGTGAAGAACGCCGTGGAACAGGCCAACAAAGAGATTTCGACGCGATTCGACTTCAAGGGCTCGGACTCCCGGGTCGAGCACAAGGATCAGGAACTGACCTTGTTTGCCGATGACGATTTCAAGATCGGCCAGGTGAACGATGTGCTGATGAACAAGCTCGCCAAGCGCAACGTCGACGTGCGCTTTCTCGACTATCAAGACAAACAGAAGATTGGCGGCGACAAGATGAAGCAGGTCGTCAAGATCAAGAAGGGCGTCTCGGGTGACCTCGCCAAGAAGATCGTCAAGACCATCAAGGACAGCAAGATCAAGGTGCAGGCGAGCATTCAGGGCGACGCGGTGCGTGTGACCGGCGCCAAGCGGGATGACCTGCAAAGCGTGATTGCCATGCTGCGCAAGGACGTGAGCGACACGCCGCTGGATTTCAACAACTTCCGCGACTGAGCCCGTCGCGCTCCCAAGCAAAACGCCCCGCACGAGCGGGGCGTTTGCATTAGCGGTGGCAAAACTTCACTGCGACAGCTTGGTCACCTTCAATGCCGGATCGGCGGCAATGGCGGCTTCCGAGAACGGCAGCCGGTTCCAGCGCTTGGCAGAGAATTCGCGCATCTGGTCGAACGCATGCGGCGAAGCCGGATCGCTGGATTCCCCGTAGGTCAGAAGCGCATCGGCCACCGGGCCCTGATCGTCGAACGTGACGGTCTGGATGTAGCTTGTGCCGTAATACACCTGCAAGCCCTTCGGCCCGATCGGCGTGCTTTGCAGCTTGTTGAGGACACCTTCGTACTCCTCACCGCCGTGCAGGGCGATGTCGCCGCCTGGCGCATGTGCTGCCTGGACAGTGCCCAGGGGTGCGTCCAGCGCAAAACCGGCGGTACGGACGGCGCTCACGGCATCCTTCAGCGCTTTGAACACGGCCGTGCGCACGGTTGCATCGCTCATGCGCAGGTTGCGCGGTGTGTGGATCGGATCAGCGGGGTTGAAGTCGACCGCATAGACATGCGGGATGTCCTTGGCGCGCATCCAGAACTCGCGGAACAGGTGCGCAGCGCGGGCGTCGACGTTGTCCGTGAGGTTCCATTCCGCAAGGGCAGCGCAGCCGTCGCGCACAACTGTGTCGAGGTTTGCCGTGGCTTTGCAGGCGGCCAGCAGATCGTTGCGCACGAGGTGGCCGGCGAGGTTGGCGTCGCGGAAGATCATCGCCTGCAAGTTTGGCAGGTTGACCTGGTTGCCGGGCAGGCCGTCGGTCCCGTTCAGGCGACGCTCGATCTCGATGAGGCCGATGCGGGTGCGCAGGCGTTGCGGCACGTCGGTCGAACCCATCACCGGTGAGAAGCCCGTCAGTTTCTGCGCTGGGTTGCTCAACCACGAGCTGTCGTTGCTGTTGGCGACGTAATCATCGCGCTCGAGCACCGGCATGCGCGCGGGCGCCACCAGGCCCGGCACGGGCGATGTCGGGTCGACCTGCCAGTTGCACGCGCTGCGTGAGCCGTCGAGCAGCACCAATCCCACGCCCTTGAAGAGCTTGTCGGCCAGCGGAGACGGCGCGCAACGCTTGAGCGCTTCGGCCGACACATCCGGCGTGGTCGACACGTCGGCAAACAGCGCACGGCCGTTGCGGTCGGTGGCAATCGTGTTCACCCACGGAATGCCGAGATTGCTGATGGCCTGCCGGATGCCCGCCACGTCCTTGGCCTGCGCGATATGCAGCCACGTATCGATGGAGCGCGTGTTGTTGCGATTAGCGTCACGCAGCGTGTAGGCCTTCTGCGTGGTCCATGGCATGCCGCCCGCAGGCATCGACAGCACGGGGCCGTACACCGTGTTGTAGAAAGTGTGGGTGCGATGTTCGATGCGGCCATCCGGCAGCTTCACGTCAAAGGCCACCGTGCGTGTGGTCATCTTGTGCGGCTTGCCGTCGATCAGGTAGGTGGTCGGATCGCCCTCGGCGAGCTTCAGCTCGAACAGCGTGAAGCGGCGACCGGTGGAAACGGTGTGCGTCCATGCCACGTCTTTGTTGAAGCCGATGCTGACGACGGGGAACGCGGCAATCGACGCGCCCATCACATCCAGCTTGCCGGGCACGGTCAGGTGGATCTGGTAGAAGCGGTTGGTGCTCGTCCAGGGAAAGTGCGGGTTGCCGAGCAGCACACCGCGGCCGTTGTCCGTGGCGGCCTTGCCGAAGGCCCAGCCGTTGGAGCCGATCGGCATGTCGCGCAGTTGCAGGTCGCGGTCAAGTGCCGCGGTGTCGACGGCATGCGGTGCAATGACGGCCGACGCAGGCGCGCCGCCCGGCGGCTGCGCCGCGACGATGCTCGCCAGCATGGCGCCCGCGCTGGCCTGGATGGCTTTTTCTTCGCCCATCAGCATCATGTCGGCCATCGTGAGGGGGCGCACCCAGTCGGCATTGCGGCAGGCTCCCGGGCGGTTGGCGGCTGGCGTGTCTTTCAGATAGCGGTTGTAGCCCGCGATGTAGCCGCGCAGCAGCTCGCGCGCTTCAGGCGACATCCGTGCGTAGCCCGCGCGCAGGCCGGCTTCGTCAAACGCACTCTTGAAGAAGGCGTCGGCTTGCGTGTTGGGCACCGGCTTGAACGACACCACGACCGTGCCGTCCGGCCCGAACGTCTTCGAGCGCTCGCCGTTGACGGTGACGACCTGATCGGCGAGCAGGCACACGTTGTCCTGCGCATAGGCGTAGGCCATGCCGAAGCCGAGGCTGGCGTAGTCGTTGGCGCCGACGTGCGGAATGCCGAAGCGGGTGCGGCTGATTTCGGCCGAAAGGCCGGTGTCCGAAGGCGTGGTCCAGCCGCTGTCTGTGCTGGCGCAGCCGGCCAGCGCCGCAAGCGCGGCCGTGGCAAGCGTGGCGCGCGGTGCGAATCCCTGCATGAATCGCTGCATCGTGCGTTGTCTCCTGATGTCGGTGTTGTTATGGGCGGTTGCGTCTGTGCGCAGCCACCGTTGCATCGTCAATCGGGCGATTCCTATTCGGAAGAGGTATTCCCGCCAGAATTAGGGTCAATATCGCCATGCAGACGACCCTGCCGCCTATACTCGTGCATGCCAAAAATCGACCTGCTGACCTTTCCGGACGTTGCTTTTTCCATGCTGGCGACCGCCGCCGATACGCTTGGCGTGGCCAATGCGCTGGCTTCCATGCAAGGCGGCAAGCGGGCCAATGCCGCCAAGGCGCCGGTGTTCGGCTGGCGGCTCATCGCGCGGGACCCGGCGCGTTGGCAGGCCGCGGCAGAAACGCTCGCGTGCCCTTGTGACGCACTACCGGAAGACGACACGCATCTCGGTGTTGCGTTGATCGTCCCCCCGCTGCATTTCGACCACATCGGCACGCTGGAGCAGCGTCTGGCCCTGCTCGAAGTGGAGCGCGCCACCATCCGCCGTTATCTGGATGCGGGGCGGCTGGTGGCCTCGCCCTTCACAGGTGTGGCGATGCTGGCTGACGTGCTGCCCGCAGGCCAACGGCTGACGGTGACATGGCTCATCGCAGGTTGGGTGCAGGGCTACTTTCCGCATCTGAAAGCCGCGCCGGCGCAGGCCATCGTCAGCAGCGGCAACGTCATCACCGCCCGGGCGATGGAGCATGGCGTGGCGCTCATGCACCGCGTGGTCGCGCGGCTGGCTGATGCGCGGCTTGCGCGCACGCTGGGCAATACGGCGCTCGATCACCCCTCACGCGGCGAGGCCATCGGCATCTGGCTGCGCAGCAAACCGGCCATCCGAGACAGCGTCGTGCTGCGCGCGCGCCGTTACCTGCAACAGCATCTGCACGAACCGTTTGATCTGGGGAAACTCGCCACCGTCGCCTCGACCAGCGAGCGGACGCTGCTTCGGCATTTCACGAAAACGGTGGGGATGTCGCCGCTGCAATTGCTGCACCGGCTGCGCGTGGAGCGCGCGTGCCACCTGCTCGAAGTCAGCACGCTGAGCCTGACGACGATTGCCGAGCAGTGCGGCTATCAGGACATGTCCGCCTTCCGGCGGTTGATCCGGCGGCACACGGGCCGGCCACCGGGGGAACATCGGCGCGCGCATTCGGTGCGCGCCGAGCTGCGCAATTAGGCGGCTTTTTTCTTCTCGCCGATGCGGCTTTCCTTGCCGGCCAGCAGCTTGGCGATATTGGCGCGGTGGCGCGCGATCAGCAGCACCGCCATCAGCGCAACCGCCCCGGCAATCCAGTCGAAGCCGTTCATCAGCACGTAGAAGAACGGCGCAAACACCGCCGACACCAGCGCCGCCAACGACGAATAACGGAAGAACACGGCGATGATGAGCCACGTCGCCAGCGTGGCCAGCCCCAGCCACACGTTCAGCGCCAGCAGGATGCCCGCCGCCGTGGCCACGCCCTTGCCGCCCGCAAAGCGGTGGAACACCGGATACAGGTGGCCCAGGAACACGGCGATCACCACCAGCGCGATGCCGGTCTCGTCCACGCCAAAGCGCGGCGCCAGGAATAGCGCCAGCCACACCGCCAGCCAGCCCTTTGCCGCATCACCGAGCAGCGTGAGGATGGCCGCCTTCTTGTTGCCCGAGCGCAGCACGTTGGTGGCGCCGGGGTTGCCCGAGCCGTAGGTGCGAGGGTCCGCCAGACCCATCGCGCGGCTGACCACCACGGCAAACGAAATCGAGCCGATCAGGTAGGCGGCCACGGCAAAAAGGACGGTTGCGACGACTGGTGACATATGAAATGTGAGAAATCAGGCTGCGCGATTGTAGCGTGGGCGCAAGCGTGCCCCAGCCACCGTGTTCGTTTCAATCGGGGTTTGCACAATTGACGGGCTGCGCGTTCAGCAAGGTGGTCAGCACGCCGGGCACGAGGCTCACGAGAAAGCCGCGCCGCCCACCGTTGATATAGATGCGCTCCAGCTCCAGCACGCTCGCCTCCACATACACCGGCATCGCCTTGCGCACACCAAACGGCGACGTGCCGCCAACGAGGTAGCCGCTATGCCGCTGTGCGACCTCGGGCTTGCACGGTTGCACGCTCTTGCGGCCGGTCTGTCGCGCGAGGTTCTTGGTCGAGACCGAGCAATCGCCGTGCATCAGCACAATCAGCGGCTTGGCATGCTCGTCTTCCATGACCAGCGTTTTGACGACGGCGTGCTCATCCACGCCAAGCTGGCGCGAAGACTCGGTTGTGCCGCCCTTGTCGACGTAGTCGTAGGTGTGTTCGGTGAAAGCGACGCCATGTGCCTTGAGGAACTGCGTAGCGGGCGTCTCGGAAACGTGCTTGGACTTGCTCATACGGGGCAGGGAGGAACGGTCGCTATCCGCGCGGATGGTGCTGGGCGTGCAGCGTGCGCAGCCGCTCGCGCGCGACGTGGGTGTAGATCTGCGTGGTGGAAATATCCGCGTGGCCGAGCAGCATCTGCACCACGCGCAAGTCTGCGCCGTGGTTGAGCAGGTGCGTGGCAAACGCGTGCCGCAACGTGTGCGGCGACAGCGGTGCGTGAATGTCGGCGAGCAGCGCGTAGCGTTTGATGAGATACCAGAACGCCTGGCGTGTCATGCCTTCGCCGCGTGCGGTCACGAACAGCGCGTCAGCCGTGCGCTCGCCGAGCAGCGCGGTGCGGCCATCGCGCAGATAACGCCGCAGCCAGTCGCCCGCTTCGGCGCCAAACGGCACCAGACGATCCTTGCCGCCCTTGCCGCCAACCACGCGCACCACGCCCTCGTTCAGGCCGACTTCCACCGTTTTCAGCGCGACGATTTCCGACACGCGCAGCCCGCTGGCATACATCAGTTCGATCATCGCGCGATCGCGCAGGCCGAGCGGCGTGTCGACATCCGGTGCGTTGATCAGCGCCTCGACTTGCGTTTCGGAAAGCGTCTTCGGAAAACGCGGCGGCTGCTTGGCGGTGGGCAACAGGCGCGACGGATCGGTGCTCACCACGTGCTCGCGCAGTGCCCACTGGAAGAAGCGCTTGAACACGGTGCGGCGCCGGTTGGCCGACGATGCGCGGCTCTCGGCATGGCGCGCGGCAAAGTAGTCGGCCAGGTCGCCGTCTTCGGTTTCCGCGATGGATTTGCTGCGTTCGGCAAGCCAGTGCGCATAGAGCGTGAGGTCGCGCCGGTACGCATCGAGCGTATTGCGGGCGAGGCCATCCTCCAGCCACAGCGCGTCGCAAAAACGCTGGATGGCATCTGCGCTTTGCGGCGGCAGGGCCGGCGCTTCGGCGTCTTTCTGTGCAGCTTTTCTCATATCAGCATCACGCCTTCGTGGCGTAGCAGCCAGTGCTTGACGTTCAGCAGGTAGCCATCCGTGTGGTGCGAAAACCCGCCGATGCCGGACGCGCTTACCACGCGGTGGCAGGGGATGAGGATCGGGAACCAGTTGTCACCGCACGCCTGCCCGACCGCGCGCGGCACGCTGCCAATCTGTTGCGCGATGGTGCCGTAGGTGATGACGCTGCCGCACGGGATGGCGCTGATGGCCTGCCATACGCGGTGCTGGAAATCCGTGCCGGTGCGTGCGAGCGGGATGTCGAACGTCGTGCGTGGGTCGCTGTAGTACGCGTCGAGCTGACCGGCCAGCTTGGCAATCAACGCGTCCGATGAATCGACGATGGGCGTGCTGTCGGGCAGGTAAACGAGTTCACGCAGGGCGCCGCTGCCCACGCGCACGCCCAGCTTGCCGAAGGGCGCTTCGAGAACGGCGTCAAAAGGGGATGGCATGGCAGGGGCCGGCGCTGAAAAACAATCCTGCGAATCTAGCACAGGCCCCAAGGCGGGCAGCGTTACTGATCCAGCTTGATGTTCTGCTGCTTGACCAACGTGCGCATCTTGTCGAATTCGCGTTTGATCTCGGCCGTGTATTGCTGCGGCGTATTGCCGACAGGCTCGGCACCGGCACCGCGGAATCGATCGACCAGGCCCGGGTCTTTCAGCGCCTTGACCGAAGCTTCGTTGAGCTTGCGGATGATGTCGTCCGGCGTGCCGGCCGGCGCCACGAGTCCGTACCACGCCGGGTCGTTCGCATCCTTCAGGCCGACTTCAGCAAACGTAGGCACGTCCGGCAGGCTATCGATGCGCTTGTTCCAAGCCACCACGATCGGTCGCAGCTTGCCGCCCTTGATGAACTGCATGGACGAGGGCAGGTTGTCGACCATGATCGGCACCTGGTTGGCCAGCACGTCGTTCAATGCCGGCCCTGCACCGCGATACGGCACATGGACCATCTGTGTCTTGGTCAACACCTTGAACTCTTCGCCCAGCATGTGGCCGATGCCGCAAGTGCCTGATGTCGCGAACGAATATTTGCCGGGGTTCGCCGTCAGCGCCGCGACAAATTCCTTGTAGTTCTTGGCCGGAAAGGTCGGGTTGACCGCAATCACGTTGGCCACGGTAGCCAGGTTGGTGATCGGCTTGAAATCCTTGAGCGGGTCGTACGAAAGCTTCGGGTTGCACGCCGGGTTGACGGCATGCGTAGAGACCGTGGCGATGCCGATCGTGTAGCCATCCGGCACGGCCTTGGCGATGGCATCGGCGCCGATCGAACCGCCGCCGCCGCCCTTGTTTTCCACCACCACGGCCTGGCCCAGCACTTTGGCAAGCTGATCGGCCACACCTCGCCCCACGATGTCCGTGGTGCCGCCCGGCGGAAACGGAATGATCAGCTTGAGCGGCTTGGCTGGGTAGTTATCGGCCAGCGCCGGCCCGCACAACAGCGTTCCAGCGGCTGCGATCAGGCTGGCGATCAGAGATCCCTTGGTCATCGTCATCCTCCTTGTGGCTTGGTGTGCGTTCTGCGTTCTTGCGGGGAAACTGCTGAATAGCACAACTGCAAACGCCAACGACGCCGCAACCGGGGAAACCCTGAAAAGCCAATCGTCAGATTGTCAGGTCCCGAGCAGCCCGCTTTTCAGATCGCGGTCGACCGGGCTGTTGCCGATGAAGATGCTGAGCACGGCTTGGTAGAAATCTTCGCCGGGGATGGCCTTGGCGCGTGTCACGCCGTTGATGCTGATGGTGGTGCCGGCATCGGGCGCGTAGTCGAAGTTGATGGTGTCGCCGCGCTTGGTGGAGCCGATCTGGCGCATTGCGTCTTCCAACTGCGTCAGACGGTCGGCCAGCCTCAGCATTTGAATTTCTGTTTGGTTGCGGTGGATGCCGTCGTTCAGCGCGCGGATGAACGTATCGGCGCCCACATCACGCAGCGGGTGGATCTGCAGGCGCTTCGGCCCCTTCATGCCGAGGATGACCGCCGCGTTCTTCGCGCGCTCGGGCAGGTACAAGCCTGCGACATAGCCCTTGATGACAAACACTGAACGCAGGCCCGTGCCATTGAGCAGCAGTTCGCGGCCGGCCACACGTGCGGCGTCGTCGAACGGCACACCTTCGACGTTCACCGTTGCCCATGCCGGGCTCGCGCACGCGGCGCAGAGCATCGCGCCCATGACGCCGCCGCGCCACGCGCGTGCCATCCTGGATGAACGGGCACGAGCAGCCTGCAATGCGCAACGGAGATGAACAAGAGCGGAAAACATCGAAATGGGCGGTTTGAGATTAAGCCGCCATTTTCCCGATATTTTATTTGCAAACAATTGGTGTCTGCCCTGATGCGCAAGCGTTTGCGTACTAGGAGGTATAAGGCCCCGCTGGCGTGAGCGTTAAGCAGGTATTCGCGGTTTTGTGCCACGCGCGTTTTGTTGGATTTTTAAACCAATCCGCGTGACAACTTGGAAAGGCAGATTAAAGGCACATCACAGTCCTGCTGTGTTGGCGTGCCTAACCCGAGCGAGCGCTCACGTCGTCTGTGCCCGCGCCCAGGCCACGTGTTCACGCACGAGTTCCGATGCGTCATCAGCGCGTGCTTGCAAGGCGGCAATCAGTTGCGCACGCGTGGTATCCGGCAGGGGAGCGCGCAGCGCGTTACCGATCGCCACGGCTATGTTGCGCAGCCAGCGCTCGTGGCCGATGCGGCGGATCGGGCTGCCTTCCAGACGCTGGTTGAACTCGGTGTCGGTCCAGTGGAAGAGTTCAGCCAGTGTGGCCGCGTCCAATCCGTTGCGTACGTCGAAATCAGGCAGGTTGGCCGGCACGGCAAATTTGTTCCACGGGCAGATGAGCTGGCAGTCGTCGCAGCCGTACACGCGGTTGCCCATCGCCGGGCGCAGCTCGACCGGGATGCTGCCCTTGTGCTCGATGGTCAGGTACGAGATGCAACGGCGCGCGTCCACCGTGTATGGCGCGACGATGGCCTGCGTAGGGCACACGTCGATGCAGCGCGTGCAGTTGCCGCAGTGGGGCTCCACGGGCGGATCAACGGGAAACGGCAGGTCGACGAGGATTTCCCCGAGGAAGAACATCGAGCCCGCATCGCGGTCCAGCAGCAGCGTGTGTTTGCCGCGCCAGCCCATGCCGCCGTTCGTTGCCAATGCGACTTCGAGCACTGGCGCCGAATCGGTGAACACGCGGAAACCGTACGGCCCCACGGCGTCGGCAATCTTTTCTGCGAGCTTCTGCAGGCGTTGGCGCAGCACCTTGTGATAGTCGCGGCCACGTGCGTAGAGCGAGATGGTGGCGTCTTCGGGGCGGCGCAGGCGGTCCCACTCGATGGTGCGCCAGTCGCTGCCGGCCGTTCGCGGATCGGCCAGATGTGGCAGATACGGCATCCGCCCGACGATGGCGCGTACCGTTCCGGCAACAAGTTCGGCCGGGCGTGCGCGGAGCATGCCATGGTTCGCCATATAATCCATGTCACCGTGAAACCCCTGCGCAAGCCACGTCTGGAGCCCTTCTTCAGCGTGCGACAGGTCGACATCGGCGATGCGGACCGCATCGAAACCGAGTTCGGCACCCCAGGAGCGGATCTGCGCCACAAGCGCGTGCATGCCGGCCTCATCGGCTGGCAAGCGTGCATCCAGGTTCGTTTCGGATGATGACGTGGGGGTGGCGGACATGCCCAAATTGTACGCAATGCCCACCGTGCTCCCTGCTGACGCGCCTTCTGGTCTGACCCCTCCGCTCGCCGAGCGCACGCTTTCGCTTGTCGATGAAGCGGCCACGTTGGCTTTTGGCGCGGCGCTCGCGCAGGCCGTGCTGGCACTCGGTCCGCGGCCCGTGCAGGTGCAACTCTCGGGCGATCTGGGCGCGGGCAAGACGACGCTCTCGCGCGCCATCCTGCGCGGCCTCGGACACACCGGGCGCGTGCGCAGCCCCACCTATACGCTGGTCGAGCCGTACGACGTTGCCGGAACTACGGGCACGCAAAAGGTCTATCACTTCGACCTGTACCGCTTTGCCGATCCCGAAGAATGGACTGATGCCGGGTTCCGCGATTGCTTTGCTGAACCTGCGCTGTGCCTGGTCGAGTGGCCCGAGAAAGCCCAGGCGCTGCTCGGCACGCCCGATCTGCACATCGCTTTATCGGTCGACGTTGTGCACGAAACCTACGATGACGGCGTTGAGCATGCACCGCGCCTTGCACGTCTGAGCGCACGCACGCAGACCGGCCTTCAACTTCTACAGTCGTTGCAACACCTGTTCCCATGCTGATCAAGCATCTGCCGACCGACCAACCGGATGATCCCAACCTGCCGAGCCAGGCCCGCCGCCAATGGCTCACGCGCATGGCGAAGGCCGGCGCAGGCACGGTCATCCTGAGCCTGGTGGGCCCGCAGATTGCGCGCGGCGCCAACATCGTCGCCGTGCGCGTGTGGCCCGCCGAGGACTACACGCGCGTGACGATCGAATCCGACGTCGCGCTCAAGGCCACGCATCAGCTCATCAAGGACCCAGATCGCCTGATGGTCGACATCGACGGGCTGGACCTGAACCCGACGTTGCGCGAGCTGGTTGCCAAGATCGCGCCGAACGATCCGTACATCCGCCAGGTGCGCGTAGGCCAGAACCGGCCGAGCGTCGTGCGCCTGGTGTTTGACCTGAAGGAAAGCGTCAACCCGCAGGTGTTCACGCTGCTGCCGATTGCGGGCTATCGCAACCGGCTCGTGTTCGATCTGTACCCGACCAACCCGCCCGACCCGCTGATGCAGCTCGTGCAGGCCACCGAGGGCAAGCAGGAGCGTTTTGCTGCGTCAGGCGGCACGCCGATGCCGGAGCCGTCGGATGACGACGACCCCATCGCCGCGCTGGCACGCCGCAGCAGCGGTGGCAGCCCAACCAAGCCGCCGATCGAAGAGCCGCACCCCCCGGCGCTTGCCAGCCGCACGCCGCCGCGCAAGGCGCCACCCGCAGCGTCTACGAATCCTCCGTCGACGCTTGCCAACGCGCCGAACACGCCGCCACTGGAGATCATTCCCGAGCAACCCGTGCCGCGCGCGCCGTCGAACGGCCCGCGCATGCGCCGGCTGCTGACGGTCGCTATCGACCCCGGCCATGGCGGCGAAGACCCGGGCGCCACGGGCGGTGCCGGCACGCACGAGAAAGATGTGGTGCTGTCGATTGCCCGCATGCTCAAGGCCAAGATCGACGCCCAGCCCAACATGCGCGCCATGATGACGCGCGATTCCGACTACTTCGTCCCGCTGGGCGTGCGCGTGCAGAAGGCGCGCCGCGTGCAGGCGGATCTGTTCGTCTCCATTCATGCCGATGCGTTTCTTTCACCGGAGGCGCGCGGGGCATCGGTGTTCGTGCTGTCCGATCGCGGCGCTTCGAGCGCGCAGGCCAAGTGGCTCGCCAACAAGGAAAACGCGGCTGACATGATCGGCGGGGCGAATCTCGGCTCGAAAGACGCGCAGGTCACGCGCGTGCTGCTGGACTTGTCGACCACCGCGCAAATCACCGACAGCATGAAGGTCGGCAAGGCGGTGCTGGACCAGATCGGCGGCATCAACCGGCTGCACAAGGGGCAGGTCGAGCAGGCGGGGTTTGCGGTGCTCAAGGCGCCGGACATTCCATCCATCCTGGTCGAGACCGCCTTCATCTCCAATCCGGAAGAAGAAGCCAAGCTCAACGACCTGGGCCACCAGAACCAGCTTGCCGACGCCATCCTGCGCGGCATTCGGGCGTACTTCGCCAAGAATCCGCCGTTGTCGCGCAACCCGGGCGTCTGACGCATGACAACGGTTGTATTGCGCGACGGCGGGGCGTCTGACGCCAGCACCATCGCCGACATCCACACGCAAAGCTGGCAGAGCGCGTATCGCGGGCTCGGCATCCTGTCCGACGCGTATCTCGACGGTGTGGCCAACGCAGAGATGCACGCCAAGTGGCGTGAGCGCTTGACTACGCCCGCGGCCGGACAGTGCGTGTGGTGTGCCGATCTGGACGGCGAGACCATCGGTTTTCTCTGCGCTCTGCGTGAAGACGGCACGCCGTGGGGCGCGCTCGTCGACAACCTGCATTTGTTGCCGGCTTCACGTGGCCATGGCGTCGGCAAGCGCCTGATGGGCGAAGCGGCGCGCTGGGCCGCAGCTCAGGGCATCACGCAGTTGCATCTGCTGGTGTACGAGGCGAACACTGCCGCGATCGGCTTCTACGAAGCCCTGGGCGGTGTGTCGGTCAGCCGGGATTGGCTGGAGACGGCCGATGGCGGGCACGCTTGGGTGCGCACCTACCACTGGCCTGAAGCCGAACTTCCGGGTCTGATGGGCTTGCGCTGATCAAGCCGGGCGGCTGGCCGGGGCGCTGGCGCCAGTCTCCGCGCGGGCAACGCGATCTGCATACCTGCGCGCCAGCGTCGAGCACACGATCAACTGCAACTGGTGATAGATCATCAGCGGCAGCACGATGAGGCCGAGCGCGGGGTTGCCGGCAAACAGAATCTTCGCCATCGGCACCCCGTTCGCCAGGCTCTTCTTCGAGCCGCAGAACACGGCGGTGATCTCGTCGGCCAGGTTGAAGCCCGCGCGCCGCGACAGCCACGTCGTCGCACCCAGCACGACGAACAACAGTGCACCACTCATGACGGCCACCGCCACGATGGTCTCCCACGGATACTTCGACCACACGCCTGCGTGCGTCGAATCGGCAAACGAGTTGAACACGATCAGCAGGATGACCGCGCGGTCGACCTTGTTGATGATCGGCTTGTGTTTGTTGATGAAGCCGCCGAGCACCGGGCGCAGCAACTGCCCCAGCACGAACGGCAGCAGCAGTTGCTCGGCCACGCCAAGCAGCGCCTTGCCGACCGACAGGTCCGCGCCCGAGGCCTGGATCACGAAGCTCATCAGCAGCGGCGTGGCGATCATGCCGATCAGGCCCGAGATGGTCGCGTTGAAGATGGCGGCCGGCACGTTGCCCTTGGCCATGGCCGTCATCGCCACCGACGACGACACCGTGGACGGCAGCGCGCACAGATAGAACACGCCCAGCAGCAGCTCTGCCGGAATGAACGCTTTGCACACAAACAGGATGACCGCGCCGATCAGCGGAAACAGGATGAATGTGCAGCTTTGCACGAACAGATGCAGGCGCCAGTTGCGCGCGCCTTCGACGATCTTCTCGCGCGAGAGCGCCGCGCCGTGCAGGAAGAACACCAGCGATACGCCGACGATGGTGACAATGTCGAGCCGCAACGGACCGTCGCTCGCGCCAAGCGCCGGGAAGAAGAGGGCGAGCGCGACCATCACCAGCATGGCGCGAATGAACCCATCGATATGGGACAACAACGGAGACAAAAGCGGAATCTTCATGTGCATGCGCAGTCACCGTTACGTGGCGGCGCGGGTTGGATGGCGGGATAGGCGCTATTGCACAACATCCCTATCTAGAATACAAATGCATTGATCGAATCAATTCATACGCAGTCAGCATGAATGTGACCCTGCGCCAATTGCGCGTCTTTCTTGCGGTGGCACGTGCGCACAGCTTCAGTCGCGCGGGCGACACCATCGGCCTCACGCAGCCGGCCGTGAGTCGCTCGATCTCGGAGCTGGAAGGCGAACTAGGCCTGAAGCTGCTCGATCGCACCACCCGCGAAGTCGTGCTGACGGAAGTGGGGCGCTCGCTGGCGACGGCGCTTGACCGCCTCGTCGCCGACCTGGACGACACGTTGCAACAGGCGCGCCAGGTGGGCGAGCAGCGGCGCGGGCGCGTGGTGGTGGCGTCCAGCCCCACGGTGTCGACCCGATTGATGCCGGTCTACGTGGCCGAGTGCGCGGTGCGCTATCCGGATATCCGCATGATCGTGCGGGACTCCGTGCAGGTCGACACGCTGCAATTGATCCGCACAGGTGGAGCAGATTTCGGTGTGGTGGTAGAACCGCTCGATACCGAAGGCCTATGGACCGAGCCGCTGCTGATCGATCCGTTCTGCCTCGTCTGTCGCAAGGATCACCCATTCGCGCAACGCAGCAGCGTGCGCTGGAAAGATCTGCATCGCACGGCGGTCGTCCTGCTCGACCACGCTTCGGGCAGCCGCCCGCTCATCGACCGCATCTTCCTGCGCCACGGCGTTCAACCTGACGTTGCGCAGGAGATGGGCCACAGCAGCGCTGTGTTTGGCATGGTGGAAGCGGGTATCGGCGCGGGCGTGGTGCCGTCGCTGTCGTTGCCGCTGCCGTCTTCGTCGCCCTTGGTGGCGGTGCCGCTGTCGCCAAAGGAGACGCGCGCCATTGTGCTGGCGCGTCGGCAGGATCGCTCGCTCTCGCCGGCGGCCGAGGCGGCGTGGCAGATGATTCGCCGGATGGCGCTGCCAGCCACCTCGTGACCTGACCGCCGCGCTTATTTCGGCTGCATGCGGATGGCGCCATCCAGGCGGATGGTTTCGCCATTGAGCATCGGGTTCTCGACGATCGCGCGAGCGAGCTGCGCATACTCCGCCGGCTTACCGAGGCGCGGCGGGAACGGCACCATCTTGCCCAGCGCGTCCTGCACTTCCTGCGGCATGCCCAGCAGCATCGGCGTTTCGAAGATGCCCGGCGCAATCGTCATCACGCGGATGCCGTCGCGCGACAGGTCGCGTGCAATCGCCAGCGTCATCGCCACCACGCCGCCCTTGGACGCCGCGTAGGCCGCTTGGCCAATCTGCCCGTCAAACGCTGCCACCGATGCCGTGTTGATGATCACGCCGCGCTCGCCCCCCGCGTTTGGCGTGTTACCGGCCATGGCGGTTGCGGCCAGGCGGATCATGTTGAACGTGCCGATCAGATTGATGTTGATCACGCGTGCAAACTGGTCAAGCGGATGCGGCCCCGTCTTGCCCACCGTACGCGACGCCGTGGCAATGCCCGCGCAGTTCACCAGCCCGCGCAGCGTGCCCAGCGATGTGGCAGCCTCCACAACGGCTTGTCCGTCCGCTTCGGACGTGACGTCGCAGCGCACGAAACGGCCGCCCAGCTCCTGCGCCAGCGCGGTGCCAGCGGCCTCGTTCAGGTCTGCAATCACCACCTTGCCGCCGGCCTCCGCCAACGTGCGCGCCGTACCTGCGCCCAGTCCCGACGCGCCGCCGGTGACGATGAATACCTGATCGCGAATCTCCATGCCGTGTCTCCTTGGTTGTGGTTTGCGAGTTACTTGACGTTTACGTTCGCGTCAAGTTCAGCGTCATATGGTATCGCGAAGCCACTGGTGATCGCGCAAAAAAAAAGGCGCCTCGTCAGGAGGCGCCGCTTTTCGTCAGCGGGTCGGGGCGGGAAGGCGCTCAGTCTTGCAGGGCGCCGAATACGCGGGCGGTAATCTCGTCGACGTTGCCCACGCCGCTGATCTTGCGGTATTTCGGCGGCGCGACCTTCGCGGCGCCATTGCCGTTCGCCGCCCACTGCGAGTAGTAGTCCACCAGCGGACGCGTCTGGTTCTCGTACACGTCCAGGCGCTTGCGCACGGTCTCTTCCTTGTCGTCGTCGCGCTGGATCAGCGCTTCGCCGGTTTCGTCGTCCACGCCTTCGGTCTTGGGCGGGTTGTACTTGATGTGGTACGTGCGGCCCGATGCCACGTGCACCCGGCGACCGCTCATGCGCTCGATGATGGCGTCGAACGGTACGTCGATTTCCAGCACGTAGTCGATTGCCACGGCGGCATCTTTCATGGCTTCCGCTTGCGGAATGGTGCGCGGGAAGCCGTCGAACAGGTAGCCGTTCTTGCAGTCAGGTTGCTGCAGGCGGTCTTTTACGAGGCCGATGATGATGTCATCCGACACCAGGCCGCCGGCATCCATCACCTTCTTCGCTTCGATACCCAGCGGGGTACCGGCCTTGACGGCCGCGCGCAGCATGTCGCCGGTGGAAATCTGCGGAATGCCGAACTTTTCGCAGATGAATTTGGCTTGCGTACCTTTGCCGGCGCCGGGCGCGCCCAACAGAATCAACCGCATGGTGACGAGTTCCTCAAGTTTTCGAATCTTGTCGCGCTGTCAGGCTGTTTGAAGCGCGTTGGGAATCGGTCCGAGAGGGCGGATTCCCAATACGCCTGGTGATCAAGCCATGGCGACGCAATCGACGCAAACAGGCAGCCTAGCGGGCGAAGTTGACGCCAGCCTTACCGGACTCTGGGGAATCAGGCGTCCGCCGGACGGCGGCACCCATGGCTCGATTTGTCTCCCTGTCGCCGCTGTGGCGCCTGCGTGGGCGCCGTCATGCGGCTTGTCGTCCTCGCGATTATGCCATGGCGGGGCCGGGGTTTTGGCAGCCCCACGCGCAAAGTTCAGAGAAATCGCGGCTTCAGGGGCCGTCCTGGGTCAGCAGTTCGGCCCAGGCAGTGCGCACTCGGGCGAGGTCTTCGGGGGTGTCGACACCGGCCGCGGGGGCGTCATTCGTGGTCAGCACGGCAATGCGCTCACCGTGCCACATGGCGCGTAGCTGCTCCAACTGCTCGGTTTGTTCGATGGGGGCAGCGGCCAATTGCGGGAAGCGGCGCAGGAATCCGGCGCGGTACGCGTAGATGCCGATATGGCGCAGCACGGGCATGGCTGGCAGCGGGCGCTCAGCAACGGACCGCGCCATGACCGCGGGCGTCCAGGTGTCGCGCGCCCAGGGCAGCGGCGCGCGCGAGAACAACAGTGCGCGTTCAGCAGCGTCGAGCACGACCTTGACGACATTCGGATTGAACACGTCGGCCGGGTCATGGATCGGGTGGGCAGCGGTGGCGATGGCGCAGTCGGGGTGGTCGCGCAGGTGCGCAGCCACGTTGTCGATCAGCGTCGGTGCGATCAGCGGTTCGTCGCCTTGCACATTGACGACGATGGCGTCATCGGGCAGGCCCAGCACGGTGGCCACTTCGGCCAGACGGTCGGTGCCAGAGGCGTGGTCGGCGCGCGTGAGCACGGCTTCCACGTGATGCTGCATGCAGGCATCGGCGACCGACGCTGCATCGGTGGCGACCACCACGCGCGCGGCAGACGACTGATGCGCGCGTTCAGCCACGCGCACCACCATCGGCTTGCCGTCGATGTCGGCCAGCGGTTTGTTGGGCAGCCGCGTGGACGCCAGCCGCGCGGGAATGACAGCGATGAACGGCGCGTGCGACATGGCGGCGACCCTCGTATCAGGCCGGATCGACCGGCGTGCCTTCCACAGTCTGGCGCGCTTCATCGGCCAGCATGACCGGGATGCCGTCGCGGATCGGGTAGGCCAGCTTGTCGACGTGGCAGATCAGTTCGTTGTTGGTGCGGTCGTGTTGCAGCGTGCCCTTGCACAACGGGCAGACGAGGATTTCCAGCAGGCGATTGTCCATGGCGGTAGAGGCTCCGTGGCGGCCGCCCAAACGGTAGGGCGGCGCGCCGGTACAGCGGATGGGGTGGCGTTATTGTGCGCTTGCCTTGAGCGTTGCGCGATCGGCCAGGGCGCGTACGCGCTGGCAGACCTGTTCGACCAGCGCCGGGTCGACCACCGGTGTGGTCGGCACCACCCAGATGCGCGGGTCGTCGAGATGGCCGCATTTTACGGCATCCTTTTCGGTGATCAGGATGACCTCGGCGTGGCTGTCGGTGAAGGGGCTGTCGGCGAAATCGTAGTGATCGGGCAGCGGCAGCGTGCTCGGCTTGAGGCCGGCGGCCCGTAGCGAGGCGAAGAACCGCTCGGGGTTGCCGATGCCGGCCGCGGCAAGCAATTGTCCGCCTTCGATGCGTGCGAACTGGGCGAGCGGGCGGCGCAGCGCCGGGTCGGCCAGGTTGTACGCGTCCTGCAGTTCGAGGTGCATGCCAAAGACGTTCGGGCGGTCGGGCGTGGCGCGGTAGTTCGGGTCGTTGATGAGCGTGGCGTCACGGCGGCGCGCCATCGGCTCGCGCAGCGGGCCGGCGGGCAGCAGGAAGCCGTTGCCGCCCATGCGCGTGTCGAACACGATGATTTCGATATCGCGGCGCAAGCGATAGTGCTGCAGGCCGTCGTCGCAGACGATCACGTTGCAGCCCGGGTGCGAGGCCAGCAGCGTCTGCGCGCACAGCACGCGATCGGGAAAGACCCACACTGGCAGATCGGTGGCACGCGCGATCAAGAGCGGTTCATCGCCGACGTCTTCTGCGCGGGAGTGTTCGCGCACAGGGCGCGGATGCTTCAGTTGCGCACCGTAGCCGCGCGAGACGATGCCCGGCCGCAGGCCGGCTTCAGCCAGTGCCGACGCCAACGCAATCACGGCGGGCGTCTTGCCGGCCCCGCCCACCGTCACGTTGCCGATCACCACCACCGGCATCGGCAGCCGCACCGAGCGCAGCACGCCGGTGCGAAACAGCAGCCGGCGCAGCGCGCTCACCGCACCAAACAGCCAAGACAGCGGCCACATCACCCAAGCAAACCAGCCGCGTTGCTGCCATTGGCGGGTGACGAAGCTGGCGAGGCGGTGCTGGGCGACGGGCATGCGGTGTGATTGTGGTTTAGAGACGGTCTCTCAGCGGGCGTTGCCGGTTTGCGTGGCGAAGGTCAGGTGCGACAGACCGGCCACCCGCGCGGCTTCCATGACATTCACCACCGCCTGGTGCGCGGCTTGCGCATCGGCGTTGACGATGACGATGGGCTCCGGGCCCCCGGTCTTGCCCGCGGCATTGCGCAGGGCGTCGGCCAGGCTGGTGACGTCGCGCGTGTCGAGCACTTGCTTGTCGACAGAGTAGACGCCGTTGGCCGTGACGGACACAACGATCTGGCCCGGGCGCTCGGTGGCTTTTTCAGCCTCGGCGGTAGGCAGGTTGACCTTGAGTTCGGTGTAGCGGGAATACGTGGTCGTGATCATCAGGAAAATGAGGATCACGAGCAGCACGTCGATCAGCGGGATCAGGTTGATCTCCGGCTCTTCGCGGGCACGGCGCGGGCGGAAGCGCATGGCTGTTTCCAGTAGGGCGTTGCCCGGATCAACCGCGCCGCGGCGGCAGGATCGCGTCAAGGTACGTGGTCGAGAGATGCTCCAGCTCGACCACGTAGTTATCCACCACGCCACGGAAGTAGCGCCAGAAGATCAGTGTCGGGATGGCCACCACGAGGCCCAGCGCGGTGTTGTACAGCGCGACCGAGATGCCGTGCGCCAGCGCCTGCGGGTTCGTGCCCGCGGCGGTCTGGCTGCCGAAGATCTCGATCATGCCGACCACCGTGCCGAACAGGCCCATCAGGGGCGCCACCGAGGCAATCGTGCCGAGCGCGTTCAGATAGCGCTCCAGGCGGTGGGCAACATTCTGGCCGGCTTCTTCCACCACTTCCTTGGCGGCATCGCGCGTGGTGTTCGGATGCAGCACCACGTGGCGCAGCGCTGCGGCCAGCAGCCGGCCCAGCGGCGAGCCCTGTTCCAGCGTGTTCACCACTTCTGGCGTGGCACGGCGCTGATGCGCGACGGCCAGCGCCTCGTCATACACCTTGGGCGGAATGATCTTCTTGCGTTGCAGGGCGACGAAGCGTTCGATGATGAGCGCGAGCGCGAGCACCGAGGCGATCAACAGCGGCCAGATCGGCCAGCCGGCGGCTTGAATGATGGAAAACACTGGACAACCCGTTTTGTCGTTGTAGAAGGAGTGTGATTCTGTTCTGGTTTGCTGCTTATGCCGTCCGCGTCCCCGAACGCTGTCCGTTGCGGCAAAAACAGGCAGCACTCTAGCGCGTCGGACCTGCCACGGCAACACGATGGCGCAGCATCGCGACAGGCGCAGACGATGGTCAACGCGCTGTCACGAAAGATGCTGACCGCACAATCCACAGCCGCGCGGGACAGTCTTGTGGACGGGTTGTGGACATTGCCCGAACAAGCAAACTAAGTGCTTGATGCGAAAGGGAGTTCGGTGTCGTGCTTAAAAAATGTGCAAGCGGCAATTCGGTGGCCACTCCGTGAGCAAACGCCCACGGACCCGGTAAAACGGCGAGTAATCCACATCGCTGCGGGACAGTTGTGTGGATGGGTTGTGGACATTGCCTCAACAAGCACGCTAAGTGCTTGATCTGAAAGGAAGTCCAATGGTGTGCTTAAAAATGAGGCAGCCAGGGTTTTGGCGCGGATTTGGAGAAGAACGAGGCTGTGCCTCGAAAAAGCGCAAGGAAATCCACACCGGCGCGGGACAGTCCTGTGGACGGGTTGTGGACATTGCCCGGACAAGCACCTTAAGTGACTGATTCAAAAGGGCGTTCGGTGGGGCGCCTAAAAATTGTGCAGCGGGCATTCGCGCGAAAAAATGGGGATACCCGCCGCGAACGTGTGAGAATCGACGGCCGATTTATCCACTGCCCAGGCGTCACATCGTGGTTTTCCAGCGCCGCTGTGGATAACTTTGTGAACATCCTTGGGGCGCCGCCGCTAAATGCTTGACGCAGAACGAAATTACTTGCGCTGCTGAAATTTTGACATGGGTGGATTTTTCATAAGAATCAACAGGTTGCGTCAAAATGCAGAGAGCGAGTCACCCGCCCGCTGTCAAGCTTGACAAGGAAGTTATGCTGTGGACAGGTAGCCCACCCAGCGTCGGTTGCCTCCCCTATTCAAGGTAGAAGTCTCCCCGAAGCCTCATCGTTTTGCGCTCCCTGCACCACTTATGACCCCTCCGCCGTCTTCCCGCCGCCCATTCTGGATGGATGCCACCGCACCCACGCCCGCATCCACACCTGAGATGGCGGCCGCACCAGTCGCTGCGTCTGCACCGACTCGGGGCTCGCAGGATGTGCTGACCGTCAGCGACGTCAACCGCCGTATTGCGGGGCTGCTTGAACGCAACTTTCCGCTGGGATGGGTGCGCGGTGAGATTTCGAACTTCACGCGCGCGGCCAGCGGCCATTGGTATTTTTCGCTCAAGGACGCAGGCGCGCAGATCCGCTGCGTGATGTTCAAGGGCCGCAACCAGTACGCCGATTTCACCCCGCGCGAAGGCGAGGCCGTCGAGGTGCGCGCGCTGGTCACGCTGTACGAAGCGCGCGGCGAGCTGCAATTGAGCGTCGAAGCCATCCGTCGGGCCGGCTTGGGCAATCTGTACGAGGCTTTCCTGCGGCTGAAGGCCGCGCTGGAGGCGCAAGGCTTGTTCGATGCCGGCCGCAAACGGCCCCTGCCGCGGCATCCGCGTGCGATTGGCGTGGTGACGTCGCTGCAGGCGGCGGCCTTGCGCGACGTGCTGACCACGCTGCGCCGGCGCGCGCCGCACGTGCAGGTGGTGGTGTATCCCGTGCCGGTGCAGGGCGCCGGGGCGTCAGAGCGCATCGCGGCCATGCTGGAACGGGTCAATGCCCGGGCAGAGGTCGACGTTGTCATCTTGTGCCGGGGCGGCGGCAGCATTGAAGATCTTTGGGCCTTCAACGAAGAGCCGGTGGCACGCGCCGTGGCCGCATCGAAAATTCCCATTGTGGCGGGCGTTGGGCATGAGACGGATGTGACCATCGTCGACTTTGTGGCCGACGTGCGGGCGCCCACGCCGACTGCGGCCGCCGAACTCGTCAGCCCCGATCGCGCTCGCATGCTGCGCGATGTGGGCCGCGACTGGGATGCGCTGTCCGCACAGTTCCGCCGGCAACTCGATCGCCGCGCGCAGACTGTCGATTGGCTCGCGCGCCGCCTGCGCAGCCCGCAGGCGCAGATGCGCGAACGCCGCACGCAGCTCGCTCATCTCGAAGGCCGCCTGCGCTTCGCCCTGACAGGCCGCGTGCAGCGCGCGGAACACCAGCAGCGTCTGCTGACGATGCGCCTGGCCGCAGCCCGCCCCGACGCCACGCGAGAGCGCACGCGCCTGCAGCAAGCCGAAGCGACGCTGGCACGCGTCATGCGAGACAGGCTGGCTCGCGCGCAGGAGCGCCTGGCACGTCAGCACAGCGGGCTGGAACTGCTGGCGCCGCAGCGCACGCTGGAGCGCGGTTATGCGGTGCTGCTCGATGCCAAAGGCCATGCCATCCGTGATCCGAACGCCCTGCATGCCCGGGCACGTATCGAGGCGCGGCTGGCGCACGGTACGGCCGACATCGAAATCGCCCGCGTGCAACCGAAGCTCGAACTGTGACCAGCGCATGACCTTATCGCGGCAACGATCGCGATTCCGCACGCGTTTAGCGGGTATTCCCACTATTTGGCATGCGGTTTGCGCCGGTTTTGCAAGTCTCCTACAATCGTCGCTCCCAACCTGTACAACCCACAGAAGGCAAGAACAATGGAACACACGCTCCCCCCGCTGCCGTACGCCCAAGACGCTCTGGCGCCGCACATCTCCAAGGAAACGCTGGAGTTCCACTACGGCAAGCACCACCAGACCTACGTCACGAATCTGAACAACCTGATCAAGGGCACCGAGTTCGAGAACCTGAGCCTCGAAGACATCGTCAAGAAGTCCTCGGGCGGTGTGTTCAACAACGCCGCACAGGTCTGGAACCACACGTTCTACTGGAACGGCCTGAAGCCGCAAGGCGGCGGCGCTCCGACCGGCGCGCTGGCTGACGCCATCACCGCCAAGTGGGGCAGCTTCGACAAGTTCAAGGAAGAGTTCACGAAGACGGCCATCGGCACCTTCGGTTCGGGCTGGGCCTGGCTGGTGAAGAAGGCCGACGGCTCGCTGGATCTGGTGTCGACCTCGAACGCCGCCACGCCGCTGACGACCGACGCCAAGCCGCTGCTGACCTGCGACGTGTGGGAACACGCCTACTACATCGACTACCGCAACGCCCGTCCGAAGTACGTCGAGGCGTTCTGGAACCTGGTCAACTGGGACTTCGTTGCCAAGAACTTCGCCTAAGGCGAATCGCTGTAGCGTGACAAATTAGTTCGGAAAATGGCGTAATAGTTTGGAAAATTCGAACGTGTTGTGGCGCTAAAGTCCGGAAAGCGCAATTAGATCAAGGCCCTCTGCTTGCAGAGGGCCTTTTCTTTTGATCGTGAGATTCGGATTCTTCCACTCGAGTAAGGTGGCTGGAGCGAGAAGATCGACAGCCTACTAAGTTTATTGTCTCACCTAAGCCGGCTGATTGGGGTGCTGCTTAAATATGAAAAATAATATAAAAAAATCATTGTCATAAGCCAGTACAGGAAATCAAACAAATTCTGGACGTAATAATTCCAAAAGAGTATGTTTTTCGTTGGCTGTGATTTAACGAATTGCTGGCTCGCCAGATCAGACTCGCTTTTCCAACGTAAGAAATCCTGGGCAGCCCGCCACGTCGGCCCCAGCGGCTGTAGGCTGCTACGGCAGCCGATTTGCTCTTTTGCGTTGCTGGGCGAATCGCCGAGGATGCCTCCAAACCTATTTCAGGTTGAAGGCCTGCCTATTCCACTTCGATGCAGGAGGTTTTGATGTAAAAAAAAGCCAATCTCGGAGGACTGGCTTTCTTTCTTGGCTCTTGAGCAGGGCGTTACTGCGAGACTGGACATCCGCAGTATTGTCTCCGGCCTCAGCCAAGTCAAGCCCTTTTTTTGCCGAGATTTTCTCAAAACGCAGCAGTTGCGAGTGGCGCGTTGCCTTATGGGCACGTGCTCATTTGTCATGGACGGCGCTCGCCTACCACTAACTGAAGAGAGCCGGTTCGTTGCGAATGACTTTTGGAGAACTCAGGCCATGAGCAAGGTTATGACGTGGGCGAAGTTACGGAAAATGATCGCGTTGGGAATGGGGCAGGGACACGGGGAGGCTTACCGGCCGTTCATAGAAGTGAGGCGAAAAAACGCGAGTCCAAGGGGAAATCAATCCGTAGGCCCACTTCCGGGCACTACCAGGCCTTTCCATGCCTTGACTCGCGTTGAGCGACAGATCGGTGTGCTTTGCTATTGGCTTGGTGCGCTCGACGTTCGAGAGCAGTTCCCGGCTTGGCCTTTCGCGCACCCGCATCCGCTGGCCGGCACCGAGGGCGGCGGCTCATTCGGCAAGATCACTGCTCCGGGATTGCTGACACTTGCTGAGGAGGCTGGAATTGCCCATGGGGTATTTCCGGGCAGCGATGTTCCCTATGTTGCAACTCTCGATGTTGTCGTGACTCTAGCCGGGGAAGCGGCCCCACGAATCGTAGTCTTTTCCTGCAAGGGCCGAGGGGACCTTGAAAGCGCGTCGTTCACTTCGAGGATGATGCAGCGGCTTGAGCTTGAGCGTCGCTACTGTGCTGCGATTTCGGCGACGTATCACGTGGCTCACGAGCTTGCGTTATCCCCCACGCTTCTGTCGAACCTCGAAGACTGTGGTGCCTCGTTACAGGTAGAGCAGCAAATACGCGCGGCGCCCGGATTTTCGCGCTTCGCCAGTCTATTGAACGAGGCAATTTCGCAAACGTCGATCCGTGCCGCAGTCGAGTATGCGACCGCCGGCTCGAGCATGCAGAGGCAACTAGCATGGCCCGCATTCAAGCTGCTTGCCTGGCGACTTGACGTCGACATCGATCTATCCGTCCCCACACAGACCTCTCAGATGGCCGAGTTGGGGGGAAGGGGACTGCGAGGAGCGTTGCGTCGCCGGCTTTTCCAGGAGGCGCGGAATGCGTGAGATTCGGGCAAATCTCGTCTTGCGAATCCCTCCTGCCTCCCGCTTTGCTGGTTCCTACCGGGTCGTATTAGTTAATCGGGCAGCAGACAGCTTATGGCTGATTGCGCTTTCTAACGTAATCGGGAAGTCGCTGGCCTACTATCGTCGCCCACGGCGCTACTCCCTCCGAGAAATGGAAGTTCTTCTGGGGCAGTCTGGGGCGGAAACTGGTGAAGGGGACGTTCCAGCCGAATGGCTGCTTTCCGATGATCAAATTCAGTCACGATATGAGCGTGAGAACGCGTCTTCGAAGCGCTGCAGTCAGCTTTCAGTACGCGATAGGCGATGGAGCATCCTTGCGCCGATACTGAGCCAATACACCACATTCGCCCTGCTCGAAGGCGGCCTTTACTATCGCGCGCTCGAGCAGCGCGCCCGAGAACTTGGTGTGCGAGTAAAGATCGTGGCCTCTCTGTTGCATCTGTACTGGGCCGGCGCATGCATCATGAATGCGTTGCTGCCTAGGTACTACAACTCAGGGGCGAGGGGCCGGATACGCATTCAACGGAAGAAGCTTGGGGCACCAGATGTCGCTGCGCGCAATGGAGTTGCTCATGCCGCCGATTTCATCATCAGCCAGGACGATCGTGAAAAACTAAGTTTTGGTTGGGAGACATTCCTTAGGCCAGGACAAACCGTTGCCTCGGCTTACCTCCGAACGGTGGAGGCCTTCTATCGTGACGGTGTCAGCGTGGTGGATGGACGGGAAGTTCCTATCCTCAAGGCGGCGCATGAACGGCCAACGATCCGACAATTCCGCTATTGGGGTACCGTACATCAACTGCCGGGCGTACTGCATTGCCCGGTGCATCATGTTGCTTTACACGGCGCTTGTTTGGACTGCGGATGCGCGCAGGCAAACGTAGCGAGAACACTGTCTTTCAACCAACCTAGCAAGGAAACAAGAGAGGGCGTCGATTCCGCCCAGGCGTCCCAGATGTTGTGTGTCGAAAACGAGGCCAACACAGGTAGAAGGTGCCGCCAAAGACGACACCGAGGAAACGGCAACGTGTGAGATGCAGTGCCTGTGAGCACTCCGTTGGCTCATTGTGGTCAACCTAAGATTCCTCCGTGTCGTGCAGATTCAAGCAAACGGTCGATCTCGCTGGCAGCCTCAGTTGCTTTTTTTGCGGCGGCTTTGGCATTGAGCCCTTGCGCGAGGACCAGTCTCCTGTGTGCGCTATCGCCGAACGTTCTAAGCCCTGGGTAGGTTTTTGCCATATGAGCGCGGAGCGCTTCGACATCGCAGCCGTCATCTCGGAAAGCGCCGTTTGCCCAGACAAGCCTCACGGTGACCCAAGAAAGAACCTCCGCACAAGCGGAGGTTTTTTTATGCGCGCACGCTGCCGAGCATGTCGTGCAACTCGTGGCTCATCATCGCCAGAAAGACGACCAGGCCGATGTAATACACCGTGTAGGTCAGGCGCGATTCGTTCGAGATGCTGTAGTACGCGCGGTTTTCGGGCGCATGCGGGTCGTAACGCCACGCCTTCATCAACTGCGGCACGGCCAGCACCGCAATCAGGATCAGGATCGGACTCGGCCGCCACACGAACAGCGCCACCAGCACCGGCACCCCCAGAAACCAGATGCGCGGCGACAGCACCGCCGTGATGCGTCCACCGTCAAACGGCGAGAGCGGGATCAGGTTGAACAGGTTGAGGAAGCAGCCGGCGTAGGCCAGCGCCAGCAGCAACTGGCTGTCGGTGTAGCGCGCAAGCCCGTAGCAAAGCATCGCGCCGACCGTGCCGGCGACGGGGCCAGCCAAGCCGATATGGGCTTCGGTTTCGACATCCATCGGCTGCTCTTTCAGGTCGATCCATGCGCCCACGAACGGGATGAAGGTGGGCGCCCCCACGGCCAGCCCGCGTTGGCGTGCCGCCATGAAGTGGCCCATCTCGTGGATGAACAGCAGCACCACGAAACCCACCGCATAACGCCAGCCGAACACGAAGGCATAGGCGGCCACCGACAGCAGCATCGTGCCGCCGGTGGTCAGCAGCTTGCCGAACTTCAGCCCTGAAAACAGCAGGATCAGCAGCTTGGCCACGGCTTATGCGCTCGGCTTGCGCTTGAAGAACTTCGCGATGGCCGCGCCAAAGCCTGCCACCGCCAGGATCGCCACCTTCGCAAACTTGGCCAGGAACGCAGCCATCACGGCAAACAGGCCCAGCTTCTTGGCGGCGATGCCACCCACCAGCGCTGCCAGCCCGTACTCGGCCACCTTGTCGGTCTTCGCGTTGAAGTCGGTGTACCGCTTGCCATCTTTGAAATCGAGATCGGCGAGCAGCTTCTGCACGGCGGGTTTATCGGCGTCGACATGGTCGCGGCCGGTGATCAGGTTCAGGCTGATGTAGCCGTCGCGGCCCAGTGCGTAGGTGTTGTAGTTGACCGCGCCGGGGTCATCTGCCGGCTGGCCCTTGGAGCGCGCGGCCATCGACCAAATGAGGCGGTGCGTGGCGGCGTCATAGTGCGGACGCTCGACCCAGCCCTGGATTTCCAGTGCGGGGATGCCGCGCTTCTCGCGCTCTTCGTTGGCGGCGGCGGTGCCTTCCTTGAGCGATTTGTACAGATCGTCGACGTTCCAGTCCCGGGCGTCATCGTCCTTGATGTAGCCCGAGGCCTCGTACTTGGCGACGACCATCCATTCGTCTTCGTCGCTGGTGGGCATGACGAGGCCCAGCATGTCGGGGTTGTTGCTGTTGCCCATGGCATGCATGAGCTGCCCGGCGGCCGGCTGCGGAATGAAGACCTCATCCTTGCCGATCTTGAGCGTGGCCTGGTCACGCAGTTCGATCGAGGTGGGGCCCACCTTCGCGGCAGCCTTGGCTGCAGCCCAGGCTTGCTTCATTTCCTGCTGCGGATCGCTGGCCGGTTGCGCGTGGGCTGACGTAGCGCCCATCGCGCCCATCGCACCTAGCACCGCCGTGCAGGCGAGTGCGCCCGCCCAGGTGCGCAACGCGCCCTGAAACCCCTTTCCCATGTGCTTCTCCCGAAGATGTTCTTGTGTGTTGATTGGCTCGATTCTTCTCATGCTTGCGCAGCCGCCGGGCGGTCTGCAAGCTGGGCCGAAGCATAGCGGGAGCGGCGAGCAGGGCTGTTAATGGGCGTTAATGAAGCCGTGAGGATTACGGTTGAAGGCCCATCTGCCGCAGCAGCGTCTGGTTGTCTTCCAGGTGCCAGTTTTCTGCGATCTTGCCGTCGGCAATGCGATACAGGTCGAAGGCCTGGAAGTCGATCGGCTGGTTCTGCCCGTGCGTGCGGCCGAACTCTCCGGTGAAGTGTCCGCGAAAGCGCAGGTGAACCGAAACGCGGTCGCCGGCAACGACCATGTCTTCGATTTCCACGCGCATGTCGGGCACGGCGGTGCGGAACGCCTTGGACGCATCGAGCGGGCCTTGCGTGCCCTGCACGCGCCCGGCGGGCAATGTGCGGTCGACAAATGCGGGCGACAGGGCCTGCGTGGCATAGCGAGCATCGCCGGTATGCCAGAAGGTGGCGTAGCGACGTGCGGCCAGCACGGCGGCTGCAGCCTGCGGCGTGTCAGGCGCAGCGACGTGGTTCGCGCGGATGAGATCAGCATCGGAGGTTGACGCAATGGCTGCGGGTGCCATTGCGAGGGCGGGCAGCGTCAGCACGGCGGCGGCGAGCAAGGCGGGGCGGATAAGCATGGTGGACTCCGTTGGTTGTGAAGCGCTGCACTGTAGATTTCCAATCGCAGACGATAAAGGCCCTGTGAGTCGATCTGGTTTCAATCCAGATTTGATGATCGATCGCCATGCCGGTCGCCTGCGCGAACGCAATGCCGCGCACGTGATAGTCGGTATCGCGCGCCATACGGCATTCAAATGGTCCGCGCCGCGCCGGGTTTTTCTAGACTGGCCCTTCATCGAACAGACGCATAAAAAACAAGGGAGGGGACGGTGGATCTGAGCCACATCCTGTCGCGCACGGAGCGCGGCACGCAGGAGCTGCAGGCGCGCAGTGGGCACCTAACGCATCGGCAGCGGGCGATCCTGCTGCTCGTCAATGGCGAACGCTGCGCGGCGGACATCCTGGCGCAGTTGAGCAGTGCCGGCCCCGACATTGACGATCGTGCCGAAGACCTCGCGCGCCTGATCGCCGAGGGTTATGTCGCAAGCCGCGCGCCAATCAAGACGGTGTCCATGCTCAAGCCGCCGCTCCAGCCTGCGCCTGCCAAGCCATTTGCACCGCGCCACGTGCGGCAGGCCTCGATTGCCGACTGGCGCCTGAGCCAGGCGGGGGCATTCTCGGCCTTGCAGCGCTATCTCGCCGAAGGTCCGGAAGCGCCGACCGACTTTCTCAACGGCCTGGCCGCACCGCTGTACGCCGCGCTCGCGACATGCCGCAGCGAGGCATCCGCCCACGCCGTTGTCGCGTTTCTGGAAGCGCGCCTGGACGAAGAAGTCTGGAATGTGACCGACGCGTCCTAGGTGTTAACACCGAATTCGTGATTCATTCCCGGTGGATGGGAATGTTGCGTTGATGTATTGAGAAAATCGTCGCATTCTCCGTCGCAACATCACTCGACGGAGTTTCGCGATGACCGAGCCGGGCTTGGCCCCTTCGCCAGCACAATCCGCTGCCGCCACGAGCGGTTCGGACCGCGTGCTGATGGTGCTCGCGACCATCGCGCGCCACGGCCGCCCGGTTGCAGCGCGCGAGCTGGTCGAACTGACCGGCCTGCCGCAGAGCACGCTGTACCGCCAGGTGGCGATGCTCAAGCGATGGGGCTTTGTCCTGGAATCGGCCGGCACCTATGCTCCGGGCCCGATCAGCCTGCAACTCGCACTCGGTTTCGACCACGCTTCGCATCTTGTGCAGGAAGCGCGCATCGGCATGGCCAAACTCGTGGCCGAGTCGGGCGAATCGGTGGGGCTGGTCGTGGCCGTGAAGGACCAGGCCGTCTGCCTGGAGATGGTCGAGAGCCAGCAATCGCTGCGCTGCTCATTCGAGAAGGGGCGCGGCGTGCCCCTCCTGGCCGGCGCCTCTGCCAAGTCATTGCTCGCGTTCATGCCACCTGCTGCCGCGCGCGCCATCCTCGCCGACTTACTGGCCGTCGATACCGACACCCAGGCGCAACTGCAAAGTGAACTCGCTGACATTCGCGCCGCGGGCTATGCGCTGTCCGAAGGCGAGGTCGATCCCGGCGTCTGGGGCGTGAGCGTGCCGGTGTTCCGGCTGCCCGGCCACGCACTCGGCTCCATCACGTTGATGGCGCCGGCAACGCGCGTGCGCGGCAAGGAGCAGCGCCTGATCGACATGACCGTTGCGGCGGCTGCGTCCATTTCTGCGCGGCTGCAGGACATTTGAATTTTTGATTTTTCCGATTCTTTTTTCTCACCCCACAAGCATCACACAAGGAGACCACTCATGGGGAATCGTCGTCACTTCATGCATTCGATGCTGGCTTGTGCCGTGGCGTTGTCCGCTGCGGCGTCTTTCGTAACTGCTGCGCACGCTGCTGGCGAGCCACTGCGCGTGGCCACCGACGCCACCTTCGCGCCGATGGAGTTTGTCGAAAACGGCAAGCGCACCGGCTTTGATGTAGACATGATCGAAGCGCTGGCCCGCACCATGGGCCGTCAGGTCGAGTGGACCGACATCGACTTCAAGGGCCTCGTCCCGGGCCTGATCTCGCGCCGCTTTGACGTGGCCATCTCCGGCATCTACATCACGGAAGAGCGCAAGAAGGTGGTCGACTTCACGGTGCCGTACTACCACGGCGGCCTGGTCGCGATGGTCAAGCAAGGCAACACGGCCATCAAGACGCCGGCGGATCTGAACGGCAAGAAGGTCAGCGTGCAGGTGGGCACCAAGTCGGTCAACTACCTGCGCGAGAACTACCCGAAGGTCGAACGCGTGGAAGTCGAGAAGAACGAGCAGATGTTCAACCTCGTCGAGATCGGCCGTGCCGATGCTGCTGTCACGGGCCGCCCCGCAGCCGCGTACTACGTGAAGGCGCGTCCGGGTCTGCGCCTGGTTGAGCCCGCGCTGACCACGGAGGAATACGGCATCGCCGTGCGCCGCGATCAACCGGAATTGACCAAGGCGTTGAACGCCGCGCTGGAGAAGATCAAGGCCGACGGCACATATGACCAGATCGTCAAGAAGTGGTTTGGCGCCGCCGCCAAGTAACGACCGACGGACACACTGATGGAACTGGATTTTTCTCCTGTCTGGGCCGGCTGGCACGACATTCTGCGCGGTGCGCTCGTGACCGTTGAGGTGACGGCCGCCGCGCTGGTGCTCGGCTGCGTGCTTGGCTTGCTGATCGGCATCGGGCGGCTGAACCCGCGCCGCCGATTCATCTACGGCATCTGCACGGTGTACGTGACGTTCATCCGTGGCACGCCGCTGCTGGTGCAGCTCTTCCTGCTGTTTTTCGGGCTGCCGCAGTTCGACATCCTGCTGCCGGCATTCGTGTGCGGCGTGCTGGGGCTGGGCGTGTATTCGGGCGCCTATGTGTCCGAAATCGTGCGCGGTGCGATCCAGTCGGTGGATCGTGGGCAGATGGAGGCGGCACGCTCGATCGGCATGTCGTCGGCGCAGTCGATGCGCGCGATCATCCTGCCGCAGGCCGTGGTGCGGATGATCCCGCCGCTGGGCAACGAGTTCATCGCGCTGATCAAGAACTCGGCGCTGGTGTCGCTGCTCACGATCCACGACCTGATGCACGAAGGGCAGAAGATCATCAGCGTGTCGTATCGCTCGCTGGAGGTGTATCTGGCGATTGCGCTGGTGTACCTAGTGCTGACGAGCGCCGCCAGCTATCTGCTGCATCGCCTTGAACGCAACATCCGTGCGGGAGGCATGGTGCAATGAACATGACGAATGCGAACCCGCAAACACTCAAGTCCGCGCTGGATGTCCCCATGATCCAGATCCGCGGGCTCACCAAATCGTATGGCGATCACACCGTGCTCAAGGGCATCGACTTTGACGTCGACGCCTCGCAGGTGGTGGTCGTCATCGGCCCTAGCGGCTCGGGCAAGAGCACGTTCCTGCGTTGCTGTAACGGGCTGGAAACCGCAGAAGGCGGCACCATCGACATCTGCGGCAAGCGCCTGATCGACAACGGCAAGTTGCTGCCCGATGGCGAGTTGAACCAGCTGCGGCAGCAGGTCGGCATGGTGTTCCAGTCGTTCAACCTGTTTCCGCATCTTTCGGTACTGCACAACGTCACCGTTGGTCCGCGCATGCTGAGTGGCAAGTCCAAGCACGAAGCTGAGACCGAAGCGCGCGAGCTGCTGCAGAAAGTGGGCCTGGCGCACAAGGCCGACGCGATGCCTGCCAGCCTCTCAGGCGGACAGAAGCAGCGCGTGGCCATTGCCCGTGCGCTGGCGATGCGGCCCAAGGTGATGCTGTTCGACGAGCCGACATCTGCGCTCGACCCGGAACTCGTTGGCGAAGTGCTGCAGGTGATGAAGGTGCTGGCCAAGGAAGGCATGACGATGCTCGTGGTCACGCACGAGATGGGCTTCGCACGCGAAGTGGCCGACGTGGTGGTGGTGATGGACGGCGGCGGCATCGTCGAAGCTGGGCCGCCGTCGGTCATCTTTGGCGAGCCCAAGGAAGCGCGCACGCGTTCGTTCCTGCAAGCGGTGCTGACACGCGCATGACGATGACCGAAGCTGCTACGTTCGATGCTTCCATCTGGCAGGGGCGTGACGACACCGGCGAACGCGGTGACGTCACGCGCCTGTTCCAGATCGTGCAAGCGGCTGATGCGACAACGTTATCCGCGTTGTCCGGCGTGCCCGCGCTGGTCGGGTTTGCGTGCGACGCGGGCGTGGTGCGCAACCACGGCCGCGCCGGTGCTGCGCAGGGCCCGCGCGAAATCCGCCGTGCATTGGCCAATGTTCCCGCGCATGGGCTGTCGGTGCTCGCCGACGCGGGAGATGTCACGTGTGAAGACGGCGATCTGGAACGCGCGCAAGCCGCGCTTGGCGGCACCGTGTGCAAGCTGCTCGATGCCGGTGCGCGGCCGGTCGTGCTCGGTGGGGGACACGAGGTGGCGTTCGGCACCTACCAGGGCCTGCGTCAGCATTGGCAGAAACAAGGCTGGAGGGGGCGTCTCGCGGTCGTCAATTTCGATGCGCATTTCGACCTGCGCACAAGCCGCCCGGGCAACTCCGGCACGCCGTTCGACCAGATCGCAGAAGACTGCGCCGCACACAGCGTCGACCTCACGTATTGCTGCCTCGGTGTGAGCCGCTTGTCGAACACGCCCGCGCTGTTCGAGCGCGCCGATGCACTGCACGCGCACTACGTAGAAGACACCGACGTGCAGGAGCGGCACCTCGATGCCCGCATGGCCGACCTCGATGCATGGCTGGCCGATGCCGATCACGTCTACCTGACCATCGACATGGATGTGCTGGCGGCCGCCGTTGCGCCGGGCGTGTCCGCACCTGCGGCCTACGGAATCACGCTGCCGGTGCTCGAAGCCCTCGTGCAGCATGTCTGCGCCACCGGCAAGGTGCGCGTGGCGGACATCGCCGAGACCAATCCCGAATACGACCAGGACCGTCGCACCGTGCGCGTGGCGGCGCGTCTGGCCTATCACCTGTTGCGTCGCTCATGAAGCTGATTCCTGCAGATGCAATGCGCCGCATGCCGTGGAAGAACGGCGGCGGCGTCACGACTGAAATCGCCATCGCGCCGGCTGGAGCGACGCTCGACAATTTCGACTGGCGCGTGAGCACCGCGCAGGTGGACGCGGCCGGGCCGTTCTCGCGCTTTGCCGGTATTGACCGATCGCTTGCGGTGATTGCGGGCGGCCGTCTGACGATGCATCGTGCCGACTTCGAAGCCGTGATGCTGGCCCCTGGTGAAGCGCCGGTGCGCTTTCCCGGGGAAGCGGACGTGCATGCCACGCTCGATGCGCCGCTGTCGGATTTCAACGTGATGACGCGGCGCGACGCCTGGGCGCATCACGCCGAGGCGATTACCCTGGCAGCCGGCGAGCGCCGTTCGCTGCCGCGATTGCATCCGGGCATGCAATGGCTGGTGTATTGCGTGCACGGCGTGCTGTCGATCGGCGCGGGCGATGTACCACAGGGCGCGGCTGCATGGCTCGATGCCGAGGGCGATCCGTGCACGGTTGTCGCGCGTGTCGGTTCGGTCGGTTATCTGGTGGGTGTGTGGCCGGTCGCATGACGTTGCGCCAGATCAAACGCACCAAAAGAAAAGGGACCCCGTAGGGTCCCTTGCAAGTCTCCCGGCCCGGCACGCATGCCGGGCTCGGCAGAAGACTCTTACTTCTTCTTGTTCACGGCGTCCTTGAAGCCCTTGCCAGCCGTGAACTTCACGGTCTTGGTTGCCGGGATCTTGATGGCTTCGCCGGTGCGCGGGTTGCGGCCCGTGCGTGCTGCACGCTTGCCCGACGAGAACGAACCGAAGCCAACCAGCGTGATGGTGCCGCCCTTGGCGACGGTCTTCTTGATGTTTTCCAGCGCGGAGTTCAGCGCGCGCTCGGCGGCGGCGTTGCTCAGTTCAGCGTCTTTCGCAATGGCGGCTACGAGTTCGGATTTGGTCGTCATGTCAGTTCCCCACTTCAGGTTTGTTGGACAGCGTTGTACTGCGACCCGTTTTATATCACCGTTGCGAAGGGTTGCACATCCCCTAACTGCAAGGGTTTGCGGGCCGTTGCTTGCAGCCGACACTTGTCCCGCCTGGGTTTGCGGGCGGGTATCCGGGAAACACCTGATATCGACGGGGTTTGTTTGCATTTCCGCAAGCGTCCTTCTTGCCGAAAACGCACCGAAAGCGCGCAGGCGGCGCTGCCGAAAACCGGTTCGGCAGACGCCGTACACTGTGTTTCTGGGCCCGTGCAAACTTCATGGAGAACATCATGTCGAGTTCGCAAATGCCTGTCGGACAAGGCTTCGCGGCCGGCGGCGAATCGCCGGAGCAACCCAGCGGACCGGCCGTTCTGGTGGCCGGCGCCAACGGGCTGGTGGGCCGCGCGGTGGTGCGTCGTCTGGTTGCGCAGCCCTGGGCGGGCAGCGTCACGGCGTTTGTACGGCGGCGCGCGGCCTTGACAGCGGGGCAGGCAGCACCCGGTCGATTGCGCGAATGCGTGGTCGATTTTGAACGCCTGAATGCGCCCGAAACGCAGTCTGCGTTTGCCGCCGATATCGTGATCTGCGCGCTTGGCACGACGATCCGGAAGGCTGGCTCGCAGGCTGCATTCCGGCGCGTTGATGTCGAGTATCCGGTCGAATTGGCGCGGCGCGCGTTTGCTGCGGGTGCGCATCATTTTTTGCTGGTGAGCGCGTTGGGCGCAGATGCGCACTCCCGTGTTTTCTACAACCGCTGCAAAGGCGAGGTGGAGGCCGAAATCCTGTCGATCGGCTTTCCGTCCGTGACGGTGGTTCGGCCGTCATTGCTGCTCGGCGCGCGCGCAGAATTTCGGCTCGGTGAACGCGTTGCGCAAGGCGTGTCGCATGCAATCGGATGGATGATTCCGAAGACATGGCGACCGGTGTCGGCGGAATCGGTGGCGGCAGCGCTCGTCATGGCGGCGCGTGTGGATGCGCCGGGCGTGCGTGTGCTGGAAAACGCAGCGTTGCTGGGCGCAAAAGACGAACGGCCGGTGGGGTGATCCACCGGCCGTTTTCGCTCGTGTTTCGCGCGGGGTCTACTTCAAGCGATTACTTTTCGATCGCCTTGCCCGTGCGGTCGTGCATCAGCGACAGCGCAAGCACGCTGATGATCGCCGCGGCCATCACGTAGTACGACGGTGCCAGCTTGCTGCCGGTGGTTTCGATCAACTTCGTGACGATCAGCGGAGCAAAACCACCGAAGATCGTGACCGCCAGGTTGTACGAAATCGACAGGCCGGTAGACCGCACCGCCGTCGGGAATTGCTCGGCCAGCACGGCCGGAGCCGGGCCCGTGAATGCCGCCAGCAACACACCCAGGATCACCTGCACCTGCAGCAGGGTCTGCACCGTCGGGTTGACGTTGAGCCAGTGGAAGAGCGGATACGCCGCAGCTGCAATGACGAGCGCCACCGTGCCCAGCATGCGCTTGCGCCCGATGCGGTCGGACAGGGTACCCATGATGGGACACAGCACAAAGATGATCACGCCGCAAAGTGCAGTCGACTGGAACGTCGCACCGAGCGGTAGCCCAAGTTGTTGCTTGGCATACGTCGGCATGTAGAACACCAGCGTATAGGTGCAGACCGTCCAGAGAATCGTCACGCCCAGGCCGCCCAGCACTTCGCGCGGATGGTCGCGGAAAACTTGCGACAGCGGCGCCAGGCGCGATTCCTTGGCGGCCTTAGCCTTCTGCTCTTTAAACGCCGGCGGCTCGTGCAGGTGCGAGCGGATGTACATACCGACCGGCCCGATCAGCAGCCCGAACAGGAATGGAATGCGCCAGCCCCAGGCGTCGACCTGTTCCGGCGAAAGCCCGTTGATGACGAGCGCGCCCATTGCCGCGCCGAGGATGAACGAGATGCCCTGGCTCGCCTGCTGCCAGCTTGCGAAGTAGCCGCGCCTTTCGTCGGGGGAGTATTCGATCAGGAACGCCGTGGCGCCGCCAACTTCACCACCGGCGGAGAACCCCTGGATGAGACGCGCTATGACGATCAGGATCGGCGCGCCCACGCCGATCTGAGAGTAAGTGGGGGCCAACCCGATGATGGCCGTGCCCAGCGCCATCATCATGATGGTCAGCGTAAGCGCTGCCTTGCGTCCTACGCGGTCGGCGTAAATGCCAAGGACGACGGCGCCGACCGGCCGCATGAAGAACCCCACGCCGAACGTGGCGGCGGTCAGCAGGTACGAAGTGAGTTCATTGCCGGTGGGAAAGAACAGCTTGGCGATGATGAGCGCAAAGAAACCGTAGACGGTAAAGTCGAACCATTCGAGGCCGTTGCCGATCGTGGCTGCGATGATGGCCTTGCGTCGGGTGGCCGCAGAGATGGCCGGTGCCGCTGCCCGATCGCCGTGGGTGGGCGCTGCCGTGGCTTGCATGGATGTGTCCTCCAGTGTTTTATGGGCATCGCCTGCCTCGATCTCTCCCCAGCGCGGGCGGCGAAGCGGTCATGGTAAGTGATCCGGCAAGGATTCGCTGCGGCGCGGTATACGAAGACCTTGGAATTGAGTCAGCCAAACACTGTCGAACGCATATGCACATGCATCCAACGGAGCACATCATGGACCGCGCATCGCAACCTGGCCGCCGTGCCGCCATCCTGCCGGGCGCGCTGGCCGCGTGCGCGGTCGTCTTGCTGGGCGGCTGCGTGGTCGCACCGTATTACGATGCCTACGGCAACCCGATCCCCCCGATGGCCGTGGCGCCTGCGCCAGCGGCTGCGTATCCGTACGATCCTTACTACTACTATGGGCCGGCCTATTACCCAGCGCCGGTTTACGCGGCGCCGGTGTTCGGCAGCGTGTGGATTGGCGGGGGCGGCTGCTGGGGGTGCCATCGCGGTTGGGGTGGCCGCGGGTGGGGCGGTCGCGGCGGCTGGGGTCACGGAGGAGGGTGGGGGCACCGTCATTGAATCGTCATCGTCAACGTGACGAAGAGGCCCATCCGGCGCGCGCGAACGCCAGTTCCGCCGTCAGTTCAATACGCGTGATTGCGTAACGGAATCTGTTGCATCGCGACATACAATCCTTCGCTCTTAAAAGAAAAGCATGCGAGGAGATTGTCGATGTCCGTCATCATCGTGCTGGCTGCGCTGGCATTTCTGATGTTCGCCGCATATCGCGGCTACAGCGTCATCCTGTTTGCACCACTCGCTGCCCTCGGCGCGGTGCTGCTGAGCGATCCATCGGCTGTGGCGCCGGTGTTCTCCGGCATCTTCATGGAGAAGATGGTCGGCTTCGTCAAACTGTATTTCCCGGTATTCCTGCTCGGTGCCGTGTTCGGCAAGGTGATTGAGCTGTCGGGCTTTTCGCGCTCGATTGTCGCGTCGGTCATCCGGGTGGTAGGCGCCAAGCGGGCGATGCTTTCCATCGTGCTGGTGTGCGCGCTGCTGACCTACGGCGGCGTGTCGCTCTTCGTGGTGGTGTTTGCGGTGTACCCGTTTGCAGCCGAGATGTTCCGCCAGGGCAACATCCCCAAGCGCCTGATTCCAGGCACGATCGCACTGGGCGCGTTCTCGTTCACGATGGATTCGCTGCCGGGCACGCCGCAGATCCAGAACATCATTCCGACCACGTTCTTCCACACCACGTCGTGGGCGGCACCGTGGCTCGGCACCATCGGCGCGCTGTTCATCATCGTGGTCGGCATGTCGTATCTGGAATGGCGCCGCCGCGCAGCGCTGCGCAATGGCCACGGCTATGACCACGGCCTCACCAAGCTGGTGAACGAGCCCGAGACCGCCGAGACCGGCACGCTCGCGCATCCGCTCGTCGCGTTGTCGCCGCTGGTGCTGGTGGGCGTGATGAACCTGCTGTTCACGCGCTGGATTCCCACGTGGTACGGCAAGGTCGTCACCGTTGCGTTGCCCGGCCTGCCCAAGCCGCTGACGGTTGAAGCCGACAAGCTGACCGCGATCTGGGCCGTGGAAGCGGCGCTGTTGATCGGCATCATCGTGGTGCTGGTGTTCGGCTTCCGCGCTGTGAAGGGCCGCTTTGCCGAAGGCAGCAAGGCGGCCGTGTCGGGCGCGCTGCTTGCCGCAATGAACACCGCTTCGGAATACGGCTTCGGTGGCGTGATTGCCGCGCTGCCGGGTTTCCTGGTGCTCGCCGATGGCCTGCGTGCGATTCCGAATCCGCTCGTCAATGAAGCAGTAACGGTCAGCACGCTTGCCGGCATCACCGGTTCCGCATCGGGCGGTATGAGCATTGCGCTGGCGGCAATGGCCGATCAGTTCGTGCAGGCCGCGCAGGCGACGGGCATTCCGATGGAGGTGCTGCACCGCGTCGCGGCGATGGCCTCGGGCGGTATGGATACGCTGCCGCACAATGGCGCCGTGATCACGCTGCTGGCCGTGACGGGCCTCACGCACCGCGAGGCGTATCGCGATGTGTTCTGCGTGACGATCATCAAGACGCTGGCGGTGTTCTTCGTGATTGCCGTGTTCTACGCCACCGGCATCGTCTGACGCCCTGTCTGTCGCAACAAAAAAGCCACCGGATATCGGTGGCTTTTTCTATGGGCCGCGAGCAGCGTTATTGGCCGTTCACCGCTTCGGAGCGACGTTCGCGGCAGACGCGCTGGGCTTCACCCACCAGCGAATCGCACTGGTTGGCGCGGTGCGACCAGAACGCGCGGTCCGACGACGATTCGGCCATCGCCTTGCCCTTGCCATGGCGGTGCGTGACGTGCTTGTCGACCCACTTGTCGGTCTTCACATGCGCACGATGGACTTTCTGCTTGAGCGTGCCGGGCGTGGCTTCGGGTTGCGCGCCGGTGGCGTTGTTGTGATAGCCGGGGTTGGCAGCGGCATCGGCGTTGCGCTGAACCTGGGTGCGCGGGCCCTCCATCGGGCTGTCGACGCCCGTCACTGCACTGTGATCCTTCTGCTGGGCTTGCGCGGGCGCCGCGACGATCCACGCGCAGGCGGCCATTGCAATTGCTGCGGCCAGACTCGACATCTTGCGTGCTTGCATGCTCGTTCTCCTTGTTGTGACACGGGGTCGACTTCACGGCACGCATGCCGCGTGCCACGACGTGCATCCCGAACGTCACAATAGGAAAGCGGCCCCCCGGCAGACAGTAGGCGTTGACTGAACCGTCTGTCGGACAAACGCTGTCAAGTCAACGTCAGGTGTGGCGCTCAGGCGCGCATGAACAGCCAGACCGTCAGGACGATCCCGACGATCACGACGAAGCCGCGCAGCACTTTTTCCGGCAGCCGGTGCAGCAGCCACGCGCCGGCAAATCCGCCCGCGATGCCGCCAATGCCCAACGCCACCACGGCCGCCCAGTTCACCTGCGGAGAGAACGCAAACACCGCCACGGCGGATGCATTCATCGTCATGGCGAGCACGTTCTTGGTCGCACCCGCCATGCGCACCTGCTGGCCGGCCACAGTCAGCGCCGCGAGCATCAGGAAGCCGATGCCGCCACCGAAGTAGCCGCCGTAAATGGCAATTGCAAACTGTGCGGTCGCCAGCGCGGTGGTCGACATGCCCGATGCCGCATGCAGCGGTTTGCGGCGGAAGCTGCCCCACGCAAACACGCTCGTCGCAAACAGCACGAGATACGGCACCAGCTTGGCGAAGAACGACGGCGGTGTCGCCAACAGCAACAGTGCGCCCAGCACACCGCCCACCAGGCTGATGACAATGAGCTGCTTGAGCGAGAGGTGATGTTCGCCGGCATCGACGCCGCCGGCCAGTTTGCGCCCGGCAATCGACGAGGTGATCTGGCTGGGGAACAGCGCGATTGTCGACGTCATGTTGGCGCCCAGCGGGTTGAGACCCGCCAGCAGCAAGGCCGGAAACGTGATGAACGATCCGCCGCCCGCAAGGGCATTCTGGGCGCCGGCATAAACGCCGGCCGCCGCGACGAGCAGGGCGGTAGAAAACGGGAGCGTGGTCATAAGCGGGGCGTGCAAGGCGGCTGGAATGACCGCGATGGTAATGGAACGTCCGCGCGCGTGCTCGTCAGCGGAGCGGGGTGTCACTGCCGTGTCGGCGCAGCCACCATTCGACCACCTCGAACGCGCCCTGCACGAGCAGCGCCAGTACCGCGGCGGGGATGGCACCCGCGAGCAGCGTTGCGCTGTCGTTGAGCGCGAGCCCCGTGGCGATGCGCTCGCCATAGCCGCCGGCGCCGATGAACGCGGCAATGGTCGCCGTACCCACGCTGATGACCGCGGCGGTTTTGACGCCAGCCAGAATGACCGGCAGCGCCAGCGGCAGATCCACTACGCGCGTGCGTTGTGACGGCGTGAAGCCTAGCGCCAATGCCGCATCGCGCAGGCCATCGGGCACCTGCTCCAATCCGACGATCGTGTTGCGCACGATGGGCAACAGCGCATAGACCGCCAGCGCAATCAGCGCAGGCACGACGCCAATCGACCCGACGATGGGGATGAGCATCGCCAGCAACGCCAGCGACGGAATCGTCTGCAGCACACCTACGACGGCAAGGATCGGCTGCTTGATCCGGCGACGCGCCGCCATGAGACCCAGCGGCACGCCGAGCAGCACGGCAACGCCAGTCGAAATACCCACCAGCATCAGATGTCGTTGCGTGAGCCGCCCCAGGCCGTCCATCAGCCGGGTGAAGAATGCATGAGCCGGCGTCGCTGCTGGCGTGCTGCCACGCCCAGCGAGAAACTGGCGCGCGGCTTGCGAGAACGACTGGCCTTCGAGTTCGACCGCGGCGTTCATCGCCACCATGTCGTCGCGCTGGATGCGCCCGGCGAGGGCGCTGATCGCCTGCCATTGCGCCGGATGCCGTTGCGCAACGTCAGCGCGGTACAGCAGCACGGCGTCGTAGCGCGGGAAGACGTGCGCAGGGTCGTCGAGCACACGCAGATGTTCGCGGCGGATCTTGGCATCGGTGGAGTAGATGTCGATCGCGTCGACCTGGCTGGCGCGCAGCGCGTCGTAGGCCACGCCGTGGTCGAGGCCCGTCGGTCTTTGGGGCAGCTTGTAGTGCTGCGCAATGGCCGGCCAGCCATCGGCGCGGCCGAGAAATTCGTGCGACAGGCCAAGCCGTAGCGCCGGGTGCGTGGCCAGATCGGCGAGCGTGCGGATGTGTTCGCGTTCGGCATCGGCGTCGCGCATGGCAAGCGCGTAGGTGTCTTCAAAGCCGAGGGGCACGCCGGCCGCCAGGCCCATCGGTGCCAGGCCACGGTTCACGTCGGCCAGCAGCGCTGCCTGATCGGGGTTGGCAGCCTGCTCGGCAGGCAAGTGCAGGATTTCTGCGGCGATGGTGCCGAGGTAGTCCGGGTAGACGTCGATGCTGCCGTTCCTGAGCGCGGCGAAGACGATGGCGGTGTTGCCCAGGCCCGGTACGTGTTCGGCGGGGCCGTGGGGGCTTGCGGTCTGCGTGAGGATCTCGCCCAGCACGTACGACTCGGTGAAGCGTTTGGAGCCGATGCGCAGTGGTGGTTCGGCCAAGGCCGATGCGCTGCACGCCAGCCAGCCCAGCGCGAGCCATGCCAGCAGGCGCCACGGAAAGGCACTACGGATCAGTCGCCGTGTATCCAAAGTTCGTTGAGGTCGGTCAGGCCCCAGTCGCGGGGTTCTTCTCGCGAGACGATCTGGTCGCCGGTGTGCGCCAGATCGATGAGCTCGGGCGCAATCCGCGTGCCCGACGATATCGAGAAGAATACCTTGACCGTGGGCGTGAGCAAGGCGCCCGGCGCATGCTGCATGACCACCGCCAGCCGGCCTGAACGCAGGCGGACCAGCGATCCCACCGGATAGATGCCCACGCTTTTGATAAAGGCATTGAACACCATCGGGTCGAAATGGTTGCCGCGCCATTCGACCATGCGCTGCACCGCGTAGGCAGCTTCCCACGCCTTTTTGTATGGGCGGTCGGACGTGACGGCGTCGTACACGTCGCAGATGGCGCCCATGCGCGCAAACAGCGAGATGCCTTCGCCCGCGAGCTTATGCGGATAGCCGGTGCCGTCCATGCGCTCGTGGTGGTGCAAGCAGACGTCGAGCGCGATGTCGCGCATGCTGCTGTCGCCCGCGAGGATGTCGTGCCCTGCCTGCGGGTGGACGATCACGTGGCGGAATTCAGCATCGGTCAGGGCGCCGGGCTTGTTCAACACCTCAGGCGGGATCGCGATCTTGCCGATGTCATGCAGCAGCCCGGCAAGGCCGGCGTCGCGCACTTCGTCATCGGAGAGCCCCAACTGGCGGCCCAGCGACACCATCAGCGCGCATACCGCCACGGAATGCAGGAACGTGTAGCGGTCTTTTGCTTTCAGGCGCACGAGGCTTGTCAGTGCGCTCGGGTGGCGGTCTACGGAGCCTGAAATGGCTTCCACCAAGGGCAATGCGTCGCGCGCTTCGATCGTGCGGCCCATGCGCGCATCGGCAAACATGGCCTGCACGGCCACCTCTGCCTTGCTGATGAGACGGGCGGCGCGGCGCATTTCTTCCGCATACGTGATGGGGCGCGGTGCGATGTTGGCGTCGGCGGCGCAGGCGGGCGGCGCCGGGGCTTCAGGGGCCGGAGGTGCCGCATTGGCGGCGGCCACGTCGGTGCCGCGTGTGGTGTCGATCCACACCTCGCGCACGCCGCTGGCACGCAGGCGCTGCAATTGGGCGGCGTCTTCCACGCGAAAACGTGCCCGCCAGAACGGGTGGTCGAGCCACGAGCCGACAAATTCGTCGAGGTACATGCCCACCCGCAGGTGTTCGATGGCGATGCGCTTGCGCATGTTGATGTTCAGGGATCGGTCCGTGGCGAGGCACGTTTGCGCAACGGGTTCAAGGGAAGGCGCCCCGCCAATGAATGCATTCTCTTCTATCGGACGCGCGCCCAGGGGCTTGAGGGAGGAAAAATCCGGGCTCGCAATGTGAACTCTGCGGGTGTAGGCAAAAAAAAAGCGGCCAAACGGCCGCCTCGGTAAGCCGGTGCCGGTGCCAACTGGGGCACCCGGCATCGGGGAGGGAGAGTGATACGGGTGATGCGAACAGCGGACGGACGACTTATTGGCCGTCGCTGAACGGGTCAGCCTTGCCGACCAGGGCGCCATCGGTGTACGGATCGGCCTTGCGCAGCGCGCCGTCGGTGTACGGGTCTGCCTTGCGCACGGCGCCGTCGGTGTAGACGTCGGCCTTGCGGGCGCCGTCGGTGTAGGGGTCAGCCTTGGTCACGGCTTGGCCGTTGGTGTACGGGTCTTGGCTTTGCACGCCAGCAGCGAAGGCGGGAACAGCGGCAACAGCGATCAGCGAGGCGAGAATCAGGTTCTTGGTTTTCATGGTGAACTCCACAACAGGGGGGTGAGCATTGCCGCAGGGCAGGTTTCGCTGCGGTGCGGTAACGCGATGGCATAAGCTTAGTCGTTGCTCAGGGGGTAAAAAAGCAGTTCTATTAAACTCTTTGTTCAAAAAATAAGAACAATTGTGACCCCTCAAGCACCGCAATCTGCATATAAGTCATTGAATTGAAATGAAAATATGAGATGCGGGATAACCCTTAATGCGAAGGTGTGACGGCTGGAGCGGCAAAAAATTCCTGCCTCGCAGTCCCCCGATTGTTGCGTTGCATTACAGACGTGGGGATTCCCCTCCCCCCCAACCCCCCATGTGGCGGCTAAACATTCGGCGTGGATGGTCGTTGATGCAGGTACGGGCGGCGTTTTCCGCCCCTTGCAGCAGGAAGGTCATCATGTCCATCACCACCGCTTCCATCGCCCGTTTCGAGATTGACGGCGTCGCTTATCAGGCGAGGCTGTTTGCCATGCCGTTCCACGTGCCGGAAAACGGCCGCGTGCGAGCGCATGCGATCGGCCGTCCGGACATGCCGTTCAGCGGTGTGCACGTCTTGGCCAACTGGCTGAAAGAGCGCGTATTGCCCGAAGGCGTGGGTTTGGTGATGGCCGATCGCCTGTTCTCGCATGGTGCGGTGGACCAGTGGTCGGGCGCAGACGGCGCACGCGCAGCCAAGGTGCTGTCGCAAGTGGCGCTCGGCAGCAAGAGCAGCCATCGCCTGTGGCGCAATACCGTGGCGGGTGGTTTCCGCGACGAGACTGCCTTTTTCCTGGGTGCCGCTTTTGTGCAGACCGACGCCGCGGTCGACGACATTCGGCTGCTCGGTGATCTGATTCCTGCAGCCGAATGGTCCGGCGTGGCCGATGCTGCTTCGACCATGATGGGCCTGCACCTGTATCGCCCTGACGAGCCCGAAACGCTGGTGAACTGCGCGCTGCTGGCGCCGTCCTGGACCGAAACCGCCGTGGAACGCGCCGACGGCTACCGCGCACTGACGTTGCTGCATTCCTTTACCGAAGACGACGAGGTCATCCACGTCGACATCGAACTGCTGCCGCCGGGCCAGGTGGTGTTGCAGGTGGAGTCGTGCTCGACGCGTTTCTCCGCGCGCTTTGACCCGGCGCTCCTGGGCCGCGACATGACCGACGCGCTGCTGCGCGACGCACTGGCCCTGCAACACGGCGATCCGGCCAACCTCCACTAAGCTTGCCGGCGGCTTTCGCCTGAGCGCCGCACGACGCTGCAAGCGCGCACTTCCACGGCATCATCTCGGCTTTCTGTTTTTCGAAGCGCCGCCGCCCGACGGGCCCGCGGCGCGTTCGCATGCCTGCCTTTGCCGTCATCCTCGTTACGCTGACGCTCGATGCCATGGGCATCGGGCTGATCCTGCCCATCCTGCCAAGCCTGCTGCGCGAGCTGGACCACACGGGCGACATCGCATTCGAATTCGGCCTGCTCATCGCGGCGTATGCGGCGATGCAATTTGTCTTTGCGCCGATCCTGGGCGCGCTGGCCGATCGCTACGGGCGCCGGCCGGTGCTGCTGCTGTCGTTGGCGGGCGCGGCGGTCGATTACCTCGTCATGGCGCTGTCGCCCCACGCGTGGGTGCTTTATGTGGGGCGCGTGGTGGCGGGCATCACCGGTGCCAACTATGCGGTGGCGACGGCGTACATCGCCGACATCACCGCGCCGGCCGATCGCGCGCGCCGTTACGGGCTGATGAACGCGTGCTTCGGCTTGGGATTCATCGCCGGGCCGGCGTTGGGCGGGCTGCTGGGCGACTGGTGGCTGCGTGCGCCGTTCCTGCTGGCGGCGGCGCTCAACGGCGTCAACTTTCTGGTGGCTTGCTTCGCGTTGCCGGAGTCACGCCGTGCAGAACGTGCGCCGTTTGCGTGGCGCGCGCTGCTGCCGGTGCAGTCGCTGCGCCGCGTGGCACGTGTGCCGACGCTGTTGCCGTTGCTGGCTGTGCTGGCGATCATCGAAATCGTCGGGCAGATTCCGCAAACGCTGTGGGTCATTCACGGCGAGGCGCACTTCGGTTGGGACACCCGTGCCGCCGGCCTGTCACTGGCGGCTTATGGGCTGATGCATGCGCTGGCGCAGGCATTCCTGACCGGGCCGATCTCACGTGCGCTGGGCGAGCGCCGCGCCGTGGTGTTGAGCGTGATGATGGATGTGGCTGGCTTTGCGGCGATGGCCTGGATCAGCGCCGGCTGGATGGTCTACCCGACCATGGTGGTGCTGTGCATGGCCGAGGTTGGCATGCCGGCGCTGCAGGCCATGCTCTCGCGCCAGGTGGGCGAGCATGAGCAGGGCGAGTTGCAGGGCGCGCTGGCAAGCCTTGCCAGCGTGGCCGCGATGATCGGGCCGCTGGCCGCCACAGCGGTGTATGCGATGACCGCGCCGGTGTGGTCCGGCACGGTTTGGATGCTTGGCGCGCTGCTTAACGGAGTGTGCCTCGTGCTGCTGATGGGCGGCGCTGCCAGGCGCGCCGCACGGGCATAGCACTGCTCAGGCCGTTTACTTGGCCGGTGTGTTCCACGGATACGCCAGCCACGCATCAAAGCGCTTGGCGAATTCACCGCTCTCGGTGGTTTGCCGCAGCCACTGGTCGACGAAGTTCTTGAACACCACGTCGCGCGGCAGCAGGTATGCCTTCTCGGAGAAATCGAACGGCGCTTCCGGGTGCACGGCACACAGTTCCGGATGCAGCTTTTGCTGCAGCTTGGTTTCCACTGCGTCGGTCATCATCAGGTCTGCACGGCCGGCGACGATCTCGTTGAAGATCGTCACGTTGTCCGGATACACGCGGATCTGCGCCTGCTTCAAGTGCTCGCGCGCGAATTTCTCGTTGGTGCCCCCCGGGTTGACCACCGCGCGCACGTTCGGCTGGTCGATCTGCGCCAGGGTCTGGTATTTCGCCTGGTTCTCGCAACGCGTGATCGGCGTCTTGCCATCGCGCTGATACGGGATCGAATAGAACGCCTTCTTTTGCCGCTCCAGCGTGACCGACACACCGCTCATGGCGATGTCATAGCGGTCTGCTGCAAAGTCCTGCATCAGCGTCGACCACGTGGTCGGCACGATTTCCAGCTTCACGCCGAGTGCCTTGGCCAGGCGTTCGCCCATCTCGACGTCCAGGCCAATGAAGCGGCCATCGGCGGGGTTCTTGTAGGTGAACGGCTTGTAGTCGCCGGTGGTGCCGACGCGCAGCGTGCCGCGCGCGATGATTTCGTCGAGGCGGTTGGTGGCTTGCGTCGTGGTTTGTGCCAGGGCGGGTGCCGCGGCGCAGGCGCACAGCAGCAGGGCGCCGGTGCGGATGAAACGGTTGAACATGGAATCCCCTCCTGAGAAATCAAAAGGCGCGGCCGCCCGGTCATCGGGCTCCGCGCCCACATCAACGCCGGCCTACTGGCCCGACGCCTTGTTCCATTGCAGCGCATTGAGCACTGCCAGCGACATTGCCGTCACGCCCGTCTTGATGGACGGCTCCGGCACGGGCGCGAACAGCGGCGAATGATTGGTCGGCAGCGGCTTGGCACCCGGCTTGAGCGAGGCGAAGAACGTCTGCGGATCGTTCACACCAATGAAGAAGAACATTGACGGGATGCCCGCGTCAACAAACGCCGAGAAATCTTCGCTGGCCGTGATGGGTGGCACGCGCAGCACGCGGTCGTTGCCGAAGGCAGTCTTGAACATCGCCTCGGTGCGCGCCACCACGGTCGGATCATTGTTGACCGCCTTGCCGCCCTCCGTGATCTTGATATCGGCGTCCGGCGCGCCCGACATTTCGGTAACGGCCTTGGCCGTGCGGCGGATGCCGTCGAGCATCTTCTGGCGCACCGCCGGCTTGTACGAACGGATCGTGCCGCGCAGCAGCACGCTGTCGGGGATGATGTTCTCGGCGCTGCCGCCCTGGATGGCGCCGATGCTCACCACGCCAAATTCCTGCGGATCCTTCTCGCGGCTGATCACGCTTTGCAGATCGACCACGAAGCGCGCCGCCATCATCACCGGGTCGATGGTTTTGTCGGGCGCAGAGCCGTGGCCGCCGCGGCCCTTGAACGTAATTTCCAGCCCGTCGGAGTTGGACGTGATCGGACCGCTGTTGAAAACGATCGAACCGTACGGCCCCGGGCCGGTATGCAGCGCAAACGCATAGTCGGGTTTGGGAAAGCGCTTGAAGAAGCCGTCGTCGATCATGCTCTGCGCGCCCGTCACGGTTTCCTCGGCAGGTTGCGCGACGAATACCAGCGTCCCGTGCCAGCGGTCCTTGAGCGACACCAGCGTCTTGGCGGTGCCCACCCACGACGCCATGTGTACGTCATGCCCGCAGCTGTGCGCCACGCCTACGTCCTCGCCGCGCCATTTCGTCTGGACGTGGCTTGCATAGGGCAGGCCGGTCTTCTCTTCCATCGGCAGCGCATCGAGTTCAGTGCGCACCAGGATCGTCGGGCCGGCGCCATTGCGATAGACAGCCACCACGCCGGTCTTGCCAACGTGCTCCGTCACATCAAAGCCGATCTTGCGCATCTGCTCGGCCAGCTTGGCCGCCGTGCGCGTTTCCTGGAACGCCAGCTCCGGATGCGCGTGGATGTCTTTGTAGAGCAGGTCGAGCTGACCGTATTCCGCATTGACCGCCGCGTCCACCGCCGGCTTGATCTGCGCCACGTCGATCCCGCCGGCCGTGGCCGCCGCAGGTTGCGCAGTTGCGGATGGCGTGCCGCCAGGGCTGGACGGAATCTGCGCGAACGTCGGCAAGGCTGCACTGGCCAGAAGCCAGGCGAGCGCAGTACGTTTCAGCCGGATGGGGGGCGTGATCATGGATGTCTCCTGTCGTTATGGTGGCGCCAACAAAGTCGTTGCTTCGTCAATCGATTCGATTATGCAACGTGATTCAGGGCATGTGCACCCGGGGGCATCCCCGAGTCCCTCATGCGCGTTGGGCAGAAACACGCCCAAGGGCGAGCGCAACGCTTGGCACTCGGTAGGCGCTTTCCTAGACTGGGTCAGGTGTGCTGTTCCAGTGAATCGAACATCGAAACGCGGATGAATCCGACGACGTCTTGTCTACAGCTGGCGTTTCGCGATGCCCCGCCCGGGGAGACGGCGATTCGTGCGGCGCTCGAGGCCGCGCAGCGCGTGCTTGAACGCAGTGGTGTGTCGCCGCGCGAGGCGTTCGCGGCCTATCAGGCCTTCGCCAGCGGGGCAGGAAGCCCCGATACGCTCGCGCTGACATTTGCCCGCGCAGAAGCCGAGGCCATGGATACGCTGGCCGCGCACGGCTATGCGCGCTATGGCACGGTCAGCTTGGCCGCGCTCTAAGTTTGCTGGCGGCTCAAGGCTCGCGCTTTAGTTCAGACTTCGGCGGTCTTGCCGCCCAGCCGCCGTGCCGTTTCGGATACGTGGCGGTGGATGCGCGCGAGGAAATCGATCTCCGCGGCGCGCGTGGGCGAATGCCCGAGCGCCTGGGACAGATGCGTCGCCACGAATGAGGACTGCGGCGCGAGCATGCTGATCAGCCTTAGCAACTCGCGGCGCGCCTGGCTGGCGTCGTAGCCGAGGTGATCGGCCAGGGCGAGCAGGGCGTCCTGGTCGATAGCCTCATAACGGGCTTGCGCATCTGGCGACAGTTCATCGGCATTCCATTCGTTGGCGTAGACCGCTGCGCAGAAGAGGTGGTCGTGCGCCGCAAGGCGGATGCCGTCCGCACCAATGTGGAAGTGCAGTGTGCCGGCCGAGGCGTTGCGCCCGCCGATCAGCAGGCAGAACACCATCCAGCGGAACAGCGCGGCCGTGGCGGAAGCGGGGTCTGCACACAGGCTCGCACATTGCGCGACCTGCTCGACTGTAATCGGCAGGAAGCGGTGCTTGGGTGAAAGCCCCAGCAGTTGCACCGCCGAGACGACATAGCGGGCCTGCACCAGCGCGGTATCGTCGCTCTTGCAGCGCAGGGTGCGATCAAGGCGCTGCACCACCGCGGCCGTTTCGGGAAACTGGCGCAGCCCGATGAACGGTGTGTCCAGCCCGATGCTGCGGCCCAACAGCGTGGCCCAGCAGTGGTTGATGGTGGCGTACGGCAAGTGCGCGCCTTCGCCCAGATCCAGCCGAACGAAGTGGCTCGATTGTGCGGCATTGGCCGGCGCGGAAAACCGGCCGAGCCACATCGACACCGGCAAGCCATTCGAGGCCAGGAAGGGCAGGCTGATTTCTTCGGACGTTGCGGCAGCATCGGTGCCATAGCGTGCGCGAGGTTCAGCCACGCGCAGCGGCGTGCTGCGGGGCGGGCGACCGACAGTTTGCTGGAACTGCAGCACGAGATCGCGCTCGGACAGCCCGTCGGCGCGCCCGCTGCATGGTTTGAGGCCGGCCGGCACCAGGGCCAGCGGGCCATCCAGATGCGGCGCCGCCTGCGCGAGATGCTCGAGCGCCGCGGCAGCAGCCTTCGGCGTGTTGCGTGCCGGTTCGGGCAGCAGGTATTCAAAGAAGTGGCGTACCGGCTGGGCTTTTGCCGTGTCGGCGATATTGCCAGCGGTGCGCGGCAGGTGCGGGCTCAGATCAAAGCCCTGCGACGAAGCCTGCCAGCGGGAATCGTATTCGAACGCCCAACCGCTGCGGCCGCACGATAGCTGACCGATCAGATGCTTATTCAGGTAGACGTCCAGCATGCGCGTATCCAACGTATTTGATGGAGCGTGCTTAGTCGGCTGTGCAGCGGAGAACCCGCCGGCAATTGGGAATTCGGCTGCTTTGCAGCAAATGTGCCGTTCCCTTGCACGCCCCTCATCGACCGATGGCGAGCATAACAAAGAAAATCTGTGCAACGCGCGGAGATATCCGTAATCGATGATGCAATTTTCTCAAATCGGATTATCGGATCGTTAAGATCGAGTGCGCGTTGGTCGATGTTTCGGCCGTCTACTTCAGTTTTGCAGATTTTTTAAATCTATCTACAGAGCCAATGCTGGCGCCATTGAATAAATTGCATGGGCGTCAAAGCGGTAGGGTATTCATTACAAGTCGGCTATTTATCGGGGCAGCGCCAACGTTTTCTCGCGTTGCACGAATCGACGGAAAAATCCTTCGCAATGTGGGGCGGAGAAGACATAACAGCATTGCTTACGGATTCAACTGCGGATTTAAGCGTCGACTTCAAGCGGGCTTTGACCGGCGCACTGCGGTGCCCCGGCCAAGCGGGGCACGATCAACGTGGCCATTCAGCGGCCGGAACGCAAAAGCGAATCCTTATCCTTTGCAGCGGTTGCCGCATTTGCAGGGGCCTTTTTGCCTGGTGCGAACACGCCGGTCGACAGCGACGTGCCGAGCAGGATCACCGCGCAGCCGATCACCATGTTGAGCGTTAGCTGCTCGCCCAGGAACAGGATGCCCCACAGCACGCCAAACACCGGGATCAGGAAGGTGACCGACACCGCGCGCGTCGGCCCCACGTGCGCGACAAGGCGGAAGAAGAGGATGTAGGCGACGCCTGTGCACGCGATACCCAAGGCGATGACGTGCAGCCACACGCTGCCGGTGGGCGTTTGCGCGGGCCAAAGCCAGTAGGCCAATGGTGCGAGCACGATGGCGGCGGCCAATTGGCTGCCGGTCGCCACGGCCAGCGGCGGCACGCCGGTCAGGAAGCGCTTGGTGTGGCTGCTGGCCACGCCGTACAGCACGGTAGCCGACAGTGCCGCGGCTACCGCCACGCCGCCTTGTTTTGCATCGATGACAGACGACCCGCCCACCAGCACGATCACGCCGATGAAGCCAATCCCCAATCCAAGCACGCGCAGCGACGACATCCGCTCGCCCAGCCATGTGAACGCGACGATGGCCGCAAACAACGGGGCCGCCGCATTGAGCACCGAGGTGAAGCCCGCCGTAAGCGTGAGTTCGGCGTAGGCGAACAGGCAGAACGGGATGGCCGAGTTCAGCACGCCCACGGCCAGCAGATGCGGCCAGTGCGTGCGCAGGGCGCCCATGCCGCCGCGCCAGGTCAGTATCGGGACGAGGAAGCATGAGGCGATCGCCACACGCAGCGCAATGAGCGCAACGGGCCCGAACGGCGGCGCTGCCACGCGCATGAACAGGAAAGAGCCGCCCCATAGGGCAGCCAGGGTGAGAAGTTCAAGCACGTCGGAGCGGCGCATGGAAGGGGGCTCGTTATCGTTGTGGGGCGGTGTGCGCGCATTGTCCGCGCGATTCGGGTTTTATGCAGGCTGCAGTGCCAGCGTGCCTTGGCGGCGGTCGTCAGCCATGGGCAGGCGTTCGCCGACCCGCGCGGGATGCCCTTCGAGCCGCAGTAGCGCGGCCTTGCGTGGCAAGCCGCCGGCATAGCCCGTGAGCGCACCATCCGCGCCGACCACGCGGTGGCACGGGATGGCGATCGAGATCGGGTTGCGGCCCACGGCGGTGCCCACCGCGCGTGCATGTTCGCGCGTGAGCCCCAGGCGCGCGGTGATCTGCCCGTACGTGGTGCGACTGCCGAATGCGATGTTGCAAAGCAGGCGCCAGACGTCTTGCTGAAACGGCGTGCCCTCGGGCGCCATCGGCAGATTGAAGTCGTGCAGCTTGCCGGCAAAGTACGCCGTGAACTGTGCCTGTGCCTCGCGGATGACCGGGATGTCCGCGCCCGGCGACATGCGCGCGGCATTCAGCGGAATCGTCTTCTGGCCGGGAAAGAACGCGCCGGTCAGGCGCGTGTCGGTGGCGGTCAAGAGCAGATCGCCGAGCGGGCAGGCAAAGGTGTGGCGGTACATGGCGGTCGACTCGTCAATCAATGCGACGCAGGTTGGGTGAGCGCATCCTCGCGGTGCCAGAGATGCATGGCGGCATACGCGCGCCAGGGCGCCCAGGGTTCGGCGCGCTCGACCATGGCACGGCGCGTGGGCAGCGTGCCGTCGCCGTTGGCGAGCCGTTTGCGCAAGACGTAGTCGCCCAGCGGAAATGCGTTCGGCCAGCCCAGCGCACGCATGGCGACGTATTGCGCGGTCCATTCGCCGATGCCGGACAATGCCTGCAACGCGGCCAGCGTGGGGCCGAGCGGCACCAGCGGTTCGAGCCGCAGCCTCCCGCCGTCGATGGCGCGGGCGAGTTCGACGACGGCGGCAGCGCGGCTGGCCTGCAGACCGGTCTGCGCAGATAGCGCCTGCGCGTCGATGTTCGCCAATGCCGCAGCGTTAGGAAATGCGGTGGCCAACCCCTCGCGCGGTTGCTGCAACGGCACGCCATATACGGCAGTCATGCGACCGAGAATGCGCCGTGCCTGCGCCAGCGAAATGACCTGCCCGGCGATGGCGCGCACCGCAATTTCAAAGCCGTCGACAGCGCCCGGCACGCGCAGGCCGGGGGTTTCGGCAGCGAGCGTGCCGAGGTGCCCGTCCACCAGATCGGGCCGGCAATCGAGGTCGAACAGCCGCCGCGCGCGCGCCAGCACGGGCGGCATGGCGTGCAGCAGGCTGGGCGACAGGGTGAGCGCCACCGCATGGCGTTGCGGCACATTGCGCGCGTGCAGCCAGCCGATGTGTCGCGCGCCGGCGTAGGCGACGGTGATCGTGCGTGCGTAGCTGTCGGCGTCGGCCACCTCGACGCCATCGACCGCACGAGCGCGCAAAAACGCGAGCAACGCTTGCCACGCAAACGGTGGCCGGTAGCCCAGCATGAGTGTGGGGCCGTCTTCGGTGTGCGCAGCCGTCGTGCGCGAGCGCAGGCGCGTGGGTGCAAAGCCGTAGTGCTCGGTAAAGCCGCTGTTCAGACGCCGCACGCTCCCGAAGCCGGCCGCAAAGGCGACATCGCCGACGGGCATGGCGGTGTCGGTCAGCAGTTGCTTGGCGAGCAGCAGGCGCTGCGTTTGCGCGTACTCGATGGGCGAGACGTCGAACTCGGCGCGGAAGATGCGGCGCAAGTGGCGGTCAGTCACGCCCACGGCTGCGGCCAGTGCGGCCAGGTCGTGCTCTTGCAGAAAGCCTTCGTCGATCATGCGGGCGGCGGCGCGCGCGAGGCTCGAAGACATCTCGGCCAGGCTGTGGCCGGGTGCCAGTTCCGGCCGGCAGCGCAGGCACGGCCGAAAGCCCGCGCGCTCGGCGGCGGCGGCCGTGTTGAAGAAGCGGCAGTTCTTTTCCAGCGGCGTGCGGACCGCGCAAACGGGGCGGCAATATACGCCGGTGGATGTCACACCGACGAAGAACCAGCCGTCAAAGCGACGGTCGCGCGATTGCACGGCGTGGTAGCAGGCGTTGTGGTCGAGGTGCATGGTGGTGATCGGGTGACTCGGCAGCTAGTCTAGCCCTGTCGGGTCGCATGGATTCGCCGGATTCGGACACATCCCTCGCTGCCAAAAACGCGGTATCTCGGCACAATTGCGAACACAACAACACATCGGGAGATCGGCATGTCCAAGACCATCGTCATTACCGGCGGGGGCCGGGGTATCGGCCGCGCCACGGCGGTTCTGTGCGCGCAACGCGGCTGGTCTGTCGCGCTGCAATATCGCGGCAACCGGCAGGCGGCGGAAGAGACGGTGGGGCTGATCGAACAGGCGGGCGGCCACGCGCTGGCGGTGCAGGGCGATGTGTCGAACGACGAAGATGTGATCGCCCTGTTCGAAGCGGCGGCCGGACGCTTTGGCGCGCTGCATGGCGTCGTCAACAACGCCGGCATCGTGGCCGAGGCTCAGGACGTGGCCGACATGACCACGCACCGGCTGCGTACGATGTTCGAGACCAACGTGCTTGGCGCCTTTCTGGTAGCGCGCGAGGCGGCGCGGCGGTTGTCGACCTCGCGTGGTGGCGTGGGCGGTTCGTTGGTTAACGTGTCGTCGGCGGCATCGCGGCTGGGGTCGCCGCACGAATATGTCGACTACGCTGCCTCCAAGGGCGCCGTCGACACCATGACGCTCGGGTTGGCGCGTGAACTCGGGCGCGATGGCGTGCGGGTCAATGCCGTGCGCCCCGGTTTGATCGAGACCGATATTCACGCTTCAGGCGGCCAGCCCGATCGCGCGCAGCGCCTTGGCAGCGCCACGCCGATCGGCCGGCCCGGCACGCCGCACGAAGTGGCCGAGACCATCGTGTGGCTGCTCTCCGATGCGGCGTCTTACGTGACGGGCGCGCTGCTGGACTGCGCGGGCGGGCGCTGAGCGGCGATCAGGCGATCAGGCATTCGCTCCGGAGCGGAAGGTATCGCACTGTCGAAGATCGCCGCCGTCGAAGCCCTGGCGGAACCAGTGCATGCGCTGCTCTGACGTGCCGTGCGTGAAGGCATCGGGCGTGACGCTGCGGCCGGCGTTGCGCTGCAGGGTGTCGTCGCCGATGGCGTGCGCGGCGGTCAGAGCCTGCTCCAGGTCACCACGCTCAAGCAAGCCGCGTTGCTGCGCAAAGTGGCCCCACACGCCGGCCAGACAATCGGCCTGCAGCTCCAGCTTGACCGACAGCGCATTCGCCCCCGCCTGCGATTTACCGGCCTGCGCGCGGCTGACCTTCTCCGACACGCCCAGCAGGTTCTGGACGTGATGGCCCACCTCGTGTGCGACGACGTACGCAGCGGCAAAGTCGCCCGGGGCGCCAAACTTGCGGCGCAGTTCGTCGAAGAAGCCGAGGTCAAGGTAGACCTTGGTGTCGGCCGGGCAATAGAACGGGCCAACGGCCGAAGTGGCGTCGCCGCAGCCTGAGCGGATGCCCTGGCGGAACAGCACGAGCTTGGGCGGCTGGTATGCGCGCCCGGCTTGCTTGAACAGTTGCGTCCAGGTGTCTTCTGTGTCGCCCAGCACGTGCGAAACCAATTGCTTGCTGCGGTCGTTGTCGGTTTCTCCGGTGGGCCGGGCGGGGCTGTGCGGTGCGGATTGCGTCGGCGCGTTCTGCGACACCTGCATCACCATGCTGAGGATTTCCAGCGGGTTCTTGCCCATCAGCAAGCCCACGACGGCCACGATCGCAATGCCGCCGATGCCCAGCCGCATGCCGCCGCCACCGAAGCCGCCGCCAGAGGAGGCGCGCTCATCCTCGACGTTATTGCTTTCGCGCATGTCATCCCAACGCACGATGTTCTCCTTGAGAGGCCTGAGAGGCTAGTAGGGCAGGGTCAGCCCGGGCGTCACACCCGGTAAACTTTGCAAAGTCTACCTGCTGTGGGTACGTACGGGCATGCCGCGGCGCTGCCGAATCGTCTGCACGCAGAGCCGGTGCAAGCATTGACAAGGGCTGGCGGCGATTTGCGGCATTGCACAAAGCCCGGCAGGAAACTTGCTAACCAAGGCTGCTCATCCTCCGTCCGGCTGTCACACAGGTGACATGGGGCGGTTCCCGAATAACGTTCGGCAGAAGGTCACGCTGCCGATCCATGATCTCGAGTTCTCACCATGCGCTTGCCTGCTTCGATCACCGCTCAACCACCAGACGCCGCAGAGTCGTCGCATCTGGCTGCCACCCATGTTGATCCGACCGAGGTGTCGGACGTGGAGCAGGCCGCCGCAGCGCGCAAGCCCTGGTGGGAGCGCGTGTCGGGTGCCGTGGTCGGCGGTGCATTCAGCAGTGTTGCAGCTGCGTTGATTGCCGTGACGGGGGCCATCTACGTTGGGATGTATCACGCGCCCTGGGTGAAGAGCCTTGCCGGCCACACGCCGACGGCCGCCCAGGCCGGTGATGCGATGAGTGTTGCCATGGCCGCCGGGCCTGCCAACGCAGCCACGCCGGCGTCGGCCGTTGCTCCTGCGCCTGCGGAAGCTGCCACGCAACCCGCATCGGCCGACCGCGTTGCGGCAGCACGTGACCGGATGGAACAACGTGTGTACTCGCAAGTGCAGCAGCCGCGCGCCCGCACCGTGGCCGAACGCGAGACGCTGGAAGACAACGACGCGCCGGCACCTGCCAACGTGCGCCGTCATCATCGCAGCACGCGTTACATGCGCCATGGCGCGCCATTCAACGCGGCCTGGTACAAGGGCGCCTGATCGGCTTCCTGCATCCAGCCGAATGCGCGCTCAGCCCGCGTGCGCGTGCCTGCGACGACGCAGCGCGATGATCGTCAGCGAGATGCCGCTCACCACGGCGGCGGTCAGCACGTAGTAGCTCGGTGCCAGCGTATCGCCCGTCGCGTGGATCAGCCACGTGACGATGAACGGCGCGAACCCACCGAACAGTGTCACGCCCAGGCTGTAGCCGAGCGACAGGCCGGTCGAGCGCACGCGCGTGGGAAAGATCTCCGACATCAGTGCCGGCATCGGGCCCGAATACGCGGCCTTGAAGATGCCCGACACGGCTTGCAGCGCCAGCAGCGCACCGATGGTCGGATACGCGCGCAACAGCGCAAACATCGGGTAGATCAGCAGGATCATCAGCACCGACGTGGTGAGCATGATGCGGATGCGGCCGATGCGATCCGACAGCGCGCCCATCACCGGTGAGAGCAGAAACTGCAGCCCGCCGTTGAGCACCACCACCGCGAACGACTGCGCCGCCGGCAGATGCAGCTGCTTGACGGCATACGTGGGCATGTAGAGCTGCAGCACGTACACCGACACGGTCGACTGCGCCACCACGCCCACCGCCAGCAGCAGGTTCGTCCATTGCGCTTTGAATGAAGCTTGCGGGTCGACCGTTGTCTTCTTCTGTTCGGCAACGAACTCGGGCGTCTCATCCAGATGGCGGCGGATGTAGAAACCCACCGGGCCGACCAGCAGACCAAAGATGAACGGCAGCCGCCAGCCCCAGCCTTCCAGATCCGCCGGCGTGAGCGACGCGGTGAGCAGCGCTCCAAGCCCCGCCGCCAGAATGGTCGCAATGCCCTGGCTGGCGAATTGCCAGCTTGCGTAGTAGCCGCGCCCGCGCGTGCTGTGCTCCACCATGAAGGCCGTCGCGCTGCCGAATTCACCACCCACCGCAAAGCCTTGGACCAGGCGTGCAAGCAGGATGGTGATGGGCGCCACGATGCCGATCTGCTGGTAGCTCGGCATCACGGCAATCACCAATGTGCCGACGATCATCAGCAGGATCGACAGCGTCAGTGCCGCCTTGCGCCCCTTCCTGTCGGCATACATGCCCAGCACGATCGCGCCCACCGGCCGCGTGATGAACGACACGCCAAAGCTGCCCACCGCAAACAGCAGCGACACCCATTCGTCATCGGCTGGGAAGAACAGTTTGCCGATGATGGATGCGAAGAAGCCGTAGACGAGAAAGTCGTACCACTCCAGCGCATTGCCGATCGACGACGAAACGACGATGCGGCGTGCATGCGCTGCACTCGTTGTTGCGGGCCGAGCAGGCGCAGCAGTGCCTGCCGCAGAGGGGGCGGTCATGATCAGGGTTCCTTTGGTGCCGGCCGGGATCGTTTTTATGGGAACTGCAGCGCGTTGCCCGCCCGGTCCGACGGGTCAGCGCGCTGGTGCGGCAGGGCTTTCTTAGAAGCCCACCGCGTGGCCGTCGCGGCGGCTGTCGCTGGCAGCCACGTAGCCGTGGTCGGCGTCGTCCGACAGGCGCCAGATGAACTGGCCGGAGCCGAAATCCATGTACGGATCCGCCACCGATTCGAGCTTGTGCCCGCGCGCTTCCAGCGCAGCGACGGTCTTGGCGTTCATCGTGCCTTCTACGTCGAGCGTGAAATCGCGGTTGACCTTCCAGCGCGGTGCGTCGCACGCGGCCTGCGGCTGTTGCTTGTAATCGAGCATGCGCACGAGCGTCTGCAGATGGCCTTGCGGTTGCATGTCGCCGCCCATCACGCCAAAGCTCATCTGCGGCTGGCCGTCCTTGGTCAGGAACGCCGGAATGATGGTGTGGAACGGCCGCTTGCCGCCTTCCACCACATTGGCCGAACGCGCGTCCATCGAAAAACCGAAGCCGCGGTTCTGCAGGCTGATGCCGGTGCCGGGCACCACCACGCCGGAGCCGAAACCCATGTAGTTGGATTGGATGAATGAGACCATCATGCCGTTCTCGTCGGCGGCCGTCAGGTACACCGTGCCCCCGGCGCGCGGCATGCCGAAGGTCGGCATCTGCGCGCGGCCCATGTCGATGAGCTTGGCGCGTGCATCGAGGTAAGCGTCGTCGAGCATCTGCTCGGGCGTGACCTCCATCGAGCGCGGGTCGGCCACGTATTTGTAGAGATCGGCAAACGCCAGCTTCATCGCTTCGATCTGCAGATGCTGCGAGTCGGCCGAGTCGACGGGCAGGGCGCCGAGGTCGAAGCGGTCGAGAATGCCCAGGGCGATGAGCGCAGCGATACCTTGGCCGTTCGGCGGGATCTCGTGCAGGTCGTAGCCGCGGTAGCGCTTGGTGATCGGCTTGACCCATTCGGGGCGATAGTCGCGCAGGTCTTGTGCGGTCATGCCGCCGCCGCATTCGCGCGAGTACGCGGCAATGCGTTCAGCGAGTTCGCCTTCGTAGAAATCGCGGCCGTTGGTCTGGCCAAGGCGCCGCAGCGTGGCGGCTGCCTCGGGCAGCTTGAACTTCTCGCCCACTTCTGGCGCGCGGCCGTGCGGCATGAAGGCCTGCGCGTAGCCGGGCTGGTTGTGCAGTTCAGGAATGGCCGCTGCCCACTTGTGCGCGACGATGGGCGCGATGGTGTGGCCACGCTCGGCAATCTCGGCGGCGGGTTCCAGCACATCGGCAAATGGCAGCTTGCCAAAGCGCTCGTGCAATGCGGCCCAGGCGGAGATGGCGCCGGGCACCGTCACAGCATCCCAGCCACGTGTGGGGCGCTTCGGGTTGCCGTTGGCGTCTTCGCCGTATTTGTTTCGGAAGTAGTCGAGGTTCCAGGCCTGCGGTGCCGTGCCGGAAGCGTTCAGGCCGTGCAGCGCCTTGCCGTCCCACAAGATGGCGAATGCATCGCTGCCGAGGCCACACGAGACGGGCTCGACGACGGTGAGCATCGCCGCCGCGGCGATGGCCGCATCCACGGCGCTGCCGCCCGCGAGCAGCATGCGCAGCCCAGCCTGCGCGGCCAGCGGGTGCGACGTGGACACAACGTTGCGCGCAAACAGCGGAATGCGGACGGTGGGATACGGGTTTTGCCAATCGAACTGGTGGGGCATGGGAATCAAGTGGGAATAAGCGGGAATGTTTGACGAATGATTATTTGCGGTGCTCTGGATTTAATAAAGTTAAAATTCATTGGATTCAGCTTAAGAAAAACTTGAGAATCCGCCGCGCCTTCCCGTGAGTACCGTCCGCTTCCTCCGCACCTTTGTTGCCGTGGCACGCCATGGCTCGTTTGCCGCCGCCGCCGAGCGCGTTGCGCTGACGCAGGCCGCAGTGAGCTTGCAGATGCGTGCGCTCGAAACCGAACTGCGCCGCGATCTGTTCGACCGGTCGGGGCGCACCGTCACACTGAATGCGCATGGCCGCGCGCTGCTGCCGCAAGCCGAGCACCTGCTGGCGCTGTACGACGCCATGCGTGTCGGAGACGAACCGCAGACGGAGCTGTCCGGCGCCGTGGCGATTGGCGCAGTGGTGTCGGTGATGGGGTCGCTGGCACATGCGGTGGCGGGGCTCAAGCAGGTGCACAAGGGGCTGGACGTCAAGCTCATCACCGGCAAATCGGGCGAGCTGGCCGAGCAGGTGGAAGCGGGCGAACTGGATGGCGCGCTGGTCGTAGAACATCTGGAGCGCCTGCCGGCCAACCTCGCGTGGCATCCGCTCTATACCGAACCGCTGGTGGTGGTGGCGGGCCGTCATACGCGCGGCCGCGCCGAAGAAGTCCTGCGCACCCATCCATTCCTGCGCTTCGACCGCGCGGTGCGCACGGGGGCGCTCATCGACCGCGCTCTGCGGAAGACGCACATGGCGGTCAACGAATTCATCGAGGTCAATTCAATCGAGGCGATTGTCGAGCTGGTGCGCCAGCAGGTGGGTGTGACGCTGGTGCCGCGCCTGCGCCGCGCAAGCTGGGAGAGCGACCCCGCCCTGCGCGTGCTGCCCATGCCGCCGCAGACGCCGGTGCGCGCTGTCGGGATGATCGAGCGGAAAGAACACGTGCGACACGGTGTGATTCAGGCGGTACTCGATGCGCTCGAAACCACACTTGGCAATTCCAGCGCCTAGACTGAATGCACCCAGACAGGCTCCGGAGATCGCGATGGACGCAATCATTCAACGCTGGCGCGACGAGTTGATCCTGCTCGCTCGCATTCTGATGATGGTGCTGTTCGTGATGTCCGGATGGGGCAAGCTGACCGGCTTCCAGGGCACGGTCGGCTACATGGCCAGCACGGGCGCCCCCATGCCGATGGTGGCCGCTGCGGTGGCCGTCGTCATGGAGTTCGGCGTCGGTATTGCCTTGCTCATCGGGCTGTGGACGCGGCCGCTGGCCATTCTGATGGCGCTGTTCGTGCTCGGCACGTCGTTCATCGCCCACTCCTACTGGGATATGCAAGGCGCCATGGAGGCCGCCAACAAGATCCAGTTCTACAAGAACCTGAGCATCATGGGCGGGCTGTTTCTGCTGGCTGCTGTGGGGCCGGGCAAGTACGCGGTGCAGAAGTCGTAGTGCGCGCGCTCAACGCAATGACCGCTGCACCAGCACCAGCACGGCAAACACACCGCATGCCACGGCAAACCAACTGAACAGCTGCGTGCCGGCCAGCAGCGTGGCTTGCCGATCAATTTCGGCGGACAGGCTCACCAGGCGCTCCGGCGTGAGCGGGTTGGCGGCCTGCAGGTCTGCCGTGAAGCGCGTGACATGCGCGACGATCAGCGAGCGCGATTCCGCCTGCTGCGTCTGCAGCGACACAGCCGCCAAGCCTGTGCCAACTGCCGTCGCAAACTGGCGCGCGATGTTCTTCATCTGGTAGCCGTGCGCGAAGTCTTCGCGGTCCAGATCGAGGTAGGTCATCATCGCCACCTGAATCATCACCGCACCTGGCGTGATGCCTTCCAGAATCGACACGGGGAAGAACGCATAGTCGGGTGCGCCTGGCATCAGGCTCGTCGCCAGCAGCAGCGCCGCTGCCGCATACACGGCAAAGCCGATGGCGATGAAGCGGCGCTTGCGGAAGAAGAACGGCAACCAAATCGTCATGACGACGGCCACCACCGTCGACACTGCCCCGCTGATCATCAGGAACAGCGTGGTCGTGCGGAACGTGAAGCCCAGGCCGCCTTGCGACACCGCCGGAAACAGGTACGACCAGTAGCCGCTCATCAGGTAATAGACGCCGTAGAAGCCGATGCCCCACAGGTAACGGCGACCATTCAGGCGCGAGAGATCGAGCCACGGATCGGGGTGCGTGCGCAGGCGATGGATGGCCAGTAGCAGCGAAGCCGTACCGCCCAGCAACAACAGCGGAATCAACGGCGAGGCCGTCAGGCGGCTGTAGCGCAGCTCCGACAGGCCCATCAGGAACGACAGCGCGCCGATGGCCATGGCGCCCACGCCAACCCAATCCCACTGGCTGTCTTCGGGCGGCGCTTCATCGGGGCGGCGTGCGGCGCGTGTGCGCGGTTGATGGTGCTCGGGCGGCAGGAAGAACATCGCCATCCAGGCCACACCGGCGAGCGCCAGTTCGATCCAAAAAATCACGCGCCATTCGCTGTACTCCAGCACCTCGGCGCAGATCCACGGCGCAAGCGTGGTCAGTCCGAACAGGCCGACGCTGAACATCAGCATCGGTGGAATGCGCTCGTCGGGCTCGGCTGTGAGTTGCACCAGGATGCGCGACGCCGAAAACAAGCCGCCCGCGCCCAGGCCCTGGATGGTCCGCCCGATGACGAGTTCGCCGATATTGTTGGATTGCGCACACACCATGCAGCCGATGGCGAACAGCACGATGCCCACCAGCGAGTACGTCCGGTAGCCAACGTGCGCCGCAATGCGGCCAATGGCGAGGTTGGCGACCACGGCCGCCACGGCATACGCTGTGACGGCGTACAGATACGCCTCGGGACTCGCATGCACACCGCCCTGGATGTGCTGGCCCGCCACGGCGAACATCTGCGACGAGACAAAATCGAGGCCTGTGGAGAGGCCCAGCGCCAGCCCAAAAGCGTGGACGCGTGCAGAAGAGAAGTGGGGGAACGCCCGCAGTGACGCGGGTTTGAGGATTTGCAGCGACATGTGCCCGAGCATAAACTTGCCCGCCAGCCGGATAAACGGCCAACTCTAGGAACACTGTCCAGTCATGCGAACAATGGAGTGGAACGACTGGGAAACCTTCTGCCGCGTGGTGGAGGCCGGCAGCTTCACCGCCGCCGCCGAGGCGCTGGGCATTCCCAAATCGACCGCCAGCGCCGCCGTATCAAGGCTGGAAGCAGCGCTGGGCGTGCGGCTCATGACGCGCACGACGCGCCAGTTGCGGCTGACCGAAGCGGGCTCGCAGTTCTACGACGACATCGCGCCGTTGTTCGAACGCCTGCGCGAAGTGCACGCCGACACCACAGCAGCCAGCGAAACCGTGGCCGGCACGCTGCGCATCGCCGCGCCGTACGAAGTCGGTGCGCAGCACCTGACTGAACCGGTGTGCCGTACGCTCGAGAAGTATCCGCATCTGCAAATCCAGGTGCACATCTCGTGGGAGCAGCCCGACCTGCTGGCTAGCGGCTACGACATCGTCTTCGTGATGGTCGACCAGATGCTGCCGGATTCGTCGCTCGTGGCGCGTCGTGTGGTGCTGATCCCGCGCGGTTTGTATGCGTCGCCGGCCATGTTGGCGGAACGCCCGCCGCTCAAGACACCCGCCGACCTGGCCGGCTGGCCCTGCCTGTCCGGCCCCGACGACGCAAGCTGGGCCTTCCGCCCCGTCGGCCAGCCCGCAATGGAGCCAATCGAAGTCCCGATCCAGCCGCGCCTGCAGACCTTGAATGCCGAAATGCGCGCCCGGGCCGCCGTGCGTGGCCTGGGTGTGGCGCGCATGGCGCGCTCCGTGGGTGATACGGAAGTCGCGGCCGGTCGGCTCGTGCGCGTGCTGCCCGATTTCGAACTGACCGCGCTGCGCGTCTATGCGCTGATGCCTGCGCGCAAGCTGGTGCCGCGCAAGGTGCGCGTGTTTCTGGATGCGCTGGAAGCAGAGGGCGTTTCCGCCACACCGGCCCCTGCCTAGCCGAAGACCGGCGCTGGATGTCACAATCGGCGCTTCCCTATTCGGATTGTGAGGACCGGCGGCCATGCGTCTGCGCCAGATTGAAGTCTTCCGCGCCGTGATGCTGGTCGGGACCGTCAGCGAGGCGGCGCGCATGCTGAACGTGTCGCAACCCGTGGTGACGCGCGTGCTGCAGCACACCGAACTGCAACTCGGTTTCCGCCTGTTCGACCGCACCAAAGGGCGCCTGCAGCCCACCGCCGAGGCGTTCGAATTGTTCAGCGAAGTCGAGCGGCTGTACCAGGAGGTCGAGCGCGTGCGGCGCGTGTCGGCCAATCTGCGCCACAAGGGCGCCGGGCGCTTGCGCGTGGCGGCAACGCCCAGCTTGGCCCCGAGCATCCTGGCGCCTGCCGTGCGGCGTTTCTCTCAGCGCCATCCCGATACGCTGGTGCGCGTGTTCACGCATCACACGGCCGAGATCGTGCAGGGCTTGCTCGCGCAGGACATCGACGTCGGCTTCGCCTTTGCGCCGCCCGTGCATCCGGCCATCAGCACCACGCCCGTCGCGCAGGGCCGCATCCTGCTGGCCGCGCCGCGCGCCTGGGTGGGGGGCAAGACGGATGGCCGCGCGCTGCACAAGCTCGTTGCCGAGAAGCCGTTCATCGGACTGGAAGACCAGATTTCGCTCGGCTCGCTGGTCGGGCAGACGCTGGCGCGCGGCGGACTGGCGCCGCAGTCGACGCTGGAAGTACAGACGTATTCGCTGGCGCGTTCGCTGGTAGAGGAGTCGCTCGGCGTGACGATGCTTGATCAGTTCACTGCCGCCACCGGCAGCATGGAGCGCATCGCGCTGTTCGCGCTGGAGCCGGCGCAGACGTTTGACGTGCGCGCCATGCGTGCCGAGCATCACGCGCCGTCATCGCTGGCGGATAGCCTGGTGCAGTGCTTTGCCGAGGCCGCGCGCGCGCTGTCCGATGAACTCCCGCAGCGCGTCGAACCGACCGCATTTGTGCTCAAGCCCACCGAACCTGACAGCGACGCGGCAGACTAACCGGCTTGCACTGACCATTTCCAGGAGACGGATCCATGCGTCGTTTTGCAACTGCAGTGATGTTTGGGCTGGCGCTGGGCGCCGGCGTCTTCAGCGGCGTCGCCACCGCGCAGCAGTCGCCGGTGCCAGGCATGTCGTCCGACGATCTGAACACGGCGCTCGACTTTGCCAAGGCCGGCCTCAACAAGGCGATCGACCAGGCGCGTGCGTATTCCGCGCTGCCGATCAAGGACCCGCACGACGTGCGCTACACGTGCGAGGGCGGCAAGACGCTCCTCGTGAAATACATGACGGTGGGCGATACGCCGCTGGCGGCCATGACACTTAACGGCAAGACACTGGTGTTTGCCAACGTGATGGCCGCTTCGGGGGCGCGCTATGCGTCGGGCCAGTATGTGTGGTGGACGAAGGGCCCCGCCGGCTTCCTCGCCGACGAGACCCTGCCAGGCAGCCGCAATCAGCTCTACCGCGATTGCAGCGAAGCGACCAGCGGCCGGCCTTAAATTTCCTGCAGATCGTGCCCGACGATGATCTCGCCCTTGAAGTGCGGGCGCACGGCATCGAGCCAGACTGAATCTTCCAGGAACGGATAGCCCCCGGGCACGAAGTGCGACAGCACCAGCGTCTTCACCTTGGCCTCGGTGGCAATGCGGCCGACCTCTTCGGTGGAGGTGTGGCTCGCCAGCAAATGCTCGCGCAGCGTCTTGGCGTTGGGCTCGGTGGACAGCAGCTTATCCAGCGACGGCAGATGCATCACCTCATGGACGAGCACGTCGGCGCCGTACGCCAGGCGCACGAGGTTTTCGCTCGGCGCCGTATCGCCGGAGATGACGATGGAGCGGTCTGCCGAATCGAAGCGAAACGCAAATGCCGGCGACACCGGCGGGTGCTTGACCAGCGCGCTCGTCACCTTCACGTTGGCATCCTGCATGACCAGTCCGCCTTCGGTCAGCTCGTGCGGATGAAGCATCGGCGCCAGCGGCGGGCGACCTTCGTCGGCAATGCGGGTGCGGATGTCGTAGTCGTACAGCTCAAGGAACTTGGTCGTCATCGCGGCCAGCGGGGGCGGGCCCCACGCATCGACGGGGCCGGTCAGGTCGGTGGCCCACGCCAGCAGCATCAGCGTGCCGTAGTCGGCGTTGTGGTCGGAGTGCTGATGCGTGATGAAGACGTGGCGGATGTCCTTGAGCTTGAGGCCCGCCGTCACGTATTGGCGTGCGACACCGTTCCCGCAATCGACCACGTACGATACGCCGTTGATGACGATCACCTGCGCCGGGGCCGAGCGATTCTTCTTGGGCGTCGGCCCGCCCGCCGTGCCCAGCAGGATCAACCGCGTGCCCTTCTTGGGCACATCGGCAGCCAAAGCGCTCAACGGCAAACTTGCGGACGCCGCGCCCGCACCCACGGCCAGCGCGCCGGCCTGCCGCATCCAGCGGCGACGGTTGTTGTCGAAAGCGTGCATGCGGCGGTCTCCTCTCTGCTGTTGTCTGCGTGCCTGTTTTAGCGGGGCAGCCCGCCCACCTTCATGCCGGGCTTGATGCCCTTGCGTGCAAACCAGCCTTTGTTCATTTCCAGCGCGTAGCTGCCTGCCCGGGTGGGGCAGTGGTTGTCTTCGGTCTGCGGCTTCATCTCGGCAATGTCGGAGATGGTGCCGTCGTCGGTGATGAAGGCGATGGACAGCGGCAGGTCGGTGTTCTTCATCCAGAAGCAGTGGCCGGCGGATTCATCAAACACGAACAGCATGCCGGCGGTGTCGGGCATGGTCTTGCGGAACATCAGGCCGGTCTCGCGCGTTTGCGGGGTGGCCGCTACTTCGGCTTTGACCTTGTACATGCCGATGGTCAGGTCGACCACGGGCAGGCCGGTATTGGGGGCGGTGGGCGTCTGGGCGAGCGCACCGGTGGCGGCAACGGCCAGCGACAGAGCGGCAAAGAAGCGGGACAGGGTGGTCATGGCGCGAACGGGTCGGAAAAGAAACGCTCCATGATCGGCACTCGGCCAGCCGCCGTCAATCAGACAGCCGCCGGCCGGGCGACGAAGTTGTTACCGCGTATTGGGGCCCGGGGGCGGCTTGGTGCTCGACGGCAACCGTTTTGGCACCTGTCTTGGGCGCATGCACAGAGCGCGCCTTGTCGGCCGCAGGATCGGGCATCAGCGCCACATAACGCGCATCGGTGAGCGTGCGCAGGAACACCACGATGTCGTCGATCTCGTCTTCCGTCAGCGCAGGCGCGGTGCCGGGGCGGCGGTTCATCGGCACGGCATTCACGTTGATGTTGCCCTGGTATCTGGCGGGCACGTCGTTGAAACGCTTGCCGCCGGGGTACCACTGCGCGGGGTCGGTCGAGCGCGTGGCATAAAACGCCACGGTGTCGCGCAGCGTACGGAAAACACCGTTGTGCATGAACGTCTGGCGCACCGCCACGTTGCGCAGGCCCGCCGTGCGGAAGTAGCCGCACCATTGGTCGGGCTCCGGCCACTTCAGCGTGCGGGCGGTCTGGCAGAGCCCCACGTCAAAGTGGCGCGGGTCCTTGTTGGCCGGCAGCAGCGGGTTGCGCGGCACGGCGATGGCGTCGTAGCCGAAATCCGTAAACAGCGATCGCTCCGGCCGCGACGACGATTCCACCATCAGATGGCACGACGCGCAGTTGCCTTTGTCCGGATTGCGGAACAGGGCGAGGCCGCGCATCTCGGCGGCGGAAAGCGGCGTGCGCTTGCGCAGGAAATCATCGAAGCGGGAGGTGAACGGCGCCAATTCGTCGCTCTGGAAATACGCCTCCAGCGCCTTGCCCAACGCGCCGACGAGGCGTTCGGGCTCATGCACCGCATCGGCGCCGAATTGCTTCGCCAACGCCTGGCCCAGGTCGGTGCCGGCCACCTTGCGCTGCAGGTCGCGCGCTGAATGGTTGCCCATTTCATCCGGATTGAACAACGGGCCGCGGATCTGCTCGGGGATGGAATCTGCCCGGCCATCGGCAAAGAAGCCGCCGAACGGCGACGGAAAGCTCGCGTCGTCGTCCTGGAAGAAGTAGCGATGCGGGATGTAGCGCAGATACAGCAGCGACGGCGCGTTGCGTGCCGCCACGTGCCCGGGGCGGCTGCCGGCCGGCACACCGATGCGCAGCGCCTCGCCCTTCAGCGTGGGCGCGAAGGCGCGGCCCGGATCATGGCATGCCGCGCACGACGTGCCTTGCGGCTCAGACAGGCGCGGGTCGAAAAACACCCGCTTACCGAGCGCGACGAGGTTCGGGTCCGGCTTGAACGCGGTCGACTCCGCAGGCGGGGGCACGGCGTCCAGCCTGGGCGTCATGCCGATCGATTCAGCCGCCGCCGCACCCGAGAAGAGTGCGGCGGCAACCCACAGCGCGGTGCTCAGGCGCTTCAAGGTGCGACGAATCCCGTTTTGTCGCACACCAGGCTCGTGCCGTTCTGCGTGCAGGTCGTCAGCAGCTTGCCGGCCACGGTGTAGGCCTTGAACAGCCAGCCCTTGGCGGGTGCGGGCTGGCGGTCCATCACCATGAAGCCGAACGAGTTGTTGTGCGAGATGCTGCCAACCGTCACGCCCGAAGCCGGGCTGACGGCCGGGAACGGATCGGGCAGGGCCACGTCCAGCGAATCGCCGGCGTTGCCTGCAACGATGGTCGCCGGGTGGTTGCTGGTGAAGTTGATGGCCTGGAAGTCATGCACGTGACCGTGGAGCGCGACCTGCACGCCCGGCGGGTAATACGCCGTGGCGTTCAGGCTGTTCATGACCGACAGCAGCGCGGCATTGCCGCCCAGTGGCGTGCTGCCCGCGATGGGCACGAAGCCCAGGATTGGGTGGTGATTGGTAAAGATCGACATCACGCCCGGCTTGGCGGCCAGCGTGCCCACCGTGCTGAACTGTTTCTGGTAGGTCTGGAACCACGGGTCGGTCGTCGCCAATGCCGTCGTGCCAGCCTTGGCCGAATCGAACACGATGACCTGCGTATCGCTGCCGAGGGCGACGGCGTAAGGGTCCGACGCGTTGGCAGCCGTGTCGTTGGCCGGGTTGTCGCACGAGCGGTCGGCCGAATACGGGCGCGGATCCAGGAAGCGGTACCAGCCCTGGCCGGCGCGCGCGCATTCCTCGTGATTGCCGCGCACCAGCACCCACGGGGCCGCGGCCATCAGCGGGGCGGCGGGCTGGAACAGGTCGGCCTGCCACGCATCCCAGCCGTAGCCCCAGGGGCTGCCCTGGCAGCCGGCCACGTCGGGCGGGCAGGCGTTTTCGCGGTAGTGATAGTCGCCAACATGCAGCACGAGGTCGGGGTTCATCTTGGCGGCCGTGGCGGCAGCGCTGGCAAACGGCCACGACAGCGGGTCGTTACACGACTGGAACGTGTTGCTCGACTTCTTCATGCGGCAGCCGGTGTCCGCCAGGATCACCACGCGCTGCGGGTTGGCCTTGGGCAGCGGCAGCACACGCGAGCCGATCGACGCGGCCTTGGCCGTAGATGCCACGGTGGCTTCGCAGGCATTCACAGGGAAGGACGAGGCTTTCGAATCGCTGGCGGCGCTGGCCGTGGTGCGCTGCGCGGGGGTGCCGGCGGCCACACGCAGCGTCATGCGCGTGGAGGTGCCGTCCACCGTCAGCAGCGGGCAGACCGAGCTGTCGACGGGCGAAGCGCTGTTCGTATAGCTGGTGACGGCGCGCACGACAGCCTGGTTGCTGTCACCGATCTCCACCCATGCGGCCTGGATGTTGGCGTCAGCCGTGGCCGCATCCGAGGGCGTGGCCGTCGACACCGGCGTCGAATCGGACGACGAGCCGCCGCAGCCCGCAATCACGGCGGCAGCGGCCAGCGCGGCAAGAGAGAGCATCGTGAACACGGTGCGTTTTCGTCGCACCGGAGCGAACATCGATCGGAATTCCATTGCGCCATCCCTGTTTCTTGTTGTGAGGAACGGGCAAGGTACTCAAGCTTGATGGCGCTATTTTGACAGCCCTGCATGCGTGCCCGGGATTTCCGTTGGGCAGGCGAGGGCGAAAAAAAAAGCAGATGCATAAGCACCTGCTTTTTCTGTATCGGCCGAGCCGCGTGGGCCCGGCAGAAACACAAGCTTATTGCTTGGCGGCGTCAGCAGCCGGAGCCGAAGCGTCAGCAGCCTTCTTGGCAGCCTTCTTGTGGTGGTGCTTCTTGGCCTTCTTGGCCTTCGGGGCAGCCTTTTCGGCAGCAGCCGGAGCAGCAGCTGCGTCAGCAGCCGGAGCGGAGGCTTGAGCGAACACACCGGTGGCGAACAGGCCGGCGATCAGGGCAGCGATCAGCTTCTTCATGGTGAATCCTTTTATAGATCAGTGAGTTAACCAACGACCCGCTAAATGAGTCATCTGCAATAACGCAGGCCGTTACAGGCGCGTTGACACGTTCCGTCGAATTTTTTCTGGGCTCCGGCGAAAGCCTCCGCGCCGCCTGATCCGCCATGTGGCGCATGTTGCGCTGCGCAAGAAAGATGCCTGCGGGCCTGCATTTCGGACCGATCTGATTAGATGGCGGCGCCTTCCCCCAGAGAATGCGAGCCGATTGTGCTCAAGGCTTGCCGTGTCTTTCCCGCCGTCGTCTTCCCGCCCCACCAAGCCCGCCTCTCCCATTCCGCCGGCCCGACTCCGGCGCCGCGATTTCGTCCTGGGTTGCGGCGCGTTGATTGTGCTGGGGGCCTTGCCCGGTTTCTGGCCCCGTTCGCACGGCGCTTCCGCACTTGATGATTTCATGCTCGTGTCCCAGACGATTTCCGGCGCACCGCTGGATCGCCGCGTGGGGCTGTCTTGTTTCAGCCATCTGCACCGGGCTGACGATCGCTTTATCGAACACATCCAGGCGCTTGCGTGGTTGGTCCGCCGGCATCCGGGCGTGGACGCTGCCGGCCTGGTCCGCTTGCTTGATGCTGACAGCGCCCGCGAACTGCGTGCCGCGTTGGTCCGGCTGGTGGATGCCTGGAGCGCCCGGCGGGATGCGGTTCCTGCCTTGATCGATGTCCGCGGCCCGGTCGCCCGCGCCTTCGACGCCGACCTGATCGGCCGTTGACAGCGCCTGGGATCAGGGGCCGAAATATGGCGGATGGTGAAATTTTCCGGCATAATGCGGAATTCACTCTTGTGTCTTATATAAGAGTTGCGGCTTGCGCCAGATGCGAGATTTTGTGCGGTGCATCGTGAGCGCGTCATCGTAGGCCGTTAGAATCGCCAGTTCATTGCAGCGCGCCACGCCGGCCAACCCGTGAGCGGCGCGCTGTGCTGTCAACCCCCACCGTCCACCCGCTACCTGCGGTCTGCACTGGAGTCGTCCATGTATCAACACATCAAGGTCCCGGCCGGCGAGAAGATCACTGTCAACCAAGACTTCTCCCTGAACGTTCCGAACAACCCGATCATTCCTTACATCGAAGGTGACGGCACCGGCTTCGACATCACCCCGGTGATGATCAAGGTGGTGGACGCAGCGGTTGAGAAGGCTTACAAGGGTGAGCGCAAGATTTCGTGGATGGAAATCTACGCCGGCGAGAAGTCGACCAAGGTGTACGGCCCGGACGTGTGGCTGCCGGAAGAAACCCTGCAAGTCCTGAAGGACTACGTGGTGTCCATCAAGGGCCCGCTGACGACGCCGGTGGGCGGCGGCATCCGTTCGCTGAACGTGGCGCTGCGCCAAGAGCTGGACCTGTACGTCTGCCTGCGCCCGGTGCGCTACTTCAAGGGCGTGCCCTCGCCGGTCAAAGAGCCGGAGAAGACCGACATGGTCATCTTCCGCGAGAACTCGGAAGACATCTACGCCGGTATCGAATTCGAAGCCCAAAGCGACAAGGCCAAGAAGCTGATCAAGATTCTGCAGGACGAATTTGGCGTCAAGAAGATCCGCTTCCCGGAAACCTCGGGTATCGGTGTGAAGCCGGTCTCGAAGGAAGGCACGGAGCGCCTGGTGCGCAAGGCCATCCAGTACGCGATCGACAACGACAAGCCGTCGGTCACGATCGTGCACAAGGGCAACATCATGAAGTTCACGGAAGGTGGTTTCCGTGACTGGGCCTACGCGCTGGCACAGAAGGAATTCGGCGCCGAGCTGATCGACGGCGGCCCGTGGTGCAAGTTCAAGAACCCGAAGACGGGCAAGGAAATCATCGTCAAGGACGCAATTGCCGATGCCTTCCTGCAGCAGATCCTGCTGCGTCCGGCCGAATACTCGGTGGTGGCCACGCTGAACCTGAACGGCGACTACATCTCCGACGCCCTGGCTGCGCAAGTTGGCGGTATCGGTATCGCCCCGGGTGCCAACCTGTCGGATTCGGTGGCGATGTTCGAAGCCACCCACGGCACGGCTCCGAAGTACGCAGGCAAGGACTACGTGAACCCCGGTTCGGAAATCCTGTCGGCCGAAATGATGCTGCGTCACATGGGCTGGACGGAAGCCGCTGACCTGATCATCTCGTCGATCGAGAAGTCGATCCTGTCGAAGAAGGTCACGTATGACTTCGCCCGCCTGCTGGAAGGCGCGACCCAAGTGTCGTGCTCGGGCTTCGGTCAAGTGATGATCGACAACATGTAAGCATGTCGCTCGCGGCTCCGGCCGCGATGGATATGAAGAAACCCCGGCAGCTTCGGCTCGCCGGGGTTTTTTGTTTCAAGCCGCAACCGACCATCTGCAGATGCTCGCAGTCCTGACCGGTTCGTACTCGCAAAAAGGGCGGGCGAGCCCCAACAAGCCCCAACGCCGATGCTGCAACAAGGGCGCCGCGGCCCATGCGCTGGGCCTCGCCCATCGATCAGCGGGGTTGCTTGGGATGTTCTGGCGAGTCCGTCGTGCTCGTTGCGGAATGCTTGGGGGCTGCGGCGCGCGCGGACAGGGCACGCAAAAACTCACGCGCAGCGCCAACACCTTTCTCATATTCGGTGAGCGAATCGCCCGCCGGGGAATCGACGGATTGGGAGATCGAGCGGGTCACGGCATTCCTCTTCATCTGATGAACGGAACCGCGCCCAACCCTTGGGGGAGGGGTGGGCGAGCACAGGCAAGGTGGAAAACCGAGGTACAGCGATCGGCACGGCCGAAGCCGTTCAAGCCTGGCTCGCCCCAAGAGGGAGACGAAGCCAAGCCATAGTGTTTGAGGACAAGCACCTATGCTCGGCGCTTGCCCGCTATACCCAAGGTTTCCACACCTCGATCGCTTCCTCTATGGCACTGAAAGCGACGGCGCAGAGTGTACCGATGGCCGCTTCGTCTGAGCAGGGGCGAAACTATAAATCAGAATTTGCTGACGACCGCGCCAACCCCATGGTGACGCGGCTGTGCGGTGGTCCACACGGGCCAGATCCACGAATCTTTACGGTTTTGGCTTGCCGGCGGTGCTTGATGACCATCAAGAAACAGCAGCAACGGTTTGTCACTCCTTCCATCCGTGACTAGACTGGATCACATGTGACTTTCTGTGCCACTGGCGGGACCCCCTGCAAGTGGCACCGACGCGCGCCAAGTCTCGTCCGCCTGTGAACCCCAACGACCGCCGACTCGTCCGCCATTTGCTCATCGTCGTCGCCATCAAGCTGGTGGCGCTGAGCGCGCTGTGGTGGGTGTTTGTGCGAGACCACCGGGTGCCGGTCGATGCCGAGCGGGCCGCTGATCGCCTGATCGTCACACCGTCAGCAGCGCAGGGAGGGCAACCGTGATTTCCGAGCATCTCGTCGATCTGTCCCGGCTGCAGTTCGCGGCCACCGCGATGTACCACTTCCTATTCGTGCCGCTCACGCTGGGCATGGTCTGGCTGCTGGTCATCATGGAAAGCGTCTATGTCATGACCAACAAGGTCATCTGGAAAGACATGACGCGTTTCTGGGGCAAGCTGTTCGGCATCAACTTTGCGCTGGGCGTGACGACGGGCATCACGCTCGAATTCCAGTTCGGCACCAACTGGGCGTACTACTCGCACTACGTGGGCGACGTCTTTGGTGCGCCGCTGGCCATTGAAGGGCTGATGGCGTTCTTTCTGGAATCCACCTTCATCGGGCTGTTCTTCTTCGGGTGGGATCGTCTTTCCAAGACGCAGCACTTGCTGGTGACGACGCTGATGGCGATCGGCACCAATCTTTCCGCGCTGTGGATTCTCATCGCCAACGGCTGGATGCAGAACCCGGTGGGCGCCGAATTCAACTGGCAGACCATGCGCATGGAGATGCACGACTTCTGGGCCGTGGTCTTCAACCCCATCGCGCAGGCCAAGTTCGTGCATACGGTGTCGGCGGGCTACGTGACGGGCGCGATGTTCGTGCTGTCGATTTCAAGCTGGTACCTGCTGCGCGGCCGCGATGTGGAATTCGCGCGGCGCAGCTTTCGCGTGGCGGCTGCGTTTGGCCTGGCCAGCGTCTGCTCGGTGATCGTGCTGGGCGATGAGTCCGGCTACACCGTCGGCGAGGCACAGCAAACCAAGATGGCCGCCATCGAGGCCATGTGGGAGACCGAGCCGGCGCCTGCCAGCTTCACTGTGGTTGCGTCGATCAACCAGCGCGAGCAGAAGAACGACTGGGCGGTCGAGATTCCATGGGTGATGGGGCTGATCGGCACGCGCTCGGTGTCCAAGCAGATTCCGGGCATCCATGAGATCAAGGCGCGCAACCGCGGACGAATCATGAGCGGTATCGAGGCGGTGGCCGCACTGGAGACGGTGCGCCAGCACCCCGGCGATGCAGCGGCGCTCCAGACCCTGCAGATCCATCAGCAAGACCTGGGCTTTGGCCTGCTGCTCAAGAAGTACGTGGCCGACGTGCGGCAGGCCACGCCAGAGATGATCGACAAGGCGGTCGACGATACCGTGCCGCGCGTGTGGCCGATGTTCTGGGGCTTCCGCGTGATGGTCGGGTTGGGCTTCCTGATGTTGGCGCTGTTTGGCCTGTCGTTCTGGAGCACGTTGCGGCCGCAGCGCAAGGCGCCGGCATGGCTGCTGCGCTGGGCGCTGTGGATGCTTCCGGCACCGTGGATCGCCATCGAGCTGGGCTGGGTGGTGGCGGAATACGGCCGCCAGCCGTGGACCATCTACGGCGTGCTGCCCACGCATCTGAGTGTGTCGACGTTGAGCGAGGCCAGTCTGTATGGGTCGCTAGCGGGCTTCATCGGTTTCTACACGCTGCTGCTGATCGTCGAGATGTACCTGATGATCCGGTTCGCGCGTCAGGGGCCGGGCAGCCTCGGCACTGGTCGCTACGATTTCGAAGCCGCCCACGCTTGAGGAGAACGCCATGTTCGACTACCCAACCCTCAAGGTCATCTGGTGGCTGCTCATTGGCGTATTGCTGATCGGCTTTGCCATCATGGACGGACACGACATGGGCGTCGGCACGCTGCTGCCCTTTGTCGGCAAGACCGACGACGAGCGCCGTGTGATGATCAACACCATCGGCCCGCACTGGGACGGCAATCAGGTCTGGTTCATCACGGGCGGCGGCGCCATCTTTGCCGCGTGGCCGCTGGTATATGCCACCGCGTTCAGCGGGTTCTACTGGGCGATGCTGGCGGTGCTGTGGGCGCTCTTCTTCCGGCCGGTCGGGTTTGATTACCGGAGCAAGATCCACAACGCTACGTGGCGCAAGGTGTGGGACGTGGGCCTCTTCATCGGGGGCGCGGTGCCGCCGCTGATCTTTGGCGTGGCGTTCGGCAACCTGCTGCAAGGCGTGCCGTTCCATTTCGACAACTTCATGGTGGTGACGTACACCGGCACGTTCTGGCAACTGCTCAATCCGTTTGCCATCCTGACGGGCGTGGTGTCGAGCGCGATGATCACCATGCATGGCGGCATCTACCTCGCCCACCGGACGGAAGGCGCCATCCAGCAACGCGCAACCAACGCGGCCACCGGCGCAGCCATCATCGCCGTGCTGGCCTTTATTGCGGCCGGCGTGTGGCTGCACGCAGGCAGCATCGAAGGCTACGTCATCACCTCGGCCATCGACCCAGCCGGGCTTGCCAACCCGATGGCGAAGACCGTGGCACGCGCGGCCGATGCATGGTGGGGCAACTATCAGAAGCAGCCGTTGCTGTGGGCGTTGCCGGCTATTGGCGTGATCGGCCCGCTGCTGGCCGTGGTGCTGGCGCGGGTGGGGCGCACGCTTACCGCGTTCGTGCTGTCGTCGCTGGGGCTGGCGGGCATCATCACGACGGCCGGGGCTTCGATGTTTCCGTTCGTGCTGCCCTCGTCCAGCATGCCCCGCGCCAGCCTCACGGTGTGGGACAGCGTTTCCAGCCACTTCACGCTTGGCCTGATGTTCTGGGCGGCGATCATCTTCACGCCCATCATCATTGCCTACACAAGCTGGTGCTACCGCGTGATGCGCGGCAAGGTGACGGTCGAGCACATCCGCGCCAACGAGCACTCGGCCTACTAACGACGGCACAGGAGAGCAAATCCATGTGGTACTTCAGTTGGGTCCTGGGTGTCGGCTTTGCTGTGCTGCTGGCGGTGCTCAATGCAATGTGGGGTGAGGTGAGCGACGACCGCGCTGCCAATGCAAGCAGTGCGAACCCGGACCGCGAATGAGCACTGCGAACGTGAACGCCACCGACAAGCCGCGCATCCACGCCGCCAGCCTGGCAGCCGGGTTGCTCGTGATGGCGGTGGGGACGGTGTATCCGTACATCCTCGCCAATCGCGACGGGCATGCTGACCACGGTCTCGCCGTATTGCTGTTCTGGGCGATGAGTGCGGGGCTCGTGCGGGGTGTGGGGTTTGTTCCGCGCAACAAGGTGTCGCGCATGCTGCTTTCGGGATGGGCGTGCGCGCTGGCCCTGACGCTGTTCGGGCTGCTGCGCGCCTTTGGGTAGCGCCTCAGCGCGGCAGCCGGGTGGTACCAGCCGGTGGCGGCTCAGGTGATCGCCCGCGCAGCGCATCGCGCAGGCGCCGCACGCCGCGCCACAGCTTGGGCAGCAGCCACACCGATACCAACAGCAGCAGCGCCAGCACCACCAGAAACGCAATCGGCAGGAAAAACGCCATCAGCAAACCGCCGCTGGCGGCCACGTCTTCACTGAACGACGCCACCCAGTTCGAGAATGGCTCCGGCGACGTGTTGATCAGCGCGCGCGTGCCAGCCTTGGTGGCATGTGCCGTGCCGGCCAGCGTTCCGCCAATCAATCCGGCGGCCACCATCCATTGCGGATCGAGCTGCCCGAATGCGGCCGCAGCCAGAATCGCGCCCGCAGGTACGCGGATGAAAGTCTGAATGCCATCCCACACGGAATCGAAGCCCGGAATCTTGTCGGCGAGGAATTCCGCCACGGCCAGCACGCCGGCCAGGCCAATCACCCACCACGATTCCAGCATCTGCAGCCCGGGCGGCAAATGCAGCCAACCCGTGCGGCCGAGCACGCCGGCAGCAAACACGGCAAGGTAGAGTCGGAATCCGCTGGTCCAGGACAGCCCGGCGGCCAGCGCGGCAGTTTCCAGCATGAGGCTTCCTCGGGGCGTGGAAGACAGGCGAACGGTCAATCGATATTGCAGTGTAGTGCGCGCTCGCCTGCGCCGCGGCTCAAAGCAGCGATTTGCCCTGCGACAGGATCTTGTCGCACGCCTGCCGGGTGATTTGCGACTTGATGCTGCTCAGGTCGAACTTGTTGCCATCCGAATTCGTCAGGATGCCCTTTGTGCCGTCGGTGTAACCCGGGCTGGACGCTGGCGCCCCGCCCAGCTTGCCGAGCAGCTTGTCTTTGACCGAGGCCGCGTCGGTGGCGCCGCCAAGGTAGTTGTTCTTTATGCAGAATTCCAGCACGCCGGCCACATTGCCGGTGCTACCCGACGTCAATGACCCGAGCGACGGCATACCGCCCAGGCCGCCGATGCTGCCAAGGCCACTTGTGGGGCCCTGGCTGTTGCCCTGCGTGGCCCCTTTGATGAGGTCTCCGATCTGGGCGTGGGCGGCAGCAGGAAGTAGCACGACAATCAACAGCGTTGCCGTGGCGGCGGTGCGGGTCAGATGGGGTTTCATGCGCAGGCTCCTTAAAACGGCACGGGGATCATCCATACCGTAGTGCACAACCCGCTGAAATGACGTGTTGCGCGCGACGAGGTATGTCCGTCATTGTCTGGCGCCGCGGCAACAAAAAACCCGGCATGTCGCCGGGTTTTTTGCATTTGGACACCGTAGCCATCCGGCGGGGTGCCGCGCAACGCCAATCAGGCAGCCTGGATGTTGGTGGCCTGCTTGCCCTTCGGGCCTTGCGTCACTTCAAACGAGACGCGCTGATTTTCCTTGAGCGTCTTGAAGCCAGCCATTTGGATGGCTGAGAAATGCGCAAACAGCTCTTCGCCGCCTTCGTCAGGCGAGATGAAACCGAAACCCTTGGCGTCGTTAAACCATTTGACCGTACCGAGTGCCATGAAAACCCCTCCGTTAAAACACAAGTCCGAGCCGGGAGGGTGTGCCTGTCGGGGCAGTGCAGAGCGGTACCGCGCAGTCATCGCCCGGCCGCCGGCCTGCACGGCACGACGAATGGCGCGGGTGGAACCGCGCCGCAAGCGATCGGTCTTCTTGTGGCAAACACCACAGCCTGAAGCGGTTGTCGATCTGTTGTCGACTGGTGTGAGGCCTCCCGGGCTCACCATTCATGCGGCTCGCTGCCAACGGTTTGCGGGGCAGTAGGGCGCACATGCTGAATTCGATTGTTCGAGGATTGTAAGAGACTGTCAAGGCCACAAAGGGTGGGTTTGTGGCGAAAAACGGTCAGTTTCTGAAGAGGTTTTGCTCGAAATCCAGCCGATCGCCTCCAAGTACGGAAAACGATTGGCATCTCAGGCGCGGAGCTTGCGCCCGTCTCAGCCAGCGCGGAGGCGGTAAAACCCTTCGCGCCCGAGGGCTGACGAACGCACGCTGCACGGGCCAAACCGTTTGTAGACCTTGAAGTCGGCGTTATTTCCCCAAATTGCGAACTCGAAAGGAGTGGTTAGAATAAGACCATGGCAATCCGGCAAGCGACCACTCCACAACACGATGCAGGCACCGTCCTCGAGCGGAAAGAGCAAGCGCTCAAACCGCCCGCGATGTACAAGGTGCTGCTGCTCAACGACGACTACACCCCGATGGAATTCGTCGTGATGATTCTTCAGCAGTATTTCAGCAAAGACCGGGAGACCGCCACACAGATCATGCTGACTGTGCATCGGGAAGGTAAGGGCGTGTGCGGTATCTACACACGGGATATCGCCGCGACGAAAGTGGAATTAGTGTCAACCCATGCACGGCAAGCGGGGCATCCGCTGCAGTGCGTGATGGAGGAAGCATGATCGCGCAAGAACTGGAAGTCAGCCTGCACATGGCGTTTGTCGAAGCCCGGCAGGCTCGCCACGAATTCATTACGGTGGAGCATCTGCTGCTTGCGCTGCTGGACAACCCGACGGCCGCCGAGGTGCTGCGCGCCTGCGCTGCCAACATCGAAGACCTTCGCACGCATCTGAAGAACTTCATCGCCGACAACACGCCTGTGGTACCCGGCACCGACGAGGTGGACACGCAGCCCACGCTGGGTTTCCAGCGCGTGATCCAGCGCGCCATCATGCACGTGCAGTCCACATCCAACGGCAAGAAGGAAGTCACGGGCGCGAACGTGCTGGTCGCTATCTTCGGCGAGAAGGATTCGCACGCGGTGTACTACCTCCAGCAACAGGGCGTGACCCGGCTGGACGTCGTCAACTTCATCAGCCACGGCATCCGCAAGGACCAGGCTGAGCCCGCCAAGCAGGGCGAAGGCAACCCCGAAGGCGAAGGCGGCGACGGCAAGGAAAGCCCGCTGGAGCAGTTCACCCAGAACCTGAACGCGCTGGCCAAGGCCGGCAAGATCGATCCGCTGATCGGCCGCGAGCAGGAAGTCGAGCGCGTGGTGCAGGTGCTGTGCCGCCGCCGCAAGAACAATCCGCTGCTGGTCGGCGAGGCCGGTGTCGGCAAGACGGCCATCGCTGAAGGCCTGGCATGGCGCATCACCAAGGGCGAAGTGCCGGACATCCTCGCGAAGTCCGTCGTCTATTCGCTCGACATGGGCGCGCTGCTGGCCGGCACCAAGTACCGCGGCGACTTTGAGCAACGCCTGAAGGGCGTGCTGAAGTCGCTCAAGGACAATCCGAACGCGATCCTGTTCATCGACGAAATCCACACGCTGATCGGCGCCGGCGCCGCTTCGGGTGGCACGCTGGACGCCAGCAACCTGCTCAAGCCGGCGCTGTCGTCGGGCGCGCTCAAGTGCATCGGCGCGACGACGTTCACGGAATATCGTGGCATCTTCGAGAAGGACGCAGCGCTGTCCCGCCGCTTCCAGAAGATCGACGTGGTGGAGCCGACCGTCGACCAGACCGTGCAGATTCTGCGCGGCCTGAAGTCGCGCTTCGAAGAACACCATGGCGTGAAGTACGCGTCGTCGGCGTTGACTGCTGCGGCTGAGCTGTCGGCGCGCTTCATCACCGACCGTCATTTGCCGGACAAGGCGATCGACGTGATCGACGAAGCGGGTGCGGCGCAACGCATCCTGCCGAAGTCGAAGCAGAAGAAGACGATCGGCAAGGGCGAGATCGAGGACATCGTCTCGCGCATCGCCCGCGTCCCGCCGCAAAGCGTGTCGCAGGACGATCGCAGCAAGCTGCAGACGCTGGAGCGCGACCTGAAGTCGGTCGTGTTCGGGCAAGATCCGGCTATCGATGCGCTCGCTTCGGCCATCAAGATGTCGCGTGCAGGGCTGGGCAAGACGGACAAGCCGATCGGCTCGTTCCTGTTCAGCGGCCCGACGGGCGTGGGCAAGACGGAAGTCGCCAAGCAGCTCGCGTTCATCCTGGGCATCGAGCTGATCCGCTTCGACATGTCGGAGTACATGGAGCGTCATGCGGTGAGCCGGTTGATCGGCGCGCCCCCGGGCTACGTGGGCTTCGACCAGGGCGGCTTGCTGACGGAAGCCGTGACCAAGAAGCCGCACTGCGTGCTGCTGCTGGACGAGATCGAAAAGGCGCACCCGGACATCTTCAATATCCTGCTGCAGGTGATGGACCACGGCGCGCTGACGGACAACAACGGCCGCAAGGCGGATTTCCGCAACGTGATCATCATCATGACGACCAATGCGGGTGCCGAGACGATGAACAAGGCGACGATCGGTTTCACCACGGCGCGCGAACAGGGCGACGAGATGGCCGACATCAAGCGCATGTTCACGCCGGAGTTCCGCAACCGTCTGGATGCAACCATCAGCTTCCGCTCGCTCGATGAGGAAATCATCATGCGCGTGGTTGACAAGTTCCTCATGCAGCTGGAAGAGCAACTGCACGAGAAGAAGGTGGATGCCATCTTTACCGAGAAGCTGCGTCGCTTCCTGGCCAAGAAGGGCTTCGACCCGCTGATGGGTGCACGCCCGATGCAGCGTCTGATTCAGGACCTGATCCGCAAGGCGCTGGCCGACGAGCTGCTGTTCGGCAAGCTGGTGAATGGTGGCAAGGTGATCGTGGACTTGGACGACGCCGATGCGGTGAAGCTGGAGTTCTCCGAGAACGAAGCGCCGCCGGCACCTGCCCAGGAAGAAGCGGAAGCTTGACGCGTTTGTCGCACCAAAGAAAAGGCCCGGAAATTCCGGGCCTTTTTTCTTATGCGCGGGCGATGTTGTCAGTGGCGCCCTGTGCTGCCGAATCCACCGGCGCCGCGCTCGCTCTCGGCAAAGTCATCCACGATGTTCAGCTCTGCTTGTACTACCGGCACGATCACGAGTTGCGCAAGGCGCTCCATCGGGTTGAGCACGAACGCCGTGCTGCCACGGTTCCACGTACTGACCATGAGCTGACCCTGGTAGTCCGAGTCGATCAGGCCGACCAGGTTGCCAAGGACGATGCCGTGCTTGTGGCCCATGCCGGAGCGCGGCAGGATCAGTGCGGCATAGCCCGGGTCGGCCAGGTGGATGGCCATGCCGGTCGGGACCAGATGCGTGGTGCCGGGCTCGATGGTGAGCGGGGCGTCGATGCAGGCGCGCAGGTCCAGCCCGGCGCTGCCGGTGGTGGCGTACTGCGGGAGCTGTTCATGCAGGCGGGCGTCGAGTATCTTGACGTCGAGTTTCATGCGGGGCAGGCCGAAGAGGTTGCAGAAGCAGGAGATGGTAGCGCAAACGCCTCGGCCAGCAGCTCGTACGAGCGCAGGCGCGCCTTGTAGCTGGGCGCGACGGTCAGCACGATCAATTCATCGGCGACGAAGCGCTCCTTGAGCGCATGCATCTGCTCGGCCACGGATTCCGGTGTGCCGATGATGCTGCGCGGCCGTTCGCGCATGGCGATGGCCTGGTCGCGCTCGGTGTAGACGTGCGCTTCGCCTTGTTCGACGGTGGGGATCGGGCCATTTACGCCAAGCGCCATCTGCACGCGGCGCAAGTCCACAGCGGCTTCATAGCGGCGCGCCTCGGCTTCGGTGTCTGCCGCGATCACGAAGACGGCGGCGGCGCTATATGGGCGCGCATCGTAGCCGGGCTCGAAGTCCGTGCGGTACTGCTGCGCGACGATGTGCCCGACGTGGGGGTTGATGAAGTGCGCGAACGCGAAACGGATGCCCAGGCGCGCGGCCAGTGCCCCACCAAAATCGCTGGAGCCGAGCATCCACAGCTCGGGTTTGGTATCGATCTCGGGTTGCAGCAGAACGCCGGCTGCCGGGTGGTCCGGCGGCAGGGTGCCTGTCAGGTGCCAGATCAGTTCCTGCACCTGCTGCGGGAAGATGTCGCCGCGGTTGTAGTCGCCCATGGCCACGGCCTGTGCGGTACGCATGTCGCCGCCGGGTGCCCGGCCGACACCCAGGTCGATGCGGTTGGGGAACAGGGCCTCCAGCAGGCGGAATTGCTCGGCCAGCTTGAAGGGGCTGTAGTACGGCAGCATCACGCCGCCGGAGCCCACCCGCAGGTGCTTCGTGGCGCTCGCCACACGGGCAATCATCACTTCCGGCGCGGGGTTGCTCACGCCACGCAGGCCGTGGTGCTCGGCGCACCAGTAGCGCGTGTAGCCGAGCGAGTCCGTGAGTTGCGCCAGGTCGACCGTGGCGGCGATGGCATCGCGTGCGCTGTGGCCGTAGATGACGGGGCTTTGGTCGAGGACTGACAGGCGGATCGGCGCGGCGCTCATGATCGTGCTCCGTGCACGCGGTCGGCGATGGCGGCGACGATCTCGCGTGCGAGCGTCAGCTTGTCGGCGCGCGGCAGCCGCGTGATGCCCTTGGCATCGAAGAGCGCGACTTCGTTGTCGTCGCGGCCGAAGGTCTGATGCCCGAGATTGCCGACCAGCAGCGGAATGCCCTTCTTCTGGCGCTTGGCCTCGCCGAACTCTTCCAGCCGTTCGGTTTCGGCCGCAAAGCCGACGCAGAAAGGCGCATTCGCCCGGCGCGCCACAGCGGCGAGGATGTCCGGGTTCTGCGTGAACGTCAGTGCCGGTACGTCGGTGTCGTTCTGCTTCTTGAGCTTTTGCTCCGCGGCTTGTGCCACGCGCCAGTCGGCCACCGCCGCAACGGCGATGAAGATGTCGCTCTTGGCAGCATCCAGCTCGTGCATGACGGCGTCGTGCATCTGCTGGGCGGTTTGCACATCGATGCGTAGCACGCCTGCGGGTGTGTCCTGATGGCACGGCCCGGCGACGAGCGTGACTTCGGCACCGGCCTGAGCTGCCGCCCGTGCCAAAGCGAACCCCATCTTGCCGCTGGACCGGTTCGTGATGCCGCGCACCGGGTCGATCGGCTCGAAGGTCGGGCCGGCTGTCAGCAGCACGCGGTGGCCGCGCAGCAGCTTGGGCTGGAAGAAGCCGATGAGCTGCTCGACGATGTCCTCCGGCTCCAGCATGCGGCCGTCGCCGACTTCGCCGCAGGCCTGGTCGCCGGCATCGGGGCCAAGCAGCGTGACGTCATCCGCGCGCAACTGGGCGGCATTGCGTTGCGTGGCGGGCGCGGCCCACATCTGGCGGTTCATCGCGGGGGCCACGAGCAGCGGGCAATCGCGCGCGATGCACAGCGTGGAGAGCAGATCGTCGGCCATGCCATGCGCGAGCTTGGCGAGAAAGTCTGTGGACGCCGGCGCGATGATGATGGCATCCGCCTCGCGCGAGAGGTCGATGTGCGGCATGTTGTTGCCGATGCGGCCGTCCCACTGCGACGTGAAGACCGGACGACCGGAAAGCGCCTGCATCGTCACCGGGGTGATGAAGTGCGCGGCGGCCTCGGTCATCACCACCTGCACGGTCGCCCCGGCCTTGGTCAACAGCCGCACCAGCTCGGCGGACTTGTAGCACGCGATGCCGCCCGTCAGGCCGAGCACGAAATGTTTGCCTTGCAGTTCCATAACAACCCGCTTGGAAATCCGATTGACGCGATATGCGCGGCAGGATACAACCCGGTGCCCGGGCTTCCTGCTGAACAGTGGCGATGATACCGGCTTGCCCCGCGGCGCGTCCGGCGCCCGGGTTTTTCCTCAAAAGCGTATTCCCGATATGGTTTTCGATCGTTCGGCAGCCCGCAATATCCTCGCCTTGATTGGCGGTTGCTCCATCGCGGCGGCGGTGGTCGGTGCTGTGCTCGTGTGCGGGGCCAAGGCATGGCTGCGCGACGAGCCGAAGCTCGCGCACGCAGACGTGATTGTTGTGCTGGGCGGTGAGTCGGGCCAGCGCGTGATCGGCGCTGCAGAGTTGTATCACGCAGGCGTCGCGCCTCGCGTGTTCGTCAGTGGGCAGGGCGATTGCCTTCTGATCGAGCGCCGCCTTGTGATGGCCGGTGTGCCGGCAGAGCGCATCGGCCACGAATGTGTATCCGGCAGCACGATGGAAAATGCGCGGATGACGCGCGAGACGCTGGCGGATCAGCACGTCAACAGCGCAATCCTGGTCACGAGCTGGTATCACACCGGCCGGGCACTGGCGGTGTTCCGCAAGGTGTGGCCGGAAGTCACTTGGGGTGCGCACGGCGTATTCCCGGGCGACACGCTGGCCAAGTCGGTACCGATCTATGAAGCCGGGTCGATTCTTGCGGAGTACGTCAAACGGGCGTGGTACGCCGTGCGCTACTGGGCCTGAGCCTCATTCGGCGGGCAGGGGCCGCGCATCGGCGGCCAGGTCGTCAAACGAGGGCACGAAGCGGATCGTGTCGCGCTTGTTGGATTCGCGCACCCAGTCGCGCAGCGCACTGCTGGCGTGCAGGTAGGCCGAGATGTCACCTACCACGGCGAGTTTCAATCGGTAGCTCGTGATCTTCTGCGCGATGCGGCCGGCCAGGCCGGTGCGCCGCGCGAAGAACGCGGCATCAAGGCGGCTGACGGGCACCGCAACCATCGTTGCCCCATGCCCTAGCGCCTCGCCGATCAGGTGGTCCAGCGCATCCTGTTCGCTGGCGATGGGCGGGCCGGCCTCGTCAAGGCACAGCACCGCTTCACCATTCCACTGCCGGAGTTCTGGCACTGCAGCCTCAGCGGCGCACGCGCCTCAGTTCGTCGACGATCAGCAGCACCGCGCCGATGGTGATGCCGCAGTCCGCCACGTTGAAGGCCGGCCAGTGGTAGTTGTGCAGGTGGAAGTCGAGGAAGTCCACCACGTGACCGTAGATGACGCGGTCGATCACGTTGCCAAGCGCGCCGCCCAGAATCAGCGCCAGCGCAAAGCAGAACAACTTCTGCCCGCTATGGCGCTTGAGCAGCCACACGATGAACAGCGCAGCTGCTACGCCCAGACCCGTGAAGAACCAGCGCTGCCAGCCCCCCGCCGCCGCCAGGAACGAAAACGCCGCCCCCTTGTTATAGGCGAGCACCAGGTTGAAGAACCCGGTGATCGGGCGCGACTCGCCGTAAGTGAAAGTCTTGAGGACGGCGATCTTGGTCAACTGGTCCAGCAGGATCCAGATGACGGCCAGGCCCAGCCAGGGGCCCACGCCATGACCGCCGCCGCTCTTCTTCAATCCGATCGACTTGCTCTTGCCGTTGTTGCGAGTGGCCATCAGGCAGCGCTCCGTTGTTCACCTGCGCCGAACAGGTTGTCGGTGCAGCGCTTGCAGAGGGTCGGGTGGGCGTGGTCGTGGCCGACATCGGCGCGGTAGTGCCAGCAGCGCTCGCACTTGGCGTGCGTGGACGGCACCACGGTGATGAGCAGATCGCCGCCTTCCGGCGCGCGCTCCAGCTTGGCTGCGGACGTGATCAGCACGAAGCGCAGGTCGTCGCCGAGGCTGGCCAGCGCGTCATGCACCGATTCACCCGCCGACACCGTCACTTCCGCCTGCAGCGACGAGCCGATCTTGCCGTCGATGCGCAGCGCTTCCAGTTGCTTGGTCACTTCGCCGCGCACGTTGCGGATGGCGGCCCACTTCTCGAGCAGCGCGCTGGCGCCTTGCGGTACCGGAGCGTTGTAGTACGTGCTGGTGAAGATGGTGTCGGTGTGCTCCGTGCCGTGCGCAAACACTTGCCACGCTTCTTCTGCCGTGAACGACAGGAACGGCGCCATCCAGTGCAGCATGGCCTGGGTGATGTGGTACAGCGCGTTCTGTGCCGAGCGGCGCGCCACGGAATCGGACGCCGTCGTGTACAGGCGGTCCTTCAGCACGTCGAGGTAGAAGCCGCCCAGGTCTTCCGAGCAGAACGTCTGCAGCTTGGCGACCACCGGGTGGAATTCGTACACGTCGTAGTGCGACAGGACTTCCTTCTGCAACGCATCCGTCATCGCCACGGCGTAGCGGTCGATCTCCAGCCATTGCTCGGTCGGCAGCGCGTGCTTGGCGTGGTCGTAATCCGTCAGGTTGGCGAGCAGGAAGCGCAGCGTGTTGCGGATGCGGCGATAGCCTTCCACCACGCGCTTCAGGATCTCATCCGAGATGGCCAGTTCGCCCGAGTAATCGGTCGAGGCCACCCACAGGCGGATGATCTCGGCGCCCATCTTGTTGGCGATTTCCTGCGGCGCGATCGTGTTACCGATCGACTTGGACATCTTGCGGCCTTCGCCGTCCACCGTGAAGCCGTGCGTCAGCAGGCCCTTGTACGGCGGCTTGCCGTACAGCATCGAAGCCGTCAGCAGCGACGAGTGGAACCAACCGCGGTGCTGGTCAGAGCCTTCCAGATACAGATCAGCCAGGCGGCCGTCCGGCAGGTCGGCCGAAGCGTCGTACAGATCCGCCGCGTGCGAGCCGCGGATGACGTGCCAGTGCGTCGTGCCCGAGTCGAACCACACGTCGAGCGTGTCGCGGTTCTTCTCATACATGTCGGCCTCATCGCCGAGCAGTTCGCGCGGGTCCAGCGTCTGCCAGGCTTCGATGCCGCTCTTTTCGATGCGCTGGGCGACCTGCTCCAGCAGCTCAGGCGTGCGCGGGTGCAGCGCGCCGGTTTCCTTGTGCACGAAGAAGGCCATCGGCACGCCCCATTGGCGCTGGCGCGAGAGCGTCCAGTCCGGGCGGTTGGCGATCATGTTGTGCAGGCGCTGCTTGCCCCACGACGGGTAGAACGCGGTGGCGTCGATGCCCGCGAGCGCGGTCTCGCGCAGCGTGGCGTTGCCGTCGTTGGGCTGCACGTCCATCCCCGCGAACCACTGCGACGTGGCGCGATAGATGATCGGCGTCTTGTGGCGCCAGCAGTGCATGTAGCTGTGCGGGTGCTTGTGGGCGTCGAACAGGTTGCCCGAGTCACGCAGCACCTCGACGATCTTCGGGTTGGCGTCCCAGATCATCTGGCCGCCGAACAGCGGCAGCGTCGATGCGTATACGCCGTTGCCCATCACCGGGTTGATGATTTCCGAGTCCGGCATGCCGTGCGATTTGCAGGACTGGAAGTCTTCCACGCCATACGCCGGTGCGGAGTGGACGATGCCGGTACCGGTGTCGATGGTCACGTAGTCGCCCAGATAGACGGGCGAGGTGCGATCGTAGCCCGCGTCCATCTTGGCGAGCGGATGGTGGAAGCGCACGCCCGAGAGCGCCGCGCCTTCGCACGTGGCCAGCACCGTGCCTTCGAGCTTCCAGCTTTGCAGACAGGCCTCGACGCGCTCCTTGGCGACGATCAGCAGGCCGCGCGGCGTGTCGACCAGCGCGTATTCGATTTCCGGGTGCAGGTTCAGCGCCTGGTTGGAGGGGATCGTCCACGGCGTGGTGGTCCAGATCACAATCCAGCCTGGCTTGGCCTTGAGCACGTCGGCGCCGACGTGGAAGGCGCTCGCCAGTGCGTCGATATCGGCAAACGGGAAGCCGACATCGATCGACAGGTCGGTGCGGTCCGCGTATTCCACTTCGGCTTCAGCCAATGCCGAGCCGCAATCGAAACACCAGTTGACCGGTTTCAGGCCGCGGAAGACGTAGCCCTTCTCCAGGATCTTGCCGAGCGCACGCACTTCATCCGCTTCGTTGCGGAAGTTCATGGTGAGGTACGGATCGGCCCAGTCGCCCAGCACCCCCAGGCGCTCGAAATCCGCCTTCTGGCGTGCGATCTGGCCCGTGGCGTACGCACGCGCCTTTTCTTGCACTTCCTGGACGGGCAGGCCCTTGCCGAACTGCTTCTCGATCTGGATCTCGATCGGCATGCCGTGGCAATCCCAGCCCGGCACGTAGACGGCGTCCAGGCCAGTCAGGCCGCGCGCCTTGATCACCATGTCCTTGAGGATCTTGTTGACCGCGTGGCCGATGTGCAGATCGCCGTTGGCATACGGCGGGCCGTCGTGGAGGATGAACTTCTTCGCGCCCTTGCGTGCGGCGCGGATCTTCTTGTAGAGCTGCTTGTCTTGCCATTGCTTGACCCACAGCGGTTCGCGCTTGGGCAGGTCGCCGCGCATGGGGAACGGGGTGTCCAGCAGGTTGACCGGGTACTTGCTCTTCTCCGGCGTGGGCTTCTTGGAATCGGACATGGTGTGATGTGGGGCAGATTCGGGCAAATCGGATCGGTGCAGGCGCGGCTGACAGTGCAGGGCGCGCGTGCGCAGCGTGTAGCTTCTGGGCGGCGAACGGGTCGGCCGCCTACTGAATTCGGTCGGTGGCGGAGGTGGCGAAGTCGCGCCGAAGCGTTGGCGACTCGCCGGCTGGCGGAATGGGCAGGCCGAAGAACTGCCGCGCGTGAACGCAGTCTTGCGCGATGGCGTCCTTGAGGGCATCGAGCGAATCGTAACGAGCCTCGTCGCGCAGCTTCTTCATGAATTCCACACGCACCAGCTTGCCGTAGACGCTGGCGTGGTAATCGAAGATGTGGACTTCCAGCAGCACGCGGCCGGAGTCGTCCACTGTCGGGCGTACACCGATGCTGGCGACGGCAGGCAACGGTTTTTCGGCCAGCCCGTGCACCTGCACGACAAAGATGCCGGCCACTGCCGGCTTGCGATGCGAGATGCGCAAATTCAGCGTCGGGAAGCCCAGCGAGCGGCCGAGCTTTTGCCCGTGCACCACGTGTCCGCTGATGGCATAACCGTGCCCCAACAGGCGGCGAGCGTGTTCCAGGTCGCCGGCGGCCAGCGCCTCGCGCACGGCCGAGCTGGAGATGCGCACGCCGGACTCCGACACCGAACCCATCTGCTCGACTTCGAAGCCGAACTGGGCACCGGCGGCCTGCAGATAAGCGAAATCGCCAGCGCGCTTGGCGCCGAAGCGGAAATCATCGCCCACCAGCAGCCAGCGCGTGTGCAGGCCATCGACCAGAACATTGCGCACGAACTCGTCCGGCGTCTGCCCGGCGAAATGCGCGTTGAAATGCTCCACGACCACGCGGTCGACGCCCTGGCGGCGCAGGCTTTCCAGCTTGTCGCGCAGCAGTGCAATGCGGGTGGGCGCGCGGTCCGGCATGAAGAATTCGCGCGGATGCGGCTCGAACGTCATCACCGTGAGCGGCAATCCGCGTGCGTCGGCCGCCGCGCGTGCGCGGGCCAGCAAAGACTGGTGCCCGCGATGTACGCCGTCGAAGTTGCCGATGGTCAACGCGCAGGGCGCGCGACTTTCGGCGTTGGGCAAGCCGCGAAAGACTTTCACGAGAAGCGTCGGTGGTCGAGGAAAGGAGAAGTGCGTTTTCGTGCCGGATTGGCGTGACAGCCGCCAAAATCCAGCAAAACGCACATTATATAAGGGATTGCCCCATCCCCGGCGCGCATGCGGCGGGGTGTCGGGGTGTTGCACAATCGTCCGAACGGTGCGCCCGTGCGGCGCATGCTTGCGGCACAATCCGGTATCCCGTTTCTTCCCGATATTTCCTTGAACGCCTCGCTGCGCCTTTTCTTCGCCAAGTTCGGGCTTGCCAGCCGCGCGCCGCTTGAACTGGACGCCCGAGCCAAGCTGCTCGCCGCCGTGCATCGCGGGGCGCCCATGGGGATTGCCGCCTCGGTCGTGCTGCCCGCCTTGACGGTCGCCGCGTTCTGGGACGCCTCTAACCGCCCGGTGTTGCTGGGCTGGTGTCTGATCATGCTGTGCCTGACGGCGTCAGGTCTGCGCTTCTATTTTGGCTATCGCTACGACCTGACCCGCATGACGCTGGCCCCGCACACCCGCAAGTGGTGGACGGGCATGCACGTGATGTCGGCGGTCGGTGGGGTGGCGTGGGGCTGTTCGGCCGGGCTGTATCTGATGTCGCCGTCGCTCGAGTTCAGCAGTCTGCTGATGATCGTGATCATCGGTGTGGCGGCGGCAGCGGTGTTGTCGCAGGCGCCGGTGCCGTCCAGCCTGCTGATCCTCGGGACTGGCATCCTTGCGCCGCACTTTGTGCTGGCCGACCAGGCATTTCCGGGGCACGGGCTGTATTTGCGCGGCGTGCTGCTGTTCTTTGCGGCCCTGCTGACGCGGCATGCCGTCAACATCCACAACACGCTGGTGCGCGAAATCCAGCTTGAGAACGAGAGCCGCCAGCTTGCTCGCCGCTATCAGGACGAAAAGCAGCGCGCGTTGTCGGCATCGGAAGAAAAATCGCGCTTCCTGGCGGCCGCCAGCCACGACTTGCGTCAGCCGGTGCATGCGATCGTGCTCCTGGTGGAGGCGCTGCGGGCGCGCAACCAGTCGGAATCCTTGGCGCCGCTGGTGGAGCAACTGGCCTCTGGCGCGGCGACCATCGACTTGCTGTTCCGCTCGCTGCTGGACCTGTCCAAGCTGGAGAGCCGCAAGACCTCGCCCACGCTGGAGCCGGTCGATCTGGGCGAGGTCATCACCGAAGTGGTCCAGCAGTTCATGCCGGATGCGCGCGCCAAGGGCCTGACGCTCGCGGCGCGTATTCCGCCGCTGCCGGTGTTCGGTATGGCCGAGCCGGTGCTGCTGCGCCGGGCGCTGTTCAACCTGCTGCAGAACGCGCTGCGCTACACCGAGCGCGGCGGCGTGATGGTGGCGCTGCGCGTGCGGCAGAAACATCTGCGGATCGAGGTGTGGGATACCGGTATCGGCATCGCGCCTGAGCACCAGAAAGACATCTTCTCGACGTACTACCAGGTTGAAAACCCCGAGCGCGATCCGAGTCAGGGCCTGGGTTTGGGCCTGTCGATCTACAAGGAATGTGTGCGGCTGCTGCGCGGCACGTTTGGCGTGCGCTCGGTGCCGGGGCGCGGTTCGATGTTCTGGATGGCGCTCCGGCCGGTGCCCGCCGAAATCAAGGCGCCGCTGGCCACGCAGCCACGCGCCGAGCAGAAGCGCGCCGTGCTCGATCAGCCGCGGTTCTCGGGCGTGGTGCTGGTGGTAGACGACGATCCGCAGATTCGCAAGGCGTGGCACGCGCTGCTCGAAGCGTGGGGCGTGGAAGTCCACAGCGCCGCCGATGGCCGCTCCGCCGAGCAACTGCTGGCGCGCGGCATCCGCCCGCAGATCATCTTCTGCGACCTGCGCCTGCCCGGCGAGGAGGATGGCCTGCAACTGCTCGAGCGCTGGCAAGTCAGCCACCCCGATGCCCACGCCGTGCTGCTGACTGGCGATCGCAACTCCGCCGCCCTGGCGCGCGCCGAAGAAGCCGGCTATCTGCTGCTGGCCAAGCCGATGGACCCGAACATGCTGCGCGTGCTGCTCAAGCGCTGGCTGCGCGGCCGCTCAGCCGAGCCGCAGGTCGCTTATTGACGGTCATGTGAAACGGCGCCGTGAAGGGCGCCGTCGGAATGCTCGGATGGGGCGTCTGGCTCAGGCAGCGCCCGTCAGGCGAAAGCGTTCCATGCGCGAGATGATCTGGATGCGCGTGCGCACGCCCAGCCGCTGCAGAATCGCCGAGACGTGCTCTTTGACGGTGTTTTCCGTCAGGCCCAACTGGCGCGCGATCGATTTGTTGGGCAGGCCCTCGAGCAGCAGCGCCAGCACCGAGCCCTGGCGCGGCGTCAGTCCCAGTTCTGCCGGCGTGATGGGGATGCCGTGCGAGGCACCGCCCTTGCCGTTGATGCCTCCCATGTCGTCTTCCGACGGGAAGGAGGCATCGCCGCCGAAAATGCCGGCCACTGCCTTGGAGAAAGCATGGGCATCGGCGTGCTTGCCGATGAAGCCGATGGCGCCCAGGGCTTGGGCCTTGGCAACGATTTCTGGCGTGTTTTCCGCCGACATGAAGGCAAAGCGCGCTTCCGGCAGTTTGCCGCGCAGCTCGCGCATGGCGTCGAAGCCGGTGCAATCGGACAGCCACACGTCCAGCAGCACGACGTCCGGTCGGACGCCTTCTTCCACCAGCGCAAGCGCCTGGCGCCGGCCAATAGCCGCGTGCACCTGAACTTCAGGCAAGGCGTGTGCAAGAAACGTGGTCGTGCCAGATAAGGCGAGAGGGTGGTCGTCGACCACCAGCAGGCTACGCAGCGAGCTCGTCATTCTTATTCCCCGGTGAGGGCAATGCCCTCTTGTTGTTGTACGCGTGTCGACCCGGCGCGGGCGATGGTCGACGAGCCGGGTGTCTTACCCTGTGCCGATCGACCGTCACGGTATTGCCCGCACGATGTTGCAGCGCAGGATGAACAGGCGTTTGATACGCGTCGGATCATCGCTGGCAGCCCACCCGACCCCTCGGGAGCGCGGACAATTATGGCGCTGAGATTATCAGAGCGCGCCAAAGCGCGCCAACGGTTGCCCCTTCCTTTTGCCGCCATGACAGCGTTTTCGCCGGCATGCGTCGGCAAAATGCCACGGTGACTGCAAAAGCGCCCGCGGCATGGCTGTGCAGGCGTCACACCCGATTTTCTCGGGGAACTCCGGCGCACTTGATAAAATGCCGCGATGAAAAACATCGTCATTCTCATTTCCGGACGCGGTTCCAATATGGAAGCCATTGTCCGCGCCTGTCAGGCCGAAGGTTGGTCGGGACGCATTGCCGCCGTCATTTCTAATCGGCCCGATGCGGCAGGACTTAAATTTGCCGCGTCACACGGCATCGCCACCGCGGTGGTCGACCACAAGGCGTTCCCCGATCGCGACAGCTTTGACGCCGCCCTGGCGCAGGTGATCGACGGCTTTTCGCCGGATCTGGTGGTGCTGGCCGGCTTCATGCGCATCCTTACGCCGGGCTTCGTCAAACGCTACGCCGGGCGCATGCTGAACATTCATCCGTCGCTGCTGCCGTGCTTTCCCGGTTTGCACACGCACGAGGCCGCGCTGGCCATGGGCGTGAAGGTGCATGGCGCGACTGTGCATTTCGTCACCGCTGACCTGGACCACGGCCCGATCGTGCTGCAAGCCATCATCGACGTACGTCAGGACGACACGCCGGACTCGCTGGCCGGGCGGCTTCTGGCACAGGAACACACGATTTACCCGCGTGCCGTGCGCTGGTTCGTGGAAGGGCGGTTGTCGATCGAAGACGGTGTTGTGCGCGTCTCGCCGGACGAGTCGCAGCTTGTTATTGGCGTCTACGCCCGGGAGGCAGCATGAGCCAGAATCGTCAGCGTTCGGGCGGCAATGGAAGTGGCGGGGCGGGCAACAAGCGCGCGGGTTCCGGTGGCGGTGGCTGGTATCGGGCACCGCAGGGCAAGCCCGCGCCGCGCAGTGCTCCGCGCCCGCGCACGGGCGTGCATGGCAGCCACCTGGAGCACCTGGACAAGGTGCTTGCGCGCCTGCTGCACTTTGCGGCGCCCGCCGACATGGTGGTCAGCCAATACTTCCGTGAGCATCACGAACTTGGCCACCGCGAGCGCGGCATCATCGCTGAAGCGGCCTTTGCCGTGCTGCGCCGCAAGGTGGAATTCGGCCAGTTTGCCGAGAGCGGCACCGGCCCGGCGCGCCGTCGACTGGTGCTGCTCGGCTTGCTGCAGACTGCCGGACGCGAGGCCATTGCGCCATTCCTGAACCCGGCCGAAGCAGAATGGCTGGATCGATGGGAAAACCGTGACCGCGCCGCGCTGGCGGCCCGCGTGCGCGCCAATCTGCCCGACTGGCTGTTCGACGCGCTGGTCGCACAGCACGGTGCGGACTTCACCGAGGCACTGGCGCAAGCGTGGCTCACGCCTGCGCCTCTGGACTTGCGTGTGAATACGCTCAAGGGCGAGCGCGAAGCCGTGCTCGCAACACTGGCCGAAGCCGGTATCGAGGGCGCTGCGGCACCGCTGTCGCCGGTGGGCATTCGCCTGGCGGGCAAGCCGGCGTTGAACAAGCTCGATATCTTCACCAACGGCACGGTCGAGGTACAGGACGAGGGCAGCCAACTGCTCTGCCAATTGCTGGCACCCAAGCGCGGCGAGATGGTGGTTGATTTCTGTGCCGGCGCCGGTGGCAAGACCTTGGCGATCGGCGCGGCGATGCGCTCGACCGGGCGCCTGTATGCCTTCGACGTATCGGAAAAGCGCTTGTCGAACCTGGGCCCGCGCCTGGCGCGCAGCGGCCTGTCAAATGTGCACCCCGGCCGCATCGACAGCGAGCACGATGCCAAGGTCAAGCGCCTGGCGGGCAAGATCGATCGCGTGCTGGTCGACGCCCCGTGCAGCGGCTTGGGCACGCTGCGCCGCAATCCGGACCTGAAGTGGCGCCAATCTGCGCAGGCCGTGGAAGAAATGTCGGCCAAGCAGCTGTCGATCCTGACATCGGCGGCGCGGCTGCTGAAGCCGGGTGGCCGCCTCGTCTACGCGACCTGCAGCGTGCTGGCGCGCGAGAATCAGCAGGTGGTCGAGCAGTTTCTGGCCGCCCATGAAGACTTCGTGCTCGTGCCCGCGGGTGAGGTGCTGGCCGCGCAGAAGATCGCCCTCGAAATGGGGCCCTACCTGGAGCTGTATCCGCACACGCACCAGACTGACGGCTTCTTCGCGGCCGTGCTGGAGCGCCGCGCATGATGTTGCGCCGCTTGGGTTGGCTGCTGGCCGCATGGCTGGTGTTTGCCGCAGGTGGCGTGGCTCAGGCCCGCAGCACGCCGCCGGTGCTGCCGGCCAAGGGTACGGTGCAGGCAGCGTTCACGCCCGACGATGACATCGAAGGGTTGTTGGCCGACGCCATCGATCAGGCGCGCGAGCAGGTGCTGGTGCAGGCGTACCTGCTGTCGAACAGGGCGATTACGCGTGCGCTGGTGGCAGCGCATCAGCGCGGGGTGGACGTGCGTGTGCTGGCCGATCGCGAGCAGATGACGCGCTCCGGCGGCAGCCGCGTGCCCGAGGTCGCGAATGCGGGCATCCCCGTGTGGCTGGAGGTGCGCTACAGGAACGCGCACAACAAGGTCATCGTGATCGACCCGCGCGGCGCGCATCCGGTGCTGGTTACCGGCAGCTTCAACTTTACGCAGACCGCGCAGCGCGGCAATGCCGAGAACGTACTGATCGTGCGCGGCGACGCCGATCTCGCCCAGCGCTATGCCGCCAATTGGCAGAAGCATGTGGGCGATGCGTTGCCCTATCGGACCCAATAAGGGTTTGTAATAACCGGTCACGCCAATGAACGGATTGCCGCTGAATCTCAACCATATCGCGCTGGGTCACATGATCGACGACATCGTCTCCGATCTGGGTGGACCTCGCTTTATCTGGCAACTGGGCGTGCTGGTGCTGGTGCTCGTTGCCGCGTGGCTGATCGCGCGGCCGATTTCGCGGCGCTTGCATACGGCCCATGCGAACGACACGTTCGCGCTGCGTTTTGCCTGGTCGAGCCTGGAGCGGGCGATGTTCCCGTTGATTGGCTGGCTGCTGGTGCTTGGTGCGCGCTATGCCTTGATCGGCACCATGCCGATCAGCGTATTCCGCCTGGCTGCGGTGCCGCTGTTTGGCCTGGCGATTCTCTATCTCGGCTTCTACGTGCTGCGCCGCGTGCTGTCGGCCAATGGCGAGCTGCACGGCATGCTTGTCGTCGCCGAGCGTGTGCTGACCACGCTGATGTGGATCGGCATGGTGCTCTACGTGCTGGGTGTGCTGGGCGATGTGGTGGATTACCTCGACGGCATTCGCTTTGCGCTCGGCGGCAAGCAGAAGGTGAGCCTCGCCGCCATGCTGATGGGCGTGGTGTGGATTCTCGTCACCGTGCTCGTGGCGATGTGGTTCGGCTCGTGGCTGGACAGCCGTATTACGCGTGCTTCGGCCATCGATGCCAACCTGAAGGTGGTGCTGTCGCGGGTGACCAAGGCAGCGCTGCTGCTGGTGTCGCTGCTGCTGAGCCTGTCGCTGGTAGGCATCGATTTGACGGTGTTGTCGGTGTTTGGCGGGGCGCTCGGCGTGGGGCTGGGCTTTGGCTTGCAGAAGATCGCCAGCAATTACGTCTCGGGCTTCATCATCCTGCTTGAGCGCTCGCTCAAGCTTGGCGATCAGATTACGGTCAGCACATACACCGGCATCGTCACGCAGATCCGCACGCGCTACACCGTGGTGCGCAACGGCGATGGCGATACGCTCGTGCCGAACGAACTGATGGTCGCGCAGGCCGTGCAGAACCACAACGAACGCGGCACCGTGCGCGTGGCGGTGCGCGTGCAGGCATCGTATGCCGCTGATCCGGAAGCGGTGCTGGCGCTGCTGCTGCAATGCGCAGAGGGCATTCCACGCATTCTTCCCGAGCCCGCACCCGCCGCCTTCATGGCCCTGTTTGCCGACAGCGGCATCGAGTACGAACTCGGCGTGTGGATCGGCGATCCGCACAACGGCAAGCTGGGCGTGCAGTCTGACCTGAACCGCGCGATCTATCGCCGCTTCAAAGAGGCCGGCATCGACATTCCATATCCGCAACGGGAAGTGCGTGTGCTCGGGCCGTTGGCGCTGCAGCAGGGCGCTTCGAGCACTTCGGGTGATGCTGCAGCCTCATCCAGCGCATCCGTGCCGACCTAACACATCTATAGGCGGAACGGTGCCCACTTGTCTGAGGTCAAATCAGCGGTTTTCCCCCATGGAATAGAGGGGGTATTCGGTTAAAATGCTGAGTGCTCCCACAAAGGATCAGACGGGCCGTCGCAAAGGGCATAGCACTTGCGACAAAGCACCGCAAACACCTTGTATTGCGCTGGGGCGGAGGTCATATGGGTAGCAGCCGCAAGCTCGCCGATGTGACGCGCAAGCCGGGTGCCAACACCCGAATCCCCGCCAACACGACCCCATTGTCGTAACGCTGCGACAGCGGATGGCCTTAAGAGGCAGCATCGTCCGGATTGATTTGACGGACCAAAGGCTGCTTTGATCACCCGAGTTGACCACGGAGAACACTTTGATCGACTCCTTTCTGACTTTCCTCGCCAACGGCACCCTGAATTGGGCCTGGTGGCAGATCCTGATTTTCACGCTGGTGATGACGCACATCACCATCGCCAGCGTCACGATTTTTCTGCACCGTTGCCAGGCGCACCGTGCGCTGGACGTGCATCCCATTGCCGGACACTTCTTCCGCTTCTGGCTGTGGCTGACCACCGGCATGGTCACCAAGGAATGGACCGCCATTCACCGCAAGCACCACGCCAAGTGCGAAACCGAAGAGGATCCGCACAGCCCGCAGACCCGTGGCATCCGCAAGGTGTTGATGGAAGGTGCTGAGCTCTATCGCGCCGAGGCCAAGAATAAGGAAACGATCCAGAAGTTCGGCCACGGTACGCCGGATGATTGGGTCGAGAAAAACGTATATTCCAAGTTCACGTGGCAGGGCGTCGGTTTGATGCTGATCCTGGACGTGCTGATGTTCGGCGCGCTGGGCCTGACGGTGTGGGCGGTGCAGATGCTGTGGATCCCGATCCACGCTGCCGGCATCATCAATGGTCTGGGCCACTTCTGGGGTTACCGCAACTTCGACTGCGAAGACGCTTCGACCAACGTGTCGCCATGGGGCATCATCATCGGCGGCGAAGAACTGCACAACAATCACCACACGTACGCCACGTCGGCCAAGTTTTCGGTCAAGTGGTACGAGTTCGATATCGGCTGGGGCTACATCCGCGCGCTGGAAATCGTGGGTTTGGCAAAGGTCAAGAAAGTGGCGCCCAAGGCTCGTTTTGGCGACGTGAAGCCGGTCGACCAGAACACCCTGGAAGCCATCATCGCCAACCGCTACGACGTGATGGCTCGTTACGCGAAGACGGTCAAGACGGCTTACCGCCAAGAGCTGGCCAAGCTGAAGGACTCGCGCGCTGTTGAATACCGTGCGCTGAAGCCCGCTCGCAAGTGGTTCCACCGCGACGAAACCAAGCTGGGCGCGCCGCAGCGTGAGCAACTCTCGCAGATCGTGTCGGACCATTCGGCGTTGCACACCTTCGTTGAGATGCGCCGCGAACTTGGCGCACTGTGGGGCCGCTCGAACGCCACGCGCGAGCAACTGCTGCATCAACTGCAAGAGTGGTGCAAGCGTGCCGAGGAAAGCGGCATCCACGCGCTGCAGGAATTTGCTGTTCGCCTGCGCCGCTACGCCTGAGTTTCTTGTTTCATAGGTGAAGCCCCGCTCCGCAGCGGGGCTTTTCTTTTGGGTAAACTGCCCCCAACTCACATTTTTAACAGGCCGCGACAATGTATCGCGGAGCCAGTCCTCCTCACACGCCGTCCGTTTCATTGCCGCGCCAGCTTCTCGGCGCCCTAACAGCGCGAATGGACGCGGAGACCACCATGGAAACCCAAATCAAGACGGTTGAATTCGAGCGCCCGGATATGCTTTCCGAGGCGCAATCCGGCGCAAGCTGCGTGGCCCACGCCTGGGCCAAGGTGCCGCCGGTGCTGTCGCGCGAGGAACGCGATGAACTGAAGGCTCGCATCAAGCGCCTGCTCAAGGAGCGCGAGGCCGTGCTGGTCGCGCACTATTACGTCGACGCTGACCTGCAGGACCTGGCCGAGGAGACCGGTGGCTGCGTGTCCGATTCGCTGGAGATGGCGCGCTTTGGTCGCGACCATTCAGCCAAGACACTGATCGTGGCAGGCGTGCGCTTCATGGGCGAGACCGCCAAGATTCTGAGCCCCGAAAAAACTGTGCTGATGCCGGATCTGGATGCGACTTGCTCCCTCGATCTGGGTTGCCCGCCGGATGAGTTCGCCGCCTTCTGCGACGCGCATCCGGATCGCACCGTGGTGGTCTATGCCAATACCAGCGCCGCCGTGAAGGCGCGTGCCGACTGGATGGTGACGTCATCGATTGGGCTGAAGATCGTGCAGCACCTGCACGCGCAGGGAAAGAAGATCCTGTGGGCCCCCGATCGTCATCTCGGCAGCTACATTCAGAAACAGACCGGCGCCGACATGCTGATGTGGCAGGGCTCCTGTCTGGTGCACGACGAATTCAAGGGCGTAGAGCTGGACCTGCTGCGTGCCGAGCACCCGAACGCGAAGATTCTCGTGCATCCGGAATCGCCCGAATCGGTGGTAGCGCAGGCCGATGTGGTCGGGTCGACTTCGCAGCTCATTTCAGCAGCGCAGTCGTTGTCAGCACAGGAATTCATCGTCGCGACCGACAACGGCATCCTGCACAAGATGCGCATGGCGGCCCCAGGCAAGCGCTTCATCGAGGCACCGACGGCTGGCAACGCCGCGACCTGCAAGAGCTGCGCACATTGCCCCTGGATGGCGATGAATGCACTGACCAATCTGGCCGAGGTGCTGGAAACCGGTCGTAACGAGATCCACGTTGATCCGGCCATCGGTAAGCAAGCTGTGGTCTGCATCGATCGCATGCTGGATTTTGCCGCGCGGGAGAAAGCCATGGTTCGCCCGCAGGGTGAGCTGGCCGCCAACGCGCAACTCTTTCAAGGAATCGGCCCGGCATGACGGCAACCCAGATGAACACGACGAGCTTTGCCACGGCGGCTCAGGCAATTTTCGATAGCTTTGGGCCGGCACTGCGCGAGGCATTGTCCGCCAACGTGTCTGCTGCGATTGCCGAGGACGTGGGCACGGGTGACCGCACCGGCTTGCTGATCCCTGCTGATCGCCATGCGCGTGCGCGGGTGATCGTGCGCGAAACCGCGGTGCTGTGCGGCACGCCTTGGTTCGATGCATGTATGCACGCCGTTGATCCAACGCTGCGCGTTACGTGGCGCCAGCACGAAGGCGACCGCATGGCGCCCGATTCGGTGGTGTGCGAGATCGAAGGCCCAGCACGGTCGCTGCTGACAGCCGAACGGCCATCGTTGAACTTCCTGCAATTGCTTTCCGGTGTGGCGACGGCGACCTCGCATTACGCCGCAGCCATCGACGGCACGCGCGCCCGCGTGCTCGACACGCGCAAGACGCTGCCGGGCTTGCGTCTGGCGCAGAAGTACGCCGTGCGTATCGGTGGTGGCGAGAATCAACGCCTGGCGTTGTACGACGGCATCCTGATCAAGGAAAACCACATCGCTGCGGCAGGTGGTGTGACAGCGGCCCTGCGTGCGGCGCAGGCGCTGAACGCGGGCGTGACGATCCAGATCGAGGTGGAAACGCTGGCGCAGCTTGAAGAAGCGCTGGCGGCGGGTGCTACCTCCGTGCTGCTCGACAACTTCGAGCCGCCCGCCATGCGCGAGGCTGTGCGCATGACGGCGGGCAAGGCGCTGCTGGAGGTGTCGGGTGGCGTGAACATTGAGTCGATCCGCGCGTTTGCCGAAACGGGCGTGGATCGTATCTCCGTCGGCGCGCTGACGAAGGACGTACGCGCGACCGACTTCTCTTTGCGGATCGTCGAATAAGCCTTAGCGTTTCCGGGCGATTTGCCGATGGGTCGGCTGCATGACCGTCGGCAGCGCCTTGGGCAGCGTCTCGGGATAGTCGCGCGAGAAATGCAGCCCACGGCTCTCATGCCTTGACAGCGCACTGTCGACGATCAGCGACGCGGCCTCGACGAGGTTGCGCAGCTCCAGCAGATCGTGGCTCACGCGGAAGTTGGCGTAGTACTCCGTAATCTCCTCACGCAACAGCGCAATGCGGTGCTGGGCCCGCTCGAGCCGCTTGTTCGTGCGCACGATGCCGACGTAGTTCCACATCATGCGGCGCAGCTCGTCCCAATTGTGCGAGACGACCACTTCTTCATCGGCGTCGGTCACGCGGCTCTCATCCCACGCGGGAATCTGCACCGGCGTCGAGTTTGAGGGCGGTTGCGCGAGAATGTCTTCCGCCGCTCCGCGCCCGATCACCATGCATTCGAGCAGCGAATTGCTCGCCAGCCGGTTGGCGCCGTGCAGGCCGGTGTAGGCCGTTTCGCCCACGGCGTACAGGCCGGCGATATCCGTGCGCCCGAGGTGATCCGTCACCACGCCGCCGCACGTGTAGTGCGCCGCCGGCACCACCGGAATCGGCTGGCGCGTGATGTCGATGCCCAGCTCCAGGCAACGCGCCATGATGGTCGGGAAATGTTCCTTGAGGAACGCCGGGCTCTGGTGGCTGATGTCCAGATAGACGCAGTCCAGGCCACGCTTCTTCATCTCGAAGTCGATGGCGCGGGCGACGATATCGCGCGGAGCCAACTCAGCGCGCTCATCATGCGCCGGCATGAAGCGCGTGCCGTCGGGCAGGATCAGCTTGCCGCCTTCACCGCGCACGGCTTCGGTAATCAGGAATGATTTCGCGAACGGGTGGTACAGACACGTGGGGTGGAACTGGATGAACTCCATGTTCGCTACGCGGCAGCCCGCGCGCCAAGCCATGGCAATACCGTCGCCGCTGGCCGTGTCCGGATTCGTCGTATAGAGATAGACCTTGCCTGCGCCGCCCGTGGCCATCACGGTTTGGCTCGCGGTAATCGTCTTGACGTGGCCCGATGCAATGTCGAGTGCGTACAGGCCATGGCAGCGCATGCCCGGCCGGCCCAGCTTTGCATCGGTAATCAGGTCGATCGCAAAGTGGTCTTCCAGCAGCGTGATGTTCGGGTGGTTGCGTACCTTCTCAACCAGCGTCGTGACCACGGCATGGCCGGTGGCATCGGCGGCGTGGATGATGCGTCGATGGCGATGGCCGCCTTCGCGCGTCAGGTGGAAGCCGAGTTCAGCCTGCTCGTCGCGGGTGAAAGGCACGCCATGTCCGATCAGCCATTCAATGGCCGAACGCCCGTTTTCGACGATGTAGCGAGTGGCGGCTTCATCGCACAGTCCTGCTCCGGCGATGAGCGTGTCGTCGACGTGCTCGTCATGGCTGTCGCCTGAATCGAGCACTGCGGCAATGCCGCCCTGCGCCCAATCGCTGGCGCCTTCCGGCAGGCTGCGTTTGCTGATGACAACCACACGACGGTGATCGGCTAGGTGCAGGGCGACGGTCAGACCCGCCAAGCCGCTGCCAACAACGGCAACATCGAAATTCATGGAAGACGCGGGACGCGGTGCAGGCGCGGCTGGTGAGTAACACAGTCGCGTGTCAATCGGAAAGAAGAGCAGTGTACACCCCAGCATGCGCCAAACAGCAGGCAACAAAAAACCCGCCTGAGAGCGGGTTTTTGCTGTCGGTCATGCCGACGGAAACAAGATGCGCAATCCGCGAAGATTACTTGATCTTGGTTTCCTTGTAAGCGACGTGCTTGCGGGCGACGGGATCGAACTTCATGATCTCCATCTTTTCCGGCTTGGTGCGCTTGTTCTTGGTGGTCGTGTAGAAATGACCCGTACCTGCGGTCGATTCCAGCTTGATCTTGTCGCGTCCGCCTTTGCTGGCCATGTTTAACTCCTAATTAGACTTCGCCGCGTGCGCGCAGGTCCACGAGCACTTCGTCGATGCCTTTTTTATCGATCAGGCGCAGACCAGCGTTCGAGACGCGCAGGCTGACCCAGCGGTTTTCGGATTCGACCCAGAAGCGGCGATTCTGCAGGTTCGGCAGAAAACGGCGCTTGGTCTTGTTGTTTGCGTGGGAAACGTTATTGCCGACCATCGGCGCTTTCCCGGTCACTTGACAGACGCGTGCCATGGAGCACTCCTAACTAAATTCGTTGGCTACAGTTTGCGACCGGGCGCCGGGACCAAAACCAAGCGCAGCGCCACTGTAGAGGTGGGACTTCAGCGAAACGCGGATTATACACACAAAACTGCTGACAAATCAACGAGATCGATGGATTGCCGTTGGGGACCGTGCGATGCCGCATCGGCACTACATTTTGCCGTGTTCGAGGAAGCCATAGACGTGGCCGCGGCCGACGATCATGTGATCCAGGACGATCACGTCGAGCATGGCCAGCGCACGGCGCAGCTCGCGGGTGAGGATGATGTCGGCTTCGCTGGGCTCCGTGATGCCGGTAGGGTGGTTGTGCGCCAGGATCACTGCGGCCGCATTGTGATGCAGTGCGCGCTTGGCGATCTCGCGCGGGTAGACGCGGGCTTCCGTCAGTGTGCCGCGGAAGAGTTCTTCCCAGGCAATGAGCCGGTGTCGTACATCTAGAAAGAAGCAGGCGAACACCTCGTGCGGGCGGTGCCCCAATGTCAGGCGCAAAAAATCCTTCACGCTTTGTGGAGAGTCAAAGGTCTGGCCGTGGGTGAACTCTTCTTTTAGTGCGCGCCGCGCGACTTCCAGCAGCGCGTGCAGTTGCGCGTATTTGGCGGGGCCCATGCCATTGATCGAGGAGAACTCTTGTTGAGAGGCGTGGCACAGCCGGGCGAGCGACCCAAAGTGCGTGAGCAGTTCTCGGGCGAGGTCGACCGCGCTTTTGCCTGGCATACCCACGCGCAGGAAGATGGCCAGCAGTTCCGCATCGGAGAGCGCGGCGGCGCCGTGGGCGAGCAGTTTTTCACGCGGCCGCTCGTGGGCGGGCCAGTCGACGATTGCCATAGGGTTTGGATGAGCGGAGGAAAGGCCCTGCCAGCGAGAGTGCAGTAGGCTTTGCGCCTGCGGCCGCAGGGAGGGCTGACGTACAATAACGGGTTACTTTTTGGTCAAGCAGGTTAAGCGTGCAAAATTTGGTGAACGAGGCGTCCGCGGCGACGCCAAGCGGCACGGCGGGCAAGGTGGTAGGCCCGGATTCCTTTCTGACGCTGCATTACCGCATCGCGCTGGAAAACGACACGGACATCGTCACGACCTTCGATGACAAGCCGGCCACGCTGCTGCTGGGCCAAGGCCAGTTGGCGCCAACGCTGGAGCAGGCGCTGCTCGGTATGCGCGAGGGCGAGCGCACGACGTTCCGCCTGGCGCCCGAGCAGGCGTTCGGTCCGCGTAATCCGGAACTGTTGCAGCGCGTGTCGCTGGCCACGCTGCGCGAGAATTCTTCGTTCGAAGAGGATTACCAGCCGGGCGACCTGGTTGAGTTCAATGCGCCGAGCGGCGGCAAATATGCCGGCGTGCTCAAGGAAGTCGGCGAAACCTCCGCGCTGTTCGACTTCAACCACCCGCTCGCTGGCCAGACGATCGTGTTTGAAGTCCAGCTGATCGGCATTCTTTGATATGAGCAACGCCGTAAACGCCCCGCGCGATCCCATTGATCCTGTCACGCAGGCCGACGCCGAGGTCTTGTTGGCGCAGCCGCGCGGTTTCTGCGCCGGCGTCGATCGCGCCATCGAGATCGTCGAGCGCGCGCTGGAGCTGTTTGGGGCGCCCATTTACGTGCGCCACGAGATCGTGCACAACGCCTATGTCGTTGGCGATCTGCGCAACAAGGGCGCAGTGTTCGTGCAGGAACTCGACGATGTGCCCGTTGGCGGCACGGTCATCTTCAGCGCGCATGGCGTGTCGCGGGCGGTGCGCGAGGCGGCGGAGGCGCGCGGCCTGCGTGTGTTCGATGCAACCTGCCCGCTGGTGACCAAGGTGCACGTGGAAGTCTCGAAGATGCGTGCGCAGGGTTTCGAGATCATCATGATTGGGCACAAGGGCCATCCCGAGGTGGAAGGCACCATGGGCCAAGCCAACGACGGCATGCTGCTGGTCGAATCCGTCGATGATGTTGCGCACCTCGAAGTGAAAGACCCGACGCGTCTGGCGTACGTGACGCAGACCACGTTGTCGGTGGACGAGACCCAGGAGATCGTGGCGGCCATCAAGGCGCGCTTTCCGGCCGTGCACGAGCCCAAGAAGCAGGACATCTGCTACGCGACGCAGAATCGCCAGGACGCCGTGAAGTTTATGGCGCCGCAAGTGGAAGTGGTAATCGTGGTCGGCAGCCCGAACAGCTCGAACTCGAACCGCCTGCGTGAGCTGGCCGAGAAGCTGGGCGTGCCTGCCTATATGGTGGATACGCCGGAACAGGTGAGGCCCGAATGGGTGGCCGGCAAACGCCGCGTGGGCCTGACAGCGGGTGCTTCGGCGCCCGAAGAGCTGGCGCAGTCGATCGTCGACCGCCTCAAGGCGTTGGGCGCGCGCACCGTTCGTCCGCTCGACGGTATCCAGGAAAACATGTCTTTCCCCCTTCCGAGGGGTCTTCAAATCAATTGAATACCTTTATGTAAATACCCACTTAAAAGCGCACAAAAACTGTGCGCCCTAATGCGGTGCATAAAGCGCTTTTGAGGAATCAGCGGCCACTTCTTCCCGGAGTGGCCGTTTTGTTTTGTGCGTTGCAAAACCTCTTCAATGCCGCCGAAGCCTTGATTTACCGTGGCAATCGTCCGCCAAGCCGCATGAATAGGGGGTTTCCCCTAGTCTGGCACGCTTCTTGATAAGGCTATCCGCCGTTCGCGAATGCCTGCGCGAAATGACGCCTGTTTGGGCATTGGGGAAAGCCCGTAAAGCGGCGTAGTTACTGCAAAAATCGTTGTTGCGACGCGTATTGCATCCGCAATAAAAGGGGATACAATTCGCGCGTTTCAAATTGAAACAATCGGCGCGGGGGGAGCGGCCGGGAGGCAGGACGCTCTTCTTGCTCTTGCGAGATCTAGGAGATCACTCATGCAAATTAAGTTTGCCAAAGTTCTGCCGCTTGCGGCTGCCGTGGCACTCGTAGCAGCTTGCGGTAAGAACGAGGAAAAGCCCGCAGACCAAGCTGCTGCACCTGCAGCAACGTCGGCTCCGGCTGCTGCTGCCGGCGGCGGCGAGACCGTCGTCAAGATCGGTCACGCGGCTCCGCTCACGGGCGGTATTGCTCACCTTGGCAAAGACAACGAAAACGGTGCACGCCTGGCCGTTGAAGAAGCCAACAAGGAAGGCCTGACCATCGACGGCAAGAAGATCAAGCTGGAACTGGTCGGTGAAGACGATGCAGGCGACCCGAAGACCGGTACCGCCGTGGCGCAGAAGCTGGTTGACGAGCACGTTGTTGCCGTCGTTGGCCACCTGAACTCGGGCGTGTCGATCCCGGCCTCGAAGATCTACAGCGATGCAGGCATCGTGCAGATCTCGCCGTCGTCGACGAACCCCGACTACACCAAGCAAGGCTTCAAGACGACCTACCGCGTGGTTGCAACCGACGCGCAACAAGGTCCGGCACTGGCGAACTACGCCGCCAAGACCCTGGGCGCCAAGACCGTGGCAATTGTTGACGATGCCACCGCCTACGGTAAGGGCCTGGCCGACGAGTTCGAGAAGACCGCGAAGGCCGACGGCGTGAACGTCGTGGCGCGTGAGGCGACCAACGACAAGGCGACCGACTTCAAGGCCATTCTGACCAAGATCAAGGGCAAGAAGCCGGACGTGATCATGTACGGCGGCATGGACGCCACCGGCGGCCCGTTCGCCAAGCAAGCCAAGGAACTGGGCATCACGGCCAAGATCGTTGGCGGCGACGGCGTGTGTACCGACAAGGTGGCCGAACTGGCTGGCGACGCAATCGACAACATCGTCTGCTCGGAAGCAGGCTTGGCGCTGTCGAAGATGGAGAAGGGCGCGGACTTCGACAAGAAGTACCAAGACCGTTTCCACACGCCGGTGCAGATCTACGCTCCGTTCACGTATGACGCTGTCAACGTGATCATCGACGCGATGAAGCGTGCCAACTCGACCGATCCGGCCAAGATCCTGGCTGCCATGCCGGCAACCAACTACAACGGCGTGATCGGCAACATCTCGTTCGATGACAAGGGTGACCTGAAGCAAGGTTCCATCACCCTGTACAACTACAAGGACAAGAAGAAGACTGTTCTTGACGTTGTGAAGATGTAATCGAAGGGTTATCCGCCCTAAAAACGGCACCGCGACTACCCCTGCGGTGCCGTTTTTCATAGCCTCGCCAATGAAACAAGGCCCTCACCATGGGCGTGTCGGCAGGCCGCTTACCAGCAACCTCACCTTACCCATCCGATTGATCGCATACCTTGCGGGCGCGTCATCCCGTCGCCTACAACAAAGCAAGGCATAGCAGGAGCTGTTCTCATGGATATCTTTATCCAGCAGATCGTGAACGGTCTGGTGCTCGGCAGCATTTACGCGCTGATCGCACTTGGCTACACCATGGTCTACGGTATTCTCGGCATCATCAACTTCGCCCACGGCGATGTTCTGATGGTCGGTGCAATGTCTGCCCTGACCGCCATCAACTTCCTCCAAAAGTACTTCCCCAATCTGCCTAACTGGCTCACGCTGGTGTTTGCACTGCTATTTGCAATGCCGGTCTGCGCTATCGTGGCCTACACCATCGAACGTGTCGCTTACCGGCCGCTGCGCAATGCGCCGCGCCTGGCGCCGCTGATCACCGCCATCGGCGTGTCGATCGTGCTGCAGACGCTCGCGATGATGATCTGGTCGCGCAACCCGTTGAGCTTCCCTGAGCTCTTGCCTTCGAGCCCGATCGATATCGGCTCGACTGGGGCGACCATCACCGGCAAGGAGATCGTCATCATCGTGGTCTCGATCCTGGTGATGATTGGGCTGATCCTGCTGGTTAACCGCACCAAGCTCGGCCGCGCCATGCGCGCTACCGCCGAGAACCAGCGTGTGGCAGGCCTGATGGGCGTCAACCCGAACTTCGTGATCTCCGCCACGTTCATGATCGGCGCTGCGATGGCTGCGGTCGCTGGCGTGATGATGGCGACCAACTACGGCAACGCCCACTTCTACATGGGCTTCATCCCCGGCCTGAAGGCGTTTACCGCCGCAGTGCTGGGCGGCATCGGCAACCTGGCGGGCGCCATGGTTGGCGGCATGCTGCTGGGCCTGATCGAAGCACTGGGTGCCGGTTATATCGGTGATCTGACTGGCGGTGTGTTCGGTTCGAACTACCAGGATGTGTTCGCATTCATCGTGCTGATTGGCGTGCTGCTGTTCCGCCCGTCCGGCATCATGGGCGAACGCGTTGCGGACCGCGCATAAGAAGGGGAGCGCCATGACAGAAAATTTCAAAGCGCCGATGAAGACGCGCGCCGCGCTGTACGGCTTCCTGATCCTTGCGATCTTCGCGCCGTTCATCGTGGGTGCCGCAGGTGGCAACTACTGGGTGCGCGTGCTGGACTTCGCGCTGCTGTACATCATGCTGGCCCTGGGCCTGAACATCGTGGTGGGCTTTGCCGGCCTGCTTGACCTGGGCTACATCGCGTTCTATGCGGTGGGCGCCTACATGATGGCATTGCTGGGTTCGCCGCACCTGTCCAATCAGTTCGAGTGGATCCACAACATGTTCCCCAACGGGCTCCACCTGATTGTCTGGTGGGTGATCCCGCTGGGTGCCGGGTTGGCGGCGCTGTTCGGTATCCTGCTGGGCACACCGGTGCTGAAGCTGCGCGGTGACTACCTCGCCATCGTGACGCTGGGCTTTGGTGAAATCATCCGGATCTTCATGAACAACCTCGACCGCCCGGTGAACATCACCAACGGTCCGAAGGGCATCAACCTGATCGAGCCGGTCAAGATCTTCGGGTTCGACTTCTCGAAGCGCCATGATTTCTTCGGCATCCGCTTCGACTCGGTCTACATGTACTACTACCTGTTCGTGATCCTGGCCGCGATCATCATCATCGTGTGCCTGCGGTTGCAGAACTCGCGTATCGGTCGTGCATGGGTGGCGCTGCGTGAAGATGAAATCGCCGCCAAGGCGATGGGCATCAACACCCGCAACATCAAGCTGCTGGCCTTTGCGATGGGTGCGTCGTTCGGTGGTGTGTCGGGTGCGATGTTCGCGTCGTTCCAGGGCTTCGTGTCGCCGGAATCGTTCGTGCTGTGGGAGTCGATCTACATCCTGGCGATCGTGGTGCTGGGCGGCATGGGCCATATCCCGGGCGTGATCCTGGGCGGCATTCTGCTGGTGGGCTTCCAGGAACTGCTGCGCGCCCTGGCTGAGCCGCTCCAGAACAAGCTGTTCGGTCATGTGATCGTGGAAGCGGAAGTGCTGCGTCAGCTGCTGTTCGGCCTGGCGATGGTGGTGGTGATGCTGTATCGCCCCGCGGGCCTGTGGCCCTCGCCGCGCAAGGAAGACCGTCCGCAAAAGCAGCGGGCTGGTGGACTGTCCCGTATCTGATGGAGGCACGCACATGAGCAACAACAACGTCCTCCTCTCGATCCGAGGAGTCCAGAAGCGTTTCGGCGGCCTGCAAGCGCTGTCCGACGTGAGCCTGGAAATTCGCGAAGGCGAAATCTACGGTTTGATCGGCCCGAACGGCGCCGGCAAGACCACGTTCTTCAACGTCATCACGGGCTTATATACGCCTGACGCAGGCGAGTTCGTGCTGGGCGGCACGCCTTACCAGCCGACCGCCGTGCACGAAGTGGCCAAGGCCGGCATCGCGCGCACGTTCCAGAACATCCGCCTGTTCGGCGATATGACTGCGGCGGAAAACGTCATGGTCGGCCGCCACGTGCGGACCAAGGCCGGCTTGATCGGCGCGGTGTTCCGCACCAAGGCGGCACGCGAAGAAGAGCAGTCCATCGAAGACTGGGCGCACGACCTGCTGGACTACGTCGGCATCGGCAAGTATGCCAACTACACGGCGCGCAACCTGTCGTACGGTCACCAGCGTCGTCTGGAGATCGCACGCGCCCTGGCCACGCAGCCCAAGCTGCTGGCCCTGGACGAGCCGGCTGCCGGCATGAACGCCACGGAAAAAGTGGAGCTCCGTGGCCTGCTCGACAAGATCCGTTCCGACGGCAAGACCATCCTGCTGATCGAGCACGATGTGAAGCTGGTGATGGGCCTGTGTAACCGCCTGACCGTGCTGGATTACGGCAAGGTGATCGCACAAGGCCTGCCGCAGGAAGTGCAGAGCAACCCCGCCGTGATCGAGGCCTACCTCGGCGCGTCAGCGCACTGACGCAGAGGAACGGAATATGAAACCAGTAATGTTGAAGATCGACAGCCTGAAGGTCGCGTACGGCGGCATCCAGGCGGTCAAGGGCGTGGATCTGGAGATTCGCGAAGGTGAGCTGGTCACGCTGATCGGTGCCAACGGCGCCGGCAAGACGACCACCATGAAGGCCATCACCGGCCTGCAGGGCTGGGCCGGCGGTGACGTGCAGTATCTCGGCAAGTCCATCAAGGGCGTGCCGAGCTACAACCTGCTCAAGCAGGGCCTGGCGATGGTGCCGGAAGGCCGCGGCGTGTTCGCGCGCATGACCATCGTCGAGAACCTGCAGATGGGTGCCTTCACGCGCAACGACGAGGCCAACATCAAGGCCGACATCGACCGCATGTTCGGCATCTTCCCGCGCCTGAAGGAACGTGCAAACCAGCTGGCCGGCACGATGTCGGGCGGCGAGCAGCAGATGCTGGCCATGGCGCGTGCGCTGATGAGCCAACCGAAGCTGCTGCTGCTGGACGAGCCGTCGATGGGTCTCTCCCCGATCATGGTGGAGAAGATCTTCGAGGTCGTGCGCGACATCTCGGCGCAAGGCGTGACCGTGCTGCTCGTTGAGCAGAACGCGCGTCTGGCGTTGCAGGCGGCGCACCGCGGCTACGTGATGGACTCCGGTCTCATCACCATGAGCGGCGATGCCAAGCAGATGCTCGACGATCCGAAGGTGCGCGCCGCCTACCTGGGCGAATAAGCACCATCAGCGCCATGAGAAAGCCCCGCAATCGCGGGGCTTTTTCTTTGCGCATGGCCAACGTTTCAGGCAGATCCTGCCGTATAGATGTTCGGCCGATGCAATTGCATGAAGCCGACGCCCTCGGGCACATCGGTAAAGCCATGCTTGCGATAAAGCCAATCGGCGCCCGTTGTCACTAACACTGTGCGGCGCAGGGTCTGCAGGTCAGGGTGCTCGCGCAGGAAATCCATCAACGCGTGCGAGATGCCTTTCCCACGCCAATCCGGTAGCACGAACACATCGCACAGGTAAGCGAATGTCGCACGATCGGTGATGACGCGCGCAAAACCCACAAGGTCACCATGCGAGCCATCGTCGGCTTGTCGATACGCGCCTAGGCACAGCGAGTTCGCGAGCGATCGTTCGAATACGTCGCGCGGCAGGCCGCGGGCCCAGTACGTTTCCTGCGAGAGAAAATCGTAGATGTCGTCCAGCGGAAGCCACGCGGAATCATCAGACAACACGATCCCCGTGGCCGGAACGTCTCGCGTCACGGCCATGGCAAACCTCAGAGTGGGAGCAGCGATGGGGCGATGAAGGGCGACGCATTGCGCGCCGCCCCCGAGGTCATGCGATGCGCTTTAGGCGTGTGCTTTCAGCAGCGTGCGCAGCATGCCGATCATCGTGTCGATCTCTTCTGTCGTCACGTTCAGCGCAGGCATGAAGCGCAGGATGTTGGGGCGCGGGGCATTCAGCAGCAGGCCGGTCGGGTTCATCTCGCGAGCGGCTTCCACAAGTTGGCCGCCGATGTCCTTGCCGAGCAGCAGGGCGCGCAGCAGGCCGTTACCGCGTTCGCCAGCCAGGCCAAACTCTTCGCTCAGCTTGAGCAGTTGGGTGCGCAGATAGGCGCCGCGTTCTTGCACGCCGTCCAGGAAGCCCGGGGCCAGGAGTTGCTCGATCACCGAGCAGCCCACGGCCGTCATCAGCGGGTTGCCGTTGTACGTGCCGCCCTGGTCGCCGGCCTCGAAGCTGGCAACTTCATCCGTGCACAGCAGGGCCGAGAGCGGCACGCCGCCGCCGATGCCCTTGCCGAGCGTCATGATGTCCGGCTCGATGTTCGAGAGCTGATAGGCGAAGAGCGTGCCGCAGCGGCCGCAACCGGCCTGCACTTCATCAACGATCAACAGGATCTTGTGCTTCTTGGTCAGCGCGCGCAGTTGCTGCATGAATTCCGGCGTGGCGGGCAGCACGCCGCCTTCGCCTTGCACCGGCTCCAGCATCACGCCGACAGTCTCGTCGGTGATGAGCGCTTCCACCGAGGCAATGTCGTTCAGGATGGCCTTCGGGAAGCCCGGCACCTGCGGCGCGAAGATGGTGTCCCAGCCGGCCTTGCCGGATGCGCTCATGGTTGCGAGCGTGCGGCCGTGGAAGCTGTGGTCGAACGTGATGATCTGGAAGGCGCCGTTCTTATGCTTCTTGCCCCACTTGCGGGCGAGCTTGATGGCGCCTTCGTTGGCTTCGGCGCCGCTGTTGGCGAAGAACACCTTGTCGAAACAGCTGTGCGCGGTCAGCAGGCCGGCCAGCTTGGCCATCGGCTCGTTGTAGAACGCCGGGCTCGGGTTGATCAGCTTCCTGGCCTGCGCGTTCAGCGCTTCGATCATGCCGTCGTTGGAGTGGCCGAGGCAGTTGACGGCCCAGCCTTGCACGAAGTCCAGGTATCGCTTGCCGTTGTGGTCCGTCAGCCAAGAGCCCTTGCCTTCGGTGAAGACGATCTCGGGCCGGTTGGTGATGTACATCAGGGACTGGACGGGGTAGTCAGCAAACGCCATGGCAAAGCTCCAGAAAAAGGCGGCAGGAAGATGAAAAACCGAAAAAACGCGAGTTGGAAAAAGACAAAGGCCACGGGGGTTGCCCCGTGGCCTTGTGATCGTCGAATCCTGTGAACCCGATATGCAATCAGCAGACAGCCGCGTGGCTTCCCGGAGGGAGCAACGTACGGCGGCGTCGGAGGTGCAGGGCTGGGTTCATAAGGCGCAAGAATAAGACGGATGCCAAGTCAAGTCAAAATGAAATTTGACGCTGTATGGATTCGCGCAACGATCACCCAGCCGGATGCAGGTCCGCCTCGGAAGTGAACGAGTCGGCGAAGAACGCATCAGGGTGCATCCCGCACTGGGCAGCGAAGTCCGTGCGGGCGGAGTTGATCACCACCGGCGCGCCGCAGGCGTAGACCTCGTGGCCCGACAGGTCGGGGTGATCGGCCATCACCGCTTGGTGAACGAAGCCGGTACGGCCTGTCCAGGCGTCTTCGGGCAGGGCGTTGGAGACGACCGGCACGTAGGTGAAGTTCGGCAGCGTGCGCGCCCATTCTTCGGCCTTGGCGTGCATGTACAGGTCTTGCGGGCGACGGCCGCCCCAGTACAGCGTCATCGGGCGCGTGCTGCCGATGAACTGGGCGTGCTCGATGATCGCCTTGATGGGCGCAAAGCCGGTGCCCGAGGCCAGCAGGATGATCGGCTTGTCGGATTCTTCACGCAGGAAGAAGCTGCCGAGCGGCCCCTCGAAGCGCAGGATGTCACGCTCCTTCATGGCCGGGGCGCCTTCCTTGGCGCCGAACACGTAGTCGGTAAAGGCGCCGCCCGGCATGTGGCGGATGTGCAGCTCGATCGGACCGTCGTCGTGCGGCGGGTTGGCGATCGAGTAGCTGCGGCGCTTGCCGTCGCGCAGGAGGAATTCCACGTACTGTCCGGCCAGAAATTGCATACGCTCGGTGGCAGGCAGTTGCAGCTTGACGATGGTGACGTCCGGCGCGGCCTTTTCCAGCGACGCGACGCGGCATGGGATCTTCTTGATGGGGACATCGCCCGCGCCGTGCACTTCGCGCACTTCGATGGTGACGTCCGTGGCAGGCGTGGCGCAGCAGAACAGCGCGCGGCCTTCGGTGGCCTCCTGGGCGCTCAGCGCGTTGGGCGAGTGGTTGCCCTGGACGATCGAGCCCTCGCGCACGAGGCCCTTGCACGAGCCGCACGCGCCGTTCTTGCAGCCGTACGGCAGGCCGATGCCCTGGCGCAGCGCGGCTGCAAGGATGGTCTCGCCGTCTTCGGCCTGGAATTGGCGGCCGCTGGGCAGCACGTTGATCTGGTAAGCCATACTACAATCCAAATATGTTGAAAAGTGTGTCTGGTCGCCCATCTGGGCATGCAATGATGGTCAATCCGGCAGCACGTCCGATGGTGAATCAGTCAGCCGCTCGGCCATCCAAATCTCCGCTGCGCTTGCGCCGTCCCCGCGTGCTGATCGTCGGCTGCGGCGATGTTGGGCAACGCTGCCTGGCGACGCTCCGCACGCGTTTTCGCGTCTTTGCCGTCACCTCACGCCTTGAAGGTTGCGCTCCGTTGCGCGAAGCCGGTGCCGTGCCGATTGTCGCCAATCTGGACGATCCCGCGTCGTTGCGCCGCCTGCGAGGGTTAAGCGCCCGCGTGCTGCATCTGGCACCGCCCCCCGCTGCGGGCAACGATGATCCGCGTACTGCCGCGCTACTGCACGTGCTGGCGCAGCCAGCCCCGGTTTCCCCAGCTACAAAACCTCGCATTTTACCCGAGCGGGCACGCAGGCCGCGTGGCCTCACTGGCCGCTTGAAAACTCCCCTCCAAGCGCGTGCGTTCGTGTATGCCAGCACCAGTGGCGTCTACGGCGATGCGGGCGGCGCCTGGGTCGACGAATCTCGGCCGGTGAAGCCAACCACGGCGCGTGCCCAGCGCCGCGTCGCCGCAGAGCGCCGTGTGCGCTGGTTCGGTGCGGGCGGCGGTTGGCGCACGTCGATCTTGCGCATTCCCGGCATCTACGCGGCGGACCGGCTGCCCGTCGCGCGGCTCGAACGCGGCACGCCCGCCTTGCGCGCCGAGGACGACGTCTACACCAACCACATCCATGCCGACGACCTGGCGCGCGCCGTCGTTGCCGCGCTGTTCCGCGGGAAACCGCAGCGCGTTGTGCATGCCACTGACGCATCGGAGCTGCGCATGGGCGATTACTTTGACGCCGTGGCCGACGCGCGCGGCTTGCAGCGGCCGCCGCGCATTTCGCGAGCGGAAGCCGTACAGCAGATCGAGCCCGCGCTGCTGTCGTTCATGAGCGAATCGCGCCGGTTGCGCAACACGCGGCTCGGGCGGGAGTTGCGTATGGCGCTGCGCTACCCGACGGTGGCGGATTTCCTGAGCAGCGAGGCCTGACATGAAGGCGCCTGCGCCTGCCCCTGCAACGCCATCGCACGGCACCCGGCTGCGCGTTGTGCGGTTGGCGCTTTGGCTGTCGGCAGTGGCGGTGGGCGTAGGTGCCTCCTGGTTTGCCGCCAGCTTCGTGGCGGATTCGATGAGCGCGCGCGACATGCAGCAGATGATCGATGCGCGCCGCCAGCTGGCCGCGCAGGTAGCGGAAGGTATGTCGAGCCAGATCACGGCCGACGTGGCCTTGCTGCGGGCGCTGCCGCAGACGCTCGCGCAGATCGATGCCATCCCGCGTGCCGTAGCGCGCGTCGACACCCGGCGCTGGAACCTGATGGACCAGGGCTCGCGTGCCCAAGAGGCGATGTCGCACCCGGAAGTGGCCGATATCGACGCATTCCTGAACACGACCGCCGGCAATCTCGGGCTCGACTACGTCTGGGTCGTCAACCAACACAATTACGTGGTGCTGGCCAATAACGCCGGTCATGCCGATTCGTTCGTTGGCGTGCAGTCGAGCATGCAGCCGTACATGAAGGAGGCGATGCTGGGCGGCCTCGGCGAACAGTTCACGATTGGCCGGGTGACGGGCGTGCCGGGCTTGTTCTTCGCTGCGCCGGTGTATGACGCTGGTGGATACCTGGTCGCGGCGATGGGCACCAAGGTGAGCCTCGCGAGGCTGCAGCACTGGGTGTCGCACCCGACGTCGCTGGTGACCGATCCGAACGGGCTGATCATTTTGTCGACTGACGCGTCGCTGGTGGGCAAGATCCTGCCGGATGCGCGCCTGCAGCGCATGGGCGCCAGCGACCGGTACAACGCCTACCAGCGCGTCGACTTCGAACCGTGGCCCTATCAGCCCACGGCAAAGGCGCATCACGACGTGCCCAGCTGGGTGCCGGCCGAGGTGCGGGATACGCTGGCTTGGCGCGAGGGCAGTGCGATGCCATCGCTCACCGTGTCTCGCAATGCCAGTGCGGACCTCACCGTCGTCGTGGCCGAGCCGCTGCCTGCGTGGGGCCAGCAGATCGCCAATCATGCGCGCAACCGCGCGATCGGCTTCGTGCTGTTTGTAAGCGTGCTGGTGACGTTCGTGCTGGTGGCGTGGTCTCTGGTGCGCGAGCGGCAGCATCACCGCTTGACGCGCCATCTGAACCAGCGGCTGCAGCGCTCCAACAGCGCGCTCGCCAACGAGGCGCATTTCGACCATCTCACGGGTGTGCTGACGCGGCGTCGCTTCCTGGCGCTGTTCGATACGGTGCTCGCACGTGCCCACAATCGCGGCGAACCGCTCGTGCTTGTGCTGGCCGATCTGGATCACTTCAAGCGCATCAACGACACATGGGGCCACGCTGTGGGCGACATGGCGCTGCAGCGCTTTGCGTCGCTTGCCACGGGCGTGCTGCGCAGCAGTGATCTGGTCGGGCGTCTGGGCGGCGAGGAATTCGCCATGGTGATGGGCCGCACCACATTGGAGACGGCCACCGAGGTGGCGGAGCGCCTGCGTACGGCAGTGGCCGAGACGGACGAGAGTTTCCCGACCGGACTGTCGATGACCGTCAGCATGGGCATGACGGTCTGCCGCCCGGGCGATACAGCGTCGGAGATGCTCAAGCGCGCCGACCTGGCGCTGTATCGCGCCAAGGAAAGCGGGCGCAACCGGCACGTCGCCGGCTGAAACTGGCGACTAGCGCGCGACGCGGCCAGCGCGGCGGCGGCGAAGTTCGAGCTGCGTGCGCGTGCCTGACAGCGGCACACGGCGGAAGCGCTCGCGGCGCTGCTCCTCATCAAAGAACGCCAGGGAGGGTTTGACCAGATCGCTGCGCGAGACAATGCCCACCAGCGCGCGCGATTGCGAATCGGCCACCACCGGCAGCCGCTCCAACCCATGCACTGCCAGGCGCGTGGCGACGATGCGGCAGGTCTCGCCTGGCAATGCCATCACGGGAGCATTCGCACCAAACAATTCGGCAACGGTGACGGCGCCGCGCTTCTGGCCCGCCAGCAGCGCATCGCGGTCAAGCATGCCGATCAGCCTGCCATTCGTCCCACCTTGCACGACCGGAAACGCGCGGTGCGCCTGCTTGGGCCCAAAGCGGTTGGCGAGTGTATCGGCCAGTGTGGCGTGTGCGTCGATGGTCTGCACCGAACGCGTCATGACTTCATCCACGGCGTGGCGCTCAAGCGGGTCGACAGCGTATTCGCGATAGATGTGGAAGCCGCGGCGCGCGATCTTCTCGGTCATGATCGAGCGCGGCATGGTCAGCACGACAAAGCCGTAGGACACCGCCACCGCCAGCAGAATCGGCAGCAGCGCGTTCACATCGTGTGTCAGCCCGAAGGCGAAGACGATGGCGGTGAGCGGGGCACCCAGCACGCCGGCCAGCATGGCGGCCATGCATACCAGCGGCCACAGGCCTGGGTCACCACCCGGCAGCACGGGCCCGATCAGCACACCAAGACCCGCGCCCATCATCAGCAGCGGGGCGAGCACGCCGCCCGACGTGCCGGAGCCCAGCGCGATCACCCAGATGATGGCCTTGACCACCAGCAGCGCCAGTGCCACGCGGATGGCGAGATGGTTGTGCAGCAGATCGCCGATGACGTCGTAGCCGACACCCAGCGCGCGCGGCTCGAAGTAGCCGCCAATGCCAACCACCAGGCCACCGATGGCCGGCCACCACATCCAGTGGATGGGCAGGCGGCCGAACAGGTCTTCGGTCTTGTACAGCGCCATCGACAGCGAGCGTGCCAGCGCGCCGCACAGCAACCCCGCGACCACGCACGAGCCCAACGCAGGCAGCGTTGCCGGTGCGGTTTCCAGCGGGAAGAGGGGGCCGGGCTCCAGCACCAGCACACGCAGAAAGCCCGCCACGGCGCACGCCACCGCCACGGGCAGCATGCTGCGCGGGCGCCATTCGAACAGCAGCAGTTCCACCGCCAGCAGCAGCGCGGCCACGGGCGTGCCGAACACGGCCGTCATGCCCGCCGTGGCACCGGCCACTAGCAGCGTCTTGCGCTCGGCGGCCGTCAGCTTGAAGAACTGCGCGAACAGCGAGCCGATCGCGCCGCCCGTCATGATGATCGGGCCTTCCGCGCCAAACGGGCCGCCGCTGCCGATCACGATGCCCGACGACACGGGCTTGAGCACCGCCACCTTGGGCGACATCTTGCTCTTGCCGAACAGGATGGCCTCGATGGCCTCGGGAATGCCGTGGCCGCGAATCTTTTCCGAGCCAAAACGCGCCATCAACCCGACGATCAGCCCGCCGATGAGCGGTACCGCAATCACCCATGCGCCGAGCGTGTTGGTGGCCGGCGAGCGGTCGGCCAGCGACAGCGTCTGGAAAAAGAACAGGTTGGTGAAGAAGCGGATCAGGTTGAGCAGCACCACGGCGGCCAGCGTGGCAAACGCGGCGATGACGACCGCCAGCGCAGTGGTGCGGAACAGCGTGGTGTCGGTCGCAAAGTCGCGCCGGTGCTGGTGGTGTTCAAGGGTTTGCATGAGGTTACTGCTCGGCGGAGGGTTCGGCAGGGTGATCAAGGTGGGGGATCTTGAAAGCACGGCTGAAGGCCGACAGCTCGCTCTGATGCAGCCCGGCCAGCAGCGCGACGAGGTGATCACCCTTGCGGGAAAGGTGGACTTCCACCTGGCGCGCGTCGGTATCGCTCTGACGGCGTTCGACCAGGCCCGCTTCTTCGCAGCGCGTGATGAGTGCCGCCGTGCCATGCGGCGCGGCCTGCAGGCGCTCGGCCAGCTCGCCGACGGTGGCCCATTCGCGCCCGGCATAGCCTTTCACGTGCAGCAGCAACTGATACTGCAGCGGCGTGATGCCCTTGGCGTGGATCAGATCTTCAGACGCGCGCAGGAAGCGGCGCAGGTGATAGCGGAAATCGGAGAGGCTCTCGAACTCCTGCTTGGATAAAGGTCGGGCGGGGGTAGACATGGCGGAATCAAACGGTTCGGGCCGGAATATATCACGGTGTGACATATTTGGGAAAGCCCGCCGTGTTGCTGTATTGCCAACCCGGAGTGCGTTCTGACTTGCGTGGATTGTTGATTGCCAATCAAGACTGTTTCGTTGACGGGCGGGTTTTTCTGCAAAGGTGGAGCCCGCACACTGCGGTCCATGCCCTTTGCGCTGATAGCGAATGCATCGCCCGCAGCGCGCCTTTTGACCCGATCACAACCATGCCTCCCGCACTCGACAAACTGACCCACGGCGGCTTCAGCATTGGCATTGAACTGCCGCTGGACAACGATTGGTCCGCCACCGGCGACGCCAAGCGCCTGCGTGACGGGCGCCGCCACGGTGTGCCCGATATCGAACACCACGCAACCCTCGCCAAACTCGCGGATTCGCTCGGCTTTCGTGCCCTGTGGGTGCGCGATGTGCCGGTGTATGACCCCGCATTCGGCGATGCCGCGCAGGTGTTCGAAGCGTTTTCGTACCTCGGCTACCTGGCTGGCATCACGCGCAACATTCTGCTCGGCACGGCGGCCGTTGTGCTGCCGCTGCGCGAGCCGCTGCTGACGCTCAAATCGGCCACGACCATCCAGGAATTGAGTGGCGGTCGTCTGCTGCTTGGCGTGGCAAGCGGAGACCGGCCCGTCGAATATCCGCTGTTCGGCCGCGACTTCGAATCGCGCGGTGCAAGCTTCCGCGACCAGGTCGCGCTATTGCGTGACGGGGCGCGCGGCAGCTTGCCCGCCGGGGTGGAGATTCTGCCGGCCATGCGCACGCCGCTTCCGCTGCTGGTGGCCGGCCTGGCGCAACAGACGCCAGCGTGGATCGGCACCCACATGGACGGTTGCCTTGCCTACCCGGGCGCGCCGGCCGATCACGCGCAACGCGCCGCCGCATGGCGTGCCGTTGCGGGCGACAAGCCCTACATGAGCTTCATCCACCTCGATCTGGCCGAAGACCCGCACGAACCGCTGCAACGTCATCGCTTTGGCGCACGTGCCGGGCGCATTGCACTGTCCGAAGAATTGGCGGCGATGCGCGAAGCCGGTGTGCAGCATATCGGGCTGCACTTCCGCCGAAATCGTCGCCCGCTTGCTGAAACGTTTGCGGAAATCGCGGCAGAGGTTCTGCCCGCTTTCCATTCCTCTGCTTTGGAGTACACCGCATGAACCCCACCCCCACTTCTGCCGAGCCCACGCGCAGCAGCGCGACGCTGCCGCTGCTCGCGCTTGCCGCTGGCGCCTTCGGTATTGGCACCACCGAGTTCTCGCCGATGGGCTTGCTGCCCGTGATTGCCGACGGCGTGCATGTATCGATTCCCCAGGCCGGCATGTTGATCAGCGCGTATGCGATCGGCGTGATGGTCGGTGCGCCGATCATGACGCTGTTGCTCGCACGCTGGCCGCGACGCAAGGCGCTGATCGCGCTGATGAGCATCTTCACCATCGGCAACCTGCTGTCGGCCGTCGCGCCCGATTACACGACGCTGCTGCTCGCGCGGCTCGTCACCAGCCTCAACCACGGCGCGTTCTTCGGGCTGGGTTCCGTGGTTGCCGCCAGCCTCGTGCCGCGTGAGAAGCAGGCCAGCGCCGTGGCGACGATGTTCATGGGCCTGACGATCGCCAACGTCGGTGGCGTGCCCGCCGCGACGTGGCTTGGTCAGATGATCGGCTGGCGCATGTCGTTTGCCGCCACGGCAAGCCTGGGCCTGATCGCCATCGTGGGCCTGTTCACCGCGTTGCCGAAAGGCGATGCCGGCAAGATGCCCAACCTGCGCGCCGAACTGGCCGTGCTGACACGTCCCGTCGTGCTGGGCGCGCTTGCCACCACGGTGCTCGGTGCGGGCGCGATGTTCACGCTGTACACGTACGTCGCCCCGACACTCGCTCAGTTGACCGGTGCCTCGCCGGCGTTCGTGACGGCCATGCTGGTGCTGATCGGCATCGGTTTTTCGATCGGCAACATTGCCGGTGGCCGCCTGGCCGATCGCTCGCTCGACGGCAGCCTGATCGGCTTTCTGTTGTTGTTGATCGTAACGATGCTCGCGTTTCCTCTGCTCGCCAAGACACACGTCGGTGCGGCCGCCGCGCTGCTGGTGTGGGGCATTGCCACCTTCGCGGTTGTGCCGCCGTTGCAGATGCGTGTGATGCGCGCCGCGGCTGAAGCGCCGGGCCTCGCTTCGTCGGTCAATGTGGGTGCCTTCAACCTCGGCAACGCCCTGGGGGCGGCAGCGGGCGGTGCGGCCATCTCTGCAGGCCTGGGCTATGCGGCGGTGCCGATTGTCGGCGCGGCGATTGCTGCGGCAGGCCTTGCGCTGGTGGGGCTGCATGTCGTGCAGCGCAGGACGCGCCTTGCCATGAACCCCTGATTCGATTTCCCCTTGGAGCACAAGATGAACAAGATTCCCGCTTTTGGCCTTGGCACGTTTCGCCTGAAGGGTCAGGTTGTCATCGACTCGGTTCGCAATGGCCTGGAACTCGGCTACCGCGCAATCGACACGGCCCAGATCTACGGCAATGAAGCCGACGTGGGCGAGGCCATTGTCGGCTCAGGCGTGCGCCGCGAAGACCTCTTCCTCACCACCAAGATCTGGGTCGACAACTACGCCAAGGGCAAGCTTGCGGCAAGCCTCGAAGACAGCCTCGCCAAGCTGCGAACCGACTACGTCGACCTCACGCTCATCCACTGGCCTGCGCCCAACAACGGCGTGTCGCTCGAAGAATTTATGACCGCGCTGGCCGACGCCAAGGCCCGGGGTTTGACGCGCGAGATCGGCGTTTCGAACTTCAACATCGCGCTGACGCAACAGGCGATGGCGGCGGTCGGCAAAGACGCCATCGCCACCAACCAGATCGAGCTGAGCCCGTATCTGCAGAACCGCAAGCTCGTTGAATTCCTGCAGCGCGAGGGCATTCACGTCACGTCGTACATGACGCTCGCATACGGCAAGGTGCTGGGCGATCCGGTGATCGGCGCGATTGCGCGGCGGCACGAGGCAACGCCGGCGCAGGTCGCGCTGGCCTGGGCGATGCAGCTCGGCTATTCGGTGATCCCGTCGTCGACCAAGCGTGAAAATCTTGCGAGCAACCTGCGCGCACAAGCGCTGCAACTGACGGCAGACGACATGGCGCAGATCGCCGCGCTTGAGCGCAACGGCCGCGAGGTGTCACCCGAGGGGCTTTCGCCGGCGTGGGATTGAACGCCGCGCCGTCGGCACAATAGAAAAAGCCGCTCCGAAGAGCGGCTTTTTCACGTTGACGAGCGCTTGGCCCGTGACGCATCAGTCGTCCAGTTGCGACAGGTCGCGCACCGCGCCCTTGTCTGCCGACATGACCAGCTTGGCGTACGCCTTGAGCGCGGCCGACACCTTGCGCGGACGCGGCTGCGCAGGCTTCCAGCCCTTGGCGTTCTGCTCTTCGCGGCGACGCGCGAGTTCTTCGTCCGACACCATCACGTTGATCGTCCGGTTGGGGATATCGATGCGGATCTTGTCGCCGTTGCGCACCAGGCCGATCGCGCCGCCTGCAGCCGCTTCCGGCGAGCAGTGACCGATCGACAGCCCCGACGTGCCACCCGAGAAGCGGCCGTCCGTCAGCAGCGCGCAGGCTTTGCCCAGGCCCTTGGACTTGATGTAGCTGGTCGGGTACAGCATTTCCTGCATGCCGGGGCCGCCCTTCGGGCCTTCGTAACGCACGACCACCACGTCGCCGGCCTTGACCTTGTCGGCGAGGATGTTCGCGACCGCTTCGTCCTGCGATTCCGTCACGTGCGCCGTGCCCTCGAACACGAGGATGCTTTCGTCCACGCCGGCGGTCTTCACCACGCAGCCGTCCAGCGCGATGTTGCCCCGGAGCACGGCCAGGCCGCCTTCCTTCGAGAAGGCATGCTCGTTCGAGCGAATGCAGCCCTCGGCGCGGTCAAGGTCCAGGCTCGGCCAGCGCGTGTTCTGACTGAACGCGACCTGCGTCGGGATACCGGCGGGGCCGGCACGGTAGAACGTCTGCACGGCTTCGTCCGACGTGCGGACGATGTCCCACTGGTCCAGCGCGTCCTTCATCGTGGGCGCGTGCACGGTGGGAGCGTCGGTGTGCAGCTTGCCAGCGCGGTCCAGCTCACCCAGGATGGCCATGATGCCGCCAGCGCGGTGCACGTCTTCGATGTGGTACTTGTTCGTGTTCGGCGCAACCTTGCACAGCTGCGGCACGACGCGCGAAAGGCGGTCGATGTCCGCCATCGTGAAGTCGATCTCGGCTTCCTGTGCGATGGCCAGCAGGTGCAGGATCGTGTTGGTCGAACCGCCCATCGCGATGTCGAGCGTCATGGCGTTCTCGAATGCCTTGAAGCCGACCGAACGCGGCAGCACACGTTCGTCGTCCTGCTCGTAGTACTGGCGGGCCAGTTCAACGATGCGGTGGCCGGCGCGCTTGAAGAGCTGCTCGCGGTCTGCGTGCGTGGCGACCACGGTGCCGTTGCCCGGCAGCGACAGGCCCAGGGCTTCGGTCAGGCAGTTCATCGAGTTGGCCGTGAACATGCCCGAGCACGAACCGCAGGTCGGGCATGCCGAGCGCTCGACTTCGGCCACTTCCTCGTCGGAATACTTGCTGTCGGCCGCGATCACCATCGCGTCGATCAGGTCGAGCTTCTTGATCTCGATGGCCTTGGTGACCGGGTTGGCCAGGCGCGTCTTGCCCGCTTCCATCGGGCCGCCCGAGACGAAGATCACCGGAATGTTCAGGCGCATGGCGGCCATCAGCATGCCCGGGGTGATCTTGTCGCAGTTGGAGATGCACACCATGGCGTCGGCGCAGTGCGCGTTGACCATGTATTCGACCGAGTCGGCAATGATGTCGCGGCTGGGCAGCGAATACAGCATGCCGTCGTGGCCCATGGCGATGCCGTCATCCACGGCAATCGTGTTGAATTCCTTGGCAACACCGCCCGCGGCTTCGATCTCGCGCGCGACGAGCTGACCGAGGTCTTTCAGGTGCACGTGGCCGGGAACGAACTGGGTGAACGAGTTGACCACCGCGATGATCGGCTTCTGGAAGTCTTCATCTTTCATGCCGGTGGCGCGCCAGAGCGAGCGCGCCCCCGCCATGTTGCGGCCAGCGGTGGAGGTTTTGGAACGGTATGCGGGCATTTTGGGTGCTGAAGAAAGTCGATGGTGGGGCGGGCCACGCGGATAAAGGCCCTCGCGCGCCCGTGCGATCAACCTCTTGAGCCGCGCCCGGGGCAAAACCCGCATTATCCCACGCCTGGCGGGGCGCGTTGCCGGCTGTCGTGGGGTTAGTGAGTGCCAATGAAAAAGCCGCTTCTGCGTGAACAGAAGCGGCTTGAATTCTGGTGCCCGAGGCCGGAATCGAACCGGCACGCCTTGCGGCGGGGGATTTTGAGTCCCCTGCGTCTACCAATTTCACCACTCGGGCAGGTGCTGATGAGCCAGCAATTATGCCAGAAGTCTGGCCAGCCAAACAAGGCGGGCTGGAAGATGCTCAATCCGCCTGTTGATTGTTCTGCTGCTCCAGCACGCGCAGCAGCGACGCCGTATCGTCATACCCCCAGCCATTGGCGACCAGCGTATTGAGCTGCGAAGCCACCAGCTCCATCGCCGGCATCTGCAGGCCGAGTTCCTGGGCGATCTCGCGCACGAGGCCGAAATCCTTGTCGTGCAGGCGCGCTTCGATGCCGGCGGCAAAGTTACGCTCTGCCATCTTGGGGCCCATCATGTCGAGCATGCGGCTGCCCGCAAAGCCCGGGCCGATGGCTGCCAAAACACGTGACGGGTCGGTGCCCTGGACTCGTGCAAACAGCATGGCTTCGGCAATGCCCTGAATATTGATGACCTGCACGATCTGGTTGCACGCCTTGGCGACCTGGCCGGCACCGTGATCGCCGACGTGTGTGATCGTCGTGCCCAGCAGTTCGAGCAGCGGCCGAACGCGTTCCAGTACCTCAGCCTTGCCGCCCACCATGATCGACAGCGTGGCCTTTTGCGCGCCCATGGTGCCGCCCGAAACCGGCGCATCGAGAAATTCGATGCCTGCAGCTTCCAGCTCGGCCGCAATGCGGCGCGTGGCTACGGCGGAGATCGTGCTGTGGTCGATGCACACAGCGCCGCGCGGTGCGCCATGGACGACGCCATCCGGGCCCAGCAGCACGCCTTCCACATCGGCCGTGGAGGTGACGTTGGTGAAGATGACTTCGGCGTCGCGTGCGGCTTCCGCAGGGGTGCTGCAGGGCTCGGCGCCGATGGCGCGCGCATTGTCGGCGGCCTCCGGACGGCGCACATAGGCGCGCACGGTGTGCCCGGCGGCAATCAGGTGCTGGACCATCGGCGTGCCCATGTTGCCGAGGCCGATGAAGGCGATACGTGTCATGGCAGATCTGTGCGTGTTGGATTAGCGCGGGCCAGCGTAAGCAAAGCGGCCGTTCTTGATAATGCCCATCACGCGCGAGCGTTGGTCGAAGCCCTGGTGATCCTGGGCATTCAGGTTCAGCACGCCGTTGGGCACAGTCAGATCGCGCGTGGTTTCCAACGCGTCGCGCAGGGCAGCGCGGAAAGCGGGTGTGCCAGGCTTGGCGCCGGTCTTGAGCGCGCGGGCCGTGGCGTTGTCGAGCAACTGCCACGCGCCCCAGGCGTCGCCCGCAAATTGCGTGACGGTGTTGGGGCCGTACTTGGCTTCATAGCGATCGGCAAATTCCACGGCGACTTTGCGTACCGGATGGCTGGCCGGCAGCTCGCGCGCCACCACCACGGGGCCGGTCGGGAAGAGGGTGCCTTCCACGTCCTTGCCGCCCACCTTGAGGAATTCCGTGCTGGCGATGCCGTGCGTCTGGTAGATGCGGCCCTTATAGCCGCGCTCGACCAGCGTGCGTTGGGGCAACGCGGCCGGTGTGCCGGCCCCGGCAATCAGGATGGCGTCGGGCCTGGCGGCCATCAGTTTGAGAATCTGGCCGGTCACACTGGTATCTGTGCGCGCAAAGCGCTCGTTGGCCACCACGTGCAGCTTGCGCACTTCGGCCAGCTTCGAGAATTCACGCCACCAGCTTTCGCCATACGCATCGGTAAAGCCGATAAAGCCGACGGTGTGCACGCCGCTGTCCGCCATGTGCTGCGTAACGAGCGTGGCCATCTGCGAATCGTTCTGCGGCATCTTGAAGGCCCAGCGGCGCTTGGCGTCCTGCGGCTCGACGATGGAAGCGGAGGCGGCCAGCGTGATCATCGGCGTTTGACCTTCAGCCACCGCGTCGAGCGAGGCCAGCGCTGTCGGCACGATCGTCGGGCCGACGATCACATCCACCTTGTCTTCGGCGATCAGCTTGCGCACGTCGCGCACCGCCATCGACGGGTCGGATGCGTCGTCCAGGATGATGACCTGCGCGCGCTGACCGCCGATGGTCGCGGGCCACATCTGCACGGTGTTCTTGCTGGGAATGCCAATGGCCGCAGCGGGGCCAGTGGTCGACAGCACCACACCCACGCGGATGTCGGCTTGGGCGGGCAGGGCAATGGCGGCTGCGCTGGCAAGGAGCGCGAGGCCGCACAGCAGGCGACGTCGGGTCGTCATGAAGTCTCCGGGGAAGTTGGGCAATTGCAATTGCGGGCGAATCAGAGCTCGTACGCTTCGTGATCGCCGGACATGAGTTGTTCGACCAGCTTGCGCGTGAGCGTCGGCGCAAACAGTTCGATGAAGGTGTAGACGAAGCCGCGCAAATACGCGCCTTGTTTGACGCCGAGGTGCGTGACGTTGGTGCCGAAGAGGTGGCCGGCCGGAATCGCGCGCAGGTTGCGGTCGCGCTCTGCGTCAAACGCGACGCCCGCCACGATGCCCACACCCAGGCCCACTTCCACGTAGGTCTTGATGACATCCGCGTCGATGGCCTCCAGCACGATATCGGGCTTGATCTGGCGCAGCTCGAAGGCGTGGTCGATCTTGGGGCGGCCGGCAAAGTGCTGGTCGTATGTGATGAGCGGGTAACCCTTCAGGTCTTCCAGCGTCAGGTGCTGGCGAGACAGAAGCGGGTGATCAGGCGGCGTGACCACCACATGCTGCCACTGGTAACCCGGGATCGAGATCAGATCCTTCACGTGCGACATGCCTTCGGTGGCGATGGCAAGGTCGGCCTGGTCGTGCAGGACCATCTCGGCAATCTGCGCGGGCGTGCCCTGCTGAATGGACAGGCGAACCTTGGGGTATTTGCGCGTGAACTCGGCAATCGCCTTGGGTAGCGCGTAGCGCGCCTGCGTGTGCGTGGTGGCGATGGTGAAGTTGCCCTGGTCCTGCGCGGCGTAGTCCTTGCCGACGCGCTTGAGGGTTTCGACCTCTTCCAGCACGCGCTCGACCGAGGCCAGGATGCGGCGGCCCGGTTCCGTGAGACCCCGGATGCGCTTGCCGTGCCGGGTGAAGATATCGACGCCCAGCTCCTCTTCCAGCTCGATGATCGCCTTGGAGACGCCGGGTTGTGATGTATAGAGCGCTTTAGCGGCCTCTGTCAGGTTGAATTTCTGCCGCACGGCTTCGCGCACGAAGCGGAATTGGTGAAGGTTCATGGCTGCGCGGTCGATAAAGAAGAACGGGTGCGAACTGAACGCTACTTATAACCGACACCATATAAACAAACAATTTTTTATTGGTTTGGGATATGAGGCGCGTTCATTACGATGCTCGAACTTCGTGATAACACGCCCTCACTGTCCCCCGCGCCATGACGCTCGCCTATACGGTTTCCGGTTTGCTGGTCGGCCTGTTGGTCGGCCTGACGGGCGTTGGCGGTGGATCGCTGATGACTCCGCTGCTGACGCTGATGTTCGGCTTTTCGCCAGCGACCGCTGTCGGCACGGACCTGGCATTCGCCTCGTTGACCAAGGGCGTTGGCACGATCGCACATCGTAGCCACGGTCATATTCGCTGGGACATCGTCAAGCGCCTCTGCCTGGGCAGCCTGCCCGCCGCGCTGGTGACGGTGATCGTGCTGAAGACGGCCGGCAACCTGGATGCGGAGTGGATGCACGTGATTCGCGTGACGATCGGCGCGTCGGTCATCCTGACGGTGATTTCGCTGCTGTTCCGTCAGCGCGTATTGGGCTGGCTGGCGGCCAACCCGCGTTATCGTCTGCAGGGCACGGCACTGGCCGTGGCCACGGTCATCGTCGGCGTGGTGCTGGGCGTGCTGGTGACGGTGTCGTCCATTGGTGCAGGCGCCGTGGGCGCGACGCTCATCCTGATCCTGTATCCCGAATTGAAGAGCGCCGAAGTGGCCGGCACCGACATCGCCTATGCCGTGCCGCTGACCGCCGTGGCGGGCCTGGGTCACATGTATCTGGGCACGATCGACTGGAACCTGCTGGTGTCGCTGCTGGTGGGCTCCATCCCGGGTATCTGGCTGGGCGCGCGCCTGTCCAAGAATCTGCCGGAACGTCTGGTGCGCGGCGCGCTTGCCGCCACGCTGACGATCACGGCCATCAAGCTGGTGTCGTGATGCGTGATCGCATGCCGGCCCTGCTTGATTGTGGCTGCTGTCGCTGAGCCGGCAGCAGCACCATAACGAAACGCTTTCCCCAAATTGAATCGCACGCCGGCCCAGCCGGATTGGACCGAACAGTCATGTATCAATACGACGCTTACGACCACCGCCTCGTCGCAGACCGCGTAGAGCAGTTTCGCGACCAGGTGCGCCGCCGTATCTCGGGCGAACTGACGGAAGAAGAGTTCCTGCCGCTGCGCCTGCAGAATGGCCTGTACTACCAGCGCCACGCCTACATGCTGCGCGTGGCGATTCCGTATGGCCATCTGCGCGCCAAGCAACTGCGCATGCTCAGCCACATCGCCGCCGAGCATGATCGCGGGTACGGCCACTTCAGCACGCGCCAGAACATCCAGTACAACTGGATCGAGCTGGAGCAGGTGCCCGACATCCTGGCCAAGCTGGCCTCGGTGGAGATGCATGCCATCCAGACTTCGGGCAACTGCATCCGCAACATCACGACGGACCAGTTTGCCGGCGTGGCACCGGACGAGGTGATCGACGCGCGTCCGCTTGCAGAAATCCTGCGCCAATGGTCGACGTTCATTCCTGAATTCGCGTTCCTGCCGCGCAAGTTCAAAATCGCCGTGTCGGCCTCGCGCGAAGACCGTGCCGTGACGCAACTGCACGACATTGGTGTCTACGCCTATGAGAAGAACGGCCAGACGCTGCTGCGCATCCTGGCCGGCGGCGGCATGGGGCGCACCCCGATCCTGGGCGCAATCATCAAGGAAGACCTGCCGTGGCAGCACATGCTGTCGTACATCGAGGCTGCCGTGCGTGTGTACAACCGCTACGGCCGCCGCGACAACAAGTACAAGGCGCGGATCAAGATTCTCGTGAAGGCCATCGGCGCGGAAGAATTCGCCCGCCAGGTGGAAGAAGAGTGGCAGCACATCAAGGATGGACCGTCGACCATCCCGCAGGCCGAGTTCGACCGCGTGGCACAATTCTTTGCGCCGCCCGCGTATGAAAAGCTGGCCGACACCGACGCCACCTACGAAAAGGCGCTGCTGGAGAACAAGGCGTTCGCCCGCTGGGTGAGCCGCAATGTGCATCCGCACCGCGTGCCAGGCTACGCTGCCGTCACGCTGTCGCTCAAGCCGGGCGCGGCGCTGCCCCCGGGTGACGCGACGGCCGAGCAGATGTCGCTGGTGGCGGATTGGTCCGAGCGTTTTGGTTTTGGCGAGCTGCGTGTCGCGCACGAGCAGAACCTGATCCTGCCGGACGTGAAGAAGCATGATCTGTTCGAGCTGTGGCAACTGGCCAAAGAGCACGGCATGGCCACCGCAAACATCGGCCTGCTGACCGACATCATTGCGTGCCCGGGCGGCGACTTCTGCTCGCTGGCGAACGCCAAGTCGATCCCCATCGCACAAGCAATTCAGGCCCGTTTCGACAATCTGGACTTCGTTCACGATCTGGGCGAGCTCTCGCTCAACATCTCGGGTTGCATCAACTCGTGCGGGCACCACCATGTCGGCAACATCGGCATCCTGGGTGTCGATAAGCACGAAGAAGAGTGGTACCAGGTGTCGCTGGGCGGCGCGCAGGGCAACGATTCGGCGATCGGCAAGATCATCGGCCCGTCGTTCAAGGCTGAAGAAATGCCCGACGTGATCGAACGCATCATCGACACCTTCGTTGCCAACCGCACGGAAGACGAGCTGTTCATCGACACCTATCACCGCATCGGCATGGCTCCGTTTAAGGAACGCGTCTACGCCCGTGAAGAAGCCTGAACGCCGAGGGAAATGAACATGAGCAAGATCATCAAGCTGCAAAACGGTGCCCCGCAAGTCGTGGCTGACGAATGGACCGTGCTGCGTGCGCCGGAAGGCGGCGAACTGACGCAAGCCGACGTGGAGGCCACTGCGCACGCCATCGTGCCGCTGGCCTATTGGCAAGCCAACCGCGACGCGCTGCTCGGCCGCGCCCGCGCTGGCACGCTGGCGGTGTGGCTCGCTCCGGACGACGAGCCGTTCGCGCTGGAGGCTGACCTGCCGAACCTGTCGCTGGTGGCGGTGGATTTCCCAGTCTTTCGTGACGGCCGCGGCTACAGCACCGCGTTCCTGCTGCGCCAGCGCCTGGGCTTTACGCGTGAGTTGCGCGCCATTGGCGACGTGCTGCGCGATCAGCTCGACTTCATGCGCCGTTGCGGTTTTGACGCCTACGCCGTGCGCGCAGACAAGAACATCGACGACGCGCTGAATGGCTTTGGCGAGATCAGCGTGCGCTATCAAGGCGCCGTCGACGAGCCGCGCCCGCTGTTCCGCCGCGAGCGTGCTGTCCAGGAGGCCGCGTGAGCCTGAGTGACGCACAAGAAGGCCAAGAGATCGCCGTGTCCGAAGTGCCGGTGTCCGCAATCGGGCGCCCCGTGCTGTGGGCGCGCCCCGTCTACACCGGCACGGCGGAAGCCCTGGTCGCCAAGGAAGCTGCGCTGTTTGAGCGCCTGGCCGAGATTGCCGCCAAGCACGGCGTGGCGAAGTTCGCCACCAGCCTGGCCGCCGAAGACATGGTCGTGACAGATGCCATCCTGCGCAGCCCCGAAGCCGTACGCGCGCACCTGCCGATCTTCACGCTGCAAACCGGGCGCCTGCATGCCGAAACGCTCGCGATGCTCGACCGCATCCGCGCGCACTACGGTTATGCGATCGAGCAATACACACCGGACGCTCGCGCGGTGGAAGCCTACGTACGCGACCATGGCCTCAACGCCTTTTACGACAGCATCGAGCTGCGCAAGGCCTGCTGCAACATCCGCAAGGTGGTGCCGCTGAACCGCGCACTGAAAGACGCCGACGCATGGCTCACGGGCCAGCGCCGAGAGCAGGCTGTCACCCGTGCCGACCTGCCGTTTGCCGAAGACGACACCGCGCGCGGCATCGCCAAGTACAACCCGCTGTTCGACTGGTCCGAGGCCGAAGTCTGGGCTTACCTCGAGCAGCACAACGTGCCGACCAACGCGCTGCATGACAAGGGCTATCCCAGCATTGGCTGCGAGCCTTGCACGCGCGCGGTGCGTGCCGGCGAGGACGTGCGTGCCGGCCGGTGGTGGTGGGAATCGCGCGACAGCAAGGAATGCGGTCTGCATGCGGCAAATGCGGTGACAAATTCGGCGACGAATCTGTCGCAAAAGAATTGAGCGAAAGCGAAGGAAGAATCATGGGAGTGATGAGCGAGATCCCCGGCACGGCGCTGACGCCTGTGCAGAACGAACACCTCGACTGGCTCGAAGCCGAGTCGATCTACATCATCCGCGAGGTGGTGGCCGAGTGCCGCAACCCGGCGCTGCTGTTCTCGGGCGGCAAGGATTCGATCGTCATGCTGCATCTGGCGCTCAAGGCCTTCCGCCTGGGCGATCGCAAGATCGAACTGCCGTTCCCGCTGGTGCACATCGACACAGGCCACAACTACCCGGAAGTGATCACCTTCCGTGACGAGCAGGTTGCCAAGCTGGGCGCGCGCCTCGTGGTCGGGCATGTGGAAGATTCCATCAAGCGCGGCACCGTGCGCCTGCGCAAGGAAACCGATTCGCGCAACGCGGCACAGGCCGTCACGCTGCTGGAAACCATCGAATCGCACGGCTTCGACGCCCTGATGGGCGGTGCCCGCCGCGATGAAGAAAAGGCCCGCGCGAAGGAACGCATCTTCTCGTTCCGCGACGAGTTCGGCCAGTGGGATCCGAAGGCCCAGCGCCCGGAACTCTGGAGCCTGTACAACGCCCGCATGGCGCAGGGCGAACAGATGCGCGTGTTCCCGATCTCCAACTGGACGGAACTCGACGTTTGGCAGTACATCGCTCGCGAGAACCTGGCCCTGCCGCCGATCTACTACGCGCATCAACGTGAAGTCGTGCGCAAGAACGGCCTGCTGGTGCCGGTGACGTCGATCACGCCCAAGGCCGATGGCGACGTGAGTGAAGTCCTGTCGGTGCGCTTCCGCACCGTGGGCGACATCAGCTGCACGTGCCCGGTGGCGAGCACCGCCGCCACGCCGGCCGAGATCATCGCCGAGACGGCCGTCACCGAAATCACCGAACGCGGCGCCACGCGCATGGACGACCAGACGAGCGAAGCCTCAATGGAAAAGCGCAAGAAGGAAGGGTATTTCTGATCATGACGAATCAAGCATCGCACCAAGGCCTGCTGCGCTTCATCACCGCCGGTTCCGTTGACGACGGCAAGAGCACACTGATCGGCCGCCTGCTGTACGACAGCAAGGCCGTGCTGACCGACCAGCTGCAAGCGCTGGCCAACGCCAAGAACAAGCGCACTGCCGGCGAGCAGATCGACTTCTCGCTGCTGACCGACGGCCTGGAAGCCGAGCGCGAGCAGGGCATCACGATCGACGTGGCGTACCGCTATTTCTCGACTGCGCGTCGCAAGTTCATCATTGCCGACACGCCGGGCCACGAGCAGTACACCCGCAACATGGTGACCGGCGCCTCGACCGCGCACGCTGCCATCATCCTGATCGATGCCACGCGTGTGACGACCGTCGATGGCAAGACGGAGCTGCTGGCCCAGACCAAGCGCCATTCGGCCATCGTCAAGCTGCTGGAGCTGCAACATGTGATCGTGGCCATCAACAAGATGGATCTGGTCGACTACAGCGAAACGCGCTTCAACGAAATCCGTACCGCCTACGATGCATTGGCCACGCAACTGGGCCTGCGCGACGTCCGTTATGTGCCGGTGTCGGCGCTGCGCGGCGACAACATCGTGCACGCATCGGAAGCCATGCCGTGGTATCAGGGCGAGCCGCTGCTGGCGCTGCTCGAAGACCTGAAGGTGGAAGAGACCGCTCCGGCGGGCGACGATGCGCTGCGCTTTCCGGTGCAGCTGGTGGCGCGCCAGGATGGCTCGCAAGCCGATGACTTCCGCGGCTACATGGGTCGTGTGGAAGCCGGCACCGTGCGCGTCGGCCAAGCCGTGCGCGTGCTGCCCGCCAACCGCGAAACCACGGTGGCCGAGGTGCTGACGCCCAATGGCGCGGCTGAATCCGCCGGCCCCGGCGAGACCATCACCGTGCGCCTGGCGGACGATGTGGACATCTCGCGCGGCGACACCATCGTCGCTGCCCCGACCACTGCCGCCAACGCAGCCAAGAAACTGCATGCCGACCTGTGCTGGTTCGACGAACACGAACTGAACCCGGCCCGCAAATACGTGCTCAAGCACACCACGGCCACCGTGTTTGCACGCGTGTCGGATGTGGAGCGCGTGCTCGACGTGCATACGCTGTCGCACGAAACCGGCCGCAAGCAGATCGCGCTCAACGATATCGGTACGGTCAATATCAGCCTGCAGAAGCCGATCGTGTGCGACGCGTACGGTGACAACCCGGCGACCGGCGCGTTCATCCTGGTGGACGAAGCCACGCACCATACGGTGGCAGCTGGCATGATCCGTGCATTTTCCTGATGTGGATGGGGCGCGGTAAGTTGCGCCCCGCAGGAAAAAGCAAAGGAACCTAGGCAATGGAAGCGAAGACCCCCAAAACACTCGGCCGCGTGAGCTTGATTGGTGCCGGCCCGGGCGCAGCGGACCTCATCACGGTGCGCGGTGCACGATTGTTGGGCGAAGCCGAGGTCGTGCTGCATGACGCACTGGTCTCGCCCGAGGTTTTCCAGTACTGCCCGCAGGCCGTGCTGATTGCGGTCGGCAAGCGTTGCGGCAAGCGTTCGACCGCGCAGCGCTTCATCAATCGCCAACTCGTCGATCTGGCCACCAAGTACCAGCGCGTCGTGCGTCTGAAGGGCGGCGATCCGATGCTGTTCGGCCGTGCTGACGAGGAACTGCAGGCGCTCGAGCAGGCCGGCATCGACTACGAAGTCGTGCCGGGCATTACCGCTGCGCTGGCAGCCGCGTCCGCCATCCGCCAGCCGCTAACCAAGCGCGGCGTTGCCCGCAGCGTCGCGTTCGTTACGCAAGCCAAGGCGGCCGATCCGGATACGCCGCAACCCGAAGGCGTCGTGCCGGAACCCGTGGCGCAGGCCGATTCGCTCGTCTACTACATGGGCCGCGATCAAGCCGCTTCCATCGCTGCAGACCTGATCGCCCGTGGCCGTGCCCCGTCGACGCCGGCCTGGGTGGTCGAAGCTGCAACCACGCCCGAGCAGCGCTCGGCTTGTTTCACGCTGCGGCAAATGGCCGATGGCGCCGCCGCGCAGTGGATCAACCCTGAGCATCCGAGCTTGCTGATGATCGGCGACGCGTTTGCCGCGCGGGCCACGGCATCCGCGCCGGAAGTCCTCGTCAGCGAGCCGCACATCCTGGCCGCCTGAGCGAAGCTCAGAACGCCAGCGCCACCTTCCCGAACACCGTTCCGGCTTCCATCGCCCGGAACGCCTCCCGCGCTTCCTGCCACGGCCGCACCTGATCGACGATCGGGTGCAAGCCGTGCAGCGCCAGCGCCCGGTTCATCGCCTCGAATGACGCGCGCGATCCGACTGACGCCGGCCGGATCACCGCCTTGCGCGCGAAAATCTCCAGCGGATTCACGCCACCCTCGCGCCCGGCCAGATAGCCGACCAAGTGGATCTGCCCGCCCACCCGCAACGCTTTCAGCGAGCGCTGCAGCGTGCCCCCGCCACCCACTTCGATGACGTGATCGACGCCGCGGCCGTCCGTGCGCGCGAGCACCGCTTCGTGCCATTCGGGCGTCGCGCGGTAGTTGATCGTGTCCGACTCGGGCACGCCCAGCCCCCGGACGCGCTCCAGCTTGGCGTCGCTGCTCGACAGCACAATGGGCCTCGCCCCCGCCATCAGTGCGAACTGCACCGCGAACATTGAGACGCCGCCGGTGCCCTGCACGAGTACCGTCTCGCCGGGCTGCAGGCCGCCAGCCTCAATCAGGCAATGCCAGGCGGTGAGGCCCGCGCAGGGCAGGGTGGCGGCTTCGGTGTCGCTCAGGTGCGGCGGCACAACCACCGCGCCACCCGCGTCCAGGCGGATGGTATCGGCCAGCCAGCCGTCGATCGGGCCGCCCAGCATGCGGCGCGTGTCGGCGTTGCGGAAGTCTCCGCCGTCCCAGCGTTGCCAGAAGGTGCCTGCGACACGATCGCCAATGCTTACGCGCGTCACGTTCTCGCCAATGGCCACGACTTCCCCAACGCCATCCGACAGCGGGATCAGCGGCAGCGGAAAGCGCGTGAAGAACGTGCCGGAGACAATTTCCAGATCGCGGTAGTTGAGCGACGCGGCGTGCGTGCGCACGATGATTTCGTCGGGGGCGGGTGTGGGCGTGTCGCGCTCGATGGGGCGCAGGGCGTCGATGCCGTAACCGTCGGTCAGTGCCAGGGCTTTCATGGTGTCCGTGTCCTCCGTGGGGGAAAGCAACGCAACAGCGCGTCTGGCGATACTGTGGCGCCTTGCCTAAGATGAATCCAATTCAATTTGCTCAAACAAAACATAACTACTAGGAATGTTTCCATGCTTGAGGAAATGCGCACCTTTGTGCTGCTGGCGCAGACCGGCTCGATTGCCCGTGTGGCCGAGCGCCTGCCGCTCACGCAGCCGGCCGTTACCAAGCAGATCCAGCGGCTGGAGCGCGCGCTGGATACGGTGCTATTCGACCGGCGCGTCAAGCCGTTCCGCCTGACAGCTGAAGGCGAAGCAGTGCTGGCACGCTGTCGCGCCATCGTGGGGGAGTTCGAGGCGCTGCGCAGCAGCGTGCGCGCGAGTGGCGAACCGGAAGGCTCGCTGCGCGTGGGCGTGAGCCATGCGGTGGGCGATGCGCGGTTTGCGCGCGTATTGTCGGGGTTGCGGGAGCGCTTTCCGGCCGTGTCATTCCGCCTGAGCTGTGAGTGGGGCGGTGTGCTGCGCGAACGCCTGAAACGCGCTGAACTGGACGCCGCGCTGTGGCTGACGCCGTCCAACGCCCGTGGCAACCATGCCGATGCGGACATTCGCGTGATCGGCACCGAGCCCGTCAGCCTGATTGCCGCGCCCGCGCGCAAGCTGCCGGCCACGCTGTCGATGGCGCAGGTCACTGACGAAGCGTGGGTGCTGAACCCCACCGGATGCGAGATGCGCGCCTGGCTTCTCGGCCGCTTCGAAGCGGATCGGTTGACCCCCAACGTCGCGGCGGAAGTGCAATCGGTGCCGCTACAGCACGCGCTGGTGGCCGAAGGCTTCGGGCTCGGGTTTGCGCCCGTGCGGCTGATCGGACCGCAAATCGCTGAGGGTTCGCTGTCGGTGCACAAGCTCACCTCGGCGCCCGCCGAGTGGGACGTCTGCGTGCAGCGCGCACCGTCGCTCGGCCGCATGGCGCGGGTGGTGGATGCGCTCGAATCGGCGCTGTCCACCGGCGCGGCAGTGGCGCGTTAATCACCTATGCCATCTCTGGACGCCCGCGAATGCCGCACGTCATCATCGAATACACCGCCAATGTCGAAGCCGATGCGCGCATTCCTGAGCTGATGCGCGTGCTCAACGATGTGCTGATCGGCCATGCGGATGTGTTTCCCGTTGGTGGCATTCGCACGCGCGCGCTGCGGCTCGATCAGTACCGCATGGCCGACGGCGCGGAAGACGATGCCTTCATCCACGTGACCTTCCGCATCAAGGCGGGCCGGCAAAAAGCCGTGACGGGGCCGATTTGCGCCGCGATGTTCGCCGCCATGCGCGCACATTTGGTCGACGTGTTTGCGCGCCGCTATCTTGGGTTGACGCTGGAGCTGGTGGAGTTCGACGCGCATGGCTTTTACGTCGAGAACAACGTGCATGCGCGCTTTGCGCGCGTCGCGGAACCGCAGTAGGACGTCTGGCTTAGCCGAGTTGCCGGACGCAATAACCTGCGATGGCGTCGAGCACGGTGTCGTCTTCGCCGACGGCGTCGGCGCAATGGATGGAGAGCGTGGGATGGGCCTGCGCGCATTGCGCGATCAGCGCCGGCAGATCGCGCCGCAGGTGTCCGCCCTGGCCGAAGAACACCGGCACGATGGTGATGCTCTGCGTGCCGTTTGTGGCCAGGTCGTCGATGGTGCCCGGTAGATCGGGCGCCATCAGTTCAAGAAAGGCGAGGCGCGTGTCGACGTCGGGCTGCTGCGCAGCCAAACGCGCTTGCAGGCGATCGAATGGTTCACGCCAGCGGGCATCGCGAGCGCCATGCGCGAAGAGGACAAGTGCGCGGTCGGCCATCAGTGGCGCTCCACCCAGCGCAGGCTGACCAGCGCTAGTGCCAGATACAGCGCGCCCGGCACGATGGCCGTGAAGATGGCCGGCCACGTGTTCAACAGGCCGACGTGCGAGAAGAGGTTGTTCACCAGCTGGAACGACAACCCCAGCATGATGCCCCCGAACACCTTCAGGCCAACCGCCCCCGCCCGTGCATGCAGATACGCAAAAGGCAGGGCCAGCGCCATCATCACCAGCACGGTGAACGGATAGACCACCTTCTTCCACAGCGCGATCTCGTAGCGCTGCGTGTCCTGCTTGTTGTCGCGCAGGTGACGGATGTACTGGAAGAGGTCCAGCGTAGCCATGCGGTCGGGTGTGACCATCAGCACGGACAGGATCTGCGGCGTGAGTTCGGAGCGCATCTCCTGCTGCGGCAGTTTGATCTGCTCGCCGCGGAAGTCAGGCGCCAGTGCATCGGGGGCGCCGGGCACGGCCTGCACGGTGTCCTGCGGGGCTACGCTGCCGGGCTTGCGCGGGAATTCAATGAAGCGCGTCTCCGTCACGTCGTTCAATTGCCAGTTCTGGTGGCCCTGGTAGCGCGCTTGCTCGGCTACGCGGATCGAACTCAGGCGGTAGTCGGAATCGAATTCATAGATGCGCAGGCCCTTGATGGATTGGTCCGGCTGCAGCGCGCCCACGTTGACGAAGCGGGTGACTTCGCCGCCCGTGCCGTCCGGCTTGGCAGGGCCGCGATCCTTGACCCACACGCCGGAGCGGAAGCCGGCCGACACCGTCGCGCCCAGTGCTTCCAGTCGCACCTTCTGTGCGTACTCTTCGGCCTTCGGGCCGATGAATTCACCAAAGATGTACGTAACCAGTGCCAGCGGCAGTGCAATCTTGAACAGCGACAGCAGTGCTCGGCGCGTATCGAGACCGGCCACGCGAAAGATCGTGAACTCCGACTGGCTCGCCATCTGCGAGAACACATAGATGGCGCTGATGAGCGCCGCCACCGGAATCACTTCGTACACGCGCGTCGGCGCCTGCAGCATCACGTGGAAAAACGCGATGAGCGTGGTGTAGCGTCCGACCACCGAGCCCAGTTCGCCCAGCATGTCGAAGAAGATGAACAGCGCCAGCACCGCAAACAGGATGAAGATGAACACCCCGTAGATCTGGCGTGCGAAGTACTTTTCATAGACCGGCATCTTCATCACGCACCCGCCTTCTTGGGTGCGAAGCCGAGCAGGGCGGAAATCCCTTTCAGGCCCGCCGCGCTGTAATGGCGGAAACGGAACAGCAGCACCGCGCAGATGAAGGCGACAAGGTGGATCGGCCACCATGCCATGAACACGTTCATCTTGCCCTGCGAGACCCACGCCTGCGACAGGTTCAGCAGGTTCGAATACGTCAGGTAGATCAGCACCGCGAAGATCATCGGTGTGTAGCGGCCCAGTCGCGGGTTCACGTAGGCCAGCGGAATGGCGATCAGCACGAAGTTCAGCGCCAGCAGCGGTAGGCCGATCCGCCAGACCAGCTCACCGAGGTTCTCGGGCGTCGGGTTGGCGAGCAGATCCTTCGTGGAGCGGCTCTTGGTGGGCAGGTTGGCGTCTGCCTGCGGCGGCTTGTTGGCGACCTTCACGCCGTATTTGTCGAACTCGACGATGCGGTAATCGAGCTTGCCGGGCGTGCCTTCATAGCGGCGGCCCTTGTCGAGCACGACAAAGCGGTCGCCGTTTGGCATGGTCTTGAATTCGCCGGTCTTGGCCATCGCCACGCCGATCTTGTCCTGTTCAGCATTGGCGACGAACAGGTTGCGGGCGTGCTTCATGCCGTTATCGACGCCCTCGATAAAGAGGACGTAGTTGCCGTGCGCGGGCTCGATGAAGCGGCCGGCGGAGATCATCGACAGCACGTCGCGTTGCTCGAAGCGGTCTCTGAACAATGCACTCTGCTGGTTGGCCCACGGCCAGCCGAACAGGGCCAGCAGCGCCACCAGCACGATGAACGGCAGCGAGAAGCGCAGCACCGGGCGGATGAAATCCGTCAGGCTGATGCCCGAGGTGAACCACACCACCATCTCGGAATCCTTGTACCAGCGCGTCAGCACCAGCAATACCGAGATGAAGAGCGTGGCGCACAGCAGGATCGCCAGGTAGCCCAGCGTTGCCAGGCCGATCAGGAGCAGGACGTCGTTCGGGTTCGCTTCGCCGTTGGCAGCCATGCCGAGAATGCGGATCACCAGGGTGGTCAGCATGAACGTCAGCAGCACGAGGAAGACGGCGCCGGCGGTGAAGGACAGTTCGCGTCGCAGGGCTTGTTCGAAAATCATGCGGATGCGGGAAGGGAGGGCGAGGTCTAGGCCAGGTTGGGACGATGCATGCCCCACTAGGTTCCATCGGAGCCCCCGCGCAAAATGGCGGATAATGTGGGCTTTCGTTGACTCGCCTCATAGAGAGAAGCGCGATGGAATTTAGCACAAAAGCCCTGGACTGGGCCAAAGCAGGCGCCCTGGCCGCCAAGAGCGATTGCCTCGTGATCGGTCTGTTCGAGTCGCAGACCCTGGCTGGCGCCGCAAAGGCGCTGGACGTGGCCACCAAGGGCCTGGTCGCCCGCCTCGTCAAGCTGGGCGACTTTGAAGGCAAGCGCGGCACGTCGCTGCTGTTGCACGAAGTGGCCGGCGTGGGCGCTGCCCGCGTGCTGCTGGTCGGCCTGGGCAAGGAAGCCGACTTCACCGACCGCGCCTACGCCGAAGCCGTGCGTACCGCACTGCGCGCCCTGGCCGGCACCAAGGCCGCCAGCGTGACGTGGACGCTCACCGAGCACGCCGCGCGCGACAAGGACACCGCCTGGGCCGTCCTGACCGCAGTCACGCTCATCCGCGAGGCCAGCTACCGCTTCATCGAGCGTCATCCGGAACTCAAGAGCAAGCGCGACAAGAACGGCACCAGTCTGCGCAAGCTCGTGCTGGCCGTGCCGGCAGCGGACGCCAAGGCCGCCAGCGTAGCCGCCACGCGCGGTACCGCCATCGCCAACGGCATGGACCTCACGCGTGATCTGGGCAACCTGCCATCCAACATCTGCACGCCGACTTACCTGGCCAACACCGCGCGCCAGATTGCCAAGGATTTCAAGCTCAAGGTGGAAGTGCTCGGCCGCAAGCAGATCGAAGCCTTGAAGATGGGGGCCTTCCTGGCCGTGACAAAGGGCAGCGTCGAGCCGCCGGCATTCATCGTGCTGCGCTACGAAGGCGGCCCGGCCAAGCAGGCCCCGGTGGTGCTGGTTGGCAAGGGCATCACGTTTGATACGGGCGGCATCTCGCTCAAGCCGGGTGAAGGCATGGACGAGATGAAGTACGACATGTGCGGCGCAGCTTCGGTGCTGGGCACGCTGCGTGCTGTGGCTGAAATGGGCCTCAAGCAGAACGTCATCGCCGTGGTGCCGACCTGCGAGAACATGCCCAGCGGTGTTGCCACCAAGCCGGGCGACGTGGTGACCAGCATGTCTGGCCAGACCATCGAGATCCTGAACACCGATGCCGAAGGTCGCCTGATCCTGTGCGATGCGCTCACCTATGTGGAGCGCTTCAAGCCGGCGGTGGTGATCGACGTGGCAACGCTCACGGGCGCCTGCATCATCGCGCTCGGCCACATCAACACCGGCATGTACGCCCGCAGCGATGCGCTGGCGGGCGCGCTGGTGGCGGCCGGCAAGCAATCGCTCGATACTGCGTGGCGCATGCCGCTGGATGAGGAATACCAGGAACAGCTCAAGTCCAACTTTGCCGACATGGGCAACATTGGCGGCCGCCCGGCCGGTAGCGTAACGGCCGCCTGCTTCCTGGCGCGCTTTACCGAAAAGTACGACTGGGCCCACCTGGATATCGCCGGCACGGCCTGGAAGAGCGGCGCGGCCAAGGGCGCCACGGGCCGCCCGGTGCCGCTGCTGACACGCTTCCTGATGGACCGCGGTTGATCACGCAGAGGCAAGGCACTGTATGACCCGCGTCGATTTCCACAGCAACGTGCCCGGCAAGCTGGCCTATGCCTGCCGGCTCGTGCGCAAGGCCTACGGCGCGGGCCAGAAAGTGATCGTGGTCGGAGATCAGGCTGCGCTGGAAGCGTTCGACACGCAGTTGTGGACGTTCAGCCAGCTCGATTTCCTGCCGCATTGCGGCCTGCGGCATCCGCTGGCTGCGCAGACGCCCATCCTGCTGGCCGATGCAACGGAGCCGCTGGACGACGCGCCGCATCACGACATCCTGGTCAACCTGTCGCCTGAACCGCCAGCACTGTTCGCGCGCTTCAGCCGGTTGATCGAAATCGTTGGCGATGACGATGCCGACCGCGCCGCTGCGCGCGATCGCTTCCGTTTCTACCGCGATCGCGGTTATCCGATCCAACACCACGACGTGGGGCGCGCATGACCGACGGACGCTATCCCGGGTCCCATACGGACAACAACATCCCCGTCCTGACGGAGATTGTCGAGCTGGAGGACGCGGCACCTGCGGCAGCGCCCGCCGCGAATCCGCCCACGTCTGCTGAAGCTCCCAACGTGGACGTCCCGCCCGCCCTGCGCGAGCAGGGCCTTGCGCCCACTTCGGCCATGCCGCCCGCAGGCACCGACGCGGCGCGCGTGATGGGTGACGTGATGTGGCGTTTCCAATCCGAATGGCCGGCGTTGATCGAGGCGCAGTGCCGTGCCGCCATGGAGTCGCGCCTGTCGCTGCTGAGTGAACAGCTGGCGGCGGAGCTGACCCGCACGCTCGAGGCCCGCCTGATGGATTGGCTAGGCGCCGCGCTGGACGATGCGTTGGCCGCGCAGCAGAAGCCGCCGCAGCGCTGATCGCACAAAGAAAAACCCGCCGTCCGGCGGGTTTTTTGTTGATATGGCCCCAGCTTAGTCCGTTACCGCGCCCTTGCTGGCCGTTGCCGCCAGTTTTGCAAACTTCGCCAGCACGCCACGCGTATAGCGCGGCGCGGGTTGCTTCCATGCTGCACGGCGGCGCGCAAGCTCATCGTCAGGCACGTTCAACTGCAGCAGGCGCTGGTGCGCGTCGATGGTGATCGAATCGCCTTCATGCACCAAGCCGATCGTGCCGCCCACGTACGCTTCCGGAGCGACGTGGCCGACCACCATGCCCCACGTGCCGCCCGAGAAGCGCCCGTCGGTAATGAAGCCGACCGACTCGCCCAGGCCCTTGCCGATGATGGCTGAGGTCGGGGCCAGCATCTCCGGCATGCCCGGGCCGCCCTTCGGCCCCAGATAGCGCAGCACGAGAATGTCGCCTGCCTTGATCTGGTCGCCCAGGATTGCGCTCATCGCGCTTTGCTCATCGTCGAACACGCGGGCCGGGCCGGTGATGACGGGGTTTTTCAGGCCGGTGATCTTCGCCACGGCGCCTTCCTCGGCTAAGTTGCCTTTCAGGATGGCGAGGTGGCCTTCCTTGTAGAGCGCCTTGTCGATCGGCAGGATCACGTTTTGATCAGCGCGCGGCTGGTCGGGCACGTGGGCGAGTTCTTCAGCCAGCGTCTTGCCGGTGATGGTGATGCAATCGCCATGCAGCAGGCCGGCGTTGAGCAGCAGCTTCATCACCTGCGGAATGCCGCCGGCCTCGTGCAGGTCGGTGGCCACGTACTGGCCCGAGGGCTTGAGGTTGCAGATGACGGGCACGCGCTGGCGCACCCGCTCGAAGTCATCGATCGTCCATTCCACTTCCGCCGCGTGGGCAATGGCCAGGTAGTGCAGCACGGCGTTGGTGGAGCCGCCGGTCGCCATGATGACGGCCACGGCGTTTTCGATGGATTTGCGCGTGATGATGTCGCGCGGCTTCAGGTCGCGGCGCACGGCTTCGACCAGCACGTGCGCGGATTCGGCTGCGCTGTCGACCTTCTCCTGATCGGGATTGGCCATCGTCGACGAATACAGCAGCGACATGCCCAGCGCTTCAAACGAAGAACTCATCGTATTGGCCGTGTACATGCCGCCGCAAGAACCGCTCGACGGACAGGCGTTCTTCTCGATGCCCTCGAAGTCTTCCTCGCTCATGCGGCCAGCCGTGAATTCGCCCACGGCCTCGAACGACGAAACGATGGTCAGGTCCTTGCCTTTCCAGTGACCCGGCTTGATGGTGCCGCCATACACGTAGATGCCCGGCACATTCGTGCGCGCCAGGGCGATCATGCCGCCGGGCATGTTCTTGTCGCAGCCGCCGATGACGACGACGCCGTCCATCCATTGGCCGTTGACACAGGTCTCGATGCAGTCGGCAATCACCTCGCGCGAGATCAGCGAGAACTTCATGCCCTCGGTGCCCATCGACATGCCGTCGGAAATGGTGGGCGTGCCGAAAGTCTGCGGATTCGCGTGGGCTTCTTTTACCGCTGCCACGGCGGCATCGGCCAGCTTCTGCAGGCCCGAGTTGCACGGCGTGATGGTCGAATGGCCGTTGGCCACGCCGATCATTGGATTGTTGAAGTCGTCTTTCGTGTAGCCCAGCGCGTAGTACATCGAGCGGTTGGGCGAGCGCGCCACACCCTGGGTGATGTGCTGCGAACGCTTGTTGTTTGGCATGGGAGTCTCCGTGGGGTCGGCACTATCGTTGTAGTCAACAGCCTGGCGCCCAGCATGCGCTTGGAGAAATAGAGCGTCAAATATATTATTTGCGATCTATTCAGTCGAAAAAAATATCAATCCACGCTATGGATCTGCGCCAGCTTCGCTACTTCGTGACCGTTGCCGAAGAACTGCATTTCGGGCGCGCAGCCGAGCGGCTTTCGATGACGCAGCCACCGCTGTCGCAGCAGATTCGCGCGCTGGAAGACGAACTGGGCGTCACGCTGTTCCATCGCACGCAGCGCTCCGTGGCGCTGACGGCCGTCGGTGCGCGCTGGCTGGTCGAGGTGCGGCGTGTGCTGGCCGAGGCGAATGCGCTGCCCGGCCTCGCGCAGCGGCTGGCGCGCGGGGAGGTCGGCTCGCTGTCGCTGTCCTTCGTCAGCACCGCCGATTACGGCATCCTGCCCGCCTTGCTGCGGCACTTCCGCGATGCGCGTCCCGACGTGCAGCTTCTGCTGCGCGAGGCCACCAGCGATGTGCAGATCGAAGCGCTCCTGGCCGGCGACGTAGATGCCGGCGTCGTGATTGCGCATCACGCCGGCTCCGTGCCGGGCGAACTGGAATACCGTCCGCTGGTGCGCGAGCGTCTCGTGCTGGCGGTGCCGGCGTCGCGCGCGGCGCAATGGGGCGTGGAGCCCGGTCAGCTGATTGCGCTGGCGGATGTCGCGACCGAACCGCTGATCATCTTCCCGCGACGGTCCGCGCCTGCGCTGTATGACATCATTACCGGCTATCATGCCGCGCACGGCGGCCGGCCCGAAGAACCCGGGGCTGCCACGCGGATCGGCCAGGAAGCCATCCAGATGCAGACCATCGTCAGCCTGGTCTCCGCTGAGATGGGGATTGCGCTGGTCCCGGCATCGCTATGCAACCTGCAGCGGACCGGCGTGGTCTATCTCGAACTCGCCGCGCCAAGCCCGTTCATCGAGACCGGGTTGGTGTGGCGGCGAGATGCGGCTTCGCCGGTGCTGCCGTGGTTCGTGGCCAGTGCCGAAGCCGTTGCCAAGCTGCAAGAAGACAACCAAACCTGAAACCCACAGGATTCATGCTCATCCATCCGCAATTCGATCCCGTCGCCCTGCATCTGGGGCCGCTCGCCATCCGCTGGTACGGCCTGATGTATCTGGCGGCGTTCATCATGTTCCTGTGGTTCGGCCGCCTGCGCACGCGCCAGCCGCACATCGCCGCCGAAGGCTGGAGCGGCCGCGACCTTGACGACATGCTCTTCTACGGCGTGCTCGGCGTAATTCTCGGCGGGCGCCTCGGCTACGTCCTGTTCTACAAGCCGGATTGGTATTTCGCCCACCCGCTCGACATCTTCAAGGTCTGGGAAGGCGGCATGGCCTTCCACGGCGGCTTCCTGGGCGTGGTCGTGGCGATGATGCTGTATGCGCGCATGCGCGGCCGCTCGTGGATGCAGGTGACCGATTTCATCGCGCCGATGGTGCCGTGCGGCCTCGCGGCGGGGCGCCTCGGCAACTTCATCAACGGCGAGCTGTGGGGCCGCGTGTCGTCGCCCAATCTGCCGTGGGCGATGATGTTCCCGCAGGCGCAAGGCGAAGACCGGGAGTGGCTGCTCTCGCACGCGCAGGAGGCGGTCACCAGCGGCGTGCAGGCCCTGTTCGACCAGTACCACATGCTGCCGCGCCACCCCTCGCAGATCTATCAGTTCCTCGGCGAAGGCGTGCTGTTCTTCATCCTCCTGTGGCTGTATGCGCGCAAGCCGCGGCCGACGGGCGCGGTGTCGGGCGCATTCCTGCTCGGCTATGGCGTGTTCCGGTTCGCTGCCGAATTTGCGCGTGAGCCGGACAACTTCCTCGGCCTGCTGGCGGCGAACCTGTCGATGGGGCAGTGGCTGTCGCTGCCGATGATCCTGATCGGCATCGCCATGCTGGTTTGGTCTTACCGTCGTGCAGGCAACGGCGCAAAAAACCAGGCGCACGCCTGACGCTGCTACCGCGCACATAGAAAAAGCCACCGAATGTCGGTGGCTTTTTTCATGGAGCGGCTCGCTGCTTATTTCAGCATCTGCACGGCGCCGGAAACGGTCACCGTTACCTGCGCCTTGCCGCCTTCGATAGGCACCGGCGCCGAATCGAACGATGCCGGAGCGGCTGCCATGCGCATCATCGGACGCGGGCCCGGGTTGTTGCTGCCCTCGCTCACGTGCACATCGCGAATCGTGTAGCTCGTGTAGCCGAACAGCTTGGTGGTCGTCAGGGCCTTGTCGCGGAACGAGTTCACGGCCTGGTCCACCAGCTTGGCTTCCGCCGCCGTGCGAGCCTCGCGCGAGAGCGTGAAGTTCACGTTTTGCACCTGCATCTGGTTGGCCAGTTGGCCTGCCAGCTTGGACGCGGCTGCAAAGTCCTTCGACGTGATGCGCACCTCCGCACGGCCACGCCAGACGCTGATCTTGCCGTTGCGATCGGTGTTTGGATAGATATTGAAACCGCCTGTTTCTGCCTGCACGCCGGACGTGCGCTTTGCCTGGTTGATCACCTCATCGGCCTTGCGCGACAGAGCCGTGGAAATCGCGCCCGGGTCGGCACCTTCCTGCTCGGCGCTCAGCGTGAGCGTGACAGTGTCAGTCGGCACTTCGGCCACGGCCTGCGCGTCTAGCGACAGCACGCCTGAATGATTCGTTTCAGGAGCGGCTTGTGCGAAAGCAGTCGTCATCATTGCAGTCCCCAAAATGGTTGCGGCCAGGACAGATTTCATTGTGTTCTCCCAAAAAAGCAATGTGATGCGTCTGACTGGCTGTTACGCGCATCGTTCATCACGTTTGTAACAATTCCCTGCCGATGCCAACCATTCACTCAGGATCGCGCATCAATTTGGTTGTGATGTAACGCCATTGCGCGGGCGTGACGGGCGTGATCGAAAGGCGGTTGCCGCGTTGCAGCACCGTCATGTCGGCAAGCTGTTCCTGTGCACGCAACGTGGGCAAATCGATCAACGCGCATTTGCGCACGAACTTCACGTCGACGAGCATCCAGCGCGGCGCTTCCGCCTTCGAGGCGGGGTCGTGGTAATGGCTCTTGGCGTCGAATTGCGTGGGATCGGGATAGCTGGTCGAGCAGACTTCCGCCAGCCCCGCGATGCCGGGCTGCGGACAGGAAGAGTGGTAGAACAGCACGCCATCGCCGATGCGCATGCGGTCGCGCATGAAGTTGCGTGCCTGATAGTTCCTGACGCCGGTCCAGGGCAAGGTGCCTTCGGCGTGCAGCGTGTCGATGCTGGCCTCGTCGGGCTCGGACTTCATCAACCAGTATTGGGTGGCCATCGTGTGGGGTGCGCGGGCGACGTGCAGGGAGGTGACGGTGTGCGCAGCATAGCAACACGGCTGCAGCCTCGCCATTGGCGCTGTGGCAATGGCGGGCGTATCGAGGATAGACAAAGAAAAAGGCAGTAGCGCACATGTGCACTACCGCCTTTTATTGGGTCCCCACCTTGGCCGCTAGACCCGCATCCTGAACCCAAGTGAGGTTCAGAGTGGCAGCGGAAGCCGCATTTCGGGTACATCACCGGCACAGGGAGCCCACGACTTGCGTCGCACGCTATGCACTGGAAGACGCGCTCGCCCACACGGCATATCCCGCACCAAGCAATGCTTATCGGTTCAAGGAATTAATGGCCATGGCGAACCAGGCAGGGAAACTGTCAGACGCATCATCACGCTGTATTTTGAGCGCATGGCGATGCGTCTGAAAGATTCATCGCAGGCAACCGTTTTTCTCTACCCTGTAGCCGCTAAAGCCTTATGCTGCAAGGGTTTGCGGGAGATCCCGGAAGCCATTGGGTGACACTATACACCCGTTCGCATCCGAACCCAAGCCCGGATGCGATCCGGTTACAAACACGTTTTGTATTGAGTCAAATGACTTCACCGTACTGGCGCAGCGCCTCGTCCGTGCGGGCGTTCAGGTCGGCCAGTTTGGCGCGAATCGTGTCGATCGGCAGGGCGGAATCGGAGGCGGCCTGGCGTTGCATCGACAGCAAATCCGAGGCGATGCTGATGGCGGCCATCACGGCAACCCGCTCGATGCCCTTGGTGTTCGAGCCGTTCTTGATGCGGGTCATCTGGTTGTCGACCATGGCTGCGGCTTCACGCAGGGCCGCTTCGTTATCGACCGAGACGGCAAACTTGTAGGGCTGCCCGGCGATGTTCACTTCAATTTGCTTGCTGCTCATGCTTAGGTCTCCGAGTGCGGGGCGGGGGCGGCCGTTGTTTCTTCGGCGCCGGCGGCCTGGCCGAGGAGGTCAAGCTGGCGCGCGTCGGTGGCCGTGGGCAGCTTGTCGAGAATCGATTGGATGCGCAGTTGCGCTTCTTCGATCTTGGCATTGAGCACGCTGCGATCGGCGACCATCGCGTCGCGCTCGGTCTTGGAGGCCTCGGCTTCCGCCTGAAGCCGCTCGACTTCGGCGCGCAGGCGCTGGTTCTCGGCGGCTAGCGCATCGGCGTGACGCAGCACGCGCGCGATCTTGCCGGCAAGTTGTTCGAGTTCGTTCAGCATTGGGTGTCAATCAGAATCGAGTGGGGGGATTTTAGCCGATCATGCGCGTCGCGCCTGTCCTCCATACGGATGCGCAATATGTGGCGGCATGAGGCGACGCAGCCGGCACAGCGGGCGTAGGGTGTGTTTTTACCGCGAATGCGGCAAGTTTTACGCGCCTTTTCCGTTAAACTTCGCGGCGTCCTGGTGCCCGCAGCACCATCTGCAGTTAAACGGGAAGCAGGGAGCGCGCGCCCCAAGCGATGCGCCAACCTGCGCTGCCCCCGCAACGGTAAGCGAACGTCGCGTGTGCCCGCCATCTCGCAAAGAAGATGGGTGCCGCGCGGTCTGTCCATACGCCACTGTTCCCTCGGGAATGGGAAGGCGGACAGGCCGCTTCGCCAGCCCGGATACCGGCCAGGACGGTGGATCTCAGAGCCGATGTGCAACCCTGGAGGGAACCGCATCGAGATCCTGCTGCCAGCGACCCGCGGGGGAACGGGTCGGGCTGACGCTTCTTGTCTTTTCAACATGAGCTTGACTACAAAGCGGCCACTCCGGATGCCCCGGACGGCCATGCGCGCGCTTGCCGGCGCACTAACGGGGGTTATGGCAGGTGCAGTTGCGCCGGCCTGGGCACAAAGCAATACACAGGCAGCCAGCACGCCAGTGGGTGAACTGAACCCGACGGTGGTGACCGCCTCGCGCAGCGAGCAGCCCCTATCGGATGCGTTGCCCCATACCACGGTGATCTCGCGCGCCGACATTGAGCGCTCGCAGGCGCCGGATGCCGTGACGCTGCTGCGCCGCGAAGCCGGCATCGAGATCGCGCAGAGCGGTGGCCCCGGCTCCACCGCCAGCATCTTCATGCGTGGCGCCAGTTCCAACCAGACGCTGATTCTGATTGACGGTGTGCGCGTGAGTTCCGGAACCACGGGCAGCGCCCAGATCGACCAGCTGATGGCCGATCAGATCGATCACATCGAGATCGTGCGCGGAAACGTCTCCGCGCTGTACGGCTCGGACGCGATTGGCGGCGTGGTGCAGATCTTTACGCGCAGCGGCAAGGGACATCCGCCGCTGGCCAATGCGGAAATCGAGTACGGCGCGCGCAATACCAGGCGGGCGCAGGCGGGCATCGGCGGCTCGCTGGGCGAGCGGGGCGATACGTCGTTCGCGCTGTCGGTGTCGGAGTTCAAGACGAATGGCTTCTCCTCCATCAACCCGTTGCAGGCGCCGAACGCCAACCCGAACGACAACTACTACACGAACAAGAGCGTGTCGGCACAGTTGTCGCATCGGTTCTCGGCAGACTGGCAGGCCGGGCTGACCTACCTCCAGACCTGGGGCGATGTCAGCTACGACAGCGCCTTCGGCCAGCCTACCGACATCAACGTCGCGCACAACGTGGTGCGCTCGATGTCGGCCTACGTAGACGGCAAGGTGACGCAGGACTGGAAGACGCGTGTGACGCTGTCCCAAGGCGATGACCGCAGCTTGAACTACACGAACGGCGTGTTGCAGGTGCCGGCGCGTTTCAACACGCGCAACCAAACGGCGAGCTGGCAGAACGACTGGGCCTTCATGCCGAATCAGTTGCTCAAGGTGGGGCTGGAGCATCTGCAGACGAGCATCGACAGCGACGCCTACGACGTGCCCACGCGCAACGTCGATTCCGCCTACATCGGTTACGAAGGCAAGTTCGGTCCGCACCAGTTGCAGTTGAACGTGCGTCGCGACCGCTACTCGGACTTTGGCGGCGCCAACAGCTACTACGCCGGTTACGGCTTCGCGTTCAACCCGCAATGGAAGGCGGTGGCGAGCGTGAGCAACGCCTTCCGCGCGCCAAGCTTCAATGAACTGTACTACCCGTTCTTCGGCAACCCGAACGTGCAGCCCGAGAAGGCGCGCTCGGTGGAAGGCGGCGTGGAATACAGCAGCGCGATCGGCTTGGTGCGCATAACGGCGTTCGAGACGGACTACAGCAACCTGATCACGGCCGTATGCGATGCAGACTTCAATTGCTCCGCAGCCAACGTCAACCGCGCACGTGTGAACGGGCTCGAGACGTCGTATCGGGGTTCGATCTATGGCGTGGACCTGCGTGCGAGCTTTACCATGCAGAACCCGCAGGACTTGTCGGCCAACCGGCTGCTGTCGCGCCGTGCACGGCACTTTGGCAGCGTTTCGGCGTACAAGACGTTCGGACCGTTCTCTGCGGGTGTGGAGTGGAATGCGGCGGGCGATCGTCAGGATTCGACCAAGACACTCGGCGGCTATGGCCTGCTGAACCTGGTCGGCCGCTACCAGATCACGCCTGACTGGGCGGTGTCGGCACGTGTTGAAAACGTGACGAACAAGAACTACCAGTTGATCTATCCGTACAACACGGCATCGCGTGGGGTGTTCTTCACGCTGTCGTGGCAACAGCACGAACCGAAGCGATGACAACACCTGCACTGCCCGCACGCGGTTTTGCCTGGCGACTGTGGTTGCTGCTGGCGCTTGCGTGCGTGGTGGTGCTGGTGGCGTCATTGATGCTCGGCAGTGTGAAGCTGTCGCCCGCCGAGGTCTGGCGGGCCCTCTTTTTTGGCAATAGCGGTGGCGACAGCCTGGCTGCAGGCATCGTCACCGAATTGCGCCTGCCGCGTGCGGGCGCTGCGTTTGCTGCCGGCGGGCTGCTGGCCTTTGCCGGGGCGCTCATGCAGATGCTGCTGCGCAATCCGCTGGCCGATCCGTATGTGCTGGGCGTGTCCGGCGGCGGGGCCGTGGCGGCCCTCACGGCGATGTTGTTTTCGCTGCCGTGGTGGGCGGTGCAGACGAGTGCCGGCGCGGGAGCATTGCTGTCGATGGCGCTGGTGGCGGCGTTGGCGCGTCAGCACCTGTGGCGTGGCGAGCCCGGCGAGGCCAACGCGCGCTTGTTGCTCGGTGGCGTGGTCATGGCCTCCGGCTGGGTCGGCCTGATCACGCTTATCTTGACAGTGGCGCCCGAGAACAAGCTGCGCGGCATGATTTTCTGGATGGTCGGCGACTTGGGGGGCGCCGATCGTTACGCGGGCGCCTTGATGGCGCTCGTGGTGGCGGTGGCCGTGGTGCTGCCCCATGCGCGCGACCTGAACGTGCTGCTGACCGGCGAAACCCGTGCCCGTGCGCTGGGTGTGCCAGTAGCACGTGTGCGTGCGTTGATCTATGTGGTGGCTTCGCTATGCACGGCGGTGGCGGTAACCATTGCGGGCTCGGTCGCCTTTGTCGGCCTGCTGGTGCCGCATATGGTGCGCCTGGCATGGACGCGCGACGTGCGCATCCACCTGCCTGCCGCGGCGATGGCTGGCGGCGGGCTGCTGATGCTGGCCGACCTGATCGCCCGAACGCTGATCGCCCCAACGCAACTGCCCGTGGGCGTGATCACCACCCTGCTAGGGGTGCCGACGTTTCTTTACTTGCTCATGCGGACCGCGCGATGAGCTGGTGGCGCCGTCCACGTCCCGCAACGGACGCATGCGCGCAGTTGGATGCGGCGCCAGAACTTGCGCTGCGCGATCTGCGGGTGACCATCGATGGACGCGTGTTGATCGAGCGGTTGTCGATGACGGCCACGGCAGGCCAACTCTGGTGCGTGGTCGGACCGAACGGCGCGGGCAAGTCGACATGGCTTGCCGTGCTGGCTGGTTTGCGCTTGCCGGACGGCGGCAGCGTCACGCTCGACGGTGTGGCGCTTGCCGACTGGCCTGCACTGGCGATGGCCCGCCGCCGCGCGTTTCTGCCGCAGACCTTGCATGACACCTTTCCGATCACGGTGTACGACGCCGTGATGACCGGCCGCCACCCGCATCTCGCGCGCTGGGAGTGGGAGGGCGATGCGGATGCACGCGCTGTAGATGCCGCGGTGTCTGCGCTGCAGTTGCACTCGCTGGCACAACGCGATGTGCGCACGCTTTCTGGCGGTGAACGTCAGCGCGTGGCGATGGCTGCCGTGGTGGCGCAAGAGGCGCGCGTGCTGCTGCTCGATGAGCCCGTTGCGCACCTCGATTTGCATCAGCAGGTTGCGGTGTTGCGCCTGTTGCGCGAAGGCTGCCGCAAACACGGCTGGTTGGTCGTGCTGACGGTGCATGACTTGAACCTCGCGCGCCGCTTCGCCACGCACGCGCTGCTGATGGACGGCGAAGGGCATACCACCGCCGGCATCGCTGCCGATGTGCTCACCCCCGAGCACTGCGCGCGCGTGCTGCACACGCCGATTGCCGAGGTGGCCGACGGCCGCCGTACGGCCTTGATTCCCGATGATTCCGATGACGACTGAAGGCAACAATGACGCGCTGAACGAGCGCCACCGCTCGCGCATGCAGCGCAAGAAGGCTGTAGTGGATGCCAAGATCGCCGCCGCCACCGACGTGCGCGGCGTGCTGCTTGTCAACACCGGCAACGGCAAGGGCAAATCCAGCTCCGGCTTTGGCATGGTGATCCGCGCCATGGGCCACGATATGCAGGTCGGCGTGGTGCAGTTCATCAAGGGCGCGATCCCAACGGGAGAGGAGCGTTTCCTGCGCCGGTTTCCCGAGCAATGCAGCTTCCACGTGATGGGCGAGGGCTACACGTGGGAAACGCAGGACCGCACGCGCGACATTGAAAAGGCGCAAGCCGCATGGACCTGCGCGCGCGAGCTGTTGAACGATCCGACCGTCGGCCTCGTGCTGCTGGATGAACTGAACATTGCGCTCAAGTACAACTACCTTGACGTGCAGACCGTGCTGGCTGACTTGCGCGCGCGGCCGCCGGCGCAGCATGTGGTGATTACCGGGCGCGGTGCGCCGCCCGAATTGATCGACGCCGCAGATACCGTGACCGACATGACGCTCGTCAAGCATGCGTTTTCCCAAGGCATCCAGGCGCAGCCGGGAGTCGAACTGTGATGAGCCAAGCCATGCACATTCCACCATTTGATGATGCGCTGCGCGCGCGCCTGCAGGTCGCCGTAGACAGCAAGACCAAGCCGCTCGGCGCGCTGGGCCGGCTCGAATCGTTGGCCGTGCAGATCGGCCTGATCCAGAACACCGATACGCCGCAGCTCACGCGCCCTGCAATGGTGGTGTTTGCCGCCGACCACGGCATCGCCCATGCCGGCGTGAGCGCGTACCCGCAAGCGGTGACCGCCCAGATGGTGCTCAACTTCATCGCGGGTGGTGCGGCTGTCAATGTGTTCTGCCGCCAGCATGGGTTTGCATTGGAGGTGGTGAACGCCGGGGTCGCCGCACCGTTGTGGACTGCGGATACGCCCGGCTTGGTCGACGCACCTGTCGGCCCCGGCACGCGCAACTTCGCCGACGAGGGTGCTACGCAGGCCGCCATGACCGCCGACGAACGCGACCGCGCCATGGCACTCGGCGCGCAACGCGTGGCACACCACGCGGCGCTCGGCACCAACGTGATCGCGCTGGGCGAAATGGGCATCGCCAACACGGCCTCTGCCGCGTGCCTGATGGCGCGGTTATGCAATCTTCCGGTCGCGCAATGCGTTGGCCGCGGCACGGGGCTCGACGATGATGGCCTTGCCCACAAGCGTGCCGTGCTGGAGGCTGCAATGGCCAAGCATGCAGACGTACGCGAGCCGCTGGACGTGCTTGCGTGCTTCGGCGGGTTCGAGGTCGCGGCGATGGTGGGTGCGGTACTCGAGGCTGCGCAGCGGCGCATGGTCATCCTCGTCGACGGGTTCATTGCCACGGCCGCGGTCCTGGTGGCGGCGCAGGTGGCGCCCGACGTGCTGCGCTATTGCGTATTCGGGCATGTGTCAGACGAGCGTGGGCATCGCGCGCTGCTGGAGGTGCTCGATGCGCGGCCGCTGCTGTCGTTGTCGTTGCGGTTGGGAGAGGGCAGCGGTGCGGTGCTGGCGTATCCGGTGGTCGTGGCAGCCGTGGCGTTCCTGCGCGAGATGGCGACCTTCGCCAGCGCAGGCGTGAGCGGGCGCGCATCGCCATGAACGCCTTGCGTGAACACTGGCAGGCGCTGTGGACGGCGGTCGGGTATTTCACCCGCATCCCCGTGCCGGCGTCGGTTGGGTTCTCGCAAGCGGGGCTGAATCGCGCGGCGCGCTACTTTCCGCTGATCGGGTGGTTGGTGGGCGCCGTGGCAGCCGCGGTGTATTGGCTCGTGTCACGCACGGTGCCCGCGCCCGGTGTGGCGGTAGCCGTGTCGATGGTGGCTACGCTGTTGTTGACCGGCGCGTTTCATGAGGACGGTCTGGCCGATTGCGCAGACGGCTTTGGTGGCGGCTACACGCCTGAAGACCGGCTGCGCATCATGCACGACTCGCGCATCGGCGCGTTCGGGGCGATTGCCGTGTGCATGGCGCTGCTGCTGAAGTGGCAATTGCTCAGCGCGATGGCGCCGCATGGCATGGGCATCCTCGTTGCAATGGTGGCTGCGCACGCTGCAAGCCGCGCGGCGGCCGTCAGCTACCTGCTCACCCACGACTACGTGCGCGCCGAAGGCAAGGCCAAGCCCGTTGCGCAACGCATGCGATGGAGCGATGCCTTGTGGGCCGGCGTGTTCGGCATCGCGCCTTTGCTGTGGTTTGGGCCGGTGTGCGCGGCGTTCATTGCTGGCGGGTTGTTCGTTGCGCGCTGGCTGCTGGGCCGCTACTTCGTGCGCCGCATCGGCGGCATCACGGGCGATTGCCTGGGCATGGCGCAGCAGATTTTCGAGCTGCTGATCCTGTGGGGGTTGCTGGCATGGATGTCATCCTGATCCGCCACGCGCGGCCTGCCATGGCGGCCGGTCTCTGCTATGGCCGCACCGATCTGGATCTGGCTTTGCCGATGGATCCTGCGCCTTCATCCATCGTCGAGAAGCTCAGCGCCCACGCCCCACATCGCCTGTTGGCGAGTCCATTGCAGCGCAGCCGTCTGACGGCCGAAGCCTTAGCGCAAGCGGCTCAACTTCCCGCGATCGAGATCGATGTGCAATTGATGGAACTCGATTTCGGCGCCTGGGAAGGCTGCCAGTGGGATGACATCCCGCGCGCAGAAATCGACCAGTGGGCACGTGATCTTGTGCACGGTAATCCGCATGGCGGAGAGTCGGCGGCGGATTTGCTGGCGCGCATGACGACCTGGGCCGAGGCAACAAGCGCGACGCCCGCGGCTTGCGTGTGGGCGGTGACGCATGCCGGCTGTATGCGTGCACTGGCGTCGCATTGGTTGCAGCGGCCGTTGGCCGAGACGCTGCAATGGCCGTTGCAATGGGGCGCAGCCTGCGGCTTTCGCGTGCAGCCTGACGCATTACCGGTGCTGCTGTTCTGGAACCGCTGACCGGCGGCGCGGTTCAGCGGCTCAACCCGTTGGTGGTTTGTGAACCGAGGCGCCGCATGCGGGCTTGCTCCAGGTCTTCGCACAACAGTGTTGCTGCGTCCACCAAGCGGGGGCCGAAGCGGTTGATCAGGTCGCCATTGATGCTGAAGAGGTTGCCGCGCTGCACGGCCAGCAATTGCGGCCAGCGCTTCCACGCGTCGAGCGTGTCGATCGGGCGGCTGCCTTGCGTGGCGCCCATGCTCGCGGTCAGCAGCACTTCGGGGTTCGCTGCGATGACGGCTTCGGGCGAAACGGTCGGCACCAGCAAGGGCTCGCCCGCAAACACATTGCGGCCGCCGCACAACGTCAGCATGTCAGAGAAGATGTGCTGGCCGTTGAGCGTCATCAGCGGCTGTTCCCATACCTGGTAGAACACCGAAACCGGGGGGCGGCTCGCGTAGCGCTGGCGCAATGCATCGGCGCGTTGGCGGAATTGCTGGGCCGCGTCGTGCGCGCTGGCACGGGTGTCGAGCAGCGTACCGAGTGCCTCGATCGAGCGCGGAATATCGCTCATGCGATGCGGCTCGGAGAAGAACAGCGGAATGCCCAGCGCACGCAGCCGGTCGATCTGCTTCTGCGCATTGCCGTGGCGCCAGACCACCACCAGATCGGGCTTGAGGGCGGCAATGCGCTCCAGATCGAGCGAGCGGTTATCTCCCACGTGAGGAATGTCGCGCGCAGGAGGCGGGTAGTCGCTGTAAGCCACGGTGCCGACGATGCGTGCGCCGCCGCCGGCCGCGAACAGCAGCTCGGTCGCATGCGGGGCGAGGCTGACGATGCGTTGAGCGGGGCGCTGCAGCGTAACCGTGGCACCGCTATCGTCTGTGACGGAAATGGCGGCAAGGGCCGGTGCGGCAGCGATCGTGAGCGCAATGGCGGAGAGGCCGCACGCAAGAACGCGACGGGTGAGACGAGAGAGGCAAGCGGGCATCGGGGGGGCAGGTCAAGCAGGGTGCGACAGCGATGCTAGCGCATCGGCAAGGCGTTGCCATCCAGTCTCATCCGGCGGCAAGCCGAAGCGCAGGCCGCTGACGGGTACATTGAACCGGCGGGTCCAGATGCCAAGGCGCGCCAGGCTTGCATGGAGGGCCGGTGCATGCGGCGCCTGTGCCCAGGCAAACAGCGGGGTGGCGGCATTTGGCAAGCCGTGGCGATCCAGCAACGCCGAGAGCCGCGCCCCCGCATGCTGCAGTTGCGTGCGCGTTGAAACTTGCCAAGCGGTATCGGCCAGCGCCGCACGTACCACAGCACGGGCGGGGCCGTTGACGGTCCAGTGCCCGAGCGCCTCGCGCAGCGCAGACACCAGCTCAGGCGCAGCCAGCGCGAAGCCGATGCGCGCGCCCGCCAGCCCGTAGAACTTGCCGATCGAGCGCAGCACGACGAGCCCCGGCACGCCAGCCAGGGGCGCCAATGTGGGGCCATCGTTGAACGCTTCGATAAAGGCCTCGTCCACGATCAACGACCCGCCGCGCGCATGCAGGCGTGTGTGCCAATCGCGCAGGGTCTCTGCGGGCAGCACGCGTGCCGTCGGGTTGTTCGGGTTGACGACAACCAAGTGCCGCAGGTCGCTTGGCAGGTCACCGAGGAAGGCGGCTTCGGGCAGCGGCACGACGTCATGGCCTGCGCGCGCAAAGGCGGGCGCGTATTCGCTATAGCCGATCTGCGCGATGCCGGCACGCCCGCGCGGCAGCAGGGTCGGAAGGGTGCGGATTGCTGCTTGCGAACCTGCAACCGCCAGCACGGCCCGCGCGTCGATCACGCCGTAGTGCGCGGCGGCCTGCGCTTCGAGGCCATCGTCTTCGGGCAGGCGCAACCAGGCATCGGGTGGGATCGGCGGGATGGGGTAGCCGTGCGGGTTGATGCCTGTGGACAGGTCAAGCCAGCCGCCGGCAGGCTCTCCGTACTGCACGCGTGCGGCCGCGAGATTGCCACCGTGGACGATGGCGTTCACGACAGGCGCCACGCCAACGCTGCGATCAGGCTCAGTACGCCGAGCCACAACCACAACGTGCGCGACACGAGTGTCAATGCCCGCGCGATATCGGCTGCGGCCGCCATTTCTCCGGTGCCGAGCGAAGGGCGCGCTTCGTCCACGCCTTCGTAGCGCGCTGCGCCGCCGAGCTGAACGCGCAGGCTGCCTGCACCAGCAGCCATCACCGGGCCAGCGTTGGGGCTCGACCATTGCGGGGCTTGCGTGCGCCAGCAGCGCAGCGCATCGGCGGTGTGGCCGAGTAGCGCGTAGCTGATTGCAGTGAGTCGCGCGGGCATCCAGTTGAGCACATCGTCGATGCGGGCCGCCGCCCAGCCAAAGCCGGTAAAGCGCGCATTGCGGTAGCCCCACATTGCATCAAGCGTATTGGCCAGCCGATACAGCACGACGCCCGGGGCGCCTGCCACCACAAGCCAGAACAGCGGTGCGAAGACGGCATCGCTGCCGTTCTCCAACGCGGATTCCACCGCGGCGCGCGCGATGGGCTCATCGGTGGCTTGCGTGAGGTCACGCGAGACAATGCGCGAGGCGAGGGCGCGTGCACGCGGCAGATCCGCATCGCGCAGCGCAAGCGCGATCGGCGCGATGTGGTCATGCAGGCTACGCGCGCCGATGGCGAAATAGAGCGCGATGGCATCAAGCGCTGCCACCGGCCACGGTGACACATCACGCGCAATGACGACGAGCCATCCCGCCAGCAGCACAAACGGCAAAACGGCGACTGCCCATGCAACGAGACCGACGACGCGCGACCACGCTACCGCAGCAGGTACGCGGTTCATACCGTGTTCAATCGCTGTTGCGATGCGTCCGAAGCCGACCAGCGGATGCCAGCGCGGTACCTCGCCGAACAGCCGGTCGAGCAGCACGCCCGCGAGCGCGGCCAGCGTCACGAGCGCCCATCCGAGATCGAATACGCCGCCCGACGACACGCTCACGTTGCAGCGCCGGGTGCCGGCCCTTTCACCACCATCGGAATGCCGGCCACCAGCAGATGCACGTTGTCGGCCAGCGCGGCGAGGCGTTGGTTCAGCCGGCCAAGCTCGTCCACGTAGAAGCGCGTGACGGCGCCCATCGGCACTACGCCCAGTCCGATTTCGTTGCTGACAAGGATGACCTCACCGGGCAGCAGCGGCAGGGCGGTAAGGAGCGCATCGATCTCGGCCGTCCAGGCCGCGGGCGGCGTGACGAGGCCTGTTTCGGGGTATTCGTGATGCTCAGAGAAGAGCAGATTGTTGAGCCACAGCGTCATGCAATCGACCAGCACGCAGCCACCGTGCTGCGCGTGCGTGTAGAGCGCTTCGGCCAGGCGCACGGGCTCTTCGACCAGCCCCCAGTTGGCCGGGCGTCGCGCGCGGTGGAGGGCCACGCGCAATTGCATCTCTTCATCGCCCTCGCCGGCGGTGGCGACGTACGTGACGGGGCCCGCGCATTGCAGCGCGAGCTGTTCGGCGTGATGGCTTTTGCCCGAGCGGGCACCCCCGAGAACGAGTGTGAGGCGGCGTGACATTCCGGCATTTTAGCGAGGGCGCAGGGGTGAAGCACTAGAAAGCGGGTGCGATAATCCGCGCATGTCGAGAGCTCCATTTCCTGTGCCGCCAGACTCGCTTCGGGGCACGCTGATGATCCAGGGCACCACGTCGGATGCTGGCAAGAGCACGCTGGTGGCCGGCTTGTGCCGCGTTGCGCATCGTGCGGGTGTGCGCGTGGCGCCGTTCAAGCCCCAGAACATGGCACTCAACAGCGCCGTCACCGCAGACGGTGGCGAGATCGGCCGCGCGCAGGCGTTGCAGGCGCAGGCGGCGGGCGTTGCCCCCACGGTCGACATGAACCCCGTGCTGCTCAAGCCCAACAGCGACACCGGCGCGCAGATCATCATCCACGGTCAGCCGCGGTGCGACCTCGATGCCCGCGCGTATCACGACTACAAGCCCACCGCCATGGCTGCCGTGCTCGAATCGCACACGCGGCTGCGCGCGCGTTACGACCTCGTGCTCGTAGAGGGTGCGGGCAGCCCGGCGGAGGTCAACCTGCGCGACAGGGACATCGCCAACATGGGGTTTGCCGAAGCCGTCGATTGCCCCGTCGTGCTCGTCGCTGACATCGATCGCGGTGGCGTGTTCGCGCACCTTGTCGGCACGCTCGCCTGCTTGTCTGACAGCGAACGTGCGCGCGTGGGCGGGTTCATCATCAACCGGTTCCGCGGCGATATTTCTCTGCTCACGCCCGGGCTCGACTGGCTGACCGCGCAGACGGGCAAGCCGGTGTTTGGCGTGCTGCCGTATCTGCATGGCCTTCACCTCGACGCAGAAGACGCGGTGCAGACGGCGCAGCGCACAGCCTCCGCCGACGCGCTACGCGTTGCTATTCCGGTGTTGCCGCGTGTGTCCAACCACACCGATTTCGATGCGCTGCGCGCGCACCCGCAGGTGGATGTCCGCCTGGTCGGGCCAGGCCAGCCGGTTCCGCCCGCCGACCTCATCATCCTGCCCGGCAGCAAGAGCGTGCAGGCCGATCTCGCCTGGCTGCGTGCCAATGGCTGGGAGGCGGCCATCGCGCGGCATCTGCGCTACGGCGGCAAGCTGATCGGCATCTGCGGCGGCATGCAGATGCTGGGGCGGCGCTTGCATGATCCGCACGGGCTGGAAGGCGCAGCTGGCAGCGTCGAGGGTTTCGGCTATCTCGATTTTGAGACGACGCTGGAGGCTGCCAAGCAGTTGCGTCAGGTGCGCGGCTCCTTGGCGGAAAGCGGTGCGGCCATCGCCGGCTACGAAATCCACATGGGCGTGACCGAGGGGGCGGCGCTCACGCGCCCCGCCGTGCACCTCGACGATGGCCGCGCAGATGGCGCGATCTCCGCAGACGGGCAAATCCTGGCGACTTACCTGCACGGCTTGTTCGATACGCCCGATGCGTGCCGAGCGTTGCTTGCCTGGGCCGGCGTGCGCGATGCGCAGGCGCAGGACTACGCCGCATTGCGCGAGGCATCGCTCGAGCGCCTTGCCGACACGTGCGAAGCGCATCTGGACCTCGCCACGCTGTTCCGAACGCTGCCACGTGCAGGGTGAGCCATAATTACCGGATGGACAGATCCGCTGGGTGACTAACTCGGCACATGATTCGACGAGCACAAGGAGGCAGGCATGCCGGTGGCCGTTGTAGCGAATCCGAAGGGCGGAGTGGGCAAAAGCACGCTGGCCACCAATCTGGCCGGCTACTTTGCGGCGCGGGACCATGCCGTGATGCTGGGCGACACCGATCGCCAGCAGTCCTCACGCGAATGGCTCGCCTTGCGCCCCGAAACCGCCAAGCCCATCCGCACGTGGGAAATCAACGCCGACCACATCGCCAAGCCGCCCAAGGGGACGACGCACGTGGTGCTCGACACGCCGGCGGGTCTCCACGGCTGGCGCCTGGGGGATCTCGTCAAGATGTCCGGTTACGTGATCGTGCCGTTGCAGCCTTCCATGTTCGACATCCTTGCCACGCAGACCTTCCTGCGCAAACTGGCCGATGAAAAACCCGTGCGTCATGGCGAGGTCAAGCTGGGCGTGGTCGGCATGCGCGTGGATATGCGCACGCGTGCCGCGGAACAGCTCCAGCGTTTCGTGCAGGGGCTGGACGTACCTATCCTCGGCTATCTGCGGGATACCCAGAACTACGTCCAACTGGCCGCGCATGGCCTGACGCTGTGGGATGTGGCGCCCTCGCGCGTGGCCAAGGACGTGGAGCAGTGGAGCGGCATTCTCGACTGGTTGGGGGAAGCGCCTACGCAGGCGAGCGCTACCGACACGTCGGCGGCGGCATGAAAAAAAGCCCGGCACTGCCGGGCTTTTTCGTGGGGCGAGGCTACATCGCTCAGATCTCGAGGTTATCGATCAGGCGTGTCTTGCCGAGCTTCGCGGCGGTCAGCACGACCAGCGGTTCGCCTGCAGCGATGTTCTCGGGCGTCGGTTTCTGCAGGTCGGAACGGCGGCGCACGGCCACGTAGTCGGGCTGCCAGCCGCGGCCACGCAGATACTCCATCGCCTTGGTGGTCACCTCTTCGTGCGAAGCCTGGCCTTGCAGCACGGTTTCCAGCACGTCCTGACGGACCTGATGCAGCGTGCGGTACAGCTCGGGGGCCTCTGCGCGCTCTTCGTTGGTCAGGTAGACGTTGCGCGACGACAGCGCCAGGCCGTCATCCGCGCGCACCGTTTCGGCGGGGATGATATCGACCGGCAACGCAAACTGATGCGCCATGCGGCGCACGATCATCAACTGCTGGTAATCCTTCTTGCCGAACACGGCCACACGGGGTTGCACGCAGCAGAACAGCTTCATCACCACCGTGCACACGCCTTTGAAGAAGCCGGGGCGGAATTCGCCTTCCAGCGTGTCGCCCAGGTCGTGCGGCGGCTCGACGCGGTACTCCTGCGGCTCGGGGTACATGTCGCGCTCGGTGGGCGCAAACAGCACGTACACGCCTTCCTTCTGCAGTTTCTCGATGTCGTCCTGCAGCGTGCGCGGGTACTTGTCGAAATCTTCGTTCGGGCCGAATTGCAGACGGTTCACGAAGATGGACGCCACCACCGGATCGCCATGCTGGCGTGCCAGGCGCATCAGGCTCAGGTGGCCCTCATGCAGGTTGCCCATGGTCGGCACGAAGGCGACGCGGTTCTGGCCGCGCAGCTGATCGCGCAACTCCTGGATCGACGAGATGACTTTCATTCGCTTTGGTGGTGATCCGACCGATTACGTCGGAGAGTAGGCAAGGCGCACGTAGATGGGTGCGTACGGTTCGGCCTGCGTGATTTCGAGCAGCGATTCGCGCGAAAGCTCGAGCATGGCGACAAAGTTGACGACCACGATGGGTGCGCCCTTGCCGGACTGGATCGCTTCTTCGAACAGCTCGGTGAACTCCATGAACCGCGCGTGCTGCAGGCGGCGCAGGATCTGGCTCATGTGTTCGCGCACGGACAGCTCTTCGCGCGAGATCTTGTGGTGCTGCGTGAGCTTGGCCCGGCGCAGGACGTCTGCCCAGGCGACACGCAGGTCGTCGGAATTGACGTCGGGGTAGCGCGGCGCGAGGCTCTGCTCGATATAGACCTGTGCGCGCAGGAAATCGCGGCCCAGTTGCGGCACGGTGTCGAGCTTCTGTGCCGCGAGCTTCATCTGCTCGTACTCGAGCAGGCGGCGGACCAGTTCGGCGCGCGGATCTTCGGGCTCCACGCCTTCGTCGGTCTTCTTGACCGGCAGCAGCATGCGCGACTTGATCTCGATGAGCATGGCCGCCATCAGCAGGTATTCGGCAGCCAGCTCAAGGTTGGTCGTGCGGATCTGCTCGATGTACGCCAGATACTGCCGCGTGACCTGCGCCAGCGGAATGTCCAACACATTGAAGTTCTGGCGCCGGATCAGGTACAGCAGCAAGTCCAGCGGCCCTTCAAACGCTTCGAGAAAGACCTCGAGCGCGTCGGGCGGGATGTAGAGATCTTGCGGGAGCTTGAACAGCGGCTCGCCGTAAAGCCGCGCAAAGGCGAGGCCGTCGACCTGCGCGGGCGTGGAATCCTGATCGGGCGCCACGCTGGGCAGCTCGACGGGCAGTGGCAGCTTGTCCTGCGCGGAAGTGGTCATGCGGCGGTGAGCCTGGCGGGCCGAGGGCCGGTTGGCCGATCAGTCCAGCGAGTAGACGTACGGCTTTTGCGGCACGCGGGCGGACTTGGCGCGGGCGCGCTCTTCCAGGTCGATCGGGTCCTTGTCCCACAGCAGGGACCGGCCTTGGCGCTGCTGCGCTTCCAGGTCGGGCTTCTGGGTCTTGAGTTCTTCCAGGAACTGGGTGATCTCGGACTTGTACAGGGCCATGGCGGTATGTGATGTTGGGTGATCTTGCCCGCGCGGAAAGGTCCCCGGCGGAAAACCGGCGCATTTTACCGTATTGGCTGTCCTAACGGCCTTGGGCACGGCACGTGCGAAACCCCTCGGGCCGATCCGGAAGGCCGCATTCGTTGCATTTGCCTCGGCACCCGCCGGGCCCGGTATGGTCAAATACGCCTTTCCTTCGATTCAGCCGACCCGTGGGGCGGCGCCACGCTTGCCACGATGACCGGCTCCAATCGACCATCGCGACCGTCACGACCACCACGCTTTCGTTTTCTGGGTTTGCCCGCCGCCGCGCTGGCGGCCGGCTTTGCGCTGTCCGTTGCCTGGGCCCCGGCGCACGCTGAATACGACGTCAAGATCGACGCGCCGAAGTCCATTCGCGATTTGCTTGAGCGCCATCTGGACCTGTCGCGTTACAAGGATCGCAAGGACATCACCGACGATCAGCTCCAATACATGGTCGAGACCATTGGCGACCAGGTCACCAAGCTGACGGCCACCGAAGGCTATTTCGTGCCCAAGGCGACCGCGAAGCTGGACGGCCCGCCGGACCACCGTGTAGTCAATGTGAAGGTCGAGCCCGGCCCGCGTACCACCATCGACACCGTGGCGCTCGACTTTACCGGGGCCATCACGCAAGACGCCAAGCGCATCGACGAATTGAAAAAATCGTGGAGCCTGCAGCACGGCATGGCCTTCCGCCAGTCGGGCTGGGATAAGGCCAAGGACGACGGTCTGGCCGCTCTGCAGAGCAAACGTTATTACGCGGCCAAGCAGACGTCGTCGCAGGCACGTGTGGATCCGGACGAAAGCAAGGCAGACCTGTCGGTGGGCTATGACAGCGGTCCGGCCTACACGCTGGGGCCGCTGGAAGTGCAGGGCTTGTCGCGCTACCCGCTCAGCATCATCAACCACGTGAATCCGCTGCGCGTGGGTGAAGACTACTCAGCCGATCGGCTGCAATCGTTGCAGGCTGCCATCCAGGGGCAGCCGTATTTCTCCAATGCCATCGTTGACCTGGGTGACGACCCGAAGAACCCGGTCAACGCGCCGGTGCGCGTGCGCGTGCGGGAGTACCCGCCCAACCGCATCACCAGTGGTGTGGGTTACGGCACGGACACGGGCGCCTCGGTGGAGGGGCGCTATCAATATCTGAATCTGTTCAGCAAGGCATGGGTGCTCGATACGCAGGCCCGCATCGAACAGCGCCGTCAGTACCTGTTTGCCGGCGTGACCGTGCCGCCCGACGACAAACAATACGTCAACAGTCTCTACACCAGCATGGACCGCACCGACACCTCGGGCACCGACACGCGCAGCTATCGTTCCGGCTTCAAGCAGACGCGCGTACGCGGCATCTATGAGACGTCGTTCACCGTTGATTTCTACTATGACGATCTGCGCCCCGATGGTGCCGAGCGGCAGTTGAGCAAAGCCCTTGTCCCGGGGTTCGCCTGGACGCGCCGCGACGTGGACGACCCGCTGTTCCCGCGTCGCGGCAACATCATCACCACGCAGATCGGCGCGGCAGTCAAGGGCGTGCTGACGGACCAATCGTTCGTGCGGTCATACAGCCGCATCCGCCAGTTCGTGCCTGTGGGGCAGCGCGATATCTTCGTCGCGCGTGGCGAGCTGGGCGCGGTCATCACCTCCGGTTCCGGCGATGGCGTGCCGGCCACGCTGCGCTTCCGCACGGGCGGCACGCAGTCGGTGCGCGGTTACGATTTCCAGAGCATCGGTAACGACGTCAACGGCAGCACGTTGCCGGCCAAGTTCCTCGTCACCGGCGGGGTGGAGTATCAACGCTGGTTCCTGCCGCAATGGGGCGCCGCCGTGTTCTGGGATACCGGCACCGCCACCGACAACTGGTCGGAGCGTCGCTGGTTCAACGGTGTGGGTGTCGGCGTGCGCTGGAAGAGCCCGGTCGGACCGATCCAGCTCGACATGGCCTATGGCATCCAGCAGAAGCAGTTCCGGCCGAGCGTGTCGCTGGGCATCGCGTTCTGAACATGACGATGACCGATCCGCAAACGCCCGAACCGAAGCAACCCGAAACACCGCGCCCCGAGCGTCCACAGCGCGGCTGGGGCCGCCGCACGCTGCGCTGGTTCGGCGCCTTCATCGCCCTTCTGCTGGCGATCGTGCTGGCACTCGCCGGTTGGCTGGTGTGGGCCATCCATTCGCAATCGGGCACGGCGCAGTTGTGGTCGCTCGCTACGCGCTTTGGCAACGCTTATGTGTCGGGCAAGCTGGAAGGCGGCACGGTGCGCGAGGGCCTGTCGCTGCGCGATCTGCACGTGCGCGCCGGCAGCACGGAAGTGCGCATCGACCATGTGGAGGGCCGCTGGGCCATCACGCGTGGCCCGTGGCATGCGCACTTCGCGTATCTCCGTGCCGGCAATGTCGAGGTGATCCTGCATCCGACGCCGCCCACACCGCCGAGTGGTCCGCCCAATTCGCTGGTGCTGCCGCTGGCACTGGATGTGGACCGCCTCGCCGTCGAGCGGCTTGCCATCCGGCAGGGCACGTCGACCACCGAACTGAAATCGATTGCCGGCAGCCTGCACACCGACGGCACGCACCACAACGTGCTGCTCGACGGTATGGAGACGCCTGCCGGCAAGCTGGCCGCCACGCTGCGCATGACCGGTACGCGCCCGTATCCACTCACCGGCGCCGCAACGCTGGCTACGCAGTTCGAGGTGAACGGGCAGAAGCAGGATGCGGCGGTGTCGGCGCAACTGTCGGGCTCGCTGGAGGCGTTGCATATCGAGGCGACCGGGACCGGCGCCAAGCTGACCGCGCAGGCGCTGATCGATGCCACGCCGTTCGGCGCGTTGCCCTTGTCGCGCGCTGTCGTATCGGCGGAGCATGTGAATCCGCGTGCGTTTGCGCCGGGCGCGCCAGAAGCATCGTTGTCGATCCACGCTGACCTGCGTCCTGACGAGAAAGCCAAGACGCTGACGGTGGCGGGCCCCATCCAGATCGACAACGCACAGCCCGGCACGCTCGACAAACAGAAGCTGCCGCTGCAATCGCTGCGTGCTCAGGTGCGGCTGAACGAAAACGATCAGCAACTCACCGGCCTCGACGTGCGGCTGCTGGGCGGCGCAGTGCTCACGGGCGGCGCCGATGTGCAGAAGGGGCATGGCGCACTCCGCGTGGATGTGCGCCAGCTCGATCTGCAGGCGCTGCACGCATCGCTGGAGAAGACGAAACTCGCTGGCCCCGTCACCGTGGATTTTGCGGGTGGCACGCAGCGTGTGGCGCTTGATCTGGCGGGCGGCGACATGCGCGCGCAAGCGAACGCCGTGCTCGATGCGGCGCAGATTGCGGTGGAGCGCGCCCAGGTGTCGTTGGGGCGCTCGCGCCTGACACTGGCGGGCACGCTCAAGCACGACGATGCGCAGTCATTCGCCTTCAAGGGCAACCTGGCGGAGTTCGATCCGTCGCGGCTGGCCATGGTGGCCAAGGGCCGCATCAATGCCGAGTTCGACGCGCGCGGTACGCTCGGCGAGCCGATCGACGCCGCCATCAAGTTTGCGGTGCGCGATAGCGATTACGCCGGCTTGCCGATGACCGGCGACGGCAACGTCCACGTGCGCGGCGAACGCCTGCTGCCCAGTGACGCCAAGCTCGACGTGGCCGGCAACAAGGCGAGCCTGCGGGGCAGCTTTGGCGGGGCGGGCGACCGCATGCATGTCGACGTCGATGCGCCGCAGCTCGCACGCTTGCAGCTTGGGGTGAGTGGGGCGCTGACCTTGTCTGGCGATGTCTCCGGCACGATCAAGCGCCCGCAGGTAGACGCGACCTTCCGCGCGAGCCAACTGGCTTATCAGGGAAACAAGATCGACACCGCCAACGGCCGCGCGCAGATCCGCGACGGGATCGACGGGCCATTGCAGTTCGAACTGACCGCGCAACGTGTGACGGGTCCGAGCCTGTCGTTGCGAGAAGTGCATGCCACGCTGGACGGCACGCGGCGCGCCCACCGCTTCCGCGCCGACGCTGACGGCAACGTACGCAATCAGCCGTTCAAGTTCGCGCTGGCAGGCGACGGTGCGCTCACACCCGGCAAGGACGGCGATGGGTGGGACGGCACGATCTCCACGTTGTCGGCCCAGGGTGCGCCCAACCTGCAACTCACGGCGCCTGTGAAGCTGTCGGTGGCACCGGGCCGCCTGATGATGGGCCGCGCAGACCTGACGCTGGACCAGACGCCCATCCACATCGAGCGTGTCGAATCGACCCAGGGCCACGTGCGCAGCGCCGGCCGCTTCGATGGTTTACAGATCGCGCGGGTGCTGGAGCTGGTGCGCACCTTGACGGGCCAGGCTCCGCCGGTACGCACGGATCTTGTCGTCGATGGCCAATGGGATCTTGACCTCGGAAACACGGCCACCGGCACGGCGCGCATCGCCCGGCGCAGCGGCGATCTGTCGATCAACGCCGGCCGTGGTTTCACGCCGCTGGGCCTGACCGAAGCGACCGTGGAAGCGCGCGGCGAAGGCATGCGCCTGGGGCTGCGCGGCAACGTGCAGTCGACGCGCGTCGGCAACGTTTACCTTGATGCGGGTGTCGGGCTTGTGCGTGATCCGGGGCCTGGCACCTTGGCGCTCATGGCGCCCTCGTCGCCGCTCTCCGGCGGTTTGACGATCAGCCTGCCGCAACTCAAGAGCATTGGGGACCTGCTTGGGCCGGACGTCGCAACGGACGGGCAGCTTGCGGCCAGCCTGACGTTCGCCGGTACGGTGGGCGCGCCCAAGGTGAGCGGCTTCCTGACCGGCCAGGACGTTGACGTGGCGCTGTACGACCAGGGCATCCGCCTGACCAAGGGCGTGGTGCGCGTGGCGCTCGACCAGAACGTGGTTGACCTGCAAGAGGTGGTGTTCCACGGCGGTGACGGCACGGTGCGGGCGCAGGGCCGCGTGCAGCTTGGCGAGGCGAACCCGAACCTGGCAGGCTCCATCGTTGCCGACAGGCTGCAACTCTTTGCCGATCCGGACCGCACGCTGGTGCTGTCGGGGCAGGCCCGCATTGCCAACGACAACGACCGCGTGGCCATCACCGGCAAGTTCAAGGTCGACCGCGGCCTGTTCGATTTGCCAAAGGACGGCGCGCCGTCGCTCGGCGACGACGTGGTCATCGTCCGTCGTGCCGATGCAGCACGCAACCAGGCCGAACGTGGCGTCAAGCGGGAAGAAAAGCCGGCTGGCCGCTTCAGCCCGGTCGTGGATGTTGATGTCGATTTTGGCGACAACTTCCGCTTCAAAGGGGCCGGTGCAGACCTGTCACTCGGCGGCCAGATGCACGTGCACAGCGAACCGCTCGTGCCCCTGCGCGGCACCGGCACGATCTACGTGCGCGAGGGCAGCACGTACGAGGCGTTCGGCCGCAAGCTGGCCATCGAACGCGGCGTGCTGAACTTCGTGGGGCCGATCAACAACCCGTCGTTCAACATCACCGCCATGCGGCGCAATCAGGAAGTCGAAGCGGGCGTGCAGGTGACCGGCACGGTGCGCCAGCCGCGCGTCAAGCTCGTCTCCGAGCCCAACGTGCCCGATGAAGACAAGCTCTCCTGGTTGATGTTCGGCTATAGCGCATCAAACGCGGGCCTGGGCCAGCAGCAGGCGATGTCCGGCGCGGCACTTGGCCTGTTGGGCAACGTGGCCGGCAAGAACGTGGCGCGGCGCTTCGGGCTCGACGAGTTCTCGATTGGGCCGTCCACCGCTGGCCTGACCGACCCGCAGGTGGTGAGCCTGGGCAAGGCAATCTCGGAGCGCATCACCGTTGGCTACGAGCAGAGCCTGTCCACGGCCGATTCCATCGTCAAACTGACATGGCAGTTTTCGCGGCGGTGGTCGGTGGTGGCACGCGGCGGCACGATCAACGGCGCGTCGGTTCTGTTCAACAAGCGTTGGTAATCAGGTGGCCCGGCTGCCAGAATGGCGGCGGGTACATGTTTCACACGAGGAGTTCCATGCCGCATCTTCGTCAACTCGCACAAGTGGGAGTCACCATGGGCGTTCTGGCTTCATTGCTGGGGCTGTTCGGCTGTGATCAGCAGAAGGTCGACCAGGCTGTGGATCGTGTGGGCGATGCCGCCAAGCGGGCATGGCAATCGGCCAAGCCGGACAACCTGCTGTTCAAGGGCATCGTGGCGGGGCAATCCACCGAGGATGATGTCAGGGCCACCGCCGGCCAGCCCGAGATGATCTGGGAGAACGAGGGCGGCACGCGGCAGCTTGAGTATCCGCGCGGGCCTGAAGGAACCTCAACGTGGATGGTGACGATCGGGCCTGACGGGCACGTGCAGAAGATCGAGCAGGTGTTGACCGCCGAGAATTTTGGACGCGTACGTGTGGGGCAGAGCAAGGACGATATCCGCCGCATGCTCGGCAAACCTGGGAAGGTCGAGGTGTTTAAGCTGAAGCAGGAAGAGGTTTGGGGGTATCGGTGGATGGAAAGCGCGACTGAACGGGCTTTCTTCAATGTGCACTTTGGGGCGGATGGGCGTGTTACGACGACTTCGCGGAGTGATGATCGGTTGAATGGGGGGTAGGGGTTTTTGTTGTTTGGGTTTTTGGCTCTGGATTTTTTTGTGGTGCATCCCCCGTGTCGTACCCTGCCGGGACCGAAAGGGAGGTGGACCACCAAGCCCAACTCCCCATCAAACCAAATCAACGCACCCGCATCCCCGGCACCGCCCCAGCATGCGGCTCAAGAATATAAAGCCCCGGTTGAGCCTTCTCATCAGCCGCCGAAGCCGCCAACACCATCCCCTCCGACATCCCAAACTTCATCTTGCGCGGTGCGAGGTTGGCCACCATCACGGTCAGCTTGCCCACGAGATCTTCCGGCGCATACGCCGACTGGATGCCCGAAAACACATTCCGCGTCTGTCCTTCACCCACATCCAGCGTCAGCTGCAGCAGCTTGTTCGATCCTTCCACGCGCTGGCAGGCGACGATCTTGGCCACACGCAGGTCGATCTTGGCGAAGTCGTCGATGGTGATGGTGTCGGCCATCGGCTCGATCGCGGCAACACCGTTGGCGGCAGCAACCGGTGCTTCTGCGGTGGCCTGCAGCGACTGGCGATTGGCTTCCACCAGCGCATCCACCTGTTTCTTGTCCACGCGCGTCATCAGGTGCGAGTACGGCTGGATCGGCTTGGCCGACGACAACTGTGAATCGATCGAGCGCCACGTCAGCGGCTCAACGTTGAGGAACGCTTCGATGCGCTCGACGGTGGTCGGCAGAATCGGCTTGAGGTACACGGCCAGCAGGCGGAACGCTTCCAGCGCAACCGAGCACGCGGCATGCAGCTTTTCGCGGTTGGCTTCGTCTTTGGCCAGGTCCCACGGCTTTTCTGTGTCGACGAAGGCGTTGACGGCGTCGGCCAGCTCCATCACGGCGCGCAGCGCTTTGCTGTACTCGCGCTTTTCGTACAAATCGGCGATTTGCGGGGCGGCTTCGCGCAGTTGCACCATCAGCGGGTGGCCCAGTGCGGCGTCGCTTACGCGGCCTTCGAAGCGCTTGACCAGGAAGCCCGCCGAGCGGCTGGCGATGTTGACGAACTTGCCCACCAGATCACTGTTCACGCGGGCGATGAAATCGTCCAGGTTCAGGTCCAGGTCTTCCATCGTCGCGTTCAGCTTGGCGGCGAAGTAGTAGCGCAGCCATTCCGGGTTCAGGCCGGTGTCGATGTAGCTCTGTGCCGTGATGAACGTGCCGCGCGACTTGCTCATCTTGGCGCCGTCCACGGTCAGGAAGCCGTGGGCGAACACGTTGGTCGGCGTGCGGTGGCCCGAGAACTTGAGCATCGCCGGCCAGAACAGCGTGTGGAAATACAGGATGTCCTTGCCGATGAAGTGGTACTGCTCGGTGGTCGAGTGTTCGTTGATCCACGCGTCGAAATCAAGGCCGCGCTTGGCGCACAGGTTCTTGAAGCTGGCGTAGTAGCCGACCGGCGCATCCAGCCACACATAGAAGTACTTGCCCGGCGCGCCCGGAATCTCGAAGCCGAAGTACGGCGCGTCACGCGAGATGTCCCAGTCCGACAGTTTGGCCTCGCCTTCATCGCCAAGCCATTCGCGCATCTTGTTGGTGGCTTCAGGCTGCGCCAGGTCGGCCACCCATTCGCGCAGGAAATTTTCGCAGCGCGGGTCAGACAGCTTGAAGAAGTAGTGTTCCGACGACTTGCGCACTGGCGTTGCGCCCGACACCACGGAATACGGATTCTTCAGGTCGGTCGGCTGGTACGTCGCGCCGCAGACTTCGCAGGAATCGCCGTACTGGTCTTTCGCGCCGCACTTCGGGCATTCGCCCTTGATGAAACGGTCCGGCAGGAACATCTCCTTGACCGGGTCGTAGAACTGCTCGACCTCGCGCACGTCGATCAGGCCAGCTTCCTTGAGCTTGAGGTAGACGCTCTGGCACAGCTCCTTGTTTTCATCGGAGTCGGTGCTGTAGTAGTTGTCGAACGAGACGAGGAAGTTGTCGAAGTCGCGCTTGTGTTCCGTCCAGACGCGTTCGATGAGCTGCCGCGGGGTCAGGCCTTCCTTCTCGGCGCGCAGCATGACGGGCGTGCCGTGCGTATCGTCGGCGCCCACGTAATAGATCTCATGCCCGCGCATGCGCTGGAAGCGCACCCAGATATCGGTCTGGATGTACTCGACCAGGTGGCCGATGTGAATCGGTCCGTTTGCGTAGGGCAGTGCGGAAGTGACGAGGATGCGACGTTCGGACATGGGCAGGCCAGAAAGGTGCGGGCGGGCCGCAAACAGGGCGCGGCGCGCGGAGAAACGCATATTTTAGCGCGCCCGGCGGCGGCAAGCCCGTCAGGGAGCAATCTGCGGAATCGCGGGTGTGATCGTGGGGTTGTCCCATGCGTCACGATGCCGCGCATGGTGTGAACCAAAAAAAAGCGCCGGTCAGAGCCGGCGCAGCTTTCCACAACGGAAAAGGAGGAGAAATCAGGTACCGCCCGGGAGGTCAGCCACGCATCGCGAGCCAGCAACGTGTGGCAAGCGGCACCTGTTTTCTATGACAGGGTTAGCCCTGAATTGGTTTCAAATAAATTTCGACGCGGCGATTTTGAGCGCGGCCGGCCTCGGTCGCGTTGTCGGCAACGGGCTGGTTCTGGCCGCGGCCTTCAGCCGAGAGACGGTTGCGGGCCACGCCTCGGTCGGTCAGGTAGTTCGCCACGCTCTGGGCGCGCTTTTGCGACAGCGTCATGTTGTAGTTGGGGTTGCCGGTGCTGTCCGTGTGGCCGACCACATTGGCGGCCAGTTCCGGATGTTGCGTGAGCGTTTGCGCCACGCTATCCAACGGGCCGCGGAACGACGGCTTGATCACCGCGCTGTCGGTATCGAACGAAACCTGGCTCGGAATATTCAGCTTGAGCGAGCCGTCGGGCTGCTCCGAAATTTGCGTGCCGGTGCCGGCCGTATCGCCAGCCAGCTTGGACTTGATGGCGCCCCAGTTGTAGCCGACGGCTGCACCGGTTGCCGCGCCCAGCGCACCGCCAATGGCGGCGCCCTTGCCGTTGCCGACCAGTGCGCCGATGCCAGCGCCCACGGCCGCGCCAACGCCCGTGCCCATGGCGGTCTGGTTCTGCTGCTCGGTGGCGCAGCCGGCGGCCAGCAGGGCGATCAGCGAGACGGAAATAAGCTTGGCTTTCATGGTTTCTCCTACGGGTAACGGGATCGGTTCTTGTGGGTTTGCCGATATCCGGCGCATCAGAGGGATATTGGGGAGAATCGGACGAACGACGCGCCGGCAAAATACAATAGCAAAACAGTAGATAGAGTGGCCAGGGCGCCGCAAAGTTCATGCCGCGTCACCGTTGGCCCGTCCCCCATTCGCATTAGATTTGTGGAGCAAATGTTGAGCGTAACCATCGAACAGATCACCGAAGCCCTGCGCGGCGTGGTGGATCCCAATACCGAGCGCGACCTCGTGTCGTCCAAATCGGCGCGCAACATCCGGGTCGACGGCGGCGAGGTGTCGCTCGATGTGGAACTCGGCTACCCCGCCAAGAGCCAGTTCGAGCCGATCCGCAAGCTGGTCATCGGGGCGCTGCGCAAGGTGCAAGGTGTCGAGAATGTGAGCGTGCAGGTGTCGATGAAGATCGTCGCGCACGCGGTGCAACGCGGCGTGCACCTCATGCCGAATGTGAAGAACATCATCGCGGTGGCATCCGGCAAGGGCGGCGTGGGCAAGTCGACCACTGCGGTGAACCTGGCGCTTGCGCTGGCTGCGGAAGGCGCCAACGTGGGCATTCTTGACGCCGATATCTACGGCCCGAGCCAGCCGATGATGCTGGGCATCCAGGGCCAGCCCGAGTCGGCAGATGGCAAGACGATGGAGCCGATGGAGGGGCACGGCCTGCAGGCCAACTCGATCGGCTTCCTGATCGAGCAGGACAATCCGATGGTCTGGCGCGGCCCGATGGTGACCTCGGCGCTGGAACAACTGCTCAAGCAGACCAACTGGCGCGACCTGGATTACCTCATCGTCGACATGCCCCCGGGCACGGGCGATATCCAGCTCACGCTGTCGCAGAAGGTGCCTGTGACGGGCGCGGTGATCGTCACCACGCCGCAGGACATCGCGCTGCTCGACGCCAAGAAGGGTCTGAAGATGTTCGAGAAGGTGGGAATTCCCATCATCGGCGTGGTTGAAAACATGGCGGTCTATTGCTGCCCGAACTGCGGCCATACCGAGCACATTTTCGGCGCCGGCGGCGGCGAGAAGATGTGCGAACAATACGGCGTCCCGTTCCTGGGCAGCCTGCCGCTGAACTTGTCGATTCGCGAGCAGGCCGATTCGGGCCGCCCGACCGTGGTGGCCGATCCCGACGGCGCAATTGCCGGCGTCTACAAGCAGATCGCGCGCCGCGTCGCCATTGCCGTGGCCGAGAAGGCGAAGGACATGACGAGCAAGTTCCCGTCGATCGTCGTGCAGAACACCTGAGCGAAAAACCATGGATGCCAGCGAGCCGTTGTCCAACGATCGTCAGACGGAGCGCCCGTCCGTACGGGTGGCGGTGGTGCTGTGCCGCCGCCCGACGGCCAGCCGCTGGCAGCCGTTCCAGTGGCGGCTGGAGGCCGTCGTGCCCGATCTGGGCGAATACGGCACCGCACCGCGCTGCCTGGATCGTGCCGACGATAAAAAGGGCGACGAGCGCTGGCTCACGCCCGGCTTCTCCGTCACGCTGTTTCGCGACGAGGCCGAAGGCTACTACCTGAACGTGACTTCCGCCGCGCCCTGCTGGTTTGTGCTGTGGCGTCTAGGCGAGTCGGGCACGACTGACGAGGGCCGGGCGATTCCGCATACGGTTTCGCTGAGCTACAACGAGGCTGGCCGCTGGCTCGACGGTGGCGAGACGGTCGAAAATGTGCCGTTGGACGCCGCAGCGCTGGAATGGCTGCAGGCGTACGTGGCTGAAAACTACCGGCCCGAGCCGAAGAAGCGACGCCGGCCGGAGTCGTTCCTGCCGCCGGAAGATCGCGCGAAGTTCTGAGCGAGGCCGCTGTGAGCGACGAAACTTTCCTCTCGCGCTGGTCACGCCGCAAGGCAGCAGAGCGGCGGGGCGAACCCGAACCGGAAGCGGCCCCGCCCGCCGAGCCGGCGCCCGTTGTCGTGCCCGAAGCGTCGACGGCCGAACCCGCGCCCGAGGTGCCACCCCCGCTCACGCTGGAAGATGCCGCCAAGCTGACGCCATCCGATGATTTCGCGCCTTTCGTCGCGCACGGCGTGGACGAGGCCGTCAAGCGTGCCGCGCTCAAGAAGCTCTTCGCCGATCCGCATTTCAATGTGATGGACGGCCTCGATACCTACATCGACGATTATTCGCAGCCCGACCCCATCCCGCCTGAGATGCTGCGCGAGCTGCGCCATACGGCGGGATTGCGATTGTTCGAGCCGCTGGAAGAAGAGGATGCGGCTGCGCCAGCAGGAATCGAACCAGTATCGGACGCTTCGCCTGCTTCGCCCGTTGTGACCGGCGAGACGCCGCCTGAACCCGCCGATGCCGTGTCGCCCCTTGTTGAGGACCCGGCCCAGGCAACCCCGCATGGCGGCGCTAAGCCGCCGTCCGTAGAATAAAAAAAGTACCGCGCGGCAACGACCGCGCGGCCATGTCTCCACAGCCCGCGCCATGCACGTGGGCGCTCACGCACAAATCCATGCCGACGCTGCTCTGCAGTTGCAATCACACCATGCCCATCGATGCCGATGCGGTGGGCGACGCCCTGCGCGCGTCCGACGCCGCCGTCGACGCGCCAGGCAAGACGCACCACCTGCTGTGCCGCCGCGAGATCGGCGCGTTCACGCAGGCGCTGGAGGGTACGGAAGACGTCATCGTCGCCTGCACGCAGGAAAAGGCGTTGTTTGCAGAGGTGGCCGCGCAGCACGAGGGCGTGACGGCGCCGATCCATTTCGTCAACGTGCGCGAAACGGGCGGGTGGTCGGCGGGGGCCAAGCGCGATGCGCGTGGTTTCCGTGCCAAGACAGCGGCGCTGCTGGCCGTCGCTGGGTTGCCGGCACCTGACCCAGTGCCGGTGGTCGATTACCGCTCCGACGGCAACGTGCTGATTGTCGGTCCGGCTGAGCGTGCGATGCCCTGGGCGGAACGCCTGGCCGACCAACTGAGCGTGACGGTGCTCGCCACCGGACGCGATCGCGCAAGCGGCCCGCTCGCCCCGCCGATGGCGCGTCGCTGGCCCGTTCACGCGGGCGAGCTGCAGGAGGTGACCGGCTGGCTTGGCGCGTTCGAGGTGCAGTGGCGCAACCGCAATCCGATCGACCTTGACCGCTGCACGCACTGCAACGCCTGCATCGATGTCTGCCCGGAAGGTGCCATCGACGCGCTTTACCAGATCGACCTGGATGCATGCCGCGACCATCGCGCGTGCGTCAAGGCGTGCGGCGATGCGATGGCCATTGATTTCAGCCGGGTGGAGGCACCCGTGGCGCTATCGGGCCAATTCGACCTGATCTTCGATTTGAACGATGCGCCGGCGTTTGCGCGGCATCAGCCGCCGCAAGGCTACTTCCATGCGGGCGCGGACGCGGGCCGCCAATTGACCGCTTCGCTGGCACTGCTGCAGATGGTGGGCGAGTTCGAGAAGCCCAAGTTCTTCCAATACAAGGAATCCATCTGCGCGCACGGGCGTAACGGCCAGGTGGGCTGCGACGCTTGCGTGCAGGTGTGTTCCGCGTCGGCGATTGCGCCGCAGTGGAAGGATGGCCGCGGCAGCGTGCACGTCACGCCCAATCTGTGCGTAGGCTGCGGCGCGTGTACGACCGCGTGCCCGACCGGCGCCATCACCTATGCCTATCCCAGCGCGCCGTACCAGGGGCGCAAGCTCAAGACGCTGCTGAGCACGTATGCATCGGCGGGTGGGCGTGATGCCGTAGTGCTGCTGCATAACGGTGGGCGCGGCCGCACGCTGATCGAGCAACTTGGCCGGGCCGCGCGTATCGGCAACGCCCAGGGCGTGCCAGTGAATGTGCTGCCGGTCGAGGTCTTCCATGCGGCATCGACGGGGTTGGACTTATGGCTATCCGCATTGGCTTACGGCGCCGCGCGCATCGCCATCCTGCTGACGGAAGACGACGCACCGCAGTACCGCGCGATGCTGGCCGAGCAGGTTGCCGTGGCGCAGGCCATGCTGCAGGGCCTTGGCGAACCGGCGGATGAGGCGGGCGTGGTGCTGATCGACGTGGCGGATGCGGTGGCGCTCGACGCGCGCCTGGGCAGCGCTGACGTATCGGCCCCGCTGCGCGGTTTCCGCCGTGACATGGCGGCCGCCACCTTTGCAGTGGCCGCGGCAAAGCGCGAGACGCTGGACTTCGCGCTCGACCATCTCGCGCGTCACGCCAAGGCCACCGAGGCCGTCTTCCCGTTGCCGGCCGGCGCACCGTTCGGCGCCATCACCGTGAACCGCGAACGCTGCACGCTGTGCATGGCGTGCGTGGGCGCGTGCCCATCGCAGGCGCTGCGCGATCAGGCCGAGCGCCCCGTACTGGCCATGATTGAGCGCAACTGCGTCCAGTGCGGCCTGTGCGAAACCACGTGCCCTGAAAGCGCCATCGCCCTCGTCCCGCGTCTGAACCTGTCGGCCGAAGCTCGCCAATCGATCACGCTCAACGAGGCCCAGCCGTTCCACTGCATCCGCTGCAACAAGCCGTTTGGCACCGCGCAGATGGTCACGACGATGCTGGCCAAGCTGGGCGCGCATCCGGCGTTCTCAGGTGCCGCCGCCGAGCGTCTCAAGATGTGCAGCGATTGCCGCGTGATCGACATGATGCAGCACGGCGAACGCCCTGGCGCCCCGCACTGAAAACCGCCCATTGAAGCCGCGCATTGAAGCCGATCCCTGATCCCATGACCGACGCCCAGCCCCTGCAATTCCAGCCCGCCGCCACGCCTGCCGACAGCGCCGAGGATCTCGCCCGTGCGGACCTGTACGGCCTGCTCGCCACGCTGTTCTTCCGCGCGGCCGACGCTGATTTGCTGCAGCGCATCGCCGCCGCGCCGCTGGACCCGTCAGGCGACGACGCTATCGCCCCGGCCGATGCGGAAGCTGCCGCCAGCAGCGCGCTCACCCAGGCGTGGCGAAAGCTTGTTGCCCGCGCCGGCAAGACCACCGCCGAGCAGGCCGACGACGAATACACCGAACTGTTTATCGGCGTCGGCAAGCCCGAAGTGTTCTTGTACGGCTCGTACTACCAGGCCGGTTTCATGAACGAAAAGCCGCTCGTGGTGTTGCGCGACGACTTGCGCCGCTACGGCCTGGAGCGCGCCGAGGGCATCACGGAAACCGAAGATCACCTCGCTACGCTGTGCGAGGTCATGCGTTACCTCATCGCCGGGGACGATGTTGCTGTTGCCCGCGTTGAGGAGCAGCGCGCTTTTTTCCAGCGCCATCTGGCCCCATGGGTCGATACAGCTTGTGATGCTGTATTGCAGCATCCGCGCGCCGCTTTTTATGCCGACGTGGCGGGATTGGCGAAGGCGTTTTTCGACGTCGAGCGGCTCGCGCTGGAATTGGCGTGACCGCAATGTGGTCGACTGCCTAAAAATTGAGCGGTCGGCCAAGAGTCGCGCCCCGTCCGCGTCACGGCGGACCGGTTCAAATCGTACTCATTGAAAAAATTCATCGGTAAATCGTCAGGAAAATCCCTGTGTGAGGGGTTTTAGGCATGGTTTTCCCATGCCGTTACTCCTAAAATGTGTTCAAAAATTCCTATTACATTCGGTCATCGGTTTGAATGAGCCGGGGAGCATCGAAATGCCAGGTCCGAACACCGTCCCTCACGCCCGCCCCGAGGCGGATTCCGCTGAATCCGGCCCCACGCGCCGCCGCTTCCTGATGGGCGCCGCGGTGGCCGCTGCCGCAGCAGGCACCGCCGCCACGGCCAGCCATCTGGTGCAAGCGCCCGCCGCCACCGCGTCGCCACCGGCTGACGCCGCTGATGACGGCGCCACCGGCTACCGGCTGAGCGAACACATTCGCAAGTACTACAAGACGACGTGGATCTGACACGGCCGCATGCGCGCCGCTGCTACTCCATCGTCATTGCACGCACCCCTCATCCTCAGGTGACCTCATGCTTCTGACCCGCAAACCGGCGGTACAGGACACCAAAGCCGCACCGGCCCGACGTTCAAACGGCCAGGGCGCCACATCGCTTGCCGGCAGTCTGGCTCGCAGCCTGGCCGGCGCGCTGCCGACCATGGACCGCCGCACCTTCCTCAAGCGCTCCGGTATCGGCGTTGGCGCAGGGCTGGCCGCGACGCAGCTTTCGCTGGTGAAGAAATCGGTGGTGGGGGAGGCCCAGGCCGCCGAAGGCAAGGGCGATATCGTCGTGCGCCGCACGGTGTGCTCGCACTGCTCGGTTGGCTGCTCGGTGGATGCCGTCGTGCAGAACGGCGTGTGGGTGCGCCAGGAACCGGTATTCGACTCGCCGATCAACCTGGGCGCGCACTGCGCCAAAGGCGCTGCCCTGCGCGAGCACGGTCACGGTGAATACCGCCTGAAGACGCCAATGAAGCTTGTGGACGGCCGCTACCAGCGCATCAGCTGGGAGCAGGCGCTCAACGAGATCGTCGCCAAGATGAACACGATCCGCCAGGAAACGGGGCCGGATTCATTCTTCTTCGTGGGTTCGTCCAAGCACAGCAACGAGCAGTCGTACCTGCTGCGCAAGTGGGTGTCGTTCTTCGGCACCAACAACTGCGACCACCAGGCGCGTATCTGCCACAGCACCACCGTGGCCGGCGTGGCCAACACCTGGGGCTACGGCGCGATGACGAACTCGTACAACGACATGCAGAACGCCAAGTGCGCGCTGTATATCGGCTCGAACGCGGCCGAGGCGCACCCCGTGTCGATGCTGCATCTGCTGCACGCCAAGGAAACGGGCTGCAAGGTCATCGTGGTCGACCCGCGCTACACGCGTACGGCCGCCAAGTCCGATGAATACGTGCGCATCCGCTCGGGTACCGACATCGCCTTCCTGTTCGGCGTGCTGTATCACATCTTCAAGAACGGTTGGGAAGACAAGCAATACATCCACGATCGTGTCTACGGCATGGACAAGGTGCGCGAGGAAGTGCTCACCAAGTGGACGCCGGACAAGGTCGAGGAAGTGTGCGGCGTGCCTGAGGCCCAGGTGCACAAGGTTGCCGAGATGATGGCGATGAACCGCCCGAGCACGCTGGTGTGGTGCATGGGCCAGACGCAGCACACCATCGGCAATGCCATCGTGCGCGCATCGTGCATCGTGCAATTGGCGCTGGGCAATATCGGCAGGTCGGGCGGGGGCGCCAATATCTTCCGTGGCCACGATAACGTTCAGGGCGCGACCGACGTGGGGCCCAATCCGGACTCGCTGCCCGGCTATTACGGCCTCGCTGCTGGCGCGTGGAAGCATTTTGCCTCCGTGTGGGGCCTCGATTACGACTGGATCAAGGGCCGCTTCGCCTCGCAGGCGATGATGGAAAAGTCTGGCACCACCGTCTCGCGCTGGGCCGACGCGGTGCTCGAGAAGAACGAGCTGATCGACCAGGACAACAACGTTCGCGCGGTCTTTTACTGGGGCCACGCACCGAACTCGCAAACGCGCGGGATGGACATCAAGCGTGCGCTCGACAAGCTCGACCTGCTCGTGGTGATCGACCCATACCCGTCAGCCACGGCGGCCATGGCCAACATGCCAGCCGCCGACGGTACGCCGCCCAATCCGAACCGTGCCGTCTATCTGCTGCCGGCCGCCACGCAGTTCGAAACGTCGGGCTCTTGCACGGCGTCGAACCGCTCGCTGCAATGGCGCGAAAAGGTCATCGAGCCGCTGTTCGAATCGCAGCCCGACCACGTGATCATGCAGGCCTTTGCTGATCGCCTTGGCTTCGGCAAGGAGCTGTCGAAGAACTACAAGATCACGGAATACAAGCGCGCCGGCATGACGTGGCGCGAGCCGGAGATCGAATCGATCCTGCGCGAGATCAACCGCGGCAACTGGACGATCGGCTACACCGGCCAATCGCCGGAACGCCTGAAAGCTCACATGCGCAACATGCATCTGTTTGATGTGCGCACGCTGCGCTGCAAGGGCGGCAAGGACGCCGAAACAGGCTACGACCTCACCGGGGATTACTTCGGCCTGCCTTGGCCGTGCTACGGCACGCCGGAACTCAAACACCCTGGCTCGCCCAACCTGTACGACACAAGCAAGCATGTGATGGAGGGCGGGGGCAACTTCCGCGCCAACTTTGGCGTGGAGCGCGACGGTGTCAACCTGCTGGCCGAAGATGGCTCGTTCTCGCTGGGCTCGGAGTTGACGACAGGCTACCCCGAGTTCGATCACGTGTTCCTCAAGAAACTGGGCTGGTGGGACGACCTGACCGACGCCGAGAAGAAGGCCGCCGAAGGCAAGAACTGGAAGACCGATTTGTCGGGCGGTATCCAGCGCGTGGCGATGAAGCACGGCTGCCATCCGTTCGGCAACGCCAAGGCCCGCGCGATCGTGTGGAACTTCCCAGACGGCATTCCGCAGCACCGCGAGCCGCTGTATTCAACGCGGCCCGACATGGTTGCCAAGTACCCCACGCATGACGACAAGAAGGCCTTCTGGCGCCTGCCCACGCTGTACAAGACAGTGCAGCAGCGCAATATCGAGAACAAGGTCTACGAGAAATTCCCGATCATCCTCACCTCCGGCCGCCTGGTGGAGTACGAGGGCGGCGGCGAGGAGACGCGCTCCAACCCGTGGCTTGCCGAGCTGCAGCAGGAGAACTTTGTCGAGATCAACCCGAAGGCTGCAGCCGACCGTGGTATCCGCCACAACGATTTCGTCTGGGTCAAGACGCCGACCGGCGCCCAGATCAAGGTGCGTGCGCTGGTGACGGAGCGCGTGGGCGTCGACCACGCCTTCATCCCGTTCCACTTCTCGGGCTGGTGGCAGGGCAAGGACCTGCTGGATTACTACCCGGAAGGCGCCCACCCGATCGTCCGCGGCGAGGCCGTCAACACGGCCACCACCTACGGCTACGACTCGGTGACGATGATGCAGGAAACGAAAACGACGGTCTGCCAGATCGAGCGGTTCGCATAAGGACGGGGAGATCAACATGGCACGCATGAAATTCATCTGTGACAGCGAGCGCTGCATCGAATGCAACGCTTGCGCCACGGCCTGCAAGAACGAACACGAGGTGCCCTGGGGCGTGAACCGCCGCCGCGTGGTGACCATCAACGACGGCATGATCGGCGCGGAGAAATCTATCTCTGTGGCGTGCATGCATTGTTCCGATGCGCCGTGCATGGCGGTCTGCCCGGTCGACTGCTTCTACCGCACCGAAGACGGCGTGGTGCTGCACGACAAGGACGTCTGCATCGGCTGCGGCTACTGCTCCTATGCGTGCCCGTTCGGCGCGCCACAGTTCCCGAGCCAAGGTACGTTTGGCGTGCGCGGCAAGATGGACAAGTGCACCTTCTGCGCGGGCGGCCCCGAGAAGAACGGCAGCGAGGAAGAATTCGAGAAGTACGGTCGCAACCGCCTGGCCGAAGGCAAGCTGCCACTGTGCGCGGAAATGTGCTCGACCAAGGCGCTGCTTGGCGGCGATGGCGATGTGATTTCCGACATCCTGCGTAACCGGGTCATGAAGCGCGGGAAGGGCGCCGAGTTGTTCGGGTGGGGCACGGCCTACGGCGGTGGGCACGGCAAAGGCAGCCAGGCAGCGCCGGCTACCCCCGCCGCGCCCACCGCGCCTGCTTCAACGCCGGGGGCGCAATCATGACCGCCAGGGCCCGCTCGACCAGCCTGCTGATCGCTGTTGGCGCCGCGCTATTGCTCGGTGCCTGCGGCGAACGCCCGCAAACCGCCTTTGCCTCGCACCGCAAGGACGACGCGCCAGCCTACAAGGGCGCAGAAGGCGATCCGTTCATGGCCAAGAACTGGACGCCCGGTGACCGCACGAGCTGGGAGAACCAGATCCGAGCGCGCGGCCAATATCAGAACGAGTACAACAAGACGCCGTGACGCCATGACACGTACGAGCGGAGGTTCGTCCATGGGCACTTCCTGGAAGCACTTTGCGATGGCCGTGTTGCTCGGCGCAGCGGCGGCGTTGGCGAGCGCGCAGCAGCCGGCCAGCGCGCCGGCGGCCAACAATGCCCCCGTCAATCCGGCCGTTCAACCGGCGCAACCGTTCTCCAACATCGTCTCGGAGAATGTGTTTGATCTCCAGAAGCGTGATCTCGCTAAAGAGGCGCGGGACCAGGCCGCACGCCGCGTCACGCGCCCCGGCAACAACGCGCCTGTCTGGCGCGAGGTGAACTCCGACCAGGCGCATTACGCCAGCATTCCCGGGCTGGAAGCCGGCGTGCTGATCCAGCGCACGGGGCAGAAATGGCGGCTGTTCCGCAATGGCGTGATTACCGTGTGGGGCGGTTGGCTCGTGGTGCTGGTGCCGCTGCTCATCCTGGGGTTCTTCCTGTGGCGCGGCACGATTCCCCTGAAGGAAACGCCCACCGGCCGCAAGATCGAGCGCTTCACGCCGACCGAACGCTACGTGCACTGGACCATGGCGATTTCCTTCGTCACGCTGGGCATCTCGGGCATCGTCATGCTGTGGGGCAAGCATTTTCTGCTGCCGATCCTTGGGCACCAGTTGTTCGGCTGGCTGACGTACATATTGAAGAATCTCCACAACCTGGTGGGGCCGCTGTTCACGGTCAGCATCATCGTGGCCTTCGTAATGTGGGTGCGCGACAACCTGCCCCGCAGTGGCGACATGAAATGGCTGCTGAGCCTGGGCGGCATGTTTGCCGGAGAGCACGGCGCCGAAGTGCCGTCGCACCGCTTCAACGCCGGGGAGAAACTCTGGTTTTGGGGCGGCCTCGTCGTGTTCGGGCTGGTCCTGTCGGCCTCGGGCTGGACGCTCGATCGCATCGTCCCCGGCGTGGATTACTACCGCAGCACAATGCAATTGGCCGAGGTCATTCACGCCATTGCGGCAGTGGGCATGATCTGCATGTCGCTGGGCCACATCTACATGGGCACGATCGGCATGGAAGGCGCTTACCGTGCCATGCGCGACGGCTATGTCGACGAAGCGTGGGCGAAAGAGCACCACGAGCTGTGGTACGACGACGTCAAGGCCGGCAAGATTCCTGCGCAGCGGACCCAACCGCCTGCGCCGCCGGCACCGAGCGAGCAGCCCGCCAAGTCATGACGCCATCGACCGCCACCGATTCAAGGAACCTCACCATGCATGCATCTGCTCTGAGCCGCGCCGCAGGTATGGCACTTGCTGCCGCCATGCTGAGCCTGACAAGCGGACTGGCCGGCGCCAAGCTGCCGGCACCGACGGAAGAACAGAAGGCACAGGCGGATCTGGCGAAAGCCAAGGCAGCCTGGGGCGACAAGGTGGCCGCGTTCCAGACATGCAAGGCCCAGGACAAGGTGGCGGCGTCCTACCAGGCCGGCGGCAAGGCTGCGCATACGCAACCGGGCGCGCCGTGCGTTGACCCGGGGCCGTTTGTCGCGCCCGTGCCTCCTGCACCTGCACCGGCGGCCAAAGGGTGAACCGTTGTTGCCAATGTTGCGTGTTCATCATCCGGCAGTACAATCGTCCGCTCCCCGAGTGAACCCTGACTGGAGGTGACACATGAAGCAACTCGTGATTGCACTCGCCGCGATCGGCCTGATGGCCGGCTGCGCATCGAACTCAGCGTCGACGGCCAAGGCGGCGAATGCCGGTGACGGCGCCATGGCGGCCTCGGCCGTGCTGGCACCCAAGAGCGGCAGTACCGTGCAAGGCAGCGTGAAGCTCGCGCAGCAAGGCGACAATCGGGTTGCCATCGCCGTGGATATTTCCGGTTTGCCGGCTAACGGCATGTTCGGTTTCCACGTGCATGAGAAGGGCGATTGCTCGTCGGCGGATGGCAATAGCGCTGGCGGCCACTTCAACCCGACCGGCCAGCAGCACGGTGATCCGCGTCACGGCGCACACCACGCCGGCGACATTCCTATGCTGCAATCCGATGCCAACGGCAAGGCCGTCGGCTCGATCGTTCTTTCCGGCGTGACGCTGTCGCCTGGGCCCACCAGCTTGGTCGGCCGCGCGCTGGTCGTCCACGCAGGCAAGGACGACTACATGACCCAGCCCACCGGCAATTCCGGCGGGCGCATCGCCTGCGGCGTGATCGTGGCGAACTGATCGCCCGCACGCGGTACCTGCTCCCGGGCAGGTACCAGCCGCACCATGCGCACGCTTGCCGTGCGCATTTTTATTTGAACGAAGACATTGATGCCGCTGCGCCCTGAACTGACCAACGCTTCCGTTCCACTGCTTGACGAGGTTGAAGTGCTCGACGAGCTGGGCCGCGCACGCAGTGTCTTCATCCCCGGTGAGCGCCCGCTCACCGTCTACCTCGACAAGCGCGAACTGGTCACGCTGATGACGCTGGGCGGTGCCCCGGAAGCGCTCGTACTCGGCTATCTGCGTAACCAGCGCCTGATCGGCAGCATCGAAGACATCGCCTCCATCCAGGTCGACTGGGAAACCGAATCCGCTGCCGTCACCACGCGCGGCGGTATTGCCGATCTGGATGAGAAGACCGCCCGCCGCACCGTGACCACCGGCTGCGGGCAGGGCACCGTGTTCGGCTCGCTGATGGACGAGATCGACGCCATCCATCTGCCGCCCGACGCGCGCATGACACAGACAACCCTGTATCGCGTGGTCGACACCATCCGCCTGCAGCAGTCCATCTACAAGCAAGCGGGTTCGGTGCATGGCTGCGCGCTGTTCGATGCGCACGGCGGGCTGCTGCACTTCATCGAAGACGTGGGCCGCCACAATGCCGTGGATGCGATCGCCGGCCTCATGTGGCTTGAAGGAATGGAGGGCGGCGACAAGATCTTCTACACCACCGGCCGCCTGACTTCCGAGATGGTCATCAAGGGCGCGCAGATGGGCATTCCGTTCCTGCTGTCGCGCTCGGGCGTTACGCAGATGGGCCACCAGATGGCGCAGCGCGTCAATCTGACGCTATTTGCGCGGTGCACTGGGCGGCACTTTTTGCTCTACACGGGGCGAGACCGGTTCGTGGCCGAACCAGAGATGGCAGGCACCGTGGGGCCGCGCGGAGAGTTGCCCCAGGCGGCGGAATCCAGCCGCTGATCTGCCCTGGTGGGTTCGATAAGGCCAGAGCAAGCCATCGGCTGCCACGGGGTTTTCCGTCACAGGTTTGGGAGTACAATCCGCGTTCCAAACCGGCCCCAGCCGCGGGCCCGGCCGCTGGCGTGACCAAATGGGGACAGTTTTCGCACCGCGAAGCCTGCCCCCATTTGTTCATCCAAGGTATCTGGACGCTCCATGAGCATCAAATCCGACAAGTGGATCCGCCGCATGGCCGAGCAGCACGGCATGATCGAGCCGTTCGAGCCCGGCCAGGTGCGTGAATCCGACGGCCGCCGCATCGTTTCCTACGGTACGTCGAGCTACGGCTACGACATCCGCTGCGCCGACGAATTCAAGATCTTCACCAACATCAACAGCACCATCGTCGATCCGAAGAACTTCGACGAGAAGTCGTTTGTCGACTTCAAGGGCGATGTGTGCATCATCCCGCCGAACTCGTTCGCGCTGGCCCGCACGATGGAGTATTTCCGCATCCCGCGCACCGTGCTGACCGTGTGCCTGGGCAAGAGCACGTACGCGCGCTGCGGGATCATCGTGAACGTCACGCCGTTCGAGCCCGAATGGGAGGGCTACGTGACGCTGGAGTTCTCCAACACCACGCCGCTGCCTGCCAAGATCTACGCCGGCGAAGGCTGCGCACAGGTGCTGTTTTTCGAGAGCGACGAGGAATGCGAAACCTCGTACAAGGATCGTGGTGGCAAGTACCAGGGCCAGCACGGTGTGACGTTGCCCAAGACCTAGTTTTTGTAGTCCGTTTCCGCGCGTTCAGGCGTATCCGGAGCGGTGCCTTTAGCTTCATCCATAAGGAACCACGATGAAATTCCGCTTTCCCGTCATCATCATTGACGAGGACTTCCGCTCCGAGAACATCTCCGGGTCGGGCATTCGCGCGCTGGCCCAGGCCATCGAGCATGAGGGGATGGAGGTGACCGGCCTCACCAGCTATGGTGACCTGACCTCGTTCGCCCAACAGTCGAGCCGCGCGTCCACCTTCATCGTCTCGATCGACGACGATGAATTCATCAACCCTGACAACGACAAGCCCGAACCGCAGGCGGTTGAAAACCTGCGCGCCTTCGTGGCCGAGGTGCGTCGCCGCAACGCTGACATTCCCATCTTCCTGTACGGCGAAACGCGTACCTCGCGCCATCTGCCGAACGACGTGCTGCGCGAGCTGCACGGCTTCATTCACATGTTCGAGGACACGCCTGAGTTCGTGGCCCGACACATCATCCGTGAAGCCCGCAACTACCTGGATTCATTGCCGCCGCCGTTCTTCAAGGCGCTGATCGACTACGCACAGGACAGTTCGTATTCGTGGCATTGCCCGGGGCACTCGGGCGGCGTGGCGTTCCTGAAGAGCCCGGTGGGGCAGGTGTTCCACCAGTTCTTCGGCGAGAACATGCTGCGCGCCGATGTCTGCAACGCCGTGGAAGAACTGGGCCAGTTGCTCGACCACACGGGCCCGGTGGCCGCGTCCGAGCGCAACGCCGCGCGTATCTTCGGCTCCGATCACATGTTCTTCGTGACCAACGGCACGTCGACGTCGAACAAGATGGTGTGGCACGCCAACGTGGCGCCCGGCGACATCGTGGTGGTGGACCGCAACTGTCACAAGTCGATCCTGCACGCGATCATGATGACGGGCGCGATCCCCGTGTTCCTGATGCCGACGCGCAACCACTTCGGCATCATCGGGCCGATCCCGAAGAGCGAGTTCGAGCCCGAAACGATCGCCAAGAAGATCGCTGATCACCCGTTCGCCAGTCAGGCCAAGAACAAGAAGCCGCGCATTCTGACCATCACGCAGGGCACGTACGACGGCGTGCTGTACAACGCCGAGATGATCAAGAACATGCTGTCGACCGAGATCGACACGCTGCACTTTGATGAAGCGTGGCTGCCGCATGCGTCGTTCCACCCCTTCTACGAGGACATGCACGCGATTGGTCACGGCCGCCCGCGCAGCAAGGACGCGCTGGTGTTTGCCACGCAGAGCACGCACAAGCTGCTGGCCGGCCTGTCGCAGGCCTCGCAGATCCTCGTGCAGGATTCGGAAACGCGCAAGCTCGATACGTACCGCTTCAACGAGGCGTATCTGATGCACACGTCGACGAGCCCGCAGTACTCGATCATCGCTTCGTGCGACGTGGCCGCGGCAATGATGGAAGCGCCGGGCGGCACTGCGCTGGTGGAAGAGAGCATTGCCGAAGCGCTGGACTTCCGCCGCGCCATGCGCAAGGTGGAGCAGGAATACGTCGGCACGAACGGTGGCAGTGGACGTGGCGACGACTGGTGGTTCAAGGTCTGGGGCCCGAATGACCTGTCCGACGAAGGCATCGAGGACCGCGAAGCCTGGATGCTCAAGGCCAACGAGCGCTGGCACGGCTTCGGCAACCTGGCCGAAGATTTCAACCTGCTCGACCCGATCAAGGCCACCATCATCACCCCGGGCCTGGACGTCGATGGCAAGTTCAGCGACTCGGGCATCCCGGCCGCCATCGTGACGCGTTACCTGGCTGAGCACGGCATCATCGTCGAGAAGACCGGCTTGTACTCGTTCTTCATCATGTTCACCATCGGCATTACCAAGGGCCGCTGGAACTCGATGGTGACCGAGCTGCAGCAGTTCAAGGACGACTACGACAACAACCAGCCGCTATGGCGTGTGTTGCCGGAGTTCGTGCGCCAGTATCCGCAGTACGAGCGCATCGGGCTGCGCGAGCTGTGCGACAGCATCCACAGCGTCTACCAGGCCAACGACGTGGCCCGCGTGACGACGGAAATGTACCTCTCGAACATGGAACCGGCGATGAAGCCGTCGGACGCCTGGGCCAAGATGGCTCACCGTGAAACCGAGCGCGTGGCAATCGACGACCTGGAAGGCCGCATCACCGCCATCCTGCTGACGCCGTATCCGCCGGGCATTCCGCTGCTGATTCCTGGCGAGCGCTTCAACAAGACGATCGTGCAGTACCTGCAATTCGCACGTCAGTTCAACAAGCTGTTCCCGGGCTTCGAGACCGACATTCACGGCCTCGTCGAGGAAGAAGTCGACGGCAAGATGGGGTATTTCGTCGACTGCGTGCGCTGAGTTTCAGCCACACGAAACAGAAACGCCGCGCTGAGTTGATCAGCGCGGCGTTTTTGCTTGGAGGCGGTGCTGCCCATGGCCCCGCTAGCTCAAGCGATCAAAGGCTTGGAAACCACTCCGACATTGGCGGAATGCGCGGCGGCATCCGCTCTGAGGCCGCTTTGTTGCGCTGGGCTCTCGCCTCAACAATACGCTGTTCGTTTTCGTGCTTGACCCTGTCACGAATGATCTTGTCTCCGTGATCGCCAAAGTAGATGCGCCGGAATTTCGCCAGCCCATAACCATTCAGCTGGAACTCGGGCATGCCGAAACCGATAAAGCCGGCCATGGAGTCATGCAAGTAGGCATCGAAGAAGTCGCCGATTGCTTCTGGAACGGGGCGACTCCGCAGGGCTTCCAACAACCGGATGACGTCTCGCTCAGGCGCGTCGGCATTCCGCACTTCTGGGTACATATTGTTGGCAAGCCACTGCCGCCACCGTGCGAGCACAGCCGGCGCTCGTTTAGCGATGGCATCAGCCTGGGCTTGCCGCGCATCGTTCTTTATCGGGCCACTCTGGTGTTCCACCGCGTGGTAGATCGCGCCCGCGGGGCTGCCCAGCGATTTGGCGGCTGCCTTCTTTGCAGCGGCTCCAAATTCAAACGGGCTCGTTAAGGCCTCGCCATGTTGTTCGACGTCCTCTCGATTGAGCTGCATGCGTTGTTCGAGGTGATGGCAGGATGCCGCAACCATTTGAATGAGCGCGCGCTGCGTGTGCAGCATCCACGTGGATTCGCCCTGGAAATCCTTACCTTGGTCTGCGTTGGGTTCAACCCGAGCGCGTTGGTATTGGGGTGTTTTATGAAAACCCGCTTCCAGTAGTTGCCAGCGGTGGCTGAAGTACCAGCTCAGATGCTGACGTGCCATATCTTCAACCGGGCCAGGTTGGATGTTGGCTTGTTGGTAGTAGGTGGCGAAGGCGTCAAGGGTGGCTTTAGAAGGGGCCAACGCATCAAAAATCTGTTGCTCCCTTCTTTCTGCAAGCTCTTCTGGCAAGTAGAACGGCACACCCGCCGCAAGTGCCGCACAGTACATCTCAAAACCCGGTACGCGAGCGAGTTGGAGATCGGTGTTTTTGCCGTCGCGGCTCCAATCGGCCTTGCCTAGCGCCAGCGGCATATACCCGCCGCCCACGTCGGAGTGCGAACCGGGGAAAACGTACTCCTTGCAGTGGGGCGGATACTTCCCATCGACCCGCACGGAGTCGAGCGGGAAGCACGCGCGGATTTCATGACCTGCAACCAGATGCAGACATTGCTCCACCGCCGGGTGGATTTGCATGTTGTTGTCGGCCCAGTCTTGCCTGCCCTCTGTAATGGGGTACAAGCCTGCCAAGCCCACCGACGCCACTGTGTCGAAGATACCCAAGAACTGTATCCGCAGCGGGATGCCGGCAAAGAGCCAACCGCCGTCTTTCTCTTCGCATAACTGGTAGAGCCAGTTCACAAAAGCACGTGCCTCCGCGGCCCCTCGCGAGAAGCCGAACACGCTCAGGTTGATTTGCCGCAGTTCCGGCTTGCGGCCCCGGATCTTTGTCTTCAGCCGCGCCTGATAAACGTCTTTCAGCTCACGAAGCCGTCTTTTGTAGTTCAACGTCTGCTGTGTGTTGAGCAATGCCTGGAAGGGGTTTGCTGAAACAGCAAACCGCTTGGCGAAGTTCGTGGGCGAGAAGCTCAGCGGGTTGCACAGGTCTTTAGCTTCGCTGTCGTGAACTAATACGTCACCATGGTGAAACCGATGAACGGCATTAAAAATCTGAATCAGCCCCCAAAAGATGCGTGGCGCACCACCCCAGCCCGCAGCGGATCCAAGCGGATTGGGAACGCCAGGAATCACCTTTCCGTCGTCACCCACCTTGTCGAACGGCGTGCCGACGCCGGGAACGTAATAGGCATAGTAGGCATCCGTTCCTTTCTTTTCCTTCAAGTCTGGATAGGCGTGATAGAGGCGCACGACATTGGTGTGTTTTTGATGCCGTGGGTCGCCCTGATGCTTCTTGTAATCTTCATCTTCGTTGTTGCCTGTGCCATCAAAGAACATGCCGACGAAGAGATTGCCATCGCAAGACGGTATGTGGCTCTTGGGGAGCAGGGCGTTTAAAGCACACATGCGCTGCATGGTTTCTTTCTCGCTTAGCAGGCGTTCCTTGCTGCGGGTTTGGCCAAGTTTCAGCTCAGGGTTCAATGCGAAGTCGATATCCATCATTGCTTCTTTTGATCCTCGTAATAGTTATGAGCCCAGTCTTCGTTAAGTTCCCAAGGGGCCCAATCGTCCTTAGGCAGGGGATACATGGGATGTCCCAGGCTGTATCTCGATACAACGACGTTGACGCGATGGTTGTCGTAAAAGTGGACCTGAACGGGGCCGCGATTTTCAGCGGTGTATTCTGGAATCTCGACCTCGGCTTCTTGTGGAGGTGGTTGCGAACCCGGTCCTTCAATGCCGTATCCGTAAAACCACTCCACTTTTGCCTTCATGCCTGGATGCCAGCGTTTGGGTATTTCGATGCAGCAATTGAATTTCCCGCCTCCACTTTCTGGCCCAATATTGGGGCCGCCCGCGCCATTGACAGAAAAGCCGGCAATGGACTGGTCTTTCATGTGGTTGTAGCCTGTGACTTCTACAGTGGCTTTGTTGTCGAGGTAGCTAACGATCAATCCCATTACCAGAATCGGCGCGAGCCATTGCATGGCGGTGCGCAGTTGGGGGGTGTAGTTTTTTAACGCGCGCATTGGTGTATCTCCTTGTCACTCAGCGGGCGCTCTTTGCTGCGGGTTCGACCAAGTTTCAAGCCGGGGTTTAGTGCGAAGTCGATCGCTGTCATACATCTCCTCCTTCTTCTCGAATTTCGCGGATATTGCGCTCCCATCGCTCATTAATGGTCCATGGAGCCCAGTCTTCTTTGGGTAAGGGATATTCGGCATTCCCTAGTGCCCATTTGGAAACAACGACCTTGACGCGATGGTTGTCGTAAAAGTGGACCTGAACGGGGCCGCGATTTTCAGCGGTGTATTCTGGAATCTCGACCGCGGCTTCTTGAGGAGGGGGCTGCGACCCCGGTCCCGCAATGCCGTACCCGTAAGACCACTCCACCTTCGCCTTCATGCCTCGATGCCAGCGTTTGGGTATTTCGATGCAGCAATTGAATGCGCCGCCGCCACTTTCTGGCCCAATATTGGGGCCGCTGGCGCCATTGACGGAAAAACCGGCAATGGACTGGTCTTTCATGTGGTTGTAGCCTGAAACTTCCACGGTGGCTTTGTTGTCGAGACAGCTGACGATGAGCCCCATTACCAGAAACGGCGCGAGCCACTGCATGGCGGTGCGCAGTTGCGGAGTGTATTTTTTTTACGTGCGCATTGGTGCATCTCCTTATCTCCGCGATGGCGTTGTGATTATTGTTATTCGACATGCCGCAGATAGCGTTCGAAGCAATGTGGGATTCGGGCGATTTTCCCAACAATTCCTGCGTAATCACGTCAAGATTTGTGTCGCGTTATTGGCGCCGGCAGAAGGGCGCAGGCAAGGAGGCGCAACGGCGGTAGTTCTGGAAAGAGCTATGCCGTGTGTTATGGAGTGATGCTTTAGGAATTTGACCGCCGCAAAAGCAGCGGCCAAAAAAACGCCGCGCTGGGTAGCGCGGCGTTTTTGTTTGAAGCGTGCAGCCGATTATTCAGCCAGCGCGGCCCGTGCGAACGCAATGGCTTGCTTCACCTGCTCCGGCGCCGTCCCGCCGATGTGGTTGCGCGAAGCGACCGAGCCTTCCAGCGTCAGCACGGCGTGCACATCGTCGCTAATGAGGTCGGACTTGTCGCCCAGGCCGCAGATGTCACGCAGTTGCGCAACCGACAGGTCTGCCAGGTCGCAACGTAGGTCGTCGCACGCGCGCACGGCGTGGGCCACGGCTTCGTGTGCATCGCGGAAGGGCAGTCCGCGCTTGACCAGGTAGTCGGCCAGATCGGTGGCGGTCGCGTAGCCCTGCAGCGCAGCGGCACGCATGGCGTCGGCCTTGACGGTGATGCCCGGCACCATGTCGGCAAAGATGCGCAGCGTGTCGACCACGGTATCGACGGTGTCGAACAGCGGTTCCTTGTCTTCCTGGTTGTCCTTGTTGTACGCCAGCGGTTGGCCCTTCATCAGCGTGAGCAGGCCGATCAGGTGGCCGTTGACGCGGCCGGTCTTGCCGCGTGCCAGTTCCGGTACGTCCGGGTTTTTCTTCTGCGGCATGATCGAGCTGCCGGTGCAGAAGCGGTCCGCAATGTCGATAAAGCCCACGCGCGGGCTCATCCACAGCACCAGCTCTTCAGAGAAGCGCGAGACGTGCGTCATGACGAGCGCGGCGGCGGCGCAGAATTCGATGGCGAAATCGCGGTCGGAGACGGCATCCAGCGAGTTGCGGCACACGCCGTCAAAACCCAGTTGCTGCGCGACGAATTCGCGGTCGATCGGGTAGCTCGTGCCAGCAAGCGCCGCGGCGCCCAGCGGCAGGCGGTTGACGCGTTTGCGGGCGTCGAGCATGCGCTCGGTGTCGCGCGTGAACATCTCGACGTAGGCCAGCAGGTGGTGGCCGAACACCACCGGTTGCGCGACCTGCAGATGCGTGAAGCCCGGGACGATGGTGTTGGTGTGCTGCTCGGCCAAGTCCAGCAGCGCGCTGCGCAGGGCCTTGAGCAGACCGACGATGTTGTCGATCTCGCTGCGCAGCCACAGGCGGATGTCGGTGGCGACCTGATCGTTGCGCGAGCGGCCGGTGTGCAGGCGCTTGCCGGCGTCGCCCGCCATGGCGGTCAGGCGCGCTTCGATGTTCAGGTGAACGTCTTCCAGGTCCAGCTTCCACTCGAACGTGCCGGCCTCGATCTCCTGGCGGATCTGCGTCATGCCCTTTTCGATGGCGGCGCGGTCGGCTTCGGCGATGATGCCCTGCTTTGCGAGCATGGCGGCGTGCGCGAGCGAGCCCTGGATGTCGAACAGTGCGAGGCGCTTGTCGAAGAACACCGACGCGGTATAGCGCTTGACGAGATCGGACACCGGCTCGTTAAAGCGGGCGGACCACGCTTCGGCCTTCTTGGCGAGTTGGGAGGTCATGGGCGGACAGCTGGAGGAGCGCGGCCAGCGAGGCACCAGCCGCAAATTCAGGAAACCGCGATTATATCGCCCGCAGGGCCTTCCGGCCCCCACGCAGCGGTGCCTACAGCGTGCTGTCGATCAGCGCGCCCTTGAAGACCACCGGCCCTGTCGGCCCCTCCGGGTTGGGTGAGCCGCCACGCGGTTCCACGCTAATGGCCAGTGCGGGCACCTGGCGCAACGGCTGCGCGACTGTCAGCCGCACCGCGCGCTGGTGCCCGATCACCCCAAGTGACTGAGGATGCCCGCCGGGCGGCAGCGCCCAGAGCTGCAAGGCCTGCTCAGTGGTGAGCGGCGTGGCATCCAGCCGCTTGAGCGACAGCGTGCCGGTGCGCGCATCCCAGGTGACGAGGACGGCCGCCTGGGCCTGCGCGTCCTGCAGCACGGCCACGGCGTTGGCGACGGGCGCCTCGCGCAATTGCTGCGCCAGTCGCAGGTTCAGCCCGATCGCCACCGCCCCGACCAGCGCCGCGACTGCGGTGGCGCCGCGCCAGAAGCCGGTGCCTTGCCAAAGCCGTTGCCAAAGGGCTTTCCGCGCCGGCGCAGGCTCGCGCCAGCCGAGTTGCACTTCAACGCGGCAGAGGATTTCCGGGAGCGGCGCCGTGGCCGGCTGGAGCGCGGGCAGGTCGGCCAGATAGCGCTGCCAGCGTTCGACCGTGGCGCGCACGGCGTCGTCGTGGCGAATGATCTGCTCGAACCGGCGGCGCGCGCCGGCGCGCAATGTTCCGACCGCATATTCGGCGGCCAGCTTGTCGACGAGATCGGGGTGGCGGCGCGGGTCCATCAGGGTGCTCCGAGGCATTCGCGCAGGCGGTCGAGACCGCGCCGCATCCAGGATTTGACGGTGCCCAGCGGCAGTGACAGCGCTTGCGCCAGCTCGCTGTGCGACAGGTCTCGCAGATAGGCGAGCGAAACGACCTCGCGCTGCTTCGGGTCCAGGCGCTTGAGGCATTCGGCCAGCGCGCGGGCCTGCTGGCCGGCGAGCGCCAAGTCCGCCGGGCCAGGGGCGTGGTCGGCCAGGACATCGGCGTAGGTGTCATCCAGCGGTACGGATTCCTGCACGCGTTCGGCATGCTGCCGGCGCAGGCAATCAAGTGCGCGGTTGCGCACGATGGTGGTCATCCACGTCATGGGGGCGGCCAGGTGCGGGCGGTAATCGCCGGCGTGGCGCCAGATGTTGACGAAGCTTTCTTGCAAGACGTCCTCGGCCCAGTCTTTCCTGACCAAGATACGCAGCGCGAGCCCAAACAGTTTCGGTGCGCAGCGCGTATATAGCGTGCGCAGGGCGTCGCGGTCGCCCAGGCCGATGCGCTGGAGCAGCGCCGCCAGCTCTTCCGCGTCGGCGCTTGGGGGGCGAGTTGCCGCGGCCGCCGTCGGCGGATCGGCGTCTTGCGCGGCGTGGTCTTCGGCGGTGCGCTGGAAGGTGAGCACGTAGACGGCTTTTGTGGACGGTTCTGCCCAAAGTGTAGGAAGAAACCTCGGTCGTGGGGGGGATTCACGTGGGCGGCGCTGCGGTTTGCATCCAGTTGGGCTCGCCCTTCGTATAAGCGGTCAGGCGCTGGACAAACGCCGGCGATCCGCACTACGCACTGCACGGGTCGCGCATCTTCCCCGCATCTGCAAGGAGACCGACGATGGACGCAACCAAAGAGATGGATCAGTTGGAGAATGACATCCCGCGCATCGATGCGCGCCGCCGCGTGCTGTTGCGCGCGCCCGGGCTGATGGCGCTGGGTTCGCTGGCGGCGGTGTCGCTAGGGCAGTCGATGCCGGCCTGGGCCCAGTCCCAATCAGGCAGCGTGAAAGACGACGTCAACATTTTGAACGTGGCGCTCGGGCTGGAGTACCAAGCCATCGCCGCATATCAGGTGGGCGCAGAAAGCGGCCTGCTGCAAAAACCCGTGCTCGCGACTGCCGTGAAGTTCCAGGGCCACCACAAGGCACACGCGGCGGTGCTGGCGGGAACGGTGTCCAAGCTGGGTGGTACGCCGGTCATGGAAAAGAAGGTGGCGGAGTACAACTTCCCGGTCAGCCAGCTCAAGACGCAGGCCGACGTGCTGCGTTTTGCCGCCGGGCTGGAGAAGGGCGCCGCTTCAGCGTATCTGGGCGTGATGCCGAATTTCTACACGCGCGACCTGACCAAGGCCGCCGCCAGCATTCTGGGCGACGAGACAATGCATTGGGCGGTGCTGCTCTCCGTGCTCGGTGAAGACCCGGTGCCGGTGGCGTTCATCAGCTGAGAGGTTTGTTGGGCCGCCACACCGGCTGCTCGTTACGGTGTGGCGGTTTTTTTGTGCGCGTCGAATGCTTCGACGATGCAATCGAGCAAGGCCCGCACGCGCGCGGTCTTGTGCAGATCGGCGTGCGTGACGAGCCAGACGTCCTGCATGCTGCGGCGGTTGGGCAGCACGCGCACCAGCGCTGGATAGGCCTCCGCGCGGCGGCAGACCAGCTCGGTGATCCCAATGCCTGCGGCGACCGCCTCGAACAGCGCCAGCGCCGAGTTGCTCTGCAAGACGACGCGCCCGCGCGTGATCGGCTCGCCGCACAGGTCTTCCCACATCCACGGCACTTCATTGCGCGGATACAGCACCAGGTCGTGCCCCGTAAAGGCCGTCCCTTCCTCCGGCTCACCGCGCGCTGCGACGTAGCTTCGGCTCGCATAGATACCGGTTTCCATTTGACCGATGCGCCGCGCGATGAGGTCGGGCGAATCCGGCCGCAGCGTGCGCACGGCCACATCGGCTTCGCGCTTGGTCAGATTGGCAATGCTCTTGGAAGCCATGCAGACGACGTCGATGCCTGGATGCCGCTGCCGCAACTGCGCGAGGGCCGGCAGCACGAAGGTGGCCGCCATCGTGTCGGTCGTGGCCACGCGGATCGTGCCGGCGAGTTGGTCGTCGATGCCGGCAACGCGGCGCTCGATGGTGTGTGCCGCCTGCTCCATTGCTTCGGCTGGGACGATCAGCGCTTCGCCGGCGGGTGTGAGCACCAGCGCGGTCGACGTGCGCAAGAACAGCTTGGCCGATAGCTCCTCTTCCAGCGCGGCGATGCGGCGGCCCACCGTGGCCTGATCCACGCCCAGGCGCTGGGCCGCGCCGCGCAGCGTGCAGGTGCGCGCCACGGCCAGGAAAAAGCGTCCGTTGTCCCAGTTCACGTCGGGCTCCGAATATTCGTAGATGAGCGATGCAAATTTGCAGCGTTGCGATGCAAAAACGCTGCTTTTTTGCATGCGTTCTCCAGCCTACACTGGGCTGCATGAAATTGCCAAACGGTTCCGCCATGTCTTCGTGCAACGCCCATACCATTGCTGCCGCTCCCCGGGGCAACTTGCAACCCGATCTCAGCCGATGGCGCCGCAACGCCACGCTGGGCATTCTCACGTCGGGCGTGTTCATGGCGGTGCTGGATACGACCGTGGTCAACGTGGCGCTCATCGCCATGCGCGACAGCCTGCACAGCAGCGTCGCAGAACTTGCCTGGATTGTTGATGCCTACACGCTGGCCTTTGCCGCGTTCATCCTCACGGGTGGCTTGCTGAGCGACCGGATTGGCGCGCGCACCGTGTTCATGGCGGGGATGGCGGTGTTCATCGTGGCCTCGGCAGGTTGTGGGCTGGCGCCTTCAGTCACCACGTTGATTGCTGCGCGCATCCTGCAGGGCGTGGGGGCGGCGATGTTCCTGCCGAGTTCGCTGTCGCTCATTCGCAGCACGTTTGAAGACCCGCGCGAGCGCGCCTGGGCCATTGGCCTGTGGGGCGCCATCGTCGCGACTGCCGCAGCCGTGGGCCCGGCGCTGGGTGGCGTGCTGGTCGACACATACGGCTGGCGCAGTGCCTTCCTGATCAACGTGCCACTGGGCGTGGCTGGCATGCTGGGCACCTGGGCTATCGTGCGCCACGTGCAGCCTGCGCGCGCCAAGCCGTTTGATTGGGCGGGGCAGGTGACGAGCGCCGTGATGCTCGCGGCGCTGTGTTTTGCCGCGATTGAATGGCCAGTGCGCGGCGCGCTATCGCCGTGGGTGTGGGGTGCCGCGCTGCTGACGGTGGCGGCCGGCACGCTGTTCGTCCTGGCTGAACGCCGGGCGCGCGCGCCGCTGGTGCCGCTGGCCTGGCTGGGGCATCGCACGCTGGGCGCAGTCAACGGCGTGGGGTTCCTGCTGAATTTCGGCTATTACGGCGCGTTGTTCGTGCTGAGCCTGCATTTACAGAACGTCGAACACCTGAGCGCACGCCAGACCGGCCTGGTCATGCTGCCGATGGCGGTGAGCCTGTCGGCGGGCAACATCTTCGCGGGCAAGCTGATGGCGCGTTTTTCCACGCCCACGATGATGCTGAGTGGCCTCGTGATCGGCGCGGCCGGTTTGCTCGCCACGTCGGCTGCGCTGACCGGACAGGTACACATCTGGGTGGTGAGTGCAACGATGATGGCTTACGGGGGCGGCACCGCGCTGGCGATTGCGCCCATGACGTCGACCATCCTGTCGGCGGCGCCGGGCGAGCTGGCCGGCACGGCGTCGGGCTTGCTGAACGCCGCGCGGCAGACCGGAAGCTTGCTGGGCGTGGCAGCGGCGGGCGCGGTCGTGACGGTGGTGCCCGGTCTGGCGCATGCCTCGCCGCTGGTTTTTGGCCTGATGACGCTGTCATATGCCGGCGCGATGGCGATGGCGTGGATCAGCCGACGCCCGGCCGCCACCGCGCTGGCTGCCTGATCAGCCGCTATTGCGAAGGCCCGCCGCAATCCCGTTGATCGACAGATGGATGCCGCGCCGCACGCGTGCATCGTCGCTGCCGGCCTTGCCCGAGCGGAAGCGCTTGAGCAACTCGACCTGCAAGTGATTCAGCGGGTCGAGATACGGGAAGCGGTTCTTGATGGAGCGCGCCAGCAGCGGGTTGTCGGCCAGGCGCTCCGACTGCCCCGTGATGGCGGCCAGCGTCTGCTCGGTCAACGTGAACTCCGCCGAGATGCGCGAGAACACCGCGTGACGCAGCTTGCGGTCATCGCACAACTGCGCGTAGCGCGAGGCCACATTCAGATCGGCCTTGGACAGCACCATGTCCATGTTCGAGAGCAGGTTCGCAAAGAACGGCCACTGCTTGTGCATGCGCTTGAGCGTGGCCAGGCGCGCCGCCTTCGCCTTGGCGTTGCCGGCATCGTCCAGCCAGCGTTGCACCGCGCTGCCAAAGCCGAACCAGCCCGGCAGCAGCAGGCGGCATTGGCCCCATGAGAAGCCCCACGGAATCGCACGCAGGTCTTCGATGCGGCGGTGCTTCTTGTCCATCAGCTTGCGCGAGGCCGGGCGTGAACCGAGGTTCAGATCGGCAATCTCGGTGATCGGCGTGGTGGCGAAGAAGTAGTCCTTGAAGCCCGGGGTTTCGTAGACGAGGTTGCGGTACGCGGCAAAGGCGTTATCCGACAGCGCCTGCATGGCGGCTTCGAACTCTTCCAGGCCCTTCGGACGGTTGCGCGTGGGCAGCAGCGTCGCTTCCAGCGTGGCCGCGACGATGGTTTCCAGGTTGCGCCGGCCGATCTCCGGATTGGCGAACTTGCTGGAGATGATTTCGCCCTGCTCGGTCAGGCGGATCTGCCCGTTCACCGTGCCCGGCGGTTGCGACAGGATGGCCTGGTACGTCGGGCCGCCGCCGCGGCCCACCGTGCCGCCGCGGCCATGGAACAGGCGCAGGCGCACGCCCTTGCGCTCGAACAGCTCCACCAGCGCCAGTTCGGCCTTGTACAGCTCCCAGTTGGAGGTGAGGAAGCCGCCGTCCTTGTTCGAATCCGAATAGCCGAGCATGACTTCCTGCTCGTTGCCCTGCGCCGCCAGCACGGCATCGAAGCCGGGCAGAGCGAGCAGGTCGCCCATGATTTCAGGGGCGTTGCGCAAGTCTTCGATGGTTTCGAACAGCGGGATCACCATCACGTCCAAACCTGCACCGCCGCTGCCGTTCGTGCCGGCGCGGAACATGCCGGCTTCCTTCTGCAGCAGCATCACTTCCAGCAAATCGGACAGCGTCTCGGTGTGCGAAATGATGTAGTTGCGCACGATGCGGTTGCCGTAGCGGGCGCGCACTTCGCGGGCAGCACGGAAGATGTCGATTTCCGATGTGGTCTGCTCGCTGTACGCGTGGAACGGCAGCGTCAGCACGCGCGGCTGTTGCAGCTCGCGCAGCAGCAGCGTGCGTTTGTCGGCCTCGGACAGCGCCGCATAGGCGCCTTCCACGCCCGCAACCTTCAACAGCTCGGCGACGGTCGCTTCGTGCACGTCCGATACCTGACGCAGGTCGATCGACGACAGGTGGAAGCCGAACACATCAATCGCGCGCGCAAGCGACGCCAGTCGCGCGTCGGCCAGCACTTCGCCGTGGTGCGCCGCCAAGGAGTCGATCACGATCTGGATGTCGGCACGCAGTTCTTCTGCGTTGTTGTAAGCCGGAGCGGGGCCGACGGCGTGGCGGCCTGCGTCTTCGCCCGTCAGCTCATGGCAGGTGGCGGCCAGGCGCGCATAGACGCCAATCAGCGCACGGCGGTACGGCTCGTCCACGCGGTGTTCGGAATGGTCGGGCGAGCGCTCGGCCAGCACTTGCAGCTCGGCGCTCACGTCCACCAGCGACGTCGACATCGACAGTTCCGCACCCAGCGCGTGGATCTCTTCCAGGTACCACGCGAGGATCACGCTCGCCTGCTTCCGTGCAGCGTCGCGCAAGGTCGTTGCGGTGACGAAGGGGTTGCCGTCGCGGTCGCCGCCGATCCACGAGCCCATCTGGAAGAAGGGCGGCAGCGGTGCCGGCTCGCCACGTGCGCCGCGACGCGGGAAGACGGTCGCGATGTCTTCTTCCAGCTCGCGGTACAGCGCGGGAATTTCGCGCAGGAAGGTGGTCTGGTAGTACGACAGCGCGTTTTCGATCTCGTCGGCCACCATCAGGCGCGTGGTGCGCAGCATGCGCGTTTGCCACAGCTTGGTGACGTGGGCGCGCAGCAGCGCGGTGTTGCGTTCGCGTTCGCGCGCGGTGAGCGGTGCGTCGCGCTCGGCCAGAAGGCGGGCGATTTCGCGTTGTGCGTCGAGCGTGCTCTTGCGCTGCACCTCGGTCGGGTGGGCGGTCAGCACCGGCACGATCAGCGCGGTTTCGAAGAATCGGCGCAACACGTCGCCCGACATGCCCTCATCAGCGGCCGACAGCAGCGCGCGCATCAGGCTGCCCGGCTGCGGCGGCGATCCGGCCAGCGCGTGCACGCGGCGGCGGCGATTGTGGTGCTGGTCTTCAGCGATGTTCGCCAGGTGCGAGAAATAGCTGAAGGCGCGCACCACCGACGTGGTTTGGTCGCGCGAGAGCGTTTTCAGCAGCCGGTCGAGATCCTGCTCGGCCTGGCGGTCGCCGTCGCGGCGGAAGCGCACGGCAGTCTGCCGGATGGTCTCGACCGTTTCGAAGACGGTGCCGCCTTCCTGGTCACGCAGCACGTCGCCCAGCAGGCGCCCGAGGAAGCGGATGTCTTCCTTCAGCGGCTGATCCTTGGCCGCGGCGCTGCCCGACGAGCGTCGGGAGGTGGGGCCGAGTGATGCGCCGTTGGCTTCGTCCGCGCCATTGGCCTTTGCCACGGGTTTGGCGGCGGGTTTGGCAGCCTTGATGGCCCTGGGGGTCTTGCTGGTCTTGGCGGGGGCGGCCGAAGCCTTGCGGGCGGTGGTCGCGCGCGAGGAAGCGCGGCGCGCGGCGGGCTGCGTCATGGTGTCTCCTAGGTTGGGTGGCGAGCAGGCGGAATCGCCTGCTCGAAGGTGCCTGAACGGCCCTCTTTTCTGCATCACTTCAACGTGATAGCCGGGCTGTCGCGAAAAAGCTGCGTGCTACCATTGCCGCATGTCTTCCAACGCCCACCCGACTTCCCGTCAATCCCAGCTTGCAACGACTCCTGCAGCCCAGGCGCCGACCAAGCTGGTCATTGCCTCGCGCGAAAGCCGGCTTGCCCTCTGGCAAGCCGAACACGTGCGTGCTGCATTGCAAAAATACTATCCCGCGTGCGACGTGTCCATCCTTGGAATGACCACGCGTGGCGACCAGATTCTCGACCGCTCCCTCGCCAAGGTGGGGGGCAAAGGTTTGTTTGTTAAGGAACTGGAAGTCGCGCTGGCCGAGGGACGCGCCGATCTTGCCGTGCATTCGCTCAAGGATGTGCCGATGGAATTGCCCGAAGGCTTTGCGCTATCGGCCATTCTCGAACGCGAAGACCCGCGCGATGCCTTTGTTTCGAACGACTACGCCGATCTGGCCTCGCTGCCGGCAGGCGCCGTCGTGGGCACGTCCAGCTTGCGCCGCGAGGCTTCGCTGCGGGCGCGCTTCCCGCATCTGGTCATCCAGCCGTTGCGGGGCAACCTCGATACGCGCCTCGGCAAGCTTGATCGTGGCGACTACGCTGCCATCATCCTGGCCGCGGCCGGGCTCAAGCGCCTGGGGCTGGCCGATCGCATCCGCTCGACCATTGCGCCGGAGGAATCGCTGCCGGCGGCAGGGCAGGGTGCGCTCGGCATCGAGATTCGCGCCGATCGCGCAGACGTGCGAGCGTGCCTCGCGCCGCTGCACGATGAGCCCACAGCGCTGGCCGTGACTGCTGAGCGTGCTGTCTCGCGCATTCTTGGCGGTTCGTGCCAAGTGCCACTCGCCTCGTTTGCGCAGTGGTCGGATGCCGGCACGCTGCGCCTGCGCGCCTTTGTCGCTTCGCAGGACGGTACCCGCAAACTTGCCGCCGATGGCGAAACCACGCCGTCCACGCTGGCCGACGCCGACGCACTGGGCGTGCGCGTGGCCCAGCAGATGCTGGCCGGCGGTGCACGCGACATCCTTGCCATGCTGGGCACTGACGCCCCACCTGCTACCTAACTCCCACGGCTCGCCATGGACGACCACTTGCCACTGCGCTTGTCACCATCGTCGCCCGCATCCAGCACGCCGCCTGTTCAACCGGCAACCCCGCCCGTGGTGGTGGTCACGCGTCCGCGCGCGCAGGCGCCCATGCTGGTGGCGGCGCTTGAGCGCCACGGCCTGCGCACGCATCAGTTTCCGCTGCTCGACATTGCGCCGACACCCAATCTCGACGACTTGCGTGCCGCGCTGGGCGATCCCTCGCGCTACGCACTGGTGGTGTTCGTCAGTCCTAACGCCGTGCAGCAGGCATTTGCCGCCATGCCGGAAGGTTTCCACTGGCCGCAGGAGGTGCCGGTAGCGGTGGTGGGCCCAGCGAGCGCACAGGCGCTTGCCCAGCACGGCGTTGCGCCGCCCGCGCACCGCGTGATCAAGCCCGACACGCATGCCGACGACGCGCGCCAGGATTCCGAAGCGCTCTACGCGCGGCTGGACGTGCCCTCGTTGAGCGGCCGTGAAGTGCTGATCGTGCGCGGCAACGGTGGCCGCGAATGGTTGGCCGATCAACTGCGTGAAGCCGGCGCATCGGTCCGCACGGTGGAAGCCTATCGCCGCAGCGTGCCGGTGCCCGATGCCGCGGCGTGGCTCGCCTTGCGTGCCGTGCTTTCGGCACGCCATGCCTGGACGCTCACCAGCTCCGAGGCCGTCCGCAATCTCGATGAACTGGCCCGCGCCAATCTGTCGCCCGCCGATCTGGATACGCTGCACGGCGCGCCATGTTTTGCTTCGCACGCCCGCATCGTCGAACAGGCCAAATCGCTGGGCTTTCGCGACGTGACGCTCACCGGCGCCGGCGACGACCGGCTCCTCGCCAGCGTGCTCGCGTGGGCTGGGCCGGTGCCGGCAGCCGAACAAGCCCCGGCAAAGGCGTCAGCTGAATCAAACCCGTCTACTTCTCCTTCCACTGTGACGCAGACTCCCGTTCCCTCGGCGGCTCCCGCTTCTGCCCCTGCTTCGACACCGGCGCCCGCCTCTGCGGCAGCCAAGCCAAGCCCGGCCCCTGCGCCCAGTGCTCCGCCGGCCGCGTTTGCGCCCACCATGACGGTCAACCATGCGCCACGCAGCGGCGGTTGGGTGATCTGGGTGGCGCTCGTCGCGGTCGTGGCGGCGGTGGCCGCGCTGCAGGTGCGCAATGAGCGCCTGGCACGCGATATCCGTCAGCACGCCCAGACGAACGAAGCGCTGGCGCAGGAGATGCGCGTGCTGTCGCGTGCGGACCAGGATTCGGTTTCCCAGTTGCAGCAGAAATTCGGCGCGCTGGATGCCCGCACCGCTGAAACGCGCGATCGTCAAGCCGCGCTGGAGCAGGCCAACCAAGACCTTCTGCGCAATCGCGATGACTGGCAGCGCGCCGAGATTCAGCGTTCGCTGGAGGTCACTGCCGAGCAACTGCAACTGACGGGAAATGTCGCCGGCGCACTGGCTGCGCTGCAAACGGTTGACGCGCGCCTGGCCACGCTCGACAAGCCGCAGTTCAACGCCGCGCGCCGGGCGCTATCGCGCGATATGGCCAAGCTCAAGGCGATGCCGTCGTTTGATCTGGCGGGTGCGGCGCTGCGGTTGGATGACGCCATCAATGCTGTAGACACGCTGCCGCTCATCTCGTCGGCACAGCCGCTGGAGGCGGAACAGGCCGCGCAGGCGCCGCATGCTGCCGTGAAACCCACGAAGAATGCGAAGGCGCACGCCGCGGCTGCGTCGGCGCCGGTTGCCTCGATGCCGTCCAACGACGCCGGATGGTCGGCAGGCGTGCGCGCCTGGTGGGGGCGCCTGTGGAGCGACGTGCGCGGCGAATTGGGCCAAATCGTACAGGTGCGCCGCGTCGATCAGACCGAGGCACTGCTGCTGTCTTCCGACCAAGCGTGGTTCCTGCGTGAAAACCTCAAGCTGCGTTTGATGAACGCGCGCCTGGCGTTGCTCTCGCGCAATGACGCCGTGTTCCGCGCCGATCTGGGTCGCGCCGATACGCTGCTGGCGCGCTACTTCGATACGCAGTCTTCGCGCGTGACCACGGTGCAGAATCAACTGTCGCAGGTGCGCGCGATGGTTGGCACGCTGCAGGTGCCGACGCTGGCTGACAGCCTTGCCGCCGTGCGCGGTTCGGGCAAGGAGTGAGCATGCGCTGGGTATTCTGGGTCGCGCTCCTGTTTGCCGCCGCCGTCGGGCTGGCGCTATTTACGGAACTGAACCTGAGCAACGTCGTGCTGTTCTACCCGCCGTACCGGGTGGAGATGTCGCTCAATTTCGTGCTGGCGGCGCTGCTGGCGACGTTTGTGGTGCTGCATCTTGTGATGCGCCTTTTCCACCATGTGGCCGGTATGCCGGCGCGTGCTGCGGCGTATCGCGAGCGCAATCGCATCCTCAAGGCATCTGCCGCGCTGCGCGAGGCAATGGAAAGCCTGTTTGCCGGGCGCTTTGGCCATGCGGAGCGCCAGGCGCGAGAAGCGCAGGCTTGGGAACCTCAGCGCGAGACGGCCGCGCTGATCGGTGCCCGTGCCGCACACCGCATGCAGGAGACCGAACGCCGCGATGCGTGGATGGCCGAAGTCTCCTCGCCCGATCGAGAGCAGGCGAAGCTTGTGTCGATGGCCGAATTGCTGGTCGACGCACGTGATGCGGAAGGTGCGCTGGAGAAGATCGCGCAACTGCAATCGCAGGGCTCGCGGCAGATTCAGGCGCAACGCATTGCCCTGCGTGCGCATCAGCATCTGAAGAACTGGAGCGAGGTGCTGCGCCTGACGCGCGCCCTGGAAAAGCGCAACGCCATCCATTCCGTGCTGGCCGCCCGACTCAAGCAGATGGCGTGTGAAACGCTGCTGGCCGAGCGCCGCCACGATGCCGATGCGCTGAACAGCTTCTGGCGCGAGCTGACCACGGAAGAACGCCGCTCGCCGCGCATTGCGTCGCAGGCCGCGCTGTATTTCGCGCAGCTTGGCCGCACCGATGACGCCAAGCGCATCGTCGAAGACGGTCTGAAGACGCATTGGGATAGCCGCCTGATCCGCCGCTATGCCGATTGCGCGGTGCCGGGCAAGGCGCTGCCGCTGATCCAGCAAGCCGAGAAATGGCTCGCCCAGCATCCGGTGGATGCCGATCTGTTCTACACGCTCGGCATGCTGTGCTTCAAGGAGCAGCTCTGGGGGAAGTCGCAGTCGAACCTGGAGTCGGCATTGAAGTATGCCGATGCGGATCACTCCGGCAACCTCCGCGCCCATGCACATCTGGCGCTTGCACAGATGTTCGAGCAGACCGAGCGCATGGAAGACGCGCAGCGCCACTACCGGCAAAGCGCATTGCTTGCAGTCAAATGAAAAAGGCCGGGGTCACCCCGGCCTTTTTTCTTGCCGGTGGCGTCGCCTATTTGTTCACCATCCGTGCCGGTACAGAAAGCGTGAGGATCGCACCCAGCACCATCGATGCAGCCAGCAAGTACATGCCGGAATCTGTGCTCTGCGTGGCGTCTTTCAGCCAGCCGACGGCGTAGGGGCTCAGGAAGCCCGCAAGGTTGCCCAGCGAATTGATGAGCGCAATGCCAGCGGCAGCGCCCGTGCCGGCCAGGAACGCAGTCGGCAGGCTCCAGAACAGCGGTAACGTGGTCAGGATGCCCATGGTGCCGAGCGTGAGGGCGGCCATGGCGAGCGTGGTGTCGGTGTGCCACACGGCCGACAATACGAGGCCGATTGCCCCCACCACTGCGGGAATCGCGATGTGCCACCGGCGCTCACGCAGGCGGTCGGCGCTGCGGGCCACCAAGACCATGGCGACGACTGCCGCGCCGTACGGAATCGCCGTCAGCAAGCCCACCGAGAAGGGATCTGCCACGCCGGTCTGCTTGATCAGTGTCGGCAGCCAGAAGCTCACGCCATACAAGCCCATCACGAAGCTGAAGTAGATCAGGCTCATCAGCCACACGCGCGGGCTGGCCATGACGGTGCGGATGGGCGGGTCTTCTTTCTCGGCGTCTTCCGCGGCGATGTTGCGGGCGAGCAGCGCTTTCTCTTCGTCGGTCAGCCACTTCGCGTGGCTGATGCGATCGTCAAGATAGGCCAGCACGAAGATGCCGACGATGATCGACGGAATGCCCTCGATCAGGAACATCCACTGCCAGCCGGCCAGGCCGTAAACGCCGCCAAACGCCTTCATCGCCCAGCCCGAGATGGGGCCCCCGATCACGCCCGACAACGCAATCGCCGTCATGAAGAAGGTGGTGGTGCGCCCGCGCCGCTGCGCCGGATACCAATACGTGAGGTACAGGATGATGCCCGGGAAGAAGCCGGCCTCTGCCAGACCCAGCAGAAAGCGCATCACGTAGAACATGGCCGGCGTGGTCACGAACATCATGGCCGCCGAGATGATGCCCCACGAGATCATGATCCGCGCGATCCAGATACGCGCGCCCACGCGGTGCAGGATCACGTTGCTCGGCACTTCAAAGAGAAAGTAGCCGATGAAGAAGATGCCGGCGCCAAGGCCGTAGATGGTCTCGCTGAACTTGAGGTCGTTCAGCATCTGCAGCTTGGCAAAGCCCACGTTGACGCGATCGAGGTACGCGACCACGTAGCACAGCAGCAGGAACGGAACCAGGCGCCACGTCACCTTGCGGTAGGTGGCTTCTTCAAATGCACTTGTGGATTGGCTCGTCAGCGTGCCTGCGCCGCCGACCGGTGAGGTGGGTGGGGTGGTGATGGCCATCGGGTCTCCAGCGTTATTGTGAGTTCAGGCCGAGTGCTCCTCGTTACCTACCTCGGCCCGGAAAACCGCCACAGCATTCTGCGCTTCTCGGACGGGCGCGCCAAGACGCCCGCCGGCAGGGTTTATACGCAGCGCCCGCCGTCCACTTCCAGGCACGTGCCGGTAATGAACTCGGCTTCGTCCGACGCCAGATACAGGCATGCGTTGGCTACATCCTGCGGCGTGGAAAGCCGCCCCATCGGGATCGTCGCCAGGAAGCGCGCCCGGTTCTCGGGCGTGTCGGGTACGCCCATGAACTGCTCGATGAGGCCCGTGGCGCCCATCACCGGGTTCACGCAGTTCACGCGGATCTTGTCGGGGCCAAGCTCCGCCGCCATCGCCTTGCTGGCCGTGATGACAGCGCCCTTGCTCGCGTTGTACCAGACCAGCCCCGGGCGCGGCCGGATGCCCGCCGTGGAGGCCACATTGACGAACACGCCGCCGCCGCGCTCGCGGAAGTGCGGGACGATGTGATGCGCCGTCCAGTAAATGCTCTTCACGTTGACGGCCATCACGCGGTCGAACTCGTCTTCGGTGATCTGCAGCAGCGGCTTGTTCTTGTGTGTGGTGCCGGCATTGTTCACGACGATGTGCAGATCGCCATAGCGCGCCAGCGTGGCGCCGAGCAGTTTGGCGACGGAGTCCCCATTCGAGACGTCGGCCTGCACGAAATGTGCATCGCCGCCGGCCACGCGAATGGCGCTGGCCACGCGTTCACCGGCCTCCGCATTCAAGTCGTTGACGACGACGCGCGCGCCCTCGCGGGCAAAGGTGTTGGCAATGCCCTCTCCAAAACCCGAACCCGCGCCCGTGACGATGGCGATTTTGCCGGCAAGCCGCATGATGTCTCCTCGTGTTGTGGGTGGATGCTGCGTTGCGCCTTAACCGTGGCGGATGGCGATGGTCTTGAGCGTGGTGAAGCCGTAGAGCGCTTCAAAGCCCTTTTCGCGCCCGTGACCCGATTGGCCCGTTCCGCCGAAAGGCAATTCAACGCCGCCACCCGCGCCGTAATTGTTGACGAAGACCTGGCCGGCCCTGAGCTTGCGCGCGAGGCGCATCTGGCGGCCGCCGTCGTTCGTCCACACGCCGGCCACCAGGCCGTACGGTGTGCCGTTGGCCAGGGCAAGCGCTTCGGCTTCGGTATCGAACGGCATGGCAGCCAGCAGCGGGCCGAATACTTCCTGCTGCGCGAGGCGATGCGTGTGCGGCACATCGCGCAGCAGCATCGGCGCCTGGTAGTAGCCGGTCTCGGGCGCCTCGGGCACCACCTGGCCCTGCGCCATCACCGGAATGTTGGCGTGCTGCGCATCCGAGACGAAATCCCACACGCGCTGCTGCTGCTTGGGATTGATGAGCGGGCCGCAATCCAGGTCCAGCGACGACGGGCCGACCCTGATGGATTCGAACACCGTGGCCAACCGGTCCAGCGTCGCCTCGTAGATGCTGCGCTCGATCAGCACGCGGCTGCCGGCGGAGCACGTCTGCCCGGCGTTCTGGATGATGCCGTTCACCACGGCGGGAATGGCCGCTTCCAGATCGGCATCTGAAAACACGATCTGCGGAGACTTGCCGCCCAGCTCCAGCGTCACGGGCACGTGGTTTTCAGCGGCCGCACGCACAATCGCCTTGCCCGTTTCCGGTGACCCTGTGAACGACACATGGTTGATCCCGGGATGCGCCGCCAGTGCAGCACCCGCTTCGTGGCCATAGCCGGTCACGATGTTGAGTGCGCCATCGGGCAGGCCTGCCTCGGCGGCCAGCTCGGCCACGCGCAGGATCGACAGGCATGCGTCTTCCGCCGGCTTGACCACGCACGCGTTGCCCGCTGCCAATGCGGCGCCCACGCTGCGCCCGAAGATCTGCATCGGGTAGTTCCACGGGATGATGTGCGCCGTCACGCCATGCGGCTCACGCACGGTCAGCACCGTGGTATCGGCCGGGTAGGGGATGGTTTGCCCGTGCAGCTTGTCGGCCGCACCGGCGTAGAACTCGAAGTAGCGGGCCACGGCGCGGGCGTCGGCGCGGGCCTGGCGCATGGGCTTGCCGGTGTCGCGGGCTTCCAGGCGGGCCAGTTCTTCTTCGTGATCGGCCAGGCGCAGGGCCACGCGCATCAGCAAGCGGCTGCGCTCGGCAGGCGCCAACTGGCCCCAGACGCCCTCGAACGCACGCCGTGCCGCATGCACGGCCACGCTGATGTCGGTGGCGTTGCCGCGCGCAATCTCGGCAAAGGATTGGCCGTCGGACGGATCGAACACCTTGATGCGCATCCCCGAGTCGGGCGACATCAGACGGTTGGCGATGAAGTGCTGGGCATGCATGGGAGGTTCCTGCAAAAGATCGGCAACGCGCGATTTTCGCACGGGCGCGGCGTTGTCAGGGGAAGCGGCCGGGTGTCAGGAGCTATAATGCCCGCCGACAGTTTTTCACGCTTCTTTCTAACCATTTGCGTCGCGTTTTTACGCACTTCGCGCATTCCGGAGCATTTCCATGAGCTTCAACAACGTCTCGCCGGGCAAGGACATCCCCAACGACTTCAACGTCATCATCGAGATCCCGGCGCAAAGCGACCCGGTCAAGTACGAAGCCGACAAGGAAACCGGTCTGCTGTTCGTGGACCGCTTCGTTGGCACCGGCATGCGCTACCCGGCCAACTACGGCTTCATCCCGCAGACGCTGTCGGGCGACGGTGACCCGGTCGACGTGCTGGTCGTCACGCCGTTCCCGCTCATCCACGGTTGCGTGGTGCGCTGCCGTGCCCTGGGCATGCTCAAGATGACGGACGAGTCCGGCGTGGATGCCAAGCTGGTTGCCGTGCCTGTCAACAAGCTGAGCCCGGCCACGGCCCACATGACCGACCTGTCGGACATCGGCCAGAACCTGCTGGACCAGATCAAGCACTTCTTTGAGCATTACAAGGCGCTGGAAGCCGGCAAGTGGGTCAAGGTCGAAGGCTGGGGCGGCATTGAAGAAGCCCACAAGGAAATCGCCGACGGCGTTGCCAACTATAAGAAGTAAGCGATTTCAGGATTTTGCCGTACGGCATGTCTGACAAATCCCGGCCTCCGGATGGAGCGCCGGGATTTTTTCTTTGCGCAGCGGTCATCAGCGCAGCACGCGGAGATTTGTCGACTCGCGTCCGGCCGCCATTTGCACCCGGGACAGGGCTGCAGTATGCGTTCCATGATATTTTTCACGAATTGTGCATACTTACCGCCCGGTAGTTCTGCTACACAGAGATTTAAGAAACGCTCATTTGCCCACCGGAAACGGCCCCTCTAGACTCCCCGTCAAGTTTGACTCCAACCCCTGGTACTGCGATGTTGAACAAGACCGTTGTCGTTCCCGTGCTTTCTGCTGTGGCCATGGCCGCATTCACTGTGTGGGCGCTGCTGGTTGGGCCGCCGGACGCTGCCCACGCTGGCGAGCGTGCCGTCGCATCGGCCACTGTGGCGGTGGATTCAAACACTGCGCACTGCGTGATCGCTCACCAGAAGCCTGCCGCGCCCTAAGTTTCATCTCCGCGTCCGCCGTTCGTGCGGACGCTGCCTCTCCCGCCTCCGCTGTTTTCTCCTGCTAATCCGATTCTGGTCGCTGCCTGAAGGGCGAGCGGTCTGTCAGTTCGTCGAGGTACGCCTCCATACCGGCCGTTTCGCGGTCGAGGAACCTACTCACTGCATCGGCAAATGCCGGGTGCGCCAGCCAGTGTGCCGACAGCGTCGCCACCGGCTCAAAGCCGCGCGCCATCTTGTGCTCGCCTTGCGCGCCACCTTCGAATGTGCGGATGCCGTGCGCGATGCAGTACGTCAGCGGCTGGTAATACGCCGTCTCAAAGTGCAGGCAAGGGTGGTGCTCGATCGCGCCCCAGTAGCGGCCGTACATGACCGACGCTTCCGGTCGCGTGTCGACCACCAGCAGCGCGCTGGCGATGTCGTTGCCGTTGCGCGAGGCGACCACCAGCAGAAGGTTTTCCGGCATCGTCTGGCCGATCTGGCGGAAGAACTCCAGGTTCAGATACGGCGACGAGTGATGCTCGCGGTAGGTGGTGCGATAGCAGCGATGGAAGAAGCGCCAGTCGGCGTCTGTCGCCGCTGCGCCAGGCACGTGGCGGAAAGTGATACCGGCGTCGTGCACGCGGCGGCGCTCGGCGCGGATATTCTTGCGCTTCTTCTGCTCCAGCGCGGCCAGAAAGTCGTCGAAGCTGGCGAAGCCCGGATTGCACCAATGGAACTGCACCCCTTGCCGCAGCAGCATGCCGGCCGCACGCATCTGCTCGGCCTCGCCAGCGGTGGGAAAGAGCACATGCAGCGATGACAACTCGCTCTGCCGCGCAACCGCCAGCAACGTGTCGACTAGCGCCGCACGCGCAGCCGCATCGCGCGCCAGCAACCGCGCACCCTGTACCGGTGTAAACGGTACGGCCGACAGCCATTTCGGGTAGTACTCCAGCCCATGCTGCGCGTAGGCATTGGCCCACGCCCAGTCGAAGACGTACTCGCCATAGGAGTGGCCCTTCACATACAGCGGTACGGCCGCAGCGAGCACTTCGCCGTCGGCGCCGTCTTCCCACAGCGTCAGGTATTGCGGCGACCAGCCGGTGTCAGGCGATGCGCTGCCGCTTTCATGCAGCGCATGCAGGAAATCGAAGCGCAGGAAGGGCGTCGCCTCGGGCTGCAGGGCGAGCAGGGCGTCCCACGCATCGCGGCCGATGTCGCGCAGATCGGTCACAAGTCGCGTGCGATAATTGGCCAATTCGTGTCGCGAACCAGCGCGCGCTTGGGGCTCGGGAGCAAGGGGGCGAGAAGTCATGCCGCCGATTCTAATTCCAGCTTCGAATGCCGCGCTTGCAATCCACATTGCCCCCATGACCGTCTCTGTCGCTCTCGCCCAGATCAACTGCACCGTCGGCGATTTCGCCGGCAATGCTGCCCGCATCGTCGCCGCTGCGCGCGAAGCGCACCAGGCTGGTGCGCGCATTCTGCTCACGCCCGAACTGTCGCTCACGGGCTATCCGCCCGAAGACCTGCTGCTGCGCCCGGCCTTTATCGATGCCAGCGCGCGCGCGCTCGACGCGCTGATCGCCGAACTGGCCGTCTTCCCGGGGTTGCACGTGCTGATCGGGCACCCGCAACTCTCGCTGGAAGCCCCGACGCCGGGCGTGCTGCCCAAGCCCACGAACAGCGCCACGGTGGTCGCGGACGGCCGCGTGGTCGGCCGGTACAACAAGCTGGAGCTGCCCAACAACGAGGTTTTTGACGAGAAGCGCTACTTCCAGCCCGGCACCGAGCCCTTTGTGTTTGAAGTGGATGGCACGCGCTTCGGCGTCGTCATCTGCGAAGACGCCTGGTATGCCACGGCCACGGCCTACGCCAAGGCCGCCGGCGCGCAGGTTGTGCTGATCCCCAATGCCTCGCCGTACCACCTCGACAAGGAAGACCTGCGCGAACGGATCATTGGTGACCGGGTGAAGGAATCGGGCTTGCCGCATGTGTATGCGAACCTGGTCGGCGGGCAGGATGAGCTCGTCTTCGATGGCGGCTCGTTCGTGCTTGATGCCGAAGGCAACGTCGTCGTGCGGATGGGGCAGTTTGTGGAGGGCGTCGGCTACGCGCAGTTCGACGGCGCACGCTCGCTGCCGGGCACGATCGTGCCGGAAGCTCCGCTTGAAGCCCGGGTGTACGAGGCGCTCAAGCTGGGCGTGCGCGATTACCTCGGCAAGAATGGCTTCCCGGGCGCGATCATCGGCTTGTCGGGTGGCGTCGATTCAGCGTTGGTGCTGGCGATTGCCGTCGATGCGCTGGGCGCCGATCGCGTGCGCGCGGTGATGATGCCCTCGCGCTACACGGCAGATATCTCGTGGGTGGATGCCCGCGACATGGCGGCCCGCCTGGGCGTGCAGTATGACGAAATCGCCATCAGCCCGATGTTCGACGCATTCAAGGGCGCGTTGGCGGAGGAGTTCCGCGGGCTGCCCGAAGATGCGACGGAAGAGAACATCCAGGCGCGAATTCGCGGCACGCTCCTGATGGCGCTGTCCAACAAGAGCGGCCGGATCGTGCTGACGACCGGCAACAAGAGCGAAATGGCAGTCGGCTATTGCACCTTGTACGGTGACATGGCCGGCGGTTTCGCCGTCATCAAGGACATCTTCAAGACGCTGGTCTACCGGCTGTGCCGCTACCGCAATGCGTTGTCGGAAGTGATTCCGGAGCGCATCCTGACCCGCGCGCCGTCGGCCGAACTGCGCGAGAACCAAACTGACCAGGACAGCCTGCCCGAATACGACGCGCTCGACGCCATCGTGCAGCGCTATATGGAGCAGAACCAGCCAGTGGCCGACATCATCGCTGCAGGGTTTGCCGAGGCCGACGTGCAGAAGATCGTGCGCCTCATCAAGATCAACGAGTACAAGCGGCGTCAGGCGCCAGTGGGCATCCGCGTGACGCAGCGGGCGTTCGGGCGCGACTGGCGGTATCCGATCACGTCGCGCTTCAAAGAATAGGCCGCCGCCATGCTCGACTACTACGCCAAGCGCGCTCCCGAATACGAGCGCATCTATACGAAGCCCGAGCGGCAGGGCGATCTGGCGTGGTTGAAGGAGCGCGTGCGCGAGCTGACGCGCGGCGCGCGGGTGCTGGATCTGGCATGCGGCACCGGTTTCTGGACCGAAGCGATGACGGACGCGCGCAGCATCGTCGGCGCGGATTTCAACGACACCGTGCTGCGCATCGCGCGCGGCAAGGGCATCCCCGGAGCGTCGTTTGTGCGTGCCGACAATGACGCGCTGCCGTTTGCGCCGGGCACATTCGACGTGATGACGGCAGGTTGCTGGTGGTCGCATGTGCCGTTGCAGGACTTGCGCCGGCACGTCGAAGGGCTGCACCGTGCGCTTGGACCGGGCGTGCGTGTCCTGTGGTTCGATAACCAGTATGTGTTCGGATCAAGCACGCCCATCGCCTACAACGACGAACATGGCAACACGTGGCAGCGCCGCCCCTTGCGCGACGGCAGCGAGCACGATGTGCTGAAGAACTTTCCCGACGATCCGACGCTGCTGCAGACCGTGGCCGGCATCGCCCAGGATGTGCGCATTAACCGGCTCCAGTATTATTGGACGCTTGAATACTTCACCAACTAGTGAGCGAGACACCATGAAACAAATCACCGCCATCATCAAGCCCTTCAAACTGGACGAAGTGCGCGAGTCGCTCGCCGACGTGGGGGTGACCGGCCTGACCGTCACCGAGGTCAAGGGTTTTGGCCGTCAGAAGGGCCACACCGAGCTGTATCGGGGTGCGGAATACGTGGTCGACTTCCTGCCGAAGATCAAGATCGAGGTGGTGGTGGCCGAGAGCCAGGTCGAAAACGTGATCGACACCATCGTCAAGGCAGCCAAGACCGGCAAGATCGGCGACGGCAAGATTTTCGTGATGCCGGTGGAGCAGGTGATCCGAATCCGCACCGGCGAGAAGGACGAAGCAGCGGTCTGAAGCCGCTGCCTGTGGCCGGCGCGCTCGCGCCGGTCAGCGCTGATCAACGCGGCAGGGTGATGTTCCAGCGCAGCGTCGCCAGCCGCCCGATCACGATCGCCAGCGTTGCGATCACCACGGACACGCTCGGAAGCAAGTCCGTGTGCGTCAGCCCGACGTAAAGGAAGCACCCGAGAAACGCGCACGTTGCGTACGGGTGATTGTCCCGCAGCAGCATCGGCACTTCATTGCAGACCACGTCGCGCAGCAGGCCGCCAAACGCCGCCGTGATCACACCCATCATCACCGACACGAAGACCGGCACACCCGCATCGAGTGCCAGTTGCGTACCCAGCACGCCAAAGAGCCCCATGCCGATGGCGTCGGCCACGATCAGCACGCGATCAGACACCAGTTGGCTGACCAGCCGGATCACCCAGTTGGCGAACAGGCTCATCACGAACAGCGCAAGCAGATATTGCTCGTGCTCGATCCAGTAGAAGGGCCGCCGATCCAGCAATAGATCGCGCAGTGTGCCGCCGCCAAACGCCGTCAGGAACGCCACGATGAAGGCGCCCACGGCATCGAGCCGGCGCCGTTTGGCCTCGGCCAGCCCCGAGATGGCAAACGAGAAGACCGCGAGGATCTCCACCCAGTGCATCACCAACTGCAGGCGGGTCACGTGCATATGCGTGTTGTTCTTGTGATGAGCGGGCGAATGGGAGGATTGGGGTTCAGGAGCCGTGCGGCTGTCGCAGCAGCACCAGCACCGCGCCAGCGCCCCCGGCTGTGTTACGCGGCTCGACAAAAGCGATCACTTCTTCCTTCTGCACCAGCCACGAGCGCACTTTGCCCTTGAGAACGGGCGTTTTGTCGGGCGAGCCGAGGCCTTTGCCATGGATCACGCGCACACAGCGGACGCCACGCTGTACGGCGCGGCGCAGGAAGGCGGCCAGTGCCTCCCGGGCTTCTTCGCGGCGCATGCCGTGCAGGTCGATCTGGTCTTGCGTGGCCCACTCGCCGCGGCGCAGCTTCTTGAGCACGTCGTCGCCGATGCCGGGGCGGCGGTAGGAAAGCGTGTCGTCGATTTCCAGCAGGTTGTCCACGTCAAATTCATCCGACAGCGAATCGCGCAGCACGGTTTGCTCTTCGGCACGCGAATGCACGGGATCCGGGGCGGGCGGATTGCGCGGATGCTCGACGCGCTTGTTCTGGCGCAGCGCGCTGACCTCGCCGATGCTGGCACGAAACACGTTGGCTTCTTCTGCGGCCTTGCGCGCGGCGGCTTCGGCGCGCTGGCGTTCGGCTTCGCGTGCCTCCGTCTCGTGCTTGAGCTGGTCACGCAGGCCGGCCAGGTCGGTCAGGCTGAGCTTGTTGGCGGGGGAAGAAGCGCGTTTCATGGTGAAGGGCAGGCGTGCACATCGGATGGAGCGTCTGTCGATTATACGAAGGCGCCGCATATGGCAAAACGGCCGATGGTTACCCATCGGCCGCGTTGTTTGCGCCCGGGAAAACCGGGGCGGTGAAGCTTATTCCAGGCTTTCCAGGTAGCGCTGGGCGTCGAGTGCGGCCATGCAACCCGTGCCGGCGCTGGTGATGGCCTGGCGGTAGATGTGGTCCTGCACGTCGCCGGCGGCAAACACGCCCGGGATGTTCGTGGCCGTCGCCATGCCGTCCAGGCCGCTCTTCGTGCGGATGTAGCCTGTGTCGTTCATGTCGAGCTGGCCGCGGAAGATGTCGGTGTTCGGCTTGTGGCCGATGGCGATGAACACGCCGGCCACCTTGAGCTCTTCGATCTTGCCTTCGTTCTCGTTCGTGCCTTTCAGGCGCGCGCCCGTCACGCCGGAGTCATCGCCCAGGATCTCGTCGAGCACCATGTTGGTCTTGATCTCGATCTTGCCTTTCTTCTCCTGCTCATGCAGGCGGTCGATCAGGATCGGCTCGGCGCGGAACTTGTCGCGGCGGTGGATGAGCGTGACCTTGCTGGCGATGTTGGCCAGGTACAGCGCTTCTTCCACAGCGGTGTTGCCACCGCCCACCACGGCCACTTCCTGGCCCTTGTAGAAGAAGCCGTCGCACGTTGCGCAGGCAGACACGCCGCGGCCCGCGAAAGCTTCTTCCGACGGCAGGCCCAGATATTGGGCCGAGGCGCCGGTGGAGACGATCAGCGCGTCGCAGGTGTATTCACCCGAATCGCCCACGAGGCGGATCGGCTTTTCGTTCAGATGCGCGGTGTGGATGTGGTCGAACAGCACTTCGGTCTTGAAACGCTCGGCGTGCTCGAGGAAGCGCTGCATCAATTCCGGACCTTGCAGGTGCTCCTTGTCAGCGGGCCAGTTTTCCACGTCGGTGGTGGTCATGAGCTGGCCGCCCTGCGCCAGACCGGTGACCAGCACGGGGTTCAGGTTAGCCCGGGCAGCGTAAATCGCGGCCGTGTAGCCGGCGGGGCCGGAGCCAAGGATCAGCACTTTTGCGTGTTTTGCCATGATGCGTTCTGTGTGTGCGCGGCACGAGGGGTGGAGCGCCGCCGTGCAGGCTAGGTGAGGGTGACGGGCGCCATTATAAAGTGGCACCCCCTCGTCCGCCCGGTTGTAAATTCCAATGGCGGTGATAGGGCCGCGTTACAATCCTTGCCATCGCATTTGTGCTGTCCCAAGCCGCGTGGCCTTGCCCAAGCGGCACATCCGTCTCTCCGCGTCTCCCGCATGGCTCGAGCTTCCACCACTCCGACAACCCGCACCGATCCCTCCGCACTGCCGTCCCGCATTGGCCGGCTGCTGGGGGAGGTCCGCTGGTTCCTGTTGCTGGCGGTGACCATCGCCTTCCTGATCATTCTTCTGTCATACAACCGGGCCGACCCTGGTTTCACCCACGCCAGCCAGGTCGACGAGATTCGCAACCTGGGCGGCCGCGTGGGCGCGTGGCTGGCCGATCTCCTGCTGTTTGTCTTTGGCGCGTCCGCCTACTGGTGGGCGGTGCTGCTGGTGCGCAAGGTCTGGCGCGGCTGGCGCGAGCTGATGTCGGACGAGCGCCTGCCACGCACCTCCATGCCGCGTGTGGACGCCAGTGTCACGTGGATCGGCTTTGCGCTCATCCTGGCTTCCAGCATGGGTCTGGAAGCCATCCGCATGTATTCGCTGCACATGAAGCTGCCGCGTGCGCCCGGAGGTGTGCTGGGCGACGTGATCGGCGGGGCGATGCAGCATTCGCTGGGCTTTACCGGCGGCACGCTGGCGCTGCTGTTCACGTTCCTGGTCGGGCTGTCGCTGTTCTTCCATTTTTCGTGGCTGAACCTGGCCGAGCAGATTGGCGCGGGCGTCGAGATGCTGTTCGTCGGCTTCAAGACGCGCCGCGAAAGCAAACAGGACCGCGCCATTGGTGAGGCAGCCAAGGTCGAGCGCGAAGAGGTGGTCGAGACCCGCCGCGTGCGCATTGAAGAATCGCCGCCGGTGCAGATCGTGCGCCCGACCGCCGTGGTCAAGAGCGAGCGCGTGGAGCGCGAGAAGCAGCAGCCGCTGTTTGTCGATATTCACGATTCCGACCTGCCGCCGCTCGCGTTGCTCGACCCGATTCCGCCGGTTGTGGAAACCGTGAGCGCCGAGACGCTGGAATTCACGTCGCGCCTCATCGAGAAGAAGCTCAAGGATTTTGGCGTGGAAGTGCAGGTGGTGGCGGCCTATCCGGGGCCGGTCATCACGCGCTATGAGATCGAGCCTGCCACAGGCGTGAAGGGCAGCCAGATCGTCAACCTGGCCAAGGACCTTGCGCGTTCGCTGTCGCTGGTGTCGATCCGCGTGGTGGAGACGATTCCGGGCAAGAACTACATGGGTCTGGAGCTGCCGAACCCGAAGCGTCAGGCGGTGCGCCTGTCGGAGATTCTCGGCTCGCAGGTCTACAACGAGAGCGCATCGCAGCTCACGCTGGCACTGGGCAAGGACATCGCCGGCAAGCCGGTGGTGGCCGACTTGGCCAAGATGCCGCACTGCATGGTGGCCGGCACCACGGGTTCCGGTAAGTCGGTCGGCATCAATGCGATGATCCTGTCGCTGCTGTACAAGGCCAAGGCCGATGCGGTGCGCCTGATCCTGATCGACCCGAAGATGCTGGAGCTGAGCATCTACGAAGGCATTCCGCACCTGCTGTGCCCGGTCGTTACCGATATGCGCCAGGCGGGCCACGCGCTCAACTGGGCCGTGGGCGAGATGGAGCGCCGCTACAAGCTCATGAGCAAGATGGGCGTGCGCAACCTGGCCGGCTTCAACAAGAAGATCGAAGAAGCTGCGGCGCGTGAAGAGAAGATTCCCAACCCGTTCAGCCTGACGCCAGATGCGCCGGAGCCGCTCGACAAGCTGCCGATGATCGTCATCGTGATCGACGAACTGGCCGACCTGATGATGGTGGTCGGTAAGAAGGTCGAAGAGCTGATCGCGCGGATTGCCCAGAAGGCGCGTGCCGCCGGCATCCACCTGGTGCTGGCGACGCAGCGTCCGTCGGTGGACGTGATTACGGGCCTGATCAAGGCCAACGTGCCGACGCGGATCGCCTTCCAGGTCAGCAGCAAGATCGACTCGCGCACCATCCTGGACCAGCAGGGCGCCGAAGCGCTGCTGGGCATGGGCGACATGCTGTATCTGGCGCCCGGCACGGGCTTGCCGGTACGCGTGCACGGCGCGTTCGTGTCGGACGAGGAAGTCCACCGCATTGTCGATAACCTCAAATCGCAAGGCGAGCCGAACTACATCGAAGGCATCCTCGAAGGCGGCGTGGCCGATGGCGAGGGCGGCGGCGATGGCTTTGGCGGCGGCGCGGGACTTGTCGGTGCGGGCGGCGGCGAGGCCGATCCGCTGTACGACCAGGCCGTCGACGTGGTGCTCAAGAATCGCCGCGCGTCGATCTCGCTGGTGCAGCGTCACCTGCGCATCGGTTACAACCGCGCCGCACGCCTGCTCGAAGACATGGAAAAGGCGGGGCTCGTGTCCGCCATGTCAGGCAACGGCAACCGCGAAATCCTGGCGCCCAACCGCAACGGCAACGTCGTCGAAGAGGAATGACGCTGCCCGCATTTGCAGTTACATCGCGTTACCGCGCGGACGGAATGTTCGGGCGCAGCCGGCCACTAACAACAAGATCAACTGAAACCGGGATTCCTATGTTTGTGTTGAAAGCACGTCACCTGATGGCCGCCGGGCTGGTTTCGCTGGCGGCATGGTCCGCCGGCGCCTATGCGGGCGCGGTCGAACAGCTCAACGCCTTCGTGAGCAACGTCAGCACCGCGCGTGGCGAGTTCGTGCAGCGGCAAGTGAAGGGCGGCACCAACGGCAGCCCGCTACGCGTGGCCGGGACGTCCAATGGCGATTTCGTCTTCTCGCGCCCGGGCCGCTTTGTCTGGCGCTATGTGAAGCCGTACGAGCAGCAGCTCTCGGCCGACGGCCAGATGCTCTACATCTTCGACAAGGACCTGAACCAGATCACGGAGCGCAAGCTTGATGCGTCGCTGGGTTCCAGCCCCGCCGCCATCCTGTTCGGCAGCAACGATCTGGCGAAGAACTTCACGCTCAAGGAGGGTGGCACCAAGGACGGTATCGACTGGGCCGAACTCACCCCCAAGGCAAAGGACACCCAGTTCGAGCGCATCGCCATCGGCTTTCGCAGCGGCGAGCTGCAGGGGATGGAGCTGCGCGACGCCTTTGGCAACACCACCCTGCTGACGTTCTCGAACATCCAGAAGAATCCGCAACTGCCGGCCAACGTGTTCCGCTTTACGCCGCCCAAAGGGGCTGACGTCATCAAGCAATGACGCGTGCAGGCCGGCGCCGTTGCTGTCCTCGACAAGGAGACCGACCATGCCTTTGCCGTTCACCACGTCGCTGCACCGTGCAGCCGCTGTTGCCGTTGCAGCGTCAGCGGCGGCCGTCTTCGCGGGATGTGCCTCCACCGGTGCGTCCCGTTTTGACGTCGATTCGTTCCTCACCGCGCCAGACACGGTTCTGGCCGAGGCCTTGGTCAACAAGGATTTCCTGCACGCGACCGAACTGCCCGGCGCCGAGTGCAGCGCATTGGTGAAGGGCCACGCCGGGCAGGTCGTGCCGATCCAGGCGCCGGCTGATCCGCGCCTGCCCGAGGCTTCGGCGCGTCAGCCGTTCGTGATTCAGCCGCCGGCTAGCGAGAACGTCTGGCTGCTGCTGCGCTCGCCCAACGGTGCGCAATCGTGTCATGGGCCGCTGCCGGCCAAGGCGTTCATGGGGCTGGTGCAGCGGGCATCGAACTGACGGCTTGACCGCCTTTTCAGGCGTGGGCCGCTTTCATGTCGGCAATAAAGGCGGCCAGCAGATCATTGCGCCGGGCGTCGCGGCGCACCACCATGTCAAACGGCACCTCGTAGCGCATGGCTGCAGGTGCCAACGGCGTCAGTAGGCCTTGGGCTACATAGGGCGCCGCAAAGTGCTCTGGCAGGTAGCCTAGGTGCCGGCCCGAAAGCACCAGCATTGCCACCGCTTCCATGTTGTCTGCCACCGCAGTCACCGGCCGCTCGGCCGGCGATCCCGCCGCTTCGGGCAGCGGATAGCTGCGCCACGCCCACGCGTGCGCCAGTGCCTGCGCGGGCGTCACGTCCCCAGCCTTGCTGAACAGCGGATGACCACGCCCCGCATACGCAAGCTGCGTCTCGTGGAAGATCGTCGTGTAGTCCAGCGCCGGCACGCGGTGCCAGAAATAGCCGATGGCCATGTGGATTTTGTTGTCCAGCAGCAATCCCTCGAGTTCACCGGGCGGCCGTACCGACACCGTGAAATGAACGGATTCATCGCGCTGACGAAAGCGCTCGATGGCCTGGCTGATGCGCGCATTCGCATTCACGGGCGCATGGCCGATCAAGCCGAGATTCAACGTTCCGACCAGCGTGCGGCCCACTTTGCGAGCCTCTGCACTGAAGACGTCGAGTGCGCCCAGCAGCTTGCGTGCGGAATCAACGAACCGTTCTCCGCGCGCGGTGAGCCGGAAGCCGCTGCGGCCACGTTCGCATAGCCGATAGCCGAGTCGCGTCTCGAGTGTGGACAGCTGGGTGCTGATGGTCGATTGCCCCACGTTCAGCGTTGCCTGGGCAGGGGTGATGCCGCCCGCGTCAACCACGGCAAGAAACACGCGGATCAGTCGCAGATCAAGATCGGAAGGTTGTCCCAGCACGGCGGTGAATACATCGATTGAAATCGATGTTTAAGTCGGAGATTTCGCATTCTACGCACGAAATCGATCGGCAAAAATACAGGCTATATCCACTCATTACATCGCCTGAAGACGATGTGATACTTCGACTGCCATGAACGACTGCGCCAACCTCTTTCAGCCCGCCTCGGGCAATGCCATGCCGCGCTTTGGCGGTATTGCCACCATGATGCGGCTGCCCGCCGCAGCGTCATCGGCGGGGCTGGACGCCTGCTTTGTCGGCGTGCCGTTCGACCTGGGCACGTCCAATCGCAACGGCGCGCGGCTGGGGCCACGGCAGATCCGAGCAGAATCCGTCCTCCTGCGGCCGTACAACATGGCCACGCGCGCCGCGCCGTTCGACTCGCTGCGCGTGGCCGACATCGGCGACGTGCCGACCAACCCATACAACCTGCATGACTCGATCGCGCGCATCGAGGCGGCTTACCGGGAGATCATCGCCGGCGGGTGCCGGCCGATCGGCCTGGGCGGCGATCACACCGTCACGCTGCCCATCCTGCGCGCCATGCATGCCAAGTACGGCCGCATTGGCCTGATCCACGTGGACGCGCATGCCGACGTCAACGACACCATGTTCGGCGAGAAGATCGCGCACGGCACGCCATTTCGCCGCGCGGTGGAAGAAGGGCTCCTCGATTGCAACCGCGTGGCGCAGATCGGGCTGCGCGGGACCGGCTACGAGGCCGAAGATTTCGACTGGTGCCGCGAACAGGGCTTTCGCGTGGTAACGGCCGAGGAATGCTGGCACCGATCGCTCGTGCCGCTCATGGAAGAGGTGCGCGCTCGCGTGCAGGGCGGCCCGGTCTACATCAGTTTCGACATCGACGGTATCGACCCCGCCTATGCGCCGGGTACCGGCACGCCGGAGATTGGCGGCCTGACCGTGCCGCAAGCGCTGGAGATCGTGCGCTGCGCACGCGGTCTCGACATCGTCGGTGCAGATCTCGTCGAGGTGTCCCCGCCGTATGACCCGTTCGGGACGACGGCGCTGCTTGGCGCCAATCTCGCGTTCGAGCTGCTGTGCGTGCTGCCGGGCGTCGAATACCGCGCCTGACGCGATACCCACAAAAACGGAGAGGAGACCCATGCAGACAACGCAATCGACGGCCCAGCCGCGCCGTGCGGCGATGGCATCGTTCATCGGCACCACGATCGAGTGGTACGACTTCTACAGCTACGCCACGGCGGCGGCGCTTGTCTTCGGGCCGCTGTTCTTCCCGGGAGAGAACCGCTTGCTGGGGCTGCTGGCCTCGTTCGGCTCGTTCGCCATCGGCTTCCTCGCCCGGCCCATCGGCGGCGTGCTGTTCGGCCGCATCGGCGACAAGCTCGGCCGCAAGCGCGCGCTCATGGGCACGCTCACCCTCATGGCCGTCGCCACCGTGCTGATCGGTTGTCTGCCCACCTATGCGCAGGCCGGGTGGATTGCGCCGGTCGCGCTGGTGGCGTTGCGTGTGTTGCAAGGCATTGCCGTGGGCGGCGAGTGGGGCGGCGCGGTGCTGCTGGCCGGCGAGCATGCGCCGAAAGGCCGGCGTACGTTCTTCGCTTCGTTCGCCCAGCTTGGCAGCGCCGGTGGCCTGATCCTGTCGATGCTGGCGTTCTCGGCCGTCAGCCGGCTCGAGCCGGAAGCCTTCCTGGCGTGGGGCTGGCGCCTGCCGTTCCTGGCAAGTGCCGTGCTGCTGGCCGTGGGCTTTGTGATCCGCATGTCGGTCAATGAATCGCCGGAGTTCGAGGCGATGCGGGCCTCCGGCGACGTGGCGAAGCAGCCGCTGGCGGAGGCCCTCAAGGCATGGCCGCTGATCGCGCTGGCCATTGGCGCCAACGTGTACGGCATCGCTGGCGTCTACTTCAGCAACATCTTCATGATTTCGTATGCCACGCAGTATCTGCAGCTCAGTCGCGCGATGATTCTCGACTGCATGTTCTGGGTGGCCGTGCTGCAGTTCTTCGTGCAGCTCGGCGCAGCCACGCTGGCCGACCGTTTCGGGGCGCGCCGCATGCTGGTCGTTCTCGCTGCCTTCGCGGTGGTCGTACCGTTCATCATGCTTCCACTGGTCCGCATGGGCGAGGCGCATACCGTGTTTGCAGGGGTGGCCATCGCCACGCTGGCCGAGTCCGGCTATTACGCGATCATTGCGGGCTTTGTCAGCGGCATGTTTGCGGCGCGCATCCGCTATACGGCGATCTCGTTGTCGTATCAAGTCTGCGGCGCATTTGCTGGCGGCCTGACACCGCTGCTTGCCACGGTGCTTGCAGATCGCTTCTTCCCACTGTGGTGGCCCATGGCGGTTTTCTATGCCGGCTTTGCGGCGCTGTCTCTGGTGTGCGTTGTATGGATCGGCCGGGCCCGACCGATCGCCGAGGAATCGGCATTGGACACACGCGCCGCCTGATCCGCCGTGGAAACCGGTCGGCCGGCGGATTCTGCGACAATCCCCGCATGAACGCCTCCGCATCTCTCTTTCCGGACGCGCCCGCCCACATGCCGCTGGCCGAGCGCCTTCGCCCGCATTCTGTCGACGAAGTGATCGGCCAGCAGCATCTGCTGGGGCCGGGCAAGCCGCTGCGCGTGGCCTTCGCTTCTGGCGAGCCGCATTCGATGATCCTCTGGGGCCCGCCCGGCGTTGGAAAGACCACGCTGGCCCGATTGATGGCCGACGCGTTTGATGCGGAATTCATCGCGCTGTCGGCCGTGCTCTCCGGGGTGAAGGACATTCGCGAGGCCGTCGAGCGCGCAGAGCAATTCCGCGCCAATGGTCGCCGCACGCTCGTGTTCGTCGACGAAGTTCATCGCTTCAATAAAAGCCAGCAAGACGCATTTCTACCGCACGTCGAAAGCGGGCTGTTCACCTTCATCGGCGCGACGACGGAGAATCCCTCGTTCGAGGTGAACGGTGCATTGCTCTCGCGTGCCGCGGTGTATGTGCTCAAGAGCCTGTCTGACGATGAGCTCAAGCAGTTGGCCGAACGGGCGCGCCAGGAGCTGGGCGGATTGGATTGGGCGCCCGCCGCAGTCGACGCCATCGTCGCCTCCGCCGATGGCGATGGCCGCAAGCTGCTCAACAACATTGAAATCGTCACGCGCGCCGCGCGTTCGCAGGCTGAGGGCGATGCGGTTCCGGTGGTCGACGAGGCACTGCTGGCATCGGCGTTATCGGAAAACCTGCGCCGCTTCGACAAGGGCGGTGACGCCTTCTACGACCAGATCAGTGCGCTGCATAAATCCGTGCGTGGGTCCGATCCGGACGGCGCGCTTTACTGGTTCTGCCGCATGCTCGACGGTGGCGCCGACCCGCGCTATCTCGCACGCCGCATCGTGCGCATGGCGTGGGAAGACATCGGCCTGGCCGATCCGCGTGCCGGGCGCATCACGCTCGACGCGGCGGAAACGTACGAGCGTCTGGGCTCACCGGAAGGCGAGCTGGCGTTGGCCCAGGCGGTGATCTACCTAGCCATCGCACCGAAGTCGAATGCCGGCTACAACGCCTACAACGCCGCGCGCACCTTCGTCAGCCAGGACAAGTCGCGCAACGTGCCCGTGCACCTGCGCAATGCGCCGACCAAGCTGATGAAAGAACTCGGCTACGGCCACGCCTACCGCTACGCGCATGACGAGCCCGAGGCCTACGCCGCCGGCGAAACCTACTTCCCCGACGATTTGCCCCCGCAGAACTGGTACGTGCCGACGCCGCGTGGCCTGGAAGGCAAGATCGGTGAGAAGCTGCGGCACCTGCGCGAGCTGGATGCGCAGTGGCATGCCGAGCAGGACAAATCCTCTCGCAACAAATAATCCCGACGGGCCGGTACGATAAAATCGGCGTTTCCGATCGTTCAGATCGCTCGCCATCTTCGGTTTCTTTTTTCCCACCATGCTTGATATCCAACTGCTGCGCAAAGACATCGACGCCGTCGCCGCGCGCCTCAAAGATCGTGGCTACGTGCTCGACGTGGCCGGCTTTGCCGCGCTCGAAGCGGAACGCAAGGCCATCCAGACCCGCACCGAAGAGCTGCAGGCCCGCCGCAACAGCCTGTCCAAGCAGATTGGCATGCTCAAGGGCAAGGGCGAGGATGCATCTGGCGTGATGGCTGAGGTGTCGGGCATTGGCGACGAGCTGAAGGCGTCTGCCGCGCAACTCGACGTGGTACAGGCCAAGATGCAGGACCTGATGCTGTCGATCCCGAACCTGCCGCACGAAAGCGTGCCGGCCGGCCGCGATGAAACGCAGAACGTGGAAGTGCGTCGCGAAGGCACGCCGCGCGCATTCGACTTTCCGGTGAAGGACCACGTGGACCTGGGCGCCGCATTGGGGCTGGATTTTGACGCGGGCGCCAAGCTGTCGGGTGCGCGATTCACCGTCCTGAAAGGGCAGGTGGCGCGTCTGCATCGTGCGCTCGCGCAGTTCATGCTCGACACGCACACGCTGGAGCACGGCTACACCGAGGCGTACGTGCCGTACATCGTCAACGCCGCGTCGATGCGTGGCACCGGCCAGTTGCCGAAGTTCGAGGAAGACCTGTTCCGCGTGCCGCGCAAGATGGGGCACAGCGCCGAAGGGGAAGACGGCGAGCGCGTCGAGAATTTCTACCTGATCCCGACCGCAGAGGTGCCGCTGACAAACCTCGTGCGCGATGAGATCGTTGCTGCGGACGCCTTGCCGATGATGTTTGCGGCGCATTCGCCGTGCTTCCGTTCGGAGGCCGGTTCGTACGGCAAGGACACGCGCGGCATGATCCGCCAGCACCAGTTCGACAAGGTCGAGATGGTGCAGATTGTGCAGCCCGAAGCCTCGGCCGCCGCGCTGGACGCCATGACCAACTGCGCCGAGAACATCCTGCGCAAGTTGGAGCTGCCGTTCCGCACCGTCGTGCTGTGTACGGGCGACATGGGCTTCGGCAGCACCAAGACGTACGACATCGAGGTGTGGATCCCGGCGCAGAACACGTACCGCGAGATCAGCTCGTGCTCGAACATGGGCGACTTCCAGGCGCGCCGGATGCAAGCGCGTTTCCGCAACGCGCAGGGCAAGCCGGAGCTGGTGCACACGCTCAACGGCTCGGGCCTCGCCGTGGGCCGTACGCTGGTGGCCGTGCTGGAGAACTACCAGAACGCGGATGGCTCGGTCACGGTGCCGACGGTACTGCGCCCGTATCTGGGCGGCCAGGAAGTGCTGAAACCGGCAGTTTGATGAGTTATGCCGACCCCCTTGATCGGGCCGGAAAAACTTTGTTATACTCGCGGTTTCGCGATTCAGCGACCCAGTTACCGGAGAGGTGGCAGAGTGGTCGAATGTACCTGACTCGAAATCAGGCGTACCGGCGACGGTACCGTGGGTTCGAATCCCACCCTCTCCGCCAGCAGTAGCAAAAGCCCCTTGGTTTTCCGACCAAGGGGCTTTTTGTTTGGCGTCTAGATTTCGTCTGGCGAAACGGCGTCGCCACCGGCGGTCACGCCGCGCGGCCGGCCGCCCGCGCCAACATGTTTTCGATCTGCTGGTCCTTCTCTTCCCAGAGCTGAGCGAGCCAGCGGTGGAAATCGCTGCGGAAGGCGGCGTCGGTGCTGTAGTCGTGCGTGCAGAAATCCGGCGGGATCGGCAGCTCGCGAATATGCACCATCACTCGGCCGGCCGTGCCACAGGCCAGCTGCCAGAAGCTCGGTGTGCCGTCCGGATAGGCAATGCTGATATCGAGCAGCGACTGGAACCGTCCACCCATGGCGTTGAGCGTCAAGGCCAGGGCGCCGGCCTTCGGCTTGAGCAGATGGCGATAGGGGGACGACTGCGTCCGGTGCTTTGCCGGCGTGTACCGCGTGCCTTCGGCAAAGTTCATGACGCTGGTCGGCACATGGGCGAACTTGGCGCACGCGCGACGCGTGGTTTCGCGGTCTTGATTGCGCAGCTCGGGGTGTTTGCGCAGCGCCGCTTTGGAGTGCCGACGCATGAACGGGAAATCCAGCGCCCACCAGGCCAGGCCGATGACCGGCACGTAGATCAGCTGCTGCTTGAGGAAGAACTTGAGCAGCGGGATTCGCCGGTTCAACACCCGCTGCAGCACAAAGATGTCCACCCAAGACCGATGGTTGCAGTTGACGAGGTACCAGCCCGCGTAGCGCAGGTTGTCGGCGCCTTCCACGCTCCACGGCTCGCGTTGCAGTACGCCGATCCAGGCATTGTTGCAACCGATCCAGCACGTGGCGACCCAGTTGAGCATGGGGTCGATCCGGCGGCGGACGGCCGCTGCCGGCACCAGCAGCTTGAACGCCGAGAGCGTGAACAGTGGCACGCTCCAGAACAGCGTGTTCAGGGCCAGCAGGATTGAGCTGAGCATGCCCCGTACAAAGGCAGGCAGGACGCGAATCAAGGCACCTCCAATGAGCGCTGCCGGGTGGCTCCGGCAGACAGGAATCGTGATGTTGAGGATACGCGAGCGTAGCGCGGTTCGGCCGGCCCGACCATGCGCTGCGTCAGGATTCACGCTTTGTATCTGAGGGCGAAAAAAAACCCTTGGTTTTGGCCAAGGGTTTTTCCTGCTCAGGACCAGCTCAGAATGAATGCTTCAGCCCCACACCTGCCAGCACCGTCTTGGCGCCCGGCGCCGTGCCGCCTGCAACGATCGACGTCTTGAGGCTCTCCAGCGGGTCGGCCGCGCCCACCGCGCCCGCATTCACGTACACGAGCTGCGCATACAGCGTGGTGCGTTTGGAGAATGCGTAATCGTTGCTCAGCACGACCGACTTGGTCGAGCTGTCGTGGGCGCTGCTTTCGTACTTGCTGTAGTAGCCGGCCAGCGTGGCGGTATTGGCGGGGCTCCACTTGTAGTCGAGCCCGACGCCGATCGATTTGACGTCCGATACGCGTTGCCCGGTCGGCGCATTGTTGGTCACGCCGATGTAGTTCACCCGGCCCGTGAAGGCATTGAACGGCACGGCCACACCTGCGCTCCACAAGCGGCTGAGGGTCTCGCCTGTGCCGCTGTCCGCGGTTGACTGATAGCCGAGGCCGACTGTGACCGGGCCCGTATACGTTGCACCCAGCGACAGCTCATTGCCGCGCTTGAAGCTACCGGCGGTCTCGCCAAATGAATAGGCAACGCCCAGCCACACCGGGCCGAAGTTGTTGGAGTACTGCAGTGCATTGCCAATGAACACGCCGACGTCGTTGCCGGGGTTGGTGCCAGCGCCCATCGCGTTGCCCGGTGCGGGCAGTTGGTTGTATGCCCAGCCGTACAGATTCGAGAACTGCTCTTTGAAGCCGCGCGCTTCGGTGCCGATCGTGCCGATGAGCGCGGGGCTGTACTGGCGCCCCAGCGTGATCGCGCCCCAGTTGCCGCTGAGTCCAACGTTCGCTTGCCGGCGGAACAGCTCCGAGCTGAAGCCCGGGCCGGTGGTGAGCGTGCCCGTGTCGCTGCTGAAATGCCCTTCGAGGTTGAAGTTGGCCTTCATGCCGCTGCCCAGGTCTTCCGATCCCTTGAGGCCCCAGATGCTTGGGCTGATGCCGCCCGAATGCATTTCCGTGATGCTGCCGCCGGCTGCGCTGCGGTTTTGATACTGGAGTCCGGCATCGACTGTGCCGTAGATCGTGACCGACGATTGTGCGATGGCGCCGCTCGCTGCGCAGCCGAGGGCGGCAGCAAGGGCGGTCAGTACGCAGGGTCGAAGGCGTGTGTTCTGCATGTTGTCTCCGTATTGTCGTTGTGTGATGCGTCTATGGAATTGGCTCGGACGCATGCGGTGTTGGCGCCAAACACGCGGGGCGCGCGCTCAACGTCGGCGGGACTTTGCAATATGCGTACCACGACGTTCGCCGCGCATTGCACGGAGTTGCAGTCCGTTGCTTAACGTTTGCGGATGCCCGCGGCTGTGTGTGTGATGTGGCGTGGCGGGACAGTTGATGCAACACATGTCCGCTCTCTGTTGCGCAGTGGAGCAGGTGTGTCAGACCTTGGGCGCGCTTTGCATCCAGCGATCTTCGAGCTCGCGCCATGCACGTCCGACGTTCAGCGCATGGCGGGGGTCGAAGTTGCGCCAGTCGCGATAGGCGTCGCCCGGGACGTACGCGAGCGCGCGAGCTGCGTCGCCGCCGGCTTCAATGGCGCGCGTGATCGCGCTGTCGAGCATGTCGAGATAGGCGAGCGTCGGGCGCAGCATCTGCGCAGGCGTGCCGATGGCGGTGCCGACGACGATGGTGGCGGGCAATTGAACGAGCGCCTGCAATGCTTGACGCCAGCCGATCAGCGAGCCGTCCTGCAGGTCTGGAATGCGCTGCCGATACGCCAGGCCACCGGTGCACAGCACGCCGCGCTGCGGCGCGTACAGCACCGTGTCGGAAGCGCTGTGCGCAGCCGTACAGACGTGGACTTGCCACGCTGTCTTGCCGGTGTGCAGCCAGTCGCCATCGCGCAATGCGGGCTCGGGATAGACGATCTGCGTTGCGTGCATGACGCGCGCACCCAGCAGGGCGGTCAGCCGGGCCAAACAGGTTTCGCATCGCCGGCGCATCAGGTCGGCGGTGGCGGCCGATGCCAGGAACGCAGGGCGTGGCTGCAGTTGTGCGAACGCCGCGTTGGCGAGCACGTGCTCCGGGTGCGCGTGCGTGTTGACCACCCAGCGGATGGGTTCGGCCGTGATGTGCCGGATGGCCGCGATCAGATGGTGTCCCCATCGCGCGTGCGGGCCCGGGTCCACCACGAGAACGCCGTTGCCGGTCGTGTGTACCAGCGTGGGTACGACTTCTCCGGCATTCGCGCGCGAGGCTTCTGCGTTGACGGCGCGCGCAGCATACAGGCCATCCTGCAGGCGCAACAGCGTAACGCGAGCGGGTGTCGCAGACGCCGTCGGCGCCGGATTGATCAGGGTCGCGAGCATGATGCGCATCCAGCGTCGCCGCGCGGGGTCTGGCGCCATGTCAGGGCGCCAGCGCGGCGTTCTCGTAGCGTGGGTAGAAGCGGGTCACGTTGCGCACGTACTCCGCGGGCATTCCGCCCCATTGCGCGTAGGGCGCGTCTACCGGCATGGCAATCACCTCTGCCAGGTCGCGTCCTTCTGCGGCCGCGCGGCGCATGCGTGCCTCGAGCCACTGCAGGTACTGGCGTGTCTGCGCGATGGCATCGGCCTTGCCGAGCGCGGGCCCGTGGCTGGGGATCAATACGTGCGCTCCGCTGTCGGCAACGATCTTCTGCAACGCGTCCAGGCTGGCCAGCCAATGCGCAATGTTGGCGTGCGGCGTCGTGGGAATCCGGTCTCGAAAGGCAAGGCCGCCGGCGAAGACGACGCCGCTGGTCCGGTCCACCAGGACGAGATCGTCATCGGTATGCCCGTTCAGCCGAACCAGGTCGATGCGGTGGCTCCCCATGGTGCGTGTGCCGGGCGTCAATGGCACGCCGGGCGGTGTGGATACCGTGTTCTGCATCCACGCGCCGCAGATGCGGTAGAGATTGTCGGCATAGGCCGCGCCTTCGCGTTGCGCACCGGCAATGGTGCCGGGCAGCGCCTGGGGGCCGATATCCGCATAGGCCTGGTTGCCGAAGAAGTAGTCGGGATGCAGGTTGAGGTTGAACACCCAGCGCACCGGCGCCGAGGTGACCGTGCGGATGGCCTGGCGCTGCTGTTCGCCGTACAGCAGTGACGGCCCTGTGTTGATGACGAGTACGCCGTCGCCGGTATCAATAAAGGCGGTATTGATGATGTTGCAGCCGTTGCGCGCAGAGAAATCCGCGTTGGCGCCTTCGAGCACCCAGACGTCTGGGGCAACCGCCTGCGGTACGAGGTGGTAATCGGGGCGCTCTGCCCGCGCGACGGCAGTCCACATTGCCAGGCACAGCAGCAGGAGCCCCAACCGTTGGTGGCGTCGGCTCATCGTGTCACCTGTGCGCGGATGCGGTTGCCGTTGTTGTCGACGCCGGCCACGCTGATGCCGTGTTCAACGGGGCCATCCAGATCGAACGAGAAGATCGGGTTCTCGGCCACGGGTTCGTACAGCGCCAGTTCAAGCATGGGCTGACGCCGGGCATCGAGCAGGTTGAGCTGCTCGATATGGAAGGACGGGATGCCCGCCACCAAGCCCGTGTCCATCGGATGCATCACGCGCAGGCGGATGCGGCTGCCTGCGCCGTTGAAGCCCGGAAACACGCGCGACTCCACTTGGTTCAGCGTGGTGCTCCACGTGGAGTTCTGGCGGGTGGCGCCGGGCAGCGTGCAGCCGCCGCCGGTGGCGTCCACCTGCAAGGTGCCGACATGCCACACACCATCCTGCGTACGCGCCGCCACGCGCACCGCAGAGGCCTCCTGCAGCTTGAACCGGAACGACAGGGCCGGGCGCACGCGCATCGGCGCGAATTCCAGCACCTTGCGGATGGGGTTGCGGTCGACCACGACGACGATGCGCTCCACCTTGCCAAGCGCCGACGCGTCAAACGCAATCGGCACCTGCATCGGGTCTTCCGCAAATGCGGGCCCGGTGATCCTGATGCGGCTGTCGAACGTTGTTGGCGCCGCGCCAAACACCTCCTGCTGAATCGTCGGCCAGAGCGGCGAGCCTGCCGGGTCAATGTTCGTCTCGGCGCGGGCCGGCCAGTGCAGGCACGCAACGGCCAGCGCGGCAGCGGCAGCATGGAGTGAGGCCGTTCTCATCGTGTGCCTTGCAAGGTTCAGATGAACGGCCCGTGTTGCGAAAGTCATGCCATGCCCGCCGTGGGTCCGCATGCGCGTCCCGCGGCTGTTCAGGTGATGGGGCGTTGAGCTTTGCAACACCCGTTGTTCCATTCTGGAACAGTCAGGCGAGCCGATCGGCGTGAACCGGCGATTGGGCGTGGATGCAGCATCCACCGCAGGGGATGGCCCGGGTTTTGCAGATGACGAGCGGACACAGCGCAGACAACGACGCTGCGGTCATCACTCAAACATCAGGAGACAACCCATGCGTTACGCTCATCCCGGCACGCCCGGCGCCATCGTTTCGTTCAAGCCGCGCTATGGCAACTTCATCGGTGGCGAATTCGTGTCGCCGGTCAAGGGCCAGTACTTCACCAACACCACCCCGGTGACGGGCGAGGTGATCGGCGAGTTCCCGCGCTCGACCGCTGAAGACATCGACCGCGCGCTCGACGCCGCGCATGCTGCCGCTGACGCCTGGGGGCGCACCTCGGTGCAGGACCGCTCGCTGATCCTGCTGAAGATCGCCGACCGCATCGAACAGAACCTCGAACTGCTGGCCGTGACCGAAACGTGGGACAACGGCAAGCCCGTGCGTGAAACGCTGAACGCCGACATCCCGCTGGCCGTGGACCACTTCCGCTATTTCGCCGGCTGCATCCGCGCGCAGGAAGGCTCCGCAGCCGAGATCAACGAGCACACCGTGGCGTATCACATCCACGAGCCGCTGGGTGTGGTCGGCCAGATCATCCCGTGGAATTTTCCGCTGCTGATGGCCGCATGGAAGTTGGCGCCCGCCCTGGCCGCCGGCAACTGCGTCGTGCTCAAGCCGGCCGAGCAGACGCCGCTGGGCATCTGCGTGCTGATGGAACTGATTGGCGACCTGCTGCCGGCGGGCGTGCTCAACGTCGTGCACGGCTACGGCAAGGAAGCCGGCGAGGCCCTGGCTACCAGCAAACGCATCGCGAAAATCGCCTTCACGGGCTCGACTCCGGTGGGCTCGCACATCATGAAGTGCGCGGCTGAGAACATCATCCCGTCGACGGTGGAGTTGGGCGGCAAGTCGCCCAACATCTATTTCGAAGACATCATGCAGGCCGAGCCGAGCTTCATCGAAAAGGCTGCCGAAGGCCTGGTGCTGGGCTTCTTCAACCAGGGCGAGGTGTGCACGTGCCCGTCGCGCGCGCTGGTGCAGGAATCCATCTACAGCCGCTTCATGGATGCGGTGATGACCAAGGTGGCCGCCATCAAGCGCGGTGACCCGCTCGACACCGACACGATGGTTGGCGCGCAGGCTTCGGAGCAGCAGTTCTACAAGATCCGTAGCTACCTGGAGATCGCGCAGGAAGAAGGCGCCGAATGCCTGGTCGGCGGCGACGTGGAAGTGCTGCCCGGCAATCTGTCGAAGGGCTACTACATCAAGCCGACGCTGCTCAAGGGCGACAACAGCATGCGCGTGTTCCAGGAAGAGATCTTCGGCCCGGTGATTGCCGTGACGACGTTCAAGGATGAAGCGCAGGCCCTGCAGATCGCCAACGACACCGATTTCGGCCTGGGCGCCGGTCTGTGGACGCGCGACATCAACCGCGCGTATCGCGTGGGCCGTGCCATCAAGGCGGGGCGCGTGTGGACGAACTGCTACCACCTGTATCCGGCGCACGCAGCGTTCGGTGGCTACAAGAAGTCGGGCGTGGGCCGCGAGACCCACAAGATGATGCTCGACCACTATCAGCAGACCAAGAACTTGCTGGTGAGCTACGACACCAAGCCGCTCGGCTTCTTCTGATGGTGTAGCAGGACGGTTGGCGCATGGTCATCGACACCCGTGCGCCAGCCGCTGACCTACGAGGCAAAGACCCCGCAGGCGAAAAAAGAAGAGGAGACATGGCCATGCGCCCACACATGCACTGCCGCAACGCGCGCAGGTGTCTGCCCCATTGCCGCTGATTCCCTGAGGGGAATCGCCATCACCACGTCTGTTTCTGAAGATGCGCCATTGACGCACTCGGGCCCGGCGAGCGTGAAACACCAGGGAGACACTCCGTGCATTCGAATACCAGCCGTTCGGGCAAGGACGCCAGCCGTCTGCGCAACGCCGCGCCGCGTCTGGCCGGCGGGGTAGCGGCGCTCGCTGCCGCGGGCCTGTGCTCGCCGGCGTTTGCCGAGGACCCGATCATTGCGGTGGCGTTGCCCACCGCCCAGGTCGTCGGCTCGACCCCGATCGACAGCATTGGCGTGCCCTTGTCTCAGTTTCCTGCCAATGCCCAGCGCGTCAGCGCAACCGATGCCCGCGAGCAACGCAGTTCGAACCTGGCCGACCTGCTGAACGACAACCTCGGTCAGATCAGCATCAGCAATGGGGCGGGCAATCCGTACCAGAACGACATCAACTACCGTGGGTTTCAGGTGTCTTCGCTGCTGGGTGTGCCCATTGGCGTGTCGGTCTACTTTGATGGCGTGCGGATGAACGAGCCCTTTGGCTCCATCGTCAACTGGGACCTCATTCCCATGAACGCGATGTCCAGCGTCAACATTCTGCCGGGCTCCAATCCGATGTTCGGCCTCAATACCCTGGGCGGCGCGTTGGTCGTCAACACCAAGAACGGCAAGGACAACGCCGGCACGTCGATCGAGGCGCTGGGTGGATCGTTTGGCCGCCGCGCGCTGAGCTTCGAGACTGGGGTCGTCGACAAGGCCCACAGCACCGATTACTTCGTCGCCGGCAACATCGACCGGCAAGACGGCTTTCGGGACCACTCGGGTTCCAACGTCAAGCAGCTGTACGGAAAGGCGCGGTGGCACGGCAACGATGGCGCTACCCAGTTGGAGCTGTCGGCTGCACTCGCAGATACTTCGCTGAGCGGCACGCAGTCTTTGCCGATGGACATGATGGCGAATCGCAGCGCGGCCTATACGTGGCCCGACACCATCTCGAACCGGATGGCGCTGCTGAACCTGAAGGGTAGCCATTGGTTGAACGACACCAACCAACTGGCTGGCAGCGTCTACTACCGCAAGGCGAACCTTCACAACGTCAACAGCAACGCGCAGCTCGACGATGGCTGCTTCAACGACGACGGATCGCTGGCAACGACCACCGCAGGTGGCATCACCACATACAAGTGCGCGAACAAGGCGCCCAACGGTACGGCGGTGAATGCCGTGACCGGTGCGAATGCGTTGGCGCTCGGCTACGGCCGCTGGACCAACGCGATCAACACCAGCGTTGTCGATTCCGCCACGCATGAGGACACGTTGGGCACCTCCCTGCAGTGGTCGAACTTCAGCCAGCTGGCGGGACGCAACAACACGTTCACCTTGGGTGGTGCGTTCGACCATTCGCGCATCACGTATGACCAGACCACGTATCTGGCACGGTTGATCAACTATCAGGCCGTGGTGACTCCCAATCAGGCGTACGGATTCACCGCCAATGGATTGGCTCCGTCGGCATCGAACCCGGCATTCTTCACGGGCAGCAACGTGATCGGCGCGGTCAGCCTGTCGTCCAACGTCAACAACTTCAGCGCGTACTTCACCGATACGTTGAGCGTGACGGAAAAGCTGAGCGTGACGGCATCCGGCAGCTTCAACTACACCACGCTCAACCAGGGCGGCGCCAATAACAAGTACCTGAACGGAGACGGCGGTTACTCCTGGACGGACGAAGTCTCGGGCGTGTCGTACTACAACCCCGGCTACGAAAGCGCCTATCGATATTCGAACTCGGGTTCGGGCGCAGCCTCTGCTCCGAACGGTATCCCCGCAGGGGCGGTGGCCGGGCCGGAAACGAACAGCCTCGCCGGCTCGCATCACTATCACCGGTTCAACCCGGCGCTCGGGTTCAACTACGACCTGGGTTCGGGGCAGGGCATCTTCGGCAGCTACAGCGAATCGATGCGCGCACCAACATCGATCGAGTTGTCCTGCGCAGATCCGAACAGCCCATGCTCGCTCCCCACGGGGTTCAACGGCGATCCTGACCTGAAAGCAGTGGTGGCCAAAACCATCGAGTTCGGCGGCCGCGGAAAGCTGGGCAAGTCCACCTACTGGAGCGCGTCTGTCTACGACTCGCGGCTGAGCAATGACATCCAGTTCATCGCCACGTCAAACACGTACGGCTACTTCGCCAACGTCGGCAAGACGGAGCGGCGCGGCTTTGAACTGGGTGCCAGCACGAAGATCGACAAGTGGTCGTTATCAGCCAACTTTGGTTATGTCGACGCGATCTACAAGTCGGCATTCACCACGGCGAGCGGGCAGAACGTGGTCAGCGGCAACAAGATCCCGGGCATCCCCGCGAAGACGCTCAAGCTCGGCGCGGCGTACGCGTTCAGCCCGAACCTGTCGATGGGCGGGAATGTGATCCTGGTCAGCAAGCAGATCGCGCACGGCAACGAAAGCAATGCCGACCCGAACGGCGAGGTGGCCGGCTACGGTCTCGTCAATCTGAACCTGCACTACAAGCCGACGAGGCACCTCGAGATCTCCGCCTACATCAGCAACCTGTTCAACAAGCGTTATTCCACGTACGGCCTGTCTGGCATACGGAGCATCTACACGCTCGCGACGCAACAGTTTATGACGCCCGCGCCGCCGCGCGCGATCTGGATTGGGCTGACGTATTCGTTTGGAGGCAAGACCTCCGATGCCGACAAGGACTAGCCCTGCAGACGAGACCATCATGAACGCACTGACCTATTACTTCCGGATCGCCACGTTGCTTTGCGTGGGCCTGGTATCCACGCTTCAGGCGGTCGCCGAGGTGCCCGACCCCGTCGCCTATGTCACGAATCAGGGCGGCGGCGTGACCGTGCTGAATGCACGCACGCTCAAACAGGTTGACGAGATTGCCGTGGGCAAGGACCCACGCGGCCTCGCGGTCACACCCGATGGCCGCTGGCTGCTGACGGCCAATCAGGGCAGCGCCGATGTGTCGGTGGTCGATACGGCCACGCGCAAGGAGATCAGACGCATCGCGGTCGGCAGGAATGTCGAGTTCATGCGCATCTCGCCCGACGGCCGCCGAGCGTTCGTCACCTACGAGCCTTCGTCGGAAGGCGGGCCACCGGGAAAGAACGTGCAGGCTGGGAAGGAAGAGAAAGGTGAGAAAGACGAAGCCCCCGCTGAAGTCGCGATCATCGACCTCAACCAGTGGGCCGTGGTGGGCCGCATCAAGGCCGCCCGCGAGACCGAAGCCATCGAGTTTTCACCAGAGGGCAAGTTGCTGCTGGTGGCGAACGAGGGTGACAACACGGTCGGCGTCTATGAGTTGTCCACGCTCAAGCAGATCCGTAGCGTGGATGTTGCGCCGTTCGGCAATCGGCCGCGCGGCATCAAGATCGCGCCGGATGGAAAGACCTATGTGGTGACGCTGGAAAATTCGAACAACCTGTTGCTGCTGGATGCCGCTTTCAAGCCGATAAGGACTGTGCCGACGGGGCAAGGGCCGTACGGCATCGCGTTTGACCGCGAGGGCCGATACCTCTGGGTGGCTGCCAGCCGCGCAGATCAACTGCAGGTGTTCGATGCCCGCACCTTTGCGCCGGTGGCTGCCATTCCGGTTGGCAAGCGTTGCTGGCACTTCAGCTTCACGCCGGGCGGCCAGAAGCTGTTGCTGGCCTGCGGCCGCTCGAACACTGTGCAGGTGATCGACCCGCAGAAGCGCGAGGTCGTCGATGCGCTGCCGGGCTACAAGCTGCCCTGGGGCGTGGTGACTTATCCAACCTCGGTGGGCACTCTTGATGCGCCCCGCTGATCGACCCGCCACCGCCCCGGCGCCGGCCTATGCGGGTCTGTCGATCGCTTTGCATTGGGTCAGCGCCGTGCTCCTATGCGGGCTGTTCGCGCTGGGCTACTACATGACGGGTCTCGCCAAGGGCGCGCCCGGAAAGGCCGCCTGGGTGAATCTGCATAAATCACTCGGCCTGACGGCGGCGCTGGTGATTGCGTGGCGCGTGGCCGTGCGCTTGCGCCGTGCTGCGCCACCTTCGATCCCGGGGCTGCACTGCTGGGAGGCGGAGCTGGCGCGCATCACGCACCGTCTGCTCTACATGTGCATGGTCGTCATGCCGCTGTCGGGTTACCTCGGGTCTTCGTTCAATCAATACGGAACGCGCTTCTGGGGCGTGCCATTGCCGCGCTGGGGTTGGGTCGACAGCGCACTGCAGCACATGTTCTACACGGTACACAGCACGACGGCCGATCTGCTTCTCTGCTTGGTCGCGCTCCACGTTGCCGGGGTGATCAAGCACCAATGGCTCGATGCACAGCGATGCGTGCAGCGCATGTTGCCGGGCGGGCGCACGCGCGCGCTGTAGGCCACGGGCTTTGCGGGGGCTGCGTGCATGGCGTTGTTCCATTTCGCAACAGAACACACGATGTGTTGCGGTATGGCACGCAACACCGCACTGCAAGTTGCCTGAAACCGCGGTTTTACGGCGTTTTTCGATGGCACGGGATTTGCCCTGAGTCCGACCGGTGTGACATCACACTGCCGGACCTGGACCATAAATAGAGGTAGAGGAGACAAGAATGAGGACACTACGAGTGATTGCACTTGCGGCTGCAATGGCGGCAGCAAGTGTTGCCGTGCACGCGGCAACGCCCCCCGTTACCGATGCCATGATCGAGAACGACGCGAAATCGTCGAACGACGTGCTGACCTGGGGCATGGGTACGCAAGGGCAGCGCTTCTCCACGCTCACCAAGATCAACACGAAGAATGTCAGCCAGCTCGTGCCGGCATGGTCGTTCTCGTTTGGCGGTGAGAAGCAGCGCGGGCAGGAAGCCCAGCCGCTGATCTACAACGGCAAGATGTTCGTCACGGCGTCGTACTCGCGCATCTATGCGATCGACCTGAAGACGGGCAAGAAGCTGTGGAAGTACGAGCAGCGTCTGCCGGAGGGCATCATGCCTTGCTGCGACGTCGTCAACCGTGGCGCCGCGCTGTACGACAACCTGGTCATCTTCTCCACGCTGGATGCGCAGCTGATCGCGCTCAATCAGGACACCGGCAAGATCGTCTGGAAAGACAAGATCGAGGACTACGCTGCGGGCTACTCCACGACCGCTGCACCGCTGATCGTGAAAGGCATGGTGCTGACGGGCGTGTCGGGTGGCGAGTTTGGCGTGGTCGGCCGCGTGGAAGCGCGCGATGCCAAGACCGGTCAGTTGATCTGGTCGCGTCCGACGGTCGAAGGCCACATGGGCTACAAGTACGACAAGGACGGCAACAAGACCGAGAACGGCATGACGGGCACGCTCAACGCGAGCTGGCCCGGCGAGACGTGGAAGACCGGTGGTGCATCGACGTGGCTGGGCGGCACGTATGACCCGCAGACCAACCTGGTCTACTTCGGCACCGGCAACCCGGGCCCGTGGAACAGCCATCTGCGCAAGGGCGACAACCTGTATTCGTCGTCAACGCTGGCCATCAACCCGGACACCGGAAAGATCGTCTGGCACTACCAGAACACCCCGAACGACGGCTGGGATTTCGATGGCGTGAACGAGTTCGTCACGTTCGACATGGACGGCAAGCGCGTCGGCGGGAAGGCTGACCGCAACGGCTTCTTCTACGTGAACGACGCGAAGAGTGGCAAGCTGCTCAACGCGTTCCCGTTCGTGAAGGTCAACTGGGCCACCAGCATCGACCTCAAGACCGGCCGCCCGAACTACGCACCGGACCACCGGCCGGGCGACCCGGCGCAAGCCACGGGTGAAGACAAAAAGGGCAAGGCGGTGTTTGCCGAGCCCGGCTTCCTGGGCGGAAAGAACCAGATGCCGATGGCTTACAGCCCGCAAACCGGCCTGTTTTACGTGCCCGCCAACGAGTGGGGCATGGAGATCTGGAACGAGCCCGTCAGCTACAAGAAGGGCGCGGCCTACCTGGGCGCCGGCTTCACGATCAAGCCTCTCAATGAGGACTACATCGGCGCACTGCGCGCGATCAACCCGAAGACCGGCAAGATTGAATGGCAGATCAAGAACAACGCCCCGCTGTGGGGTGGTGTGATGACGACTGCCGGCGGCCTGGTGTTCTGGGGCACGCCCGAGGGCTATCTGAAGGCGGCCGATGCCAAGACCGGCAAGGAGCTGTGGGAATTCCAGACCGGCAGCGGCATCGTTGCGCCGCCCGTCACCTGGGAAGACAACGGCGAGCAGTTCGTGGCCGTGGTGTCGGGCTGGGGTGGTGCAGTGCCGCTGTGGGGCGGTGAAGTGGCCAAGCGCGTGAACTTCCTGGAGCAGGGCGGTTCGGTTTGGGTGTTCAAGTTGCACAAGAACTGACGTGCTGAGTTGAGCGCTGTGCGCCCTGTGCGGCGCGCAGCCTCTCGCACAGCTTCATGGAGTTTCAGATCGTGATCATGCGTAATGGAGTGTTTTCGTTGCTGGCCGTAGCGTGCGCAGCAATTGGCGCGGCATCTGCCCACGCCGCCCCCGACATGCAGGCCCTGGCCGACAAGAGCGGCTGCTTCTCGTGCCACAGCATGCACGCCAAGATCGTCGGCCCAGCCTTTGCCGACGTGGCCGCAAAATACAAGGGCGATGCCGATGCGCCGACCAGGCTGGCGCAGAAAGTGCGCGACGGCGGCAAGGGCACGTGGGGCCGTATCCCAATGCCCCCGCATCCCAATCTCAAGGAAGACGAAGCGAAGCAGCTGGTGGCCTGGGTGTTGAGTTCAGGCTCCTAGGCTTCGACGTTGTTCGCAAGGAAAGAACAGAGAGCCGGCATTGTCCGGCCCTCTTCGCTTTCTATGGATGACCGCGCTCTATGGCTGTGTCAGCCGTCGCGAGTTGGCATCCGTTCGGAACACGATCGGCACTTCACCGGTGCGCGTGTCCCGTATCTGCCCGAACCCGTTCATCGCAGCCATCCGGCCTTGCAGCACCACCTTCTGCAGTGCGCCGTGATCTGCCGACTTTCCACACACCGGGTCCGTGCGTGTCGCATCGCCCGTCAACAGGTACGCCTGACAGCGGCAGCCGCCGGCATCTTCCTCGCGCGATTCGCATGACTGGCATGGCTCCGGCATCCAATGCGTGCCGCGAAAGCGTTGAAAGGCATCGCTGCTTCGCCAGATATCGCGCAGCGGCTGGCTGAGCACGTTGGGCAGCTCCAGCCCCGGCAGCATGCGCGCCGAGTGGCAGGGCAGCGCAACGCCATCCGGCGCGATGCCGAGGAATGTCGTGCCCCAGCCGTTCATGCACTTTTTCGGGCGCTGCTCGAAGTAGTCCGGCACGACGTAAAGCAATTGGCACCGGCTGCCTATGCGGGCCCGGTAGTCGTTCACGACAGCCTCGGCGTCGCGCAGCTGCTCCAGGGTGGGCATCAGCGCCAGGCGGTTCTCCCATGCCCAGCCGTAGTACTGCGTGTTGGCGAGTTCGAGGTATTCGGCGCCGATCTCCAGTGCCATGTCGATGATGGCCCCCACGTGCGGCAGGTTGTGCCGGTGCATCACGCAGTTCATCACCATCGGATAACCGTGGGCCTTGATCAGATCAGCCACGCGGCGCTTCAGATCGAAGGTGCGCGTGCTCGACAGAAAGTCGTTCAGCTCACGCGTGGAGTCCTGGAACGACAACTGGATATGGTCGAGCCCCGCTGCGCGCAACGCCCCAAGCCGCGCATCGGTCAGGCCTACCCCGGACGTCACGAGGTTCACGTAGAACCCGAGCCCATGCGCATGCGCGACCAGTGTTTCGAGATCCTTGCGCAACAGCGGCTCGCCGCCCGACAGGCCAAGCTGCACAGCACCTAGCGCCCGGGCTTGGGTAAATACATCGCACCACTGCTCGGTAGTGAGTTCCTGGTCGTGCCGCGTGTAGTCGACCGGGTTGGAGCAGAAGGCGCAATGCAGCGGGCAGCGATAGGTCAGCTCGGCCAGCAGCCAGAGCGGCGGGCCGGGCATCGGCGTAGCGGCCGGCGCCAGCAGCGAATCGGCCTCAAACGAGCCAGCCGCGTTCAAGTGCATGTTTGACAAAGGCGTGGACCTCCGGAGCGATGCCCTGCACGCCAAAGGCGGACTGCAGGTCGTCGATCAGCATGTCGAGGGTATGGGCACCGTCGCAGCGCTGCAGGATCGCGGCGGCGCTGTCATTGAGGGTGACCATGCCCTCGGGGTACAGCAGCACCCAGCTTTGCTGCATGTCTTCCCATTGCAGCCGGAAGGTCCGGTGCAGCATGGGGTGGGCTGGATCAGGCAAGGGAGGGCTCATGTGCGTGGGCCTGTTGGATGGCATCGAGCATCGACCAGAGGATGTCGAGCTTGAACTGCAGGATGTCCAGCGCACGCTGTTGCTGCTCGGGCGTGCGGAAGTAGTCGAGTGTCACGCGCAGGCCGTGCTCGACGTCGCGCGAGGCCAGCGGAATGCGTGAGCGGAAGTACGCCAGCCCTTCCGGCTGCACCCACGGATAGTGATCGGGCCAGCCGGCCAGCCGTTCCTTGTGGATGTCCGGCGCAAACATCTCCGTGAGGGAGGAGCACACCGCTTCCTGCCACGGCGCGCGGCGCGCAAAGTTCACATACGCATCCACCGCAAAGCGCACGCCCGGCAGCAGATGCCGGTGAGACCACAGCGCGTCGCGCGTGAGGCCCACGGCTTCGCCCAGCCGCACCCAGCTTTCGATGCCGCCCGGCTGCACGTCGTCGCCATCGTGGTCATGAATGCGGACGATCCACTCACGGCGTGTTGCCCGGTCCGGGCAGTTGGACAGGATGGCCGCATCCTTGAGCGGGATGTTGACCTGGTAGTAGAAGCGGTTCGCGACCCAGGTGCGGATTTCCTCGGGCGTGCATTCGCCGGCGCGCATGCGCAGGTTGAAGGGATGATGGATGTGATAGCCCGCCTGCTTCGCGCGCAGTCGCGCTTCGAAGTCTTCGGCAGTCCAGGCAACAGGATGTGTCATAGCGAGATTTCCATGCCGTCGTAAGCCACCTCGATACCGTGCGCCTCCAACTCGCGTCGCTGCGGCGAGTCTTCATCGAGGATCGGGTTGGTGTTGTTGATGTGGATGAGCACCTTGCGCGTGGCCGGCAGCTGGTCGAGGACTTCGATCATGCCTCCGGGGCCGGATTGCGCGAGGTGGCCCATGTCGGCTGCCGTCTTGGTGGAAAAACCCAGGGCGAGCATTTCGTCGTCTTGCCAGCAGGTGCCGTCCACCAGCACCACATCGGCCGCGCCCAGTTCGTCGAACACATGGGGTTCGACGCGGGCAAGGCCGGGGGCGTAGAACGTCCGCCGACCGCTCTTTTTGTCGACGATGCGCAAGCCGATGTTGTCGCCCACGCGGCGCGCGTTGCGGCTGGGCGAATAGGGCGGCGCCTTGCTCTCCAGCGGGATGGCCGTCAACGCCACGTCGTCGAGCGGCGGCACCGAGAACGCCGTGCCGTCCAGCGCCAGCGCGCGCGTGTCGAGCCCGCAGTAGTGCGACAACATGCGTGTGAGCGGGAAAGCGGTGGACAGGTCGCTGATGACGGCCGCGCTGGCATAGACCGGCAGCGCTTGCCGATGCTCGCGCAGCATCAGCAAGCCTGTCACGTGGTCGATCTGCGCATCCATCAGCACCACGCCCACGATGCCCGTATCACGCGGCGCGCGCGCCGGTTGCAGCGCCGGTGAACTGCGCAGTTGCGCGAGGATGTCCGGCGAGGCATTCACCACGATCCAGTTGTGCTGGCCGTCGCCGAGTGCGATGGAAGACTGCGTGCGCGGGGTGGCACGCACGGTGCCGCGCCGCACGCCGTCGCAGTTGCGACAGTTGCAGTTCCACTGTGGGAAACCGCCGCCGGCGGCCGAGCCGAGAACCCTGAGTATGGTCATGATGCAAATCCAACGTGTCAGGCGGATTGAGCAAGAAGTCGGCCAGGGCATGGCGCTAAGGCATGCGCGCCGCGCGCCGAAAAAAAAGAAGCCCGCCGTGAAGAACCGGCGGGCTCGTGGAGCCTTGCGTGCTCAGCCGCGCAGCATCAGCGGTTGGCGATGTACATGGTGATTTCGAACCCGAGTCGCAGTTCGGTATAGGCGGGCGTCGTCCAGTTCATGTCTCCTCCTTGAGGGTTGGCATAGTTAGTGAGTGCACTGCGTTGTTCAGCGGCTGTGCAGGCGTTTGCCGGCGTAGCCGCATCGTCATCAAGGCAACATCCATGCCCACTTCCGACTGGCCAACCTCATCCACCTGCTTCAACCTGCGCGCGCCGGACGGCCACTGCTTGCATGTGCGGCAATGCGGCCCTAACAGCGGCGAACCGTGGCTGGTGCTGCATGGCGGGCCGGGCAGCGGCTGCGTGCCATCGATGGCCGCGTGGTTCGATCCGCTGCGGCATCGCGCCGTGTTGCCGGACCAGCGCGGCGCAGGGCGCTCGCGACCGGCCGGCACGCTACGGCGCAATACGGTGACGGCACTGCTGGCCGATCTTGAGCAACTGCGCGCCGCATTTGGCATTGCGCGCTGGGGCGTGGTCGGCGGGTCATGGGGTGCGGCGCTGGCGCTGGCCTATGCCGATCGCTATCCCCATGCCGTATCGGCGCTGGTGCTGCGCGGCACTTTCCTGACCGGTTTCGACGATGTGCAGGCGCTGTTCAATGCGCGCGGTGCCGGTCGTGATCTGTTGCGGAACGTCGACGCGCGCGGCGAGGGTTTTCCCGCGGCCCGTGGTCGCCTTCTCGTTGCAACAGACATGTTGCAGCCTGGTACAACTGTTCAGAAATTGAACATCGCCCGTGCGTGGCAGCGTGCGGAGCATCGGCTGTTGGGGCTGCGGCCGCAGCCGCGTCGCCAAACCTGGCAGAACCAACTGGCCCTGGCGCGCAAGTACCAGCTGCAGGCGCATTACCTGTATCGGCGGGCGGGGCTTGGGAAAGCTACGTTGCTGCGGGCGGCTGCGCGTATCGGCGCGAGGGGATTGCCGGTGACGCTACTGCATGGGCGGCAAGACAACGTTTGCCACCCCCGGAATGCGCTGCGATTGTCTGCAGCGATACCGCATGCGCGGTTGGTGTGGGTGCCGGGCGGGCACCTGGCGGTAGGGGAGATGGCGAACGCGCTGGGCGCTGCCATCCGTGCGTCGGCGTGGTCAGTCGGTGTCTGAGGGCAAACCGCCTGCCTCGTCGATCCTGCGGTAGATCGTGTTGCGTGAAATGCCGAGCGCCTTGGCAGCGGCGGAGATGTTGCCGTTGTGCGCCTTCACGGCCGCCATGATGGTCATGCTTTCCACATCGGCAAGCCGCTTGGGCTGGGAGCCGCCCACGCTTTGAGTGACGGGCGGCACAGCCGCTGTCGGCGCCACCGCGTTGTCTGCCGCCGGCTGGTCGCCATGGCGCGCCTGCCAGTCTTCAAGAAAATCGTCGGGCAGATGGTCTTCGGTGATCTCCGGCGCGCCTTCGGCCATCAGCCGGGCGGTGCGCAGCAGATTACCGAGCTGGCGGATGTTGCCGGGCCAGTGGTAGCTGCGGAACATCTGCATCACGGCTTCGCTGATGGGGGGCGCGTCTGCCTGTTCGAGTTTCAACAGCTTGTCGGCCACCACGTCGAGGTCGGTGCGCTCGCGCAGTGCGGGCAGGCGCACGACCAGGCCGTTGAGGCGGTAGTACAGGTCTTCGCGGAACTGCCCGCTGGCCACCATCTCGCGCATGTTGCGGTGGGTCGCGCACACGACGGTCACATCCACCTGGATCAGCTTGTTGCTGCCCAGCGGCGACACCGCACGCTCTTGCAGCGCGCGCAGCAGGCGGGCCTGCAGGTGCAGCGGCATGTCGCCAATCTCGTCGAGGAAAAGTGTGCCGCCGTTGGCCAGCACCATCTTGCCGATGCCGCCTTTCTTGCGCGCGCCGGTAAAGGCGCCTTCTTCGTAGCCGAACAGTTCGGATTCAATCAGCGCTTCCGGAATCGACGCGCAGTTCACGGCGATGAAGGGGCCGGCATGGCGCGGGCTGTCGGCATGGATGGCGCGCGCGAGCAGTTCCTTGCCGGTGCCGGTTTCGCCCAGGACCATGACAGGAATGTCCTTGCCGATGACCTTGCGCAGCTTGCCGATCACGGTCTGGATCTGCGCGTCGCCGGTATCCAGTGCCTCCAGGCTTGCCGGTTGCCGGGATGGCTCGATGTAGGCGCGGCGCGGCGCCGTGTCGTGGTCGGTCGAACGTTCTGCGCCCATTGCGCCGCCCACCATGCGGTTGGCCGGCCGCTTCCATTCGACGCGCGCAAACACCTTCACGCCGCTGGGCAACTGCAATTGCACGATGCCTGCCGCCGCGGTACGTTCCCGGTCGATCAACTGCGACATCGACAGCCCGAACAGCGACGAAAAGGTATGTGCTTGAAGCGCGCGGATCGACAGGCCGAGCTGGAACTCGCCACTGCGGTTGGCCGACAGGAAGCGCCCCGCCGGCGTGAAGGCCGCGATCCCTTCGACCAGCGTGCCGATGAATTCCGGGCGCGAGTGGAAGTGGATGCACACCACGTCCTGGAACGTGTTGGCAAACAGTTGGTTCTCGATCATCTGGGCCGACATGCGCACCAGCGCCATGGTGTGCTTGTGGAAGCCACGATGGTCACCCGTCACATCGAGCGCACCCACGGTGGCGCCGTACGGATCAAAGATCGGCGCACACGAGCAGGTGAGGAACTGATTGGCCTCAAGGTAGTGCTCCGAGCCGTGGACCAGCGTGGGTTTGCCGTCGGCCAGCGCCGTGCCGATGGCGTTGGTGCCACGGCTCGCTTCCGACCACAGCGCGCCCGGCTGCAGGGCCACTTTGCTGGCCTGGGCCAGGAAATCGTCGTCGCCCATCGAATGCAGGATCAGGCCCGACGTGTCGGTCAGGATCACCATGCTCTGCGTGTTGACGATCTGGCTGTAGAGCGTCTCCATGACGGGCAGCGCGTGCGTGAACAGCGACTGGCTGCGCTCGATCTCGGTCTTCAGCTCGTTATGCAGCACCGGGCAGAAGTCGGGCGATTCATAGGGCCGCAGGCCGTACGACTTGGATCGTTCGTGCGATTGCGCGATCAGTTCGGGCTGATCGTGCGGTGCGTCACCGAGCGTGGCCGGGGCGTTGTCGGAAGCGCGCGTGCCGGCTGCCGCGTGAGGGGTCATGGTGTGTCTCCTAAAACCTCGCCCGCAATCTGTGTGCGGGTCGCCCGGATCGCTTCATTTAACCAGGGAGCGAACCGGAAGTGTTGCGCCATGAAGCAAGACCCTTGCCAGGGTGTTGCATTCCTGAGCACCTGTGCCAACCCATGCCTCCGATATCTGGAGCGTTTGACGGATCTTGGCGGTGTCTCCCGGCAGATTCTCGACTTGGTATGGCTCTTGCAGAAATGCCTCCAAAAATCGTTTCAACGACAACTAGGAGACACTCTTGAAAACGCCTCGCAACTTGCTCGCGCTGCTTTCTGCCTGCGCATTCCTGGCCGCGGGATTGCCCGCAACCGCATCCGCTCACGGCGATGTCACGCCGCAGGCCGTAGACACGCACACCTTACCGCAACTCGGCGCCGATTGGCGTCAGGACAATCCATACCGGACCGGTCCCGCACACGACGAAGCGCTGCGGATCGGCTCCTCCGGGTTCAACCAGAACTGCGCGCGCTGCCATGGGCTGGAGGCCATCTCGGGCGGGATCGCCCCCGACCTGCGCAAGCTCGACACCGACTGCATGTCGTTGGCCGACGCCAAGAAGAAGGAAGCCTGCTACGGCGAGGTGTCGCAATACTTCACAGCCACCGTCCGCCACGGCCGCACCCGAGACGGCCGTGTCTACATGCCGCCGTTTGAAGGCGTGCTGACCCAGGAAGCGGTCTGGGCGATCAAGACGTATCTGGAATCGCGCCGCGTACAGGACTAGTAGGTCGGCCTGCCTCAGTTGGCAGCTTGGCGAGCCGGTGCTGTCCCTGCCTTCGTGTGCATCGGCTCGCTCATTTTTTTCCGCCTGGAGATGTCTCATGAACGCCCGTTTTCGGTTGGCTGCGGCCGGAGTTTTTCGCCGCCTTGCCTGCCTCCTGCTTGCCGCGTCAGCCATGGTGTTGGGCGCCGTGCCGGCACACGCCGACATGGCGAAGATCCGCCAGAGCGGCGCCCTGAAGGTCGCGCTGTACAAGGGCCTGCCACCGTTCTCCGATAACGTCGGGGGGCAATTCAGCGGCATTGATGTGGCGCTTGCCAATGCGCTCGGCAAGCAGATGGGCCTGTCGGCGTCGTTGCTGCCCTTTGATGCGGATGACGACGGCATGTCGGGCGACCTGCGCAATATGGTCTGGAAGGGGCATTACCTGGGATACGGCCCGGCCGACGTGATGCTGCATGTGCCGGTCGACCCGAATTTCATTCGCCAGAATGGGCAGGTGCTGATCTTCGCGCCGTACCTTCGCGAAGGCTACGTGCTGGTGTACGACAGCGAGCGCGTCCGCAAGGTCAGCAGTTTCGAAGACCTCGCCGGCCAGGCGACTGGCGCCGAGCAGGGATCGGGCGGCGCAAGCGCGCTGCTTTCCAGCGCCAACGGCGCCCTGCGCGACAAGGTGAAGATCTACCCGGAGGCCAACGAGGCGCTACGTGCGCTGTTCTCCGGCCAGATTGCCGCGGCAATGGTGACGCGGGCGCAATATGAAAGTGCGCTGAAGACGCAGAATCAATCTGCCACACGCTTTGTGGCGACCGAGCTGCAGTCGCCCCTGCTGCCCGCCCGCGGCTGGGCGATCGGCATGGCCGTCAAGGCGGACCAACGTGAACTGGCGCAGGAGCTGGAGAGCGCCCTCAATGCCCTGCGCGCCAGCGGCGAGCTGCAGCGCATCTTTGCGCAGTACGGCGTGTCGATGGTGGCTCCGTAGGCGCCACTGCCCGCCCACGGAGCCGAACGTGTCGACGTCTCTGATGCGCTGGCCGTGCGGGCTGGCCGCGCCGGCCAGCTCGCGCGCTATGCTTTCTCCGCCGCGGCGTGCTTGGAGGGCAGCGCACTCACGTTGTCGTCGAACGCCGAATCCACGGGGATCTTTGAGAAGTGGTGGATCTTCGGCGCGTGCGATTCGTCGGCCTGTGCGTCGTGCGGGTCGATGAACGACATTGCCGTGCGGCGCTTGAGCATGTGCGAGTCGCGCGATTGCGATTCGCGCCACAGCTCGGCCGTGAACTTGAGACCGGCGCGCAATGCGTGGGCGCTTTCCTGCTTGCCCTTGCGCTGGTCGGAGACGCGCTCGATGCCTTTCTTGACGACATCTTCCAGGAACGTGATACGTGCGCGGTAATAGTCCGCGTGCATTTGAGCATCCATCACGCGCTGCTCTGCCTGGTACAGCTCCATGCGCAATTCGCTTAGCGCGCGTTCGGCCTGCTTCTCGGGAGAGGGTGCGTGGCTCAAGGCCCAGTTTGCAATCCACCGCAACATGGTCAAGCCCTCCTGTCTTGCGGTGTCCGCCGCCGGTGGGAAGACACCGTTCACTGCCCGCGCATTGATCGGAAGTGATCGCCGCTTGCCAAACAGACTAGCAAAAAAAGCAGCGCGATTGCGCTAGTCCACGCGCATGCCTGTTGTGAAAAGGAAGCATGGTCCGTTTGGGTGAGAGGCGCACGGGCCAACTTCTGGTCTCATAAGCGGATTGCCTACTTTGCACAGGTTTGCGAGGCAAACGTCACCTGCCTGCGCAAGCGATTGCGCACATCACCGCGCCCGATCCGGGGTGCCCTGTCAGCGGAACCGGTACGTAAGCGAAGCCATGGCCGTGGTCTGCTGGCGGCGCTGCGTGATCGGGCTATCCGCCGCATCTCCTTGCAACCGCGCAACCGTGAGCGAGCCATTGGCCGTCCACCGATCATCGAGCTTGCACGTGACGATGGCATTGAAGTGGATGTCGCGCAGCCCCGCATGCGTGGCAAATACCGGCAGGCCCGAACGGGCGCTCTGCCCATCGTCCACGCCAAAGAACGTACGCATGTACTGACCGTTCGTCCATGACACGCCGGTGCCAAGGCTGAAAAGCCAGCGGCCGAGCGGCGCGCTTGCGTAGACATCGGCGTTGGCGATCAACCCCTGGCGGTTACCGAGGATGTCCTGCTCCGCATCGGTGGACAGCGTGAGGAACGACACCGTGTACTGCGCAAACGCCTTTGCGCGCACCGTGGCATTGACGTTGCCCAGACCATTCAGGCGCGCGTCGTCATGCGCATGGCGCCACGTCGGGTCGAACTGGAAGTTGCCGCCCACCTGCCACGTGTCGTTGTTCGCCAGGTACACACCCGCAAAGTCCATCCCCTTGGAAAAGAATCGGTGCTTGTACTCGATCTCCTGATCGATCCACGGAAACACGAAGCTCGATTTTGCGCCCGGATACTTGGGCGACATGTAAATCGCCGGGCCCACAGCAATGCTCCAGTCGCTGGCGTCGGCGCTGTTGTTTGCGTTGCTCTCCGTGTTGGCGGCGGGGCTTGTCTGTGCCCGGGCGATGCCGCTCAATGCGCCGATGGCCATCAGAAGGAAGAACGCAAAGCGGGGCAGGGCGCGCGAAAACAGCGGCATGAGCGAGCAGAAATTCGAAACGAATGTGAGCGAAGGAAACGGCGGGCACGCCATTCTAGTGGAACCGCCCGAATGCCGGATGACGAGCGAACGCAGGAAGCGTCTGACGCATCTGCAGTGATGCGTCGGCAAGCAGGCAAAAAAAACGCCGGGAGTGTCCCGGCGTTCTTCATGGTGCGGCTGCCTTATTGCTTGGCGGGCGCAGCGGCCTTCGGTGCCGAAGCAGCGTCGGTCTTGGCTTCCGACTTGGCTGCAGCCTTGTGGGCCTTCTTGTGAGCGTGCTTCTTCTCGTGCTTGGCTTCAGCCTTCGGTGCCGAAGCAGCATCGGTGGTCGTCGCTGCAGCGGTCGCCGCCGGTGCGGGTGCGGCGGCCGGTGCGGAGGCGGTGCCAGCTGCGAACACGGGGGCTGCGAAGGCACCAGCAACGATCAGAGCGGCCAGGGATTGAGCGACTTTCATGTGAGACTCCTTAATCAGATACAAGCGGGATATTGGGACTCCAGATACATGGATCTCGTCCGATTTGCGATCCATGCCTCCAAAAACGTCTCACATTGAGAGCGCGCTGACCGCCGTTTGTAAGCGTTCTGCCCACGGTGTAAGCGCGCGTAACAAGGTCGTTTTCGCTGCGTCCGATGTCTGTCGCGATGGGTTGAGACACATCAAGGCCAGGCCCGGCGCATCGGCGTACCGTCAGGCGTCGGGTGGACAACCGCTGACGCGTACACCACACTGGGTGGTGATGCGTGGGTCATTTCGATGTCAGGCAGCGCATTGCATCGCGGGCGTGGGAGCGCAATGGGTCACGCTCCATCCGATACCGGTAGCGCCACAAACCAGTCTTTTCTATAAGGACAACACGATGAACAAGCTTCTGGCCGCCCTCGTGGCTACAGTCTTCAGCGCCGGCGCGTTTGCGCAGGCGTCCGCACCGGCAGCGGCTCCGGCACCTGCCGCTGCCGCGCCGGCACCCGCCGCGTCGGCTCCTGCCGCAGGCGAAAAGGCAACGCAACTTCATAAGAAGAAAAAGAAACGCGACCATCGTCCGAAGCATCAGGACAAGAGCGCGTACGGCGTGGGCGGCTGATCTGCTGTAGCCCGCCGATTTTCTGCACACCGAAGCGCCGGCCTCCTAGAAGGAGCCGGCGCTTTGTTTTGTGCGAGCCGAAAAGATTCACGTTAAAGTCGCTTGACTTAGAGTGCGCTCTAACTTCTAAGCTCCGTTCATGACCACATTCCTGACCATCGCCCAAGTTGCAGAAGCCACCGGCCTGTCGACGCATACGCTGCGCTATTACGAGCGCATCGGCCTGCTCGACAGCGTGCAGCGGCGCGATAACGGCCATCGTGTCTTCCGCACCGAAGACATGAGATGGCTCGAGTTCCTGCTGCGCCTGCGCGATACCGGCATGCCGATCGCGCAGATGCAGGCGTACGCCGCACTGCGGCGGCAGGGCGACAGTCTGGAGAGTGTGTCGGCGCGCCAACGCCTGCTGGAATCGCATGCGGCGGCGCTGGAAGCGGAGCTGCGCGCGCGGGCCGAAACGCTGGCCGTGCTGCGCGTCAAACTCGTTGTCTACGACGGCATCCGGGCACGGATTGAAGCCGCGGAAGGCGCGAAGGGCTCTGCTTCCTCATCTCTCAAATCGAAGCACAAGCCGAAACGCCAACCGAACGAGGACGCGCATGACACCGAACACGCACACCGCCCAATCCGCAAACCACGCCAATCTGCAGGACGACCGTTACGCACGGGGCTGGCTAAAGCTGAAGGAAGTCGATGATGTGGCCGGCGAACGCGTGGTCGAGGCCATGGCCGACATCGCGCCCGACCTCGGCCGCTACATCGTCGAATTCGGGTTTGGCGATGTTTACTGCCGCCCTGGCCTGACGCTGCGCGAGCGCGAGATTGCCACCATTGCCGCGCTCACGGCGCTGGGCAACGCGGCACCGCAGTTGAAGGTGCACATTGCGGCGGGGCTCAACGTGGGGCTCACGCGCACGGAGATCACCGAGACGATCCTGCAGATGGCGCTATACGCGGGTTTTCCGGCAGCGCTCAACGGCATGTTTGCCGCCAAGGAAGTGTTTGCCGCTCACGACGCCGAGGCCTAGGGCGTGGTCGCTGCCGGAGGGGCGATCCGCCGCGACACCAGCAACTGATCGACGCGGTGATTGTCGATGTCGAGCACTTCAATATGCAGCGGCCCGATGTCGACCGTCTCGCTTTTCTTGGGAATGCGCTTGAGCGCGTAGATGACCAGCCCGGCGAGCGTTTCGACGTGGTGTTCGCCGGGCAGGTCGTCGAGGTCGAAGGCGCGTTTGACGTCGCCCAGCGGCGTGACACCGTCGATCAGGCATGAGCCGTCATCGCGGCGCACGATCTGCTCGTCCTCGCCCAGGTACAGGATGTCGCCCATCACCGCGCCGACAATGTCGTCGAGTGTCACAACACCCACCACCAGCCCGTATTCGTTGACGACCGCGCCAAAGCGCTCGTGCATCTCGCGAAAGCGCGTGAGCGCTTGCGACAGATTGAGCGTGTCTGGCAGCACCAGCAGATTCTTGTCGTAGTGCTTGCTGATGTTGCGGATCACGGCGGACGACTCGTCCGACAGGATCTGCTGCAGGATGTCCTTGGACGCGATGAAGCCGAGCACCGAGTCGATGTCTTCGCGGCAGACGAGATATTCGGCGTGCGGCTGCGCAATGATCTTCATCTTGATCGACTCCAGCGGCTCGTCCACCGTGAAGTAGATCACCTCGTCGCGCACGGTCATCACCGAGGTGATGGTGCGCGATTCCAGCTCGAACACGTTTTCGATCATGGCCAGCTCGTGCTTACGCAGCACGCCGGCCTCTGCACCCGCACCCACCATGGCCGCGATGTCTTCGGTGGTGATCTGGTCGACGCGGTGTGTCGGTACGCCAAACAGCTTGAGGAACATGTCGGCCGCCCCATTGAACAGCCACACCACCGGCCGCAGTGCGCGCAGGCACGACTGCATCGGGCCGATGACCGACAGGGCGCAGCGCTCGGGGTAAAGCACGGCCAGGCGCTTGGGCAGCAGGTCGGCAAAGAGAATGAACAGCGCCGTCACGATGATGAAGCCGGCGATGCTGCCGATCCGTTCGGCGCGGGCGGCAGGCAGCCACTCGCTCAGCCCTGCGGCGAGCGGCCCCGAGATCTGGCTGTCGCCGATGACACCGGCCAGGATGGCCACCGCATTCACCCCGATTTGCACCACGGTGAAGAAGTTGCCTGGCATGTCCTTGAGTTGCAGCACGCGCAGGGCGCGGGTGTCGCCGTCGTCGGCCAGGGTTTGCAGGCGGGTGCGCCGCGATGCCGTGAGGGCGATTTCGGAAGCAGAAAAAAAGGCGCTGATCAGGATCAGCAGGGCAAGGATGAGGGCGGACATGATGGCGGGGGCCGTCCGGGCAAGTCGCGTCGTTGCGCAGCGACAACTGCACGGTCGCGTGGAATGTGGCTCCGAATGATCATGGTGCAGCCCTGAATGCTTTGTCAAACCACGGCATGCGCGATTGATCTCAAACAATTGTTTATGTCCGAGAGGGGTATACGGCCATCAAAAATGTGGTTTGCGGTGTACCCATGGCATCGGCGATACTTGACGTTCGGACACATTATCTCGGTATGCCTTGCGGGGCCTGCGTTTGCGGGCGGCGACCGGGAAGAAAAACAGCAGTTCCGGGACGGCGCCGCCACAGGGGCCGATCTTCAGCGCCGGCGCAGATCGGCCTCATTCATGCACTCAGTTGCATAGCGGAGTATCAGTTCATGTGGGTTCTCAGCCGTTTACAGCGGCGCACCGGGGGGAAACGGGGGAATACGGCAGGGACGATCGCACGGTTGGCAGGCTTTCTTATTGCAGCCACCGTATCGATGCCTTGTACGACGTTTGCGCAACAAACGTCTGCCACCACCGGATCCGGTGCGTCTGCGGTTACATCTTCCGTCTCGGCCAGCGCGCCGAACATCGCGTGGTACTACGGCGACAAACCGCCCGTGGCGCAGTTGCGCGCCTTCGATGCGGTGGTGGTGGAACCCGACCACGGGTTCGATCCATCGCAGTTCAAGACACCCAAGACGCAGTGGTACGCCTATGTGAGCGTGGGCGAGGTCACACCTGAGCGCAGCTGGTACAAGGAATTACCCAAGGCCTGGTTGTTGGGCCGCAACGCGGCGTGGGCCTCGCGCGTGGTAGACCAGGCCCAGCCCGAGTGGCCGGCGTTTTATGTCGAACACGTCATCAAGCCGCTGTGGGACAAGGGCTACCGTGGCTTTTTCCTCGATACGCTCGACTCTTATCAGTTGGTGGCCAAGGACGACGCCTCGCGCGCGGCGCAGGAGGCCGGCATGGTGCGGGTGATTCGCGCCATCAAGGCGCGCTATCCGGACGCCAAGCTGATCTTCAACCGCGGGTTTGAGATCCTGCCGCAGGTGCACGACCAAGCGTATGCGGTGGCGTTTGAATCGCTGTATCGCGGCTGGGACCAGGGCAGCAAGCAGTACAAGGACGTGAGCGACGCGGACCGCGAATGGCTGATGGGCCATGTACGCCAGATTCGCGACGACTATCACCTGCCCGTCATTGCCATCGACTACTGCCCGCCGACCGACCGTGCCTGTGCACGCGAAACGGCCAAGCGCATCAAGGCGCAGGGCGTGGTGCCGTACGTGACCGATCCCGACCTGTCGACCATTGGCGTGGGGCGCATCGAGGTGTTACCGCGCAAGGTGTTGATCCTGCAGGACCGCGACCCGCGTACCACCATCGACACCAGCGAGGGCGTGCGCTTCGTGGCCACGCCGCTCAATTTTCTTGGCTACGACGTCGAGTACGCCGACATCAACAAGCCGCTGCCCGCTTCGGTACCACCCGACCGCTACGCCGGCGTGGTGGTGTGGGTGAACACCAGTCCGATCAAGCAGGTGGCGGCGCTGTCGTCGTGGGTGCGGCAACGTATTCATGACGGCGTGCACATCGCCTTCCTGAACCAGTTCGGCCTGCCGGTGGACGGCAGCATGGCCGACATGTTCAAGCTGCAGCTCGTGCGCGGGCGTGCCAGCGGGCCGCTGTCGGTGGTGTCGCAACACAAGATGATGGGTTTTGAGATGGCGCCCCAGCCGGAGCGCCGTGAAGCCCAGCCGATCAAGGTGAGCGCGAATGGGCAGTCGCTGCTGCGGCTGAAGTCGGGCAACTTTGAGTTTGATGCCGCTGCCATTACCGATTGGGGCGGCTACGTACTGAATCCGTACGCGGTGTTCTCCATGGACACCGTTGAGCAGGCGCGTTGGGTCGTCCAGCCGATCGAGTTCCTGCGCCGCGCGCTGGCGCTGCCAGACATGCCGATCCCCGATGTGACCTCTGAAAACGGCCGCCGGCTTATGCTCGTGCACGTGGATGGCGACGGCTTTGCCTCGCGCGCCGAGTTTCCCGGCCCCGAATATTCCGGCGAGGTGCTGCTGCAGGACGTGTGGGAGAAGTACCGCATCCCGACAACGCTGTCGATCATCGAAGGCGAGGTGGGCGCAAGCGGGCTTTACCCCAAGCTGACGCCGCGCCTGGAAGCAATTGCGCGCCAGATGTTCGCGCTGCCGTATGTCGAGCTGGGCACCCATACTTATTCGCACCCGTTTGATTGGAGCCGCACCGTGCCCGGCGCGGCCGCTGATCGGGCCAAGGAAGGCCCGGGTGCGGACAAGGGCGGTGGCGACACCGCATTCACGCTGTCCATTCCGGGCTACAAGTTCAGCCTGGATCGCGAGATAGCGGGCTCGATCAACTACATCAACGAGCGTCTGGCCCCGCCCGGCAAGCGCGTGAAGCTCCTGCAGTGGTCGGGCGACTGCCAGCCTCCCGGGATTGCCGTGCGCATGGCGTGGGACGCAGGCGTGCTCAACCTGAACGGGGGCGATACCACCATCACGCGCAGTTCGCCATCATGGACGGAGATTGCGCCGCTGGGCATCGACAAGGGCCCAGGGGCTTACCAGGTGTTCGCGCCAAACCAGAACGAGAACGTCTATACAAACGATTGGACCGGACCGTTCTATGGTTTCGATCGCCTGATTGAAACGCTGCAGTTGACGGACACGCCGTATCGTTTCAAGCCGATCAACATCTACTACCACATGTATTCGGGCACCAAGCTTGCGTCGCTCAAGGCCTTGAAGAAGGTCTATGACTACGCGTTGTCGCAGCCCGTGTTCCCGATCTATTCGACCGAGTATGTGGTCAAGGTGCTGGACTTCCGCAACATGGCCATCGCCCGAGAAGTCGGTGACGACAACACCTGGGTGGTGCGCGGCGATGGCGATCTGCGCGAGCTGCGCTGGATGGCACCCGGTACGCCGCGCATGGCGGATGCGCAGGGGGTGGTCGGATATGACAAGGCCGCCGGCGGCATCTATATCCATCTTGATGACGGTGCCGCACGCTTTACGCTCGCACCTGGGGCGGAGTCGGCCAAGCCGGCGTACATTGCTGAAGCCGCTGCCTTTGTGCGCGATTTCGCACGAAACGGAAATGCGTTGAGTTTTGAGGCAGGCGGCTATTACAAGCCGTTTGTTCGTCTGGCCAATGCAGGTGCCTGCCGTGTGAAGGTCAACGGCAACCCAGCGCGCACCGCCCGTGCGCAAGACAACACCGTGCGTGTCGATCTGACAGGAGCTGCTGCGCAAACCGTGACCTACCAACGTATCGATGTGGTCTGCTGACCTGACCCCGCGTGAACGGCTGCTGCCAGCCTGGCTGATCGGTACCCTGGGTGCGCTGATCGGGCTGGCGCTCGCCTTGATGTTCCCCCGCGAACGTCTGGAGGCGCGCCTGCTGGAGGGCGGCAAGGTCGATGCGCTGTCGGTGGCCTACCTGGAAGCGTGGCTGCGCGTGCGCCCGAACGACGGCGAGTTCTTGAGTGTGCTGGCTGCCCAGTACGTGCGCACGGGCCGCTTGGCAGAAGCCGAAGCCATGGTCGCTCGCATGCGCGCGCTGCACGACAAGACGCTCGACCGTGAAGCGCTGCTGCTGGATATCGCCATCCGGGAGCAACGCGCCTACGCGCTGCAACCGAACGATCCGCAACGCGCCGCCATGCTGGTCGACCTGCGTGGTCTGCTCAAGCAGGCGCTGGACTATCGCTGGACTGCGGCCGAGCTGGAGATGCTCGCCGCCAAGTCGCGTGGCTTGGATCAGGGGGCGATTGCCATCCAGTTCTATCAACGTCTGGCAAAACAGGACGTGGCGCGCGCCGCGCAATGGCAGGCGCGTACTGCTGAGATTGCGCTGGGCGTGGGCGAATACCGCGCCGCTGCCGCTGCCAACTTTGCTGCGCAGGCCACCGCCAAGTCGCTCGACGAACAGCGCCGCTACTTCATTGCAGGGTTGAAGGCACTGCAGGCTGGCAACCTGCTCGACGACGCCATGACGGAAGCGCAACGCCGCGTGGGTCCACTGATCGACGATACCGAAACGCTGCGCTTTCTCACGCGCCTGGCGATGGCATGTAACCGGCCGGATCTGGCAGACCAATACGCGCGGCGCCTGCTGCGGCTGTCGTGGCATCAGGCGGGGGAGGGTGTTGCCTTGGCCTCCGGTGTCGCCCGTCATGACTGGGCATTCGCGGGCCGGCCTGAACCACTGCCAAGTCCCGCAGACCTGGTGTTCATGGATGGCCCGGAAGGCCTGGCGCGTCGTCAGCGCCACGCTGCGCGCATTCGCCCCGTAGCGGATAAGCAGAACAAGGCTGACGATGCAGCTTCGCCAGCGCAACCGTCGGGCGCACAGGCTATTGCACGCGGGATCGCCCCGTTCAATGCCGAAGACTACGACCTCGCATTCCAGGTGTTCATGGGCAGCGGCAATCTGAACGATGCCATGCGCGTGGCCGAGGCCGCCGTGCGCCAACGCCCCGATCTGAAAATCTGGACCGAACGTGCCGCGCAGGTGGCCGAGTGGAACCGCCAACCGATGGCGGCGTTGAACTATTGGCTGGCGTACGCGCAATCCACTGGGGATGACGCGGCCTGGCACCATGTATTGCGTCTGGCGCCCGCGCTCAATGAAGACCACGCCTATCTGGCGGGGCTGCGCTACCAGGCAAGCCGCAACCCGGGCGACATGAAGTTGCTCGACCAGATCATCGCGGCATACGAGCGCCTGGGCGAACCCGTGGAAGGGCTGGCCTACCTGAACAGCATCGCGCGCGGGCCGCATCGCCAGGTGGTGCTGGAGCGCTATGCCAATCTGGCCGAGCGCGCAGGCAAAGACGATCAGGCCTACGACACCTACGTGCGTTTGCAGAAGGAGTTCGGTCCCAACGCGCAGTACGCGCTCAAGCTGGCGAACATCCTGTACGTGCGCGGGCAGTTCGCGCAGGCGCTTGCCGCCATGCAGGCCGCGGACAAGGTGGCCAAGCCATCCGATGACCTCTACTGGCGGACCTTCGCCCAGCTCGCGCGTCTGAACCAGCGTGATGATCTGTCGCGTGAGGCGTATCGACAGTTGCTGATCGGCGGCAAGGCTGAGCCAGACGATCTGACAACGATGATCGACTTCTACGACGCCAGCCCCATCGATGCTGGTCGTCTGGCTGAACTTGCCTTCCGCAAGGACGGCACGATGGTTCACCTGCAGCAGGCCATCTACTACTACACGCGTGCGCGCGCCTTCCGCCGCATCGATGGGTTGCTGGCCTCCCTCACGCCAGAACAGCGCAAAGCGGCCGAGCAATCCGCCGGCGTGCTGGGCGCGCGCGCAGAGTATTTCCGCCAGAGCGGTCAGTGGGATGCCGCCATGCGTGATTTGCGGCGCGCTGTGTCGCTGCCTGATGCGGGCAGCGATGTGAAGGCCGCCTTCCTCTGGGGCCTGCTGGATTCCGGTCAGAACGCCGAACTCAAGCGCGCATTGGCGCTTTGGCGTGGCGAGGCCGAAAACGATTCCGCGTACTGGGGCGCCTACGCTGCCGCCGGCCTGCAGCTGTTTGACGCCAACCTGGCGCTGCGCTTCCTGGGCCGCCAGGGCAAGTCGATGCAGACCGATCCGCTCTGGTTGCTGGCCTATGCCGATGCCCGCGAAATGGCCGGTCAGGCCGATGCTGCCTGGGCGCTGCGCCGCGAAGCGTGGTGGTTGCTGTGGCGCGCTGAAGACACGACAGGCAAAGGCAAGGCCAACCCGCCCGCGGGGCGCCGCGTAGGCACGCGCGTCACGGTGGGCGATGGCGACGCGGCGCCGCTGGAAGAAGATGCACGCGCTGAATTGCGTGCCCGGCGCGTTTCACTGGCGCAGACGTTCGGGTCTGGCGACCTGTCGCAGCGTCTGCTGATCGAACTGCTGCGCGATGACCGCCGCGCCACGCGGCAGGCCCGCGAAGGCGGCAGCGCCGCTGTGCAGAAATCGGAGCTGGGCGATATCGACACGTTGCCGCCCGAGCCGCCCCAGACTCCCGCCGACAAGCGCAAGCAGGCCCGCGTGAGCGATCAGCTTGTTTCCGCCGTGGCGAAAGAAGCCGCACTGGGCTGGGCGCTCTCGCAGGAGGCGAATGATCTGGCGCGCGCGTGGCTGCTGCAGCAGTACACGCGCCGCATGACGCGCCCGGCCTATGCCGAAATCTCCATTGCCCTGGCCGAGCGCGATCTGCAGACGCTCAACCGGCTGCTTGACGACACGCCTGACCGCATTCCGCTCTACAACCGCATCGATGCCAATGTAATGACGGACCGCCTGGGCGAGGCGCAGCGTTTGTCGTTTGAAGGGCTGACCACCGCGCCCGATGACGCGCAACTGCACGAACGTGTGCAGGAGACGCTGCTGACCAATGCGCAGGCGCTAGAGCCGCGCGAGACGTGGTTCAAGCAGGCACCGCTGACGTACTTCGAGACCAGCGCCGCCGCCGGCATTCGCCTGACCGACCACTACAGCATGCTGGTGCGCGCCACCCAGCGGAACCAGCGCTCGACCGACGATACGCAGTTGACCGGCGTGCCCGCGCAGGATCGGCAGGTGGATTGGGTCTCGCAATACCAGACGCAGAACACGCAGTGGAAGGGCACGGTGGGTTGGCGCCAGGGGCTGGGCTCGCTTTACGCGTTCCGGCTGGATGGTCTGCTGGGGCAGGTAGGGCCGGTGGGCACCGAACTGTCGATTGGCCGCAACCAGCCGGCCAATGAAACGCCGCAACTGCGTGTGGGCGGCGTGAAGGATCTGTTCTCGATCGGCAACAACTGGCGCCTCACACAAAGCGAATACGTGCGCGCCCGTGTGGAAGGCGACCGCTTCTACGGACAGGATCGCTTGTTCCTCGGCAGCGGCATGGTGTTCGATGGTGAAATCGGCCACCGCTTCCGGGTGGAATATCCGGACTACACGATCCGCGTGGTTGGTACCGTCGCACGCTACAACGCATCGGGCACGGTCAGCCCGTTGATGGCTCGCCTGCTTCCTTCGGGCGCCGCACCGGACGTTGACCAGATCATGCCACGCTCGTTCAACCAGTTCGGCATGCTGTTCGGCTTCGGCACGGATTATCTGGACCGCTACACGCGCGCATGGCGGCCCTTCATGGATGCGGGCATGCTGCATGACAACCGCGAAGGGTGGGGCGTGCAGGCCCAGCTTGGCGTGGCAGGCAGCGTGTTTGGCAACGACCATCTGGCGCTGTACATCGAGCACCAGTCGATTACGCGCGCGGGTACATCGCCGCTGACGGAGATCGGCCTGCGCTACCGGTGGCTCTACTGACAAGCAAGAACAAAGCAACGGGGAAAGAACGACATGAAGCACACAACGGAAGACTCCAGGGAGAACGCGATGACACCCTTGATCCACAAGATGAAGGCCGGCCGCCGGCGCTGGCTGGCCATGGCAGCAGGCGTTGGTGCGGCGCTTGTGTTGTCCGCCTGCGCGGTGGTCGACAGCGGCCGTGCACCGGCAACCAGCGCGTCTGACGCGTGGGTGGTGCTGCCCATCGCCAATTACACAGAAACGCCGCAGGCCGGCCTGCGTGCAGAGACGATCGCGGCCAGCATCCTGAAGGCGCGCGGCTTCTCCAACCTCAAGCAGTATCCGGCCAACCTGAACAGCGAATCGCTGTTCGAGCCCGCCGAGCGCGAGGCCGTGGCGCGTGCGCTGGATTGGGCGCGCGGCGAGAAAGCCCGCTATGCCCTGACCGGCGCCGTGGATGAATGGCGCTACAAGGTCGGCGTGGATGGCGAGCCCGCTGTCGGCATCACGCTGCAAGTGATTGACGTGCAGACCGGCAACGTGATCTGGAGCGCAGCCGGCAGCCGCACCGGCTGGAGCCGTGATGCCGTGTCGGCGGTGGCGCAGAAGCTGCTGCGCGAGCTGCTGTCGCCGCTGGGCCGGGGCTGATGAAGACCGAGTCCGCAGGTTCCGCCCAATCGGCCGGCCGCGCCGCCGCCGATGCGCGCGGCCAGGGTGGGCGAACTGAGCGGCGGCGCAACGCGCAGGGCATTGGCGCGTCGACCTGGTATGGGCGCCTGATTGCGCCCGCCGTGTCCAGCCCGAGCGCCGTGCTCGAAACGCTGGGCGCGGTGGTGGTGGCCATTGGCGTCGTCTGGCTGTTCTCGCCCGACAACCCGCTGCTGCTCGGCTACGGCTTTCCGTGGATCTGGCTGGTGCCGCTCATCCTGGCGCTGCGCTACGGCACGCTGCTCGGCGCGCTGGCCGCGCTGGTGGTGCTGGGCGCCTGGGCCGTGTTCTACGGACAGACGGCCGCTGCCGGCAGCTTCCCGCGCATGTATTTCCTGGGCGGTCTGATGCTGGTGTTGGTTGGCGGGCAGTACGGCGACATCTGGGGCGCGCGGTTGTCTCGCGCCCGCACGGTCAATGGCTATCTGAACGACCGGCTGGCAGCGCTCACCAAGAACCACTTCCTGCTGCGCCTCTCGCACGAGCGCCTGGAGAACGACCTGCTGGCCAAGCCGACCACGCTGCGCGACACGCTCACGCAGTTGCGCAATATCGCGCTGGCCGCGCGCGAGCATGGCACGGCCGAGAACGCGCCTGACGTGGCGCAACTGCCCGGCGCCGAGCCGTTCCTGCAATGGACGGCACAGGCCTGCCAGCTGGAAGTGGCGGCCATGGTGCGCGTGACAGGCAACCGCATCGACACCGAACCGGTGGCCCGTGTCGGCACGCCGTTCGACATCGTTGCCGATGACCCGCTGATCCGCCATTGCATCGACACGCACACGCTGGGCCACCCGCAGGCGCCCGAACTGCGGAATGCGAACAACCCGGAAGACAGCTCGCGCTACGTGGCGTGCGCGCCCGTGCTGTCGGGTGCGGATGAGCTGATCGGCCTGGTGGTCGTGCATCAGATGCCGTTCCTCTCGCTGTCGTACGAGAACCTGCAGTTCCTGCTCGTGCTGCTTGGCTACTACGCCGACGGCGTGCGCCACCTCACCGTCAGCTCCGAGATTCTCGATCTCGTGCCCGATGCGCCGTACGAATTCGCGCTCGACCTCGGGCGGCTGGCACGCCTGCATCGCGACACCGGTATCGATTCGTCGGTGGTGGCGCTTATCTTCCACCAGGACGAGGCCAGCGACGCGTTGTTCGAGAGCGTGGTGCGCAGCCGCCGTGCGCTGGATGTTGTCTGGCAGGCAAGCGGCAAGAACCGCCGCGCCATCATCACGCTGATGCCGCTGTCGGGCGCGGGTGCCGTGTCGGCCTATCTGGTGCGCATTGAAGACAGCCTGCGCGCGCAGTTCGGCGTCGATTTCGAGGGCGGGCACATCAGCGTGCAGACGTTGCATGTGACCGGCGAGCATCCGGGCGAAGCGCTGCAGCGCTTCCTCTCGCGCTGCCATCTCGATGCATAGGGGCGCATAGGCATGCGGGGTGACCATGTTTAAGCTCACGCTCGGCGGCATCGCGGCCCAGATTGCGGCAGTGGCGATGGCACTGCATGCCGGCAACAGCCTTGCGCTGCTGCTGTCGTGCCTGATGCTGCAGGGCACCGCCGCGGCGCTGATCGGCCTGGCTGCGTGGCGCTTGCTGCCGCGCCGCTATCGCGTGCCGTTCGTGTGGACGTATGGCTACCTGGCGGCGCTGTGCTTTTTTGTGCCGGTGGCGGGTGGCCTGCTGGTGCTCGGGAGCCTGCTGCTCGCCAAGCTGTTTCCCAAGCCCGAAGACGACAAGGACATCGCCGATGTTGGGCTGCCGGTGTTCGTGGCGCATTTGATCTCGCGCGTGACGCACGGCGGCGGGGCGCGGCTGCGCGCACAGCTCAGCAACGAGCGCGCGCCAGTGCAAAGCCGCATGACCGCGCTGGTGGCCATGCAGTCGATGCCCACGCGCACCGCCAGCCCCGTGCTGCGCGACCTGCTGGCCGACCCGGTGGACGATATCCGCCTGCTGGCCTACGGCATGCTCGACAACGCAGAGAAGGTGCTCACGCAAAAGATCCTGGCCGAGTTGCCGCGTCTGGAAGAAGCCAACACGCCAGAGGCACGCTACGACATCAACAAGCGCCTGGCCGACCTGTACTGGGAGCTGATCTACCAGAACCTCGTGCAGGGCGACGTGTACCGCTACACCGCCGAGCAGGTCGAGCGCTACGCCAGCGCCGCGCTCGACATTCAGCCCGACAACGCCGCCCTGTGGTACATGCGCGGCCGGCTTGCCCTGTCGCGCCGCGAGCCCGATGTGGCCGAGTCCCACCTGCGCCGCGCCGAATCCCTCGGCTTCCCGCGCGACCGCCTGCTGCCGCCACTGGCCGAAGCCTGCTACCTGCGTCGCGACTATGCCGGCGCGCGTGCGGCGCTGGCGCAGTTCTCCAGCCGGTCACCGCTGCCGTTGCTGCGCCCGCTGCTGCGCTACTGGACATCATGAGCAACGACCACTTTCCTCGCGCCCAGTCCGCCGACGTTGCGCTGCTGCTTGAAGGGACCTTTCCCTACGTGAGCGGCGGGGTGTCGAGCTGGGTCAACCAGATGATCCGGGCGTTTCCGGACATCCGCTTTGCCGTCGTCTTCATCGGCAGCCGCCGTGAAGATTACGGCAAGCCCGTCTACGCCATTCCCGACAACGTGGTGCACCTGGAGTGCCACTACCTGTACGACTTTCCACCGCCGCCACTGGTGCAGGCCAGTGGTGGCGATGCCGCAGCGTTCGAGCGCTCGCGCAAGCTGCACGACGCCCTGCGCAATCCGGCAAACAAGGAAGAGACCGCCGAACTGATCCGCGCCTCGATCGCCGACCTGCGCGACGACGGCCCGCTGGCCGAGGAGCAGTTCCTCTACAGCCACCGTGCGTGGGACATGATGACGGACTACTACCGGCGCTATTGCACCGACCCGTCGTTCACGGACTACTTCTGGACTGTGCGCATCATGCACAAGCCGCTGTGGCAGCTCGTGCGCATTGCCGAAAACCTCATCCCGGTGAAGGTGTTCCACACCGTCTCGACCGGCTATGCCGGTTTCCTGGGCGCGCTGCTGCGCTACAGGCGCGGGCGGCCGCTGCTGGTGTCCGAGCACGGCATCTACACCAAGGAACGCAAGATCGACCTGTTCCAGAGCCAGTGGATTCGTGACAACCGCAGCATCTTCGAGAAGGACATCGCGCAGATCAGCTACTTCCGCGACTTGTGGGTGCGTTTTTTCGAGACCATGGGCCGGGTCTGCTATGACGCGGCCGAAGACATCGTCGCGCTGTACGAAGGCAACCGGCAGCGGCAGGTGATTGACGGTGCGCCCGCCGAGAAGACGCGCAGCATTCCCAACGGGATCAACCTGCCGCGCCTGGCCGCGCTGCGCGAGAAGCGGCAGGCCAACGTGCCGCGCGTGATGTGCCTGATCGGCCGGGTGGTGCCCATCAAGGACGTGAAGACGTTCATCCGCGCCATGCTGACCGTCACGCGCGAGATGCCCGACGCGGAAGGCTGGATTGCCGGCCCGGAAGACGAAGATCCGGAATATGCACAGGAATGCCACAGCCTGGCCGAGAGCCTGGGCCTGGGCGACCGCATCAAGTTCCTGGGCTTCCAGAAGATCGACGACATCCTGCCGAAGGTGGGTGTGCTGGTGCTGAGTTCCATCAGCGAGGCGCTGCCGCTGGTGGTGCTGGAAGGGTTTGCCGCGGGCGTGCCGTCCGTCACGACGGATGTGGGTTCGTGCCGGCAACTGCTGTTCGGCCTGGAAGGCGAAGACGCGGCTCTGGGCGCGGCCGGCGCCGTGGTGCGCATTGCCGACCCCGCCGCCCTGGCTGCCGAAGTGCTGACGCTGCTGCGCGATGAAACGCGCTGGCATGCGGCCCAGGCAGCCGGCATTGCCCGCGTCGAGCGCTACTACACGCAAGAGATGATGGTCGGCAGCTACCGCGAGCTGTACACGCGCCTGCAGACGTTGCCCGACCTGAGTACCGAGCACGGTGCCAAGGCGGCGTCTGCAGCTGCGGCGGCCTGCCCGCACCACGCCCAGCAGAACAGGCCACAGAACACGCCAGATAAGGGAGCCCGCTGATGGCCGGCATTGGTTTTGAGCTGCGCAAGATGCTCAAGCGCGACAGCCTGCTTGGGCTGCTGCGCGCCTATACCTACGCCGGCATCATCAGTTCCGGGCCGTGGATTCTCTCCATCGTCGGGATTCTGCTGATCGGTATCCTGAGCCTGCCGTTCGTGGTTCCCGGCTCGCTCATCACGCAGTTCCAGGTGTCGGTCACCTACCTGATCGCGGTCAGCCTGATCCTGACCGGGCCGCTGCAGCTTGCCTTCACGCGCTTTACGTCCGACCGCCTGTTCGAGAAGCGCGACGACCTGATCCTGCCCAACTACCACGCCGTGTCGCTCGTGATGACGCTGGTGGCGGGCGGGCTGGGGCTGCTCGTCATCGTGTTTGCTTTTCCGCAGCAGTCGGCCATTTACCGGCTGCTGATGCTGGCGGGCTTCGTGGTCATGGCCAACATCTGGATTGCCGTGATCTTCCTGTCGGGCATGAAGCAGTACAAGGCGATCGTGTGGATCTTCCTGGTCGGCTACACGCTCACCGTGCTGCTGGCGCTGCTGTTCAACCGGCACGGGCTGGAAGGGTTGCTGCTGGGGTTCGTGACGGGGCAGCTTTTCTTGCTGATCGGCATGGCCGCGCTCATCTACCGCAACTTCAGCGGGCGGCGCTTCCTGTCGTTCGAGGTGTTCGACAGGCGGTTTGCGTATCCGTCGCTCATGCTCATCGGGCTGCTCTACAACCTCGGCATCTGGCTCGACAAGTTCATGTTCTGGTATGCGCCGGGCACGGGGCAGCAGGTGATCGGGCCGCTGCATGCGTCGGTCATCTATGACATTCCGGTGTTCCTGGCTTACCTCGGCATCATCCCCGGCATGGCGGTGTTCCTGGTGCGCATCGAGACCGACTTTGTCGAGTACTACGACGCCTTCTATGACGCCGTGCGGGGCGGGGCATCGCTCGAGCACATCGAAGACATGCGCAACACGATGGTGCAGACCATTCGTGCCGGCCTGTACGAGATCGTGAAGATCCAAGCCATGGCCGCGCTGGTGTTGTTTGCCGTGGGCGCTGCGGTGCTGCGGGCGCTGCAGATTTCCGAGCTGTACCTGCCGCTGCTGTATGTCGACACCATTGCCGCGAGCTTGCAGGTGGTGTTCCTGGGGGTGGTGAACATCTTTTTCTACCTGGACCGGCGCCGCGTGGTGCTGGCGCTGACGGCGGCGTTCGTGGCGCTCAATGGCGTGCTGACGTGGATTACGTTGCAGCTCGGGCCGGCCTGGTACGGATACGGATTTGCCGTATCGCTGCTCTTGGTTGTGATGGCGAGCCTGGTGATCCTGGACCGGAAGCTGGATCGGCTGGAGTACGAGACGTTCATGTTGCAGTGAGGCTGGCCGACAGCCTCCGCTGCCGTCCGGAGCCTCGCCCGCGGCACCTCAACCTCCGCTCATGACCCTTCAAGCCTCGCGCACCGCGCTCCAAGCGCCAGTCGCGAGGCTTTTTGCTCCGCCATCGAGGCCCGGAGGCCGGCGCGCCGGGCTCTTTGCTCGGCGGATGGACCTCCGAGCTCGGCGTTCCGAGCTTTTTACTCGGCGGGTGGAGCTCCGTGCTCGGCAGTCGGAGCTATTTACTCGACAGATGGGGCTCAGAGCTCGGCGGTCGGAGCTTTTTACTCGGCGAATGGAGCTTTGAGCTCGACAGCCCGAGCTTTTTGCTCGGGCGGGGCGACGCGGCTCTGGACCCGGCGGTCGGCAGCCGCACTCAGTGGCGTGGCTCAAACGCGAGTTTCAGCCCCAATCCGATCATGACGATGCCGCTTGTCCGGTGCATCCGTGCAAGGAAGCGCGGATTTTGGCGAAACCAGTTCGAGAGCAGCCCCGCGAATATCGCCACCGGACCTTTGACGAGAAATGTCAGGCACGCAAACGCAAGCCCCAGCATGAAGACGGAAAGCGTTGGATGTGCCGCATCGGCGGGAACGAACTGCGGCAGGAAGGCGAGATAGAACAGCGCGATCTTGGGATTCGACATGTTGGATAGCGCACCTTGAGAGAACGCACGCACTGCCGATTGCGGCGCACCGTGGCTGTGCGCAAGCGCAAGCTCGCCCGATGCGCGGAACAGCGCGATGCCCAGATAGAGCAGGTAGAGCGCGCCGACCAGCTTCAGTGCGGTGAACACCCATTCGGATGCCTGGAGCAGGGCGCCCAAGCCAAGCGTGGCCAGCACGGTGTGCACCGTCAGCCCAACGCTGACACCCGCTGCGGTGACAAGGCCGGACCGTGTTCCGTGGGTGAGCGTGCGCGACATCACGAGCACCATATCCTGCCCCGGCGTCAGGATGATGAGCAGGGAGGTTGCCACGAACGGCAGCCATGACAGATGCGACATAAGCAGAACTCCTGAGTGAAATGGGCAGACGTTGAGCCGCGCATGTCTGCAGCATGGCACCGCTTGCAGGCCGTCCGCGCCCTCAAATTATGGGGACAACGCGGTAGAGATTGGCTGCATGTTTGGCTATGATCGTCCACAGAATTGGAGCAAATCTCTATAAAACAGGTCATAACTAGCCAAATATGGAAGCCAAGCTTGATGCGATCGACAAGCGCATTCTCCGATCCCTGCAACGCGATTCGAACCAGACGAATGCCCAACTCGCCGAGAAGGTCGGGCTCTCTGCAACGCCCTGCCTGCGCCGGGTTCATCTGCTAGAGCAGCACGGTGTCATCGATGGCTACGTTGCGCTGCTGAACCCCGCAGCCGTCGATCTGAAGTTCACGGCGTTTGTCAGAGTCACCCTGGAACGCCAGGACAAGGCGACGGTCGAGCATTTCGCGCGCGAGATCGAGAAGGCGTCTGAGGTGCTCGAATGCCATTTGATGGCCGGCAGCTATGACTATCTCTTGCGCGTGATCGCCCGGGATCTCGATGACTATCAGCGCTTCCAGATGGAGACGCTGACGAAGATAAAAGGGGTGCGCAACGTGGAAACCGAGATCCCGCTCAAGCGCATCAAGCAGACGACGCACCTGCCGATCTAGACGCCGTGGATCTGCGCTCCTGTGCTCGAACCCATAGCCCTGCTAGGGGATGGTTTTGATGGCGTGGTGGCTGGCCGGCGACCGTCTCCAAATTGCGACGTGCCCGCCGAGCGGATGGGCTACCAGTAACGATGGTGCGTTTAAATCGGCCCGTTTGCTGGAAAACGCTGCTATGAAAACCTGATCGGCCGATTCAGCCTGCTTTGCGCAAATTTTCGCACTGATGCGGTGCGTTGGATTTGCAGCATCCATTCGATTCTGGCTGGGCGGGAACGGGGTCATGCTGCTAGGCGGATGAAAGGCCGGCCGAGAGAAGCTTCCCTTTGAACGGGGGTTCAATGAAGGCCACCACAGACAGCCGTTCTGTTCGCATGCGGGCTGACCTTAAGATCAGGGTCTTTCAAGGCGTCTATCCTTTACCCCGCGCGCCTCTTGATTGCCGCCTGTTCTCGACCAAGAATCGGCTGAATCGTCCTGTTGTGCCGTCGTCACCATTTTGATGAAACGTCCGTCGTTCTCTGCCCAGCTCACCATCCTTTGGGGGCTCGTTGCGATCATCCTTGCCACGCTTCTCGTGATCATCTGGGTGATGGTTCGCTCCGCGGCAGACCATCACGTGGCAAATGCAAAGCTGCAGGCCGCGACAGCGTGTGATGCCGTCGCGTCGCGCTATCGCCAATCGATACTGCCGACCGACGCCGTTGCCAGTGCCGACCTGATGCGCGGCATCCTCGACGTTGTGCTTGCCTCCGCGCCGGGCGTGGAGGGCGGCTTCTGGTCAGCGCACGCGGGCTCAAGCCCGAATGGCTTTGTCGCCTACTCGTTCCCGACCTACCAGGGCAGCGGTATCAAGCGGGACGTTCCCGAGGCAGAAATCCCGCTGATCCTCCGCGCATTACGGGCCAGCCTTCAGGGCCAGCAGCCTGCAACGGACGCTGTTGTGAATCGGCACGATGCCGTGGTCGTTGCCGCTTGCCCGGTACAGGGCCAACAAGGCGTGCTTGTCTGGACCATGACGCGAGCCCAGCCCGCGCTTGGGCAATACGGCAGAGATCTGGTGACCGGCCTTGCCATCGTACTGACCGGGATCCTGGTGATTGCGGTGGCCTTCGGGGTTGTCCTGCGTCGGTGGAAGCGCCAACTGGGGCAACTGGAAAGGGCGTTGCCGCCCCGCGGTGATGCCGCCCGCCTGCCACTGGTGGGTGAACCGGATCTGGATCGCATCGTCGAGGCCTTCAATGGGTACGTAGCGCGGGCAGAGGCGCTGCAGCACGAGACGGCCAGACTTGGGCAACGGCTGGCGCAGGCTGAGCGGTTCAGCGTGCTGGGCAAGCTGGCGGCGCAGGTCGCGCACGAGATACGCAACCCGACCGGGGCCATGCGGCTCAAGGCTGAGAATGCGCTTGCGGGTGACAGCAAGCGCCAGCAGGAAGCGCTTCGGGTCATCCTCGAACAAATCGGCAGGATCGAAGCGCAGTTGACGAGCCTGCTTGCGCTGACGCAGCCCGTCCGCCTTCATGTGCAAGACGCCGATGTGGTGCAGTGGATGGACAACGTGGTCGGGTCGCATCAGGAGCTTGCCCAGCAAAGGCGCGTGCGCCTGGTTTCAACGTGCGACGTTCGGGCGGACGGCGACGATGCGCCAAACCGGCCGGCCCGGTTCGATCAGGAACAAATGCGCCGCGCGCTCGACAACCTGCTCATCAATGCCATCCGGCATGCAGGCGATGGTGGCGAGGTAACGGCGCTTGCTACACGCACCCTTGTTGGCAGCCGCGCTTATCTCAGGCTTACCGTATCGGATACCGGCCCCGGTGTGCCGCCTGAACAGCGCGCGCACATCTTCGAGCCCTTTGTGACTGGCCGCGTCGAGGGTTCCGGACTCGGCCTCGCCGTGGTCAGCGAGGTTGCGGCTGCCCATGGGGGCCGGGCGTGGCTGGACGAAACCGCGGATACCACCTCATTCGTAATGGAAGTGCCATGGCAACCATCCTCATAGTCGATGACGACGATGCGTTTCGAGAGGGCTTGGCCGAAACCCTGACCGATCTCGGACACCGCGTGGTCGAAGCCGCATCGGGACAGGCCGTATTGCAGATGCTTGGCGACGGGCAGCCCGCCGATTGCGTGTTCCTCGATTTCCGTCTGCCCGATCTGAATGGCCTGGACGTGCTTGAGCGCCTGCGCGAAGAACCGGCGCTGAAAGCCATTCCGGTCGTCATGCTCACGGCATACGCCAGTTGCGACAACACCATCGGCGCCATGCGCCTGGGTGCCTTCGAGCATCTGACGAAACCGGTTGGGCGTCGCGACATTGCGGTGCTGCTGGAGCGTGTCTTCTCGGCCAACCAGCCGCGCACCTTGTCTTCTGATGCCGGCACGCCGTTTCTTGACGAGTCCGAGACTGACCGGCCTCAGTTGTTGGGTATCAGCGCTGCCATGCGCACGGTACAGAAGCAACTGGGCCGGGCCGCCATGACCGACTCCACCGTGCTCATCACCGGCGAGACTGGAACGGGCAAGGAGGTGGCGGCGCGGGTGCTGCACGCCTCGTCAAATCGGCGGGCCGGGCCGTTCGTTGCCGTCAACTGCGCTGCCATACCGCATGACCTGCTTGAGAGCGAGCTGTTCGGGCATCGCAAGGGTGCATTCACGGGTGCCACCACCGACCGCGTCGGAAGGCTCGTTGCGGCCAACGGCGGTACGTTGCTGCTCGACGAAGTGGGTGACATGCCCACCGCAATGCAGGCCAAGCTCCTGCGCACGCTGCAGGAACGTCACGTAACGCCGCTGGGCACGAACCGGACCATACAGATCGACGTGCGGGTGGTGGCTGCCACGCACCGTGATCTCGACGCCATGGTGGCGGCGGGACAGTTCCGTCAGGACCTGCACTATCGGCTCAATGTCGTGGCGCTGCATTTGCCGCCCCTGCGCGAGCGCGTGGCCGATATCGTCCCGCTGGCTGAATATTTTCTGGCTTCGGCCGTGCGCGCGACGGGGCGCCCGATGCATCTTTGCGCTGAGGTGCAGCGCATGCTGGTCGAGCACGCATGGCACGGTAACGTGCGTGAGCTGAAGAACGCCATGGAGCGCGTCTGTTCGCTGGCACCCGGGCCCACCATCACCGCCGATGATCTATCGTTTTTGCGCAGGCCCACTGCGGCGCAGGAGCGGACGGTGCCATCCGAGCTTATCGAACTCCCACTCGCCGAAGCCGTTGAGCGCGTCGAGCGCGCCGTCATCACCCGTGCGCTCGCGCAGGCGAATGGCAACCGAGCCGATGCTGCGCGCCGGCTTGGCATCAGCCGGCAGTCTCTCTACACAAAGATGGCGGCGCTCGGGCTGAGTTAAGCCGTCAAGAAATCAGACACCCGGTGTCCACCAAGCGGACATCTCCGGGCGGTATGCCCGCACCGGGGCCTTGTCGCATCAAGGTTTCCAGGATGGCATAGCGCTTGCAATTCACTCCACGCCCTGCGATGGGAGTGAACCATGCCGCGCACCGAGCCCATCTTTGCAGCACGACATACCGCGCATCCACCCGAGCGTGCTTCGCGACGCGTCTGCTGTGCCGTGCCCGTCGGCCTTGCCCCTCCCATAGCACCTGTCTTGTGGAGGCAGGCGTAGCCAATACGACACCGTTCTCTCCCCAATCGCTTCCGGTGTGGCCTGCAGCACGGCGCAAGTTCATGGCCGTTTTCCGACGTCACTTTGAGAGAAGCACGACTGATGCATCCGATTGACCCAGCACGCCCGGCAGAAGCACAAGGCACTGTCACGCAATTCCTGATGAACGAACACGGCGACCCGGACGGCTTCATTCTCGACAAAATCTGGCAGGTGTATTTTTCACCGCGCATGTCGGCAAGCGTTGCGGCGCATGTCACGCAAGGCGACACCGTGCGCGTGCAAGGCGCCGCGCCACTCAGGACCGACGTCATGTCGGTGTTTGCGATTGAAGCCGAAGACGGCGAGACCATCGTCGATATGGGACCCGGGCGCAATCGGAGTCACGGTAGCGAGCGGGACGTGCAAAAGGTGCCGGTTGATTTGATCGGCACGGTGGTGCTGCCGCTCTATGGCCCCAAGGGCGAGCCATGCGGTGTGCTGTTGGGGGGCGGCACTTCGCTGCGCATGGCAGTGTGCGCCGCGCAGGAACTGGCGAGGTATCTCGCGCCTGGCACACGCGTGCATGCGTGGGGGGAGCTCGTCTCGAGCGAGTTGGCCAGCACGCTCGATGTGGCCACCATTGCGTTGGTCAGCGATGGCGTTGGGCACCCGTCTGCGCGGGCTGGCCGGGAGAACGCTGCTCGATGACGATGCACGCCTTCACAGCCGGAGCCAAGACCAAGCCAGAGCCGCACGCCAGCCGCACACCGTCCGCACGCAGCCTTCGGGGCCTTGACGCGCTCAGCTTCCTGATGGCCGATGTCCGGGACGGCGTCGGACCTTTTCTTGCGGTATTCCTGAAGGGGACGCAGCACTGGTCTTCGGCGGATATCGGTCTTGTCGTCGGTGCAAGCGGGCTCGCCGGCGCGATCGCCCAGATACCAGCGGGCATGCTGGTAGACACCGTTCGGGCCAAGCGTGCCGTGATTGCCATTTCGGCCGGTGTAATCGGCCTGGGTTGCATGCTGATCGCATGGTCGCCCACGTGGGCCGTCATCTTTTGCACGCAGATTGCACTGGCGCTCGTCTCGGCGGTCATCGGGCCGTGCCTTGCCTCGTTGAGCCTGGGGATCGTCGGGCACCGCCGGCTGCCTGCGCGCGTGAGCCGCAACGAGGTCTTCAATCACGCCGGCAATTTCAGCGGCGCGATCCTGGCCGCAAGCGTCACGCACTACGCGGGCACGCTGTGGCTCTTCTACATCGTCTGCGCCTTCTCTGTGGCAAGCGCGTTTGCGGCGGCGCTCATACGGCCAGCCGACGTTGATTATGAAATCGCACGCGGCGGTGAAATGCTGCACGCGGAAAGCAGGGCCGGGAAACCGCAGCCGATCCTGGATGTGTTCAAACGGCGCGATCTGCTGGCGCTGCTCGCCACAGTCGTACTGTTCCATTTCGGCAATGCAGCCATGCTGCCGCTTGCAGGGCAAATGATCGCCGTAGAAGCGCCGCACAAGGGCGTGCAGTGGCTCGGCGCATGCGTGATTGCGGCACAGCTCGTGATGGTCGTGGTGGCGGCAGCTGTCGGACGCGCAATCAAAGCCGGTGTCGGACGGAAGAAGCTGTTTCTCATCGCGCTGGTGGTGTTGCCAGTGCGGGGCGTTCTGTTTGCACTGACGAGCAGCCCATACGCCGTCATAGCAATCCAGCTTCTGGATGGCGTGAGTGCCGGCATTTTCGGCGTTGTGATCACGGTCATGCTGTCCGACATGATGCGCGGCACAGGGCGCTTCAACTTTGCGCAAGGCACCGTTTCGCTAGTCGTGGGCATTGGCGCAGCACTCAGCAATCTCACCGGCGGCCTGCTGGTGGACCGCTTTGGCTTTGCCGCCGCGTTCCTCGCACTCTCAATCGTGGCCGGTGCGGCCATCTTCGTCTTTGCGGTCTTCATGCCTGAGCGCTCATCGGGCGAAGAGGCCGCGCAAGTCGCGCACTCGGGCGCGTGATTCTGCAGTGAAACCAGGAGCGAAACGGCAGCACAACGCAAGGCAGTGCAATGCAGTTTGAACGGCACGAGCCGTACCGTGATTTGAGTAAAACGTCTTCAGAGAAAGACTTGTTATCTGGAAAAGGGGAGCAGCATGAAGGTCAAGACACAACTATTTTCCGCGTTCGCGGCACTCGCAGCTCTGGTGGCAATCATGGCTGGCATGGCGTGCTATCAGTTGAACGCACTGAGCACGAAGTTCGGGGATTTTGAAACCGGGCTTTACCTACGGTCGAAGCTGGTGGCCGAGGTGCAGGTGGATGTCGAGCAGCGGGCCGTGGCCGCCCGCAACCTCGTGCTGGCAGACACCGAAGCGGGCCGGCGTGATGCGGCTGAGGCGGTTGCCAAGGCCCATGCTGGCGTGCAGGCACATCTCGCACGCCTTGAAGACGAAACCCGGAACGGACCGGATTCATCTGACGAGGCTCGCGCGTTGGTAGGTGCCATCCGTGCGGTGGAAAACAAGTACGGTCCCGTCGCGCTTGAGATCACAAGGTTGGCGCAGACGGGCCACCGCGACGATGCGATCCAGATGATCAACCGGGACTGCATCCCGCTGCTGCACGCGCTGGATAAGGCGGTGCAAGCGTACAACGCATTCGTCTCCACTCGCTCTGCTGCTGCAGTGGAGTCGGCACAGGCGTATGCGACCACAGCCATGTGGATAGCCGTGGCCGCAGGGTTGTTTGCGTTTGCGGCAGCCGGTGTGCTGGGTATTGCCATTGCACGCAGCGTGTTGGGCGCACTCGGGGCGGAGCCCTCAAGTCTGGCAGCCATTGCCACCCGCATTGCCGCCGGCGATTTCCGCGAACAGGACGCGTTCAGGATCGCGCCCAGTGGCAGCGTGCTGTCTTCAATGAAGCAGATCTGCCAGGGCCTGGGGGTGCTCATCGGCCGTGTGGGCGATGTGGCGCAGTCGGTTTCTGCCGGCTCCAGCCAGATCGCCAGTGGCAACGTTGATTTGTCGAGCCGCACGGAAGAACAGGCCTCTGCACTGGAAGAGGTGGCCTCCAGCGTGGAAGAGCTGACGACGACAGTGCAGCAGAACGCCGCCAATGCGCGAGAGGCTGCCACGCTGGCGGTCAATGCCTCTGACGTTGCCGAACAAGGCAGCGACGAGGTGGACAACATGGTCCAGACCATGGGCAAGATCAGCGCGGGCTCGGTGCGCATCAACGAGATCACCGCGCTTATCGAGGGGATCGCGTTCCAGACGAACATCCTCGCGCTCAACGCAGCGGTGGAGGCCGCGCGTGCCGGTGAGCAGGGGCGCGGCTTTGCGGTGGTTGCCAGCGAAGTGCGCACGCTTGCGCAGCGGTCGTCTTCTGCGGCCAAGGAAATCAAGGGGTTGATCGAATCGTCGCTTGAGCATGTGCGCGAAGGTGACGTTGCCGTGGGGCGTGCGGGGCAAACCATGCGATCCGTGACCACTGCCGTGGCTAACGTCACGCGGCTGATCGAGGACATTGCATCTGCCAGCGCCGAGCAGAGCCAGGGTATTGCCCAGATCCACACGGCCGTCTCGGAAATGGACCAGATGACGCAGCGCAATGCAGCGCTGGTGGAAGAGGCGGCAGCCGCATCGCAGGCACTGGAAGAGCAAGGCTGCCTGCTTGCGGAGTCCGTGAAGCATTTTCAGGTTGCCTAGAACACGCAGGCGCAAAGCGCGCTGGTGTTGCGCTGTGCTTTGAGGGCCGACCTGAATGGTGACCGTATGAAATGGAGCTGACGGCATGGTGGCCGGCGACACGCACAGAACTGACGAGGAAGGTCGAGAAGAGTTGCACGAAGACGATCGCTCTGACGGTACCCCGCTGGCCCAGATTCTGATGGGCGTTCTTGCCGTCGCCGTCTTTGCCGCCGTGATGTTCGATGTGATGAATGCGGACGGTTATCTGGCGGCCTGGTACACCGATGTCACGGGCTACAAATGGCCTTGGTCAGGCCGATGCCTGCTCTTGCCGTGCTAGCACCGCCAGGCCAGTTGGCACCGTACGCGGTGCGAGGGGCGGCCCGTAGGCTCACGGCAGCGATATTGGGGCGTCGACGAGAAAGAGGAAGGAGGAAATGATGCGGGGATGGCGGATTCAACACTTCTATGGCTGTGCGATACACGTGCTGGTTGTGCCGGGCAGTAGAGGGCGGCTCGGTTATTCATACACCGGCTTCGTCTGCACACGCGAGAATGAGGCAATGATCTATCCGCGCCTGGAGCGTTTTCATAACGCCTCGGCGGAGTTCGATTCAGCCGATGCTGCCGTTGCGGCGGCGGTGGGGCAAGGAAAAGCCATTGCTGCACGCTTGCTTGCCTTGCGCGGAGAGGAAAACGCTCCGTGTTTCACGGCCAGTATGCTGGCGCCTCCTACCTTCCCGCGTGGGGAGCCACGCTAACGGGTGATCGCCGGGCACCCAAACCAAAGACCAACCCATAGCCCCACAACATCCCCCCTAACAACTCCGCATTTGCCGAACCACCGCCGGGCTCCTTAAGCTGCACCCGACATTCCAAAACGTGCAGCTTCTTCATGCAAATAGCAGTAGTCGGCGCCGGCATCATCGGCATCAGCACGGCCCATGCGCTGGCCCAGGAAGGCCATCAGGTCACCCTGGTCGAGCGCCATCCGGGCCCGGGCGAGGGCACCAGTTACGCCAACGGCGGCCAGTTGAGCTACAGCTATGTGGCGCCGCTGGCCGGCCCCGGCGTGCTTTCGCATGTGCCGGGCTGGCTGCTGCGCCGTGATTCGCCGCTGCGCCTGAAGCCGTCGCTGGATCCGGCGTTGCTGCGCTGGGGGCTGCGCTTTATCGCGGCCTGCAATCGCGACCGTGCCGATCGCACCACGCGCGAGCTGCTCGCGTTGTCGTTCTACAGCCGCGCCCGCATGGAGGCGCTGCGGGAGGCGCTGCCGGATCTGGCGTTCAGCTTTGCGCGTCGCGGCAAGCTGGTGGTGCATCGCGAGGCTGCGGCGTTTGAATCTGCCCGCGCCCAGGTCGGCTATCAGGCCACGCTCGGCTGCGAGCAGCATGCGTTGTCCGCCGATGAGGCTGTCGCCCACGAGCCCGCGCTTGCCGGCGTACGCGACCAGATCGTCGGCGCCATCTACACGCCCGACGAAGACGTGGCGGATTGCCATCAACTCTGCGTCGGCTTGTTCGACAGGTTGCGCGCGATGCCGAACGTGACGCTGCGCTTCAATACCGGCGTGGATGCGTTGTGGACAGAAGGCCGCCGTGTGCGTGGTCTCAAACTGGCCGATGGCGAACAGGTTGCCGCCGATGCGGTGGTGATGGCAGCGGGCGTGACCAGCGCCAAGCTGCTTAGCCCATTGCGCATCGACCCAGGCCTGTATCCGCTGAAGGGTTACAGCATCAGCCTGCCGCTGGAGGCGGACGATGTTGCCCCGGTGATCAGCGTGACGGATGCGGCGCGCAAGATCGTCTATGCCCGCATCGGCCAGACGCTGCGTGTGGCGGGCATGGCTGACTTGGTGGGCTGGTCAACGGCGCTGGACACGCGCCGTGCGCAGACGCTGTATGACGAAACGCGCGCGCTGTTTCCGGGTGCCATGCGCGCCAATGACGCGGGTGCCGATGCTGCCCCCTGGGCCGGCATGCGGCCCGCAACGCCAACAGGCGTGCCGGTGGTGGGCCCATCGCCGGTGCAAGGGTTGTGGTTGAACGTGGGCCACGGCGCGCTGGGCTTTACGCTGGCGCTGGGAAGTGCAGGCTTGTTGGCCGATCTGATTGCGGGCCGCAAGCCCGCGATTTCCCCAGTGCCGTACGCGCTTGCCGCGTGACACAAGAACGAGATTCAAAAGACCGAGCGCGCAGGCCCGATGATGCGTATCTGGCCCGAGCCCATTGGTAACCCAAGTAGTCTGGAGCGAACACACCCATAGGAGGGGAAGCATGAAGACCTTGCATTCGACCAAACGTATTCTGTGTGGCCTGACGCTAGCTGCGGCCGGCGCACTGGCAGTGCTGTCGACCGGCGCGCAGGCGCAGTCGACCGACACGCTGACCAAGATCAAGCAGTCGGGCGTGATTTCGGTGGGCTATCGCGAGTCGTCGATTCCGTTCTCGTATCAGGCTGACGCGAACACCATCACCGGCTATTCGCAAGAGATCTCCAACATGATCGTCGCGGGCGTGGAAAAGACGGTGGGCAAGAAGCTGCAGGTCAAGCTCACGCCGATTACGTCGCAGAACCGCATCTCGCTGCTGCAGAACGGCACGATCGACTTCGAGTGCGGCTCGACCACCAACAACCTCGAGCGCCAGAAGCAGGTGGCGTTCTCCAACAACATCTTCATCTACGGCATGCTGATGCTGGTGAAGAAGGATTCGGGCATCAAGGATTTCCCGGACCTGAAGGGCAAGACCGTGGTCACCACCGCCGGCACGACCGAAGACCGCATCCTGCAGAAGATGAACGGTGAGGCCAAGGATGCCGACAAGATGAACCTGATCCTCGCGAAGGATCATGGTCAGGCGTTCCTGACGCTGGAATCGGGCCGCGCCGTGGCGTTCGTGATGGACGAGCCGCTGCTGTATGGCGAGCGCACCAAGGCCAAGAACCAGGCTGACTGGGTTGTCACAGGCAAGCCGCTGCAGACCGAGACGTACGCTTGCATGATGCGCAAGGACGATCCGGCGTTCAAGAAAGTGGCTGACGACGTGATCGCCGACCTGATGAAGTCGGGCAAGGCGAACGATCTGTACAAGAAGTGGTTCCTGTCGCCGATTCCGCCGAAGGGCCTGAACCTGAACTACCCGATGACGGCCGGCATGAAGGAGCTGTACGCACACCCGAACGACAAGGCCATTCAGTAAGCGGCGTCATCGCGCATGCAAAGCAAACGGGGGACTGTGTCCCCCGTTTTTGTTTGCTCGCTGCCTGAGGGTTCAGGCCGGTTCGCTCCAGGGCGAGCGGATGTCAGCCAGGAAGCGTTGTGCGCGCGGGTGTTGCGGGCGCTGGAAGAAATCTTCCGGTGTGGCGCGCTCCAGCACCTGGCCCTGGTCCATGAACAGGACGCGGTCTGCCACCTCGCGTGCAAAGCCCATTTCGTGCGTGACGCACACCATGGTCATGCCGTCGCGGGCGAGGTCCTTCATGACCAGCAGCACTTCGTTCACCATCTCCGGGTCCAGCGCGGACGTCGGCTCGTCAAACAGCATGACGGGCGGCTTCATGGCCAGGGCGCGCGCGATGGCCACGCGCTGCTGCTGCCCGCCCGACAGCTCACCAGGGTAGGCGCCGGCCTTGTGCGGCAGGCCCACGCGTTCGAGCAGACTCATTGCAAAATCCTTGGCCTCCTGCGGCTGCATGCGCTTGAGTTGCACCGGCGCGAGCGTGCAGTTCTGCATGACGGTCAGGTGCGGAAACAGGTTGAACTGCTGGAACACGAAGCCGATGCCGCTGCGCAGTTGGTTGACGTCCACGCCTGGCGCATGCACCTCGTGGCCGTTCACGACGATGCGGCCTTTCTGAATGGCTTCGAGCCGGTTCAGCGTGCGAATGAGCGTCGACTTGCCCGAGCCCGACGGCCCGCACACCACCACCACTTCACCCTTGGCAACGGTTTCGTTGATGTCGACCAGCGCGTGGTAATCGCCGTACCACTTGTCGACGTGTTCGATCGTGATCATGTTCATGGTTTGGACGGAGCGCGTGCCGCGAGGCGGCGCTCCAGATAGAACGCCACGCGCGTGAGGCTAAAGCACATGATGAAGTAGCTGATGCCGAGCAGGCCGTACACCTCGGCGGATTTGACCATCACGGCGGTGCTGATCTGCCCCGCCACGAACGACACCTCGGGCAGGCTGATGATGTAACCGAGCGAGGTTTCCTTGATGGTCGAGACAAGCTGGTTGACCAGCGACGGCAGCATGTTGCGCAGCGCCTGCGGCAGGATCACCCGGCGCATGGCCTGCATGTACGACAGGCCGAGCGAGCGGGCGCTCTCCATCTGCCCGCGCGGCAACGCCTGGATGCCTGCGCGCACGATCTCCGCCAGATAGGCGCCGTCGAAAATCACCAGCGCGGTCAGCATGGTGCTGAACTGGTCGGTGCGCTGGCCGGTGACGGATGGCAGCAGGAAGTACGCCCAGAAGATCACCATCAGCAGCGGCGTGCCGCGCACGATATAGACGAGCGCCGTGGCCGGCCAGCGCAGCGCGGCAATCGGGCTCACGCGGCACAGGCCCAGGATGATGCCCATCGGCAGCGCCAGCACGAGGCCGGCAGACGCCAGCAGGAACGTCAGCGCCAACCCGCCCAGCGGCCCGTTCGGGTATTGGCCGATCAGGTAATAGATACCGTAGGTTTGAATGAGATCGAGCATGGCTACAGCGTCCGGACGGGGTAGCGATGCTGATACCAGGCCGAGAACACCGTGATCGCAATCGAGATGGTCAGATAGGCGGCAGTGGCAAACGCAAACGCCTCAAAGCCGCGAAAGGTGGCGGACTCCACCTGCTGCGCCTGGTACATCAATTCGGCCACGCCGATGACCATGGCGATGCTGGAGTTCTTCCACAGGTTCAACGTTTGGCTGACCAGCGGCGGTACCGTCACGCGCAGCGATTGCGGCAGCACCACCAAGCGCATGGCCTGTAGGAACGAGAGCCCGAGCGCGCGGCTGGCTTCAAGCTGTTCCTTCGGGATCGAGCGGATGCCGCTGCGGATGTCCTCCGCCATGTACGCGGCCGTATAGAGCACGAGCGCAATGACCGCGCTCGCGGCCTCGTAGTTCATGCTGTAGAGCCAATCCCGGATGAACTCCGGCAGGATCTGCGGCGCGCCGAAATACCAGAACAGCATGTGGGCGAGCAGCGGCACGTTGCGGATGGCTTCGACGAACGTCTGGCCGATGCCGCGCAGTGGTGCGGCGGGCGACAGGCGCAGCAGCGCGACCACGATGGCAAGCGGAAGGGCCAGCACGAAGGCCAGCACGGAGAGCTTGATCGACAGGAAGAAACCGCTGACAAGCCACTGGTGATACTGCCCAGAGAGCAGCATCGACAAATCAAAATGGGGCATGGAGATTCACCGCCCAGAACGGCGTCTGGGCGGCCCGACCTTTAACGATTAATCGATCTTGTCGGTGGAAATCTTGAAGGTACGCTGCGGGAAGGCCATCTTTGTATTCGGGCCGAACCACTTGTCGAACAGCTTCTGCGCCTCGCCGCTCTTTTCCATGCCGAGCAGCACGTCGTCGACCTGCTTCTTGAAGGCCGGCTCGCCCTTGCGGATGCCCAGTGCGAGGTGTTCTGTCGACAGGTTTTGCGGCAGGAGCGCGTAGTCCTTCGCTGCCGGGCCCATCTTGGCCATGTTGCCGATCAGCGTGGTTTCGTCGTTCACGTAGGCGACGCCCTTGCCTTGCTGCAGGGCCAGCAGCGCCTGCGGGCTGTTGTCGAACGAGACCACATCGGCGTTCTTGATGGTCTTGGCAATGTTGGCTTCCATGGTCGAGCCCTTGACCGTCAGGAGCTTCTTGCCATCAAGCTGGGCGAGCGACGTGATGCCGCTGCTCTTCTTCACCATGGCCTTCTGGCCGGTGATGAACGTCGACACCGAGAAGTCGATTTGCGCCTCGCGCTCCTTGTTGTGCGTGAGCGAGGCGGCCAGCAGGTCGACGCGGCCTTGCTGCAGTTCGGGCAGGCGGGCGGCCACGGCCAACTGCTTGAGCACGGGCTTCACCCCCAGACTCTTGGCAATGGCGTCGCACATATCGACGTCGTAGCCGACGATCTCGCGGCTCATCGGGTCTTTCAGGAAGCTGAACGGCTCGTCGGTGCCGAGCACGCCGCAGACAAGCTCGCCCTTCTTCTTGATGTCGGAAACTTGATCAGCGTGCGCAGTGGCGGCGACCAGGGTTGCCGCAGCCAGGATGGCGGCACCTGCAAATTGCGTCAGACGTCGGTTTGTTTTCATCGGATTTCCTCCTTGACGACTTGGGTGGTGAACAGTGTGCGATTCGAGATCGAATCGAGGATCGCCCGCGAGCATACCGGCGTATGCGCGATTTGCATGCGCGGACTTCGGATAACCATATGACGGCGAGCGGAACGCCCAACTATAGTCCATGCCGACGGGGCGCAGATGGCGGTTGGCAGGCAGGGCGGGGTGCAGTGCACAGGCGGGATATTCGGGTTGTGGGGTTGCATGCGTGCAGCCAGGTAAGGCTGGCGCAGCAAGGCAGAGGCCCGGCACATGTTGGATCAAATGAGACTTTGTCTGCCATTAATGACATGGCCGCCGACTGCGCTCCATCAGGGGATTCCCGGGGCGGAGCGTGGACTTAGAGGGTGCCGCAGATCGATTCGTTGATGGGCACGTCGCCGACGGTCTCATGGTCGTTGCCGCGATAGCGGTAGACCAGGCTCAGGCCCAGGCGCGTGAGGATGCGAACGTCGCCGTTGTTGCAGATGTTCTTCTGCAGGATCGGCACGAAATTCAGCCGAAAGCCTTGCGATGCGGCCGAGTGCGCCGCGTAGTTGGTTAGCGTGATGACGAAGACGAGGTTCTTCTTCTGCGCCAGCGAGCATTGCGCCAGCGAGGTTTCGCGGTCGAGCGGGACGGGGGTGAAGCGGTTGATTTCAGCGCAGGCCTGAGCGAGGGCACGGTCTGCGTTGCGCGCGGGGCCCGTGAGGGCCGGCACGCCGGCGGCGGCCGTGCTGCGACCTGTGGCGGCGCCCACCAGCATGCGGGCCAGCGGCGTCAATTCCTGCATGGCCGTCGCCAGCGTGGTCGATTGGGCCCACACAGGGCTGGACAGCAACGGCAGGGCAAGCGCCAGGACGCACGAAGCATGCGCCCGGCGTTGGCGGCCTTTCACATCCAGACCGGTGTGAATGGCGGTGTGTTGAGTCACAGACATCCTCTTTGCCCACGGAGCCACAATTTTATTGAAAAAACTGTCGGGATGCGAGGCGCGCAGCGCACTGGGCGCTGCTGCCTTTAACTCAGGTCAGGTCCGCACCCGCACCATGGCAGAAATACGCTCGGCCGCCTGCTGCAGCGGACCGAGAAACTGCTTCGTCATCTGTTTGCCGGAAGTCCGGTTGGCCTGTCCGCTGATATTCATGGCGGCGATGATATCCCCCGCGCGATTGCGGATCGGCGCCGACAGCGAAATCAGCCCTTCCTCCAGTTCCTGGTCGACCAGCGCCCAACCTTGTTGGCGCACGCCGGCTATGACCTCCTTCAGTGCGTCGACGTCTGTGATGGTGCGTTGCGTGCGCGCCCGCCGGTCCGATTCGCGCAGTGCGATGTCGAGCTGATCCTCGGGCAGGCCTGACAGCAGCACGCGGCCCATCGACGTACAGAACGCAGGCAGGCGGCTGCCGACCGACAGGTTCAGCGCGATGATCTTTTGCGTGGGCACGCGCAGAACGTAGACGATCTCCGTCCCGTCCAACACCGAGGCAGAGCAACTTTCGTGCACCGTCTGCACGAGCTCTTCCATCACCGGCTCGGCCAGGTTCCAGAACGGCATCGAGGTGAGGTAGGCGAATCCGAGATCAAGAATCTTGGGCGTGAGGCGGAAGAGGCGGCCTTCAAAGCTGACATAACCCAGGCTGACCAGCGTGAGCAGGATGCGGCGGGCGCCGGCGCGGGTCAGGCCCGTGGCCTCGGCGACTTCGGAGAGCGTCTGCTCCGGGCGTTCGGCATTGAACGCGCGAATGACGGACAGCCCCCGCGCAAAGGACTGGACATAGGAATCGCTGGGTTTTTCGGTGGACAGTTCGGCAGCAGACATGCAAAGAAAGACAAAAGCGGTGCAGTGGCCTCAAGACTACTGGCATTGCCCCGGTTTCGCTACTCGAACGTCTGATCGGCATGCGTACGCCTTGACACGCTCGGGAAGGGAGGCGTAGATTAGTTCTTGGATCGAACGCGAGTTCGCATATCGAACAAAAGAGGGAAGGCAAGCGTGGGCCGGACAGCAAAGGCCTGTGTCGATCCAATCGTCAAACAGGAGACTCGCAGGCCGCCCGGTTGCGGTTTGGCCATGTCCGGCCCCCGCGATGCTCCGACCCGCGCCAGCCATCGAGAATGTGCGGGCGCCCTTGCCGGAGAATGCACGTGATCAACAAGCTTTGTCCGTCTGTGGAGGCCGCCCTGGCCGATATCCCGGACGGTGCCACCATCATGATCGGCGGGTTCGGTACCGCAGGCATGCCATCGGAACTCATCGACGGGCTCATCGCGCATGGCGCGCGTGAGCTGACCATCATCAACAACAACGCCGGCAATGGCGAGACGGGCCTGGCCGCGCTGCTCAAGGCGCGCCGCGTGCGCAAGATCGTCTGCTCGTTCCCGCGCCAAGCCGATTCGTATGTGTTCGATGCGCTGTATCGCGCCGGCGAAATCGAACTGGAACTGGTGCCGCAAGGCAACCTGGCCGAGCGCATCCGCGCCGCAGGTGCCGGCATTGGCGGCTTCTTCTGCCCGACCGCCTATGGCACGCAATTGGCCGAAGGCAAGGAAACGCGCATCATCGACGGCAAGCCGTACGTGCTCGAGTTGCCGCTGACTGCCGACTACGCCCTCATCAAGGCCCTGCGCGCAGACCGCTGGGGCAACCTCGTTTATCGCAAGACGGCACGCAACTTCGGGCCGGTGATGGCGATGGCGGCCAAGTGCACCATCGCGCAGGTCAGTGAGACGGTGGAGCTTGGCGAGCTGGACCCGGAGCACATCGTTACGCCGGGCATTTTTGTGCAGCGTGTCGTGCAACTCGGCAACGCAGCGCAATCCAAGGAGGCCGCATGAGCGCCGAAACCACCGCCAAGATTCAACGCTGGACGCGCGATCAAATCGCTACGCGTGTGGCGCATGACATTCCCGATGGCTCCGTCGTCAACCTGGGCATCGGCTTGCCGACGCTGGTGGCGAACCAGCTGCCGGCCGACCGCGAAATCATCCTGCACACCGAGAACGGCCTGCTGGGCATGGGCCCCGCGCCCGCGCCTGGGCAAGAAGACGAAGACCTGATCAACGCCGGCAAGCAGCCGGTCACCATCAAGCCCGGTGCCTCGTTCTTCCATCACGCCGATTCGTTTGCCATGATGCGGGGCGGCCATCTCGACTATTGCGTGCTCGGCGCCTTCCAGGTATCGGCCACGGGCGACCTCGCCAACTGGCACACCGGTGCACCCGACGCCATTCCTGCCGTGGGCGGCGCGATGGACCTCGCTATTGGCGCCAAGCGCGTCTTCGTCATGATGGAGCACCAGACCAAGCAGGGCGACAGCAAGATCGTGCCGTCGTGCACGTACCCGCTGACGGGCATCGGCTGTGTCGATACCATCTACACCGACCTTGCCGTGATCGACATCACGCCCGATGGCCTGGTGGTGCGCGAGATGGCCGACGGCCTCGATTTCGATACGCTGCAGACGATGACGGCGGCGCCGTTGCGTCGTGCCTAGAACCATTGGAGACAGAACAACATGACCGAAGCCTTTATCTGCGACGCCATCCGGACCCCCATCGGCCGATACGGCGGCAGCCTGTCCGCCGTGCGTGCGGATGACCTGGGTGCCGTGCCGCTCAAGGCGCTGATGGCGCGCAACCCGCAGGTCGACTGGTCGGCCATCGACGACGTGATCTTCGGCTGCGCCAATCAGGCGGGCGAAGACAACCGCAACGTGGCGCGCATGTCGTCGCTGCTGGCCGGGTTGCCCGACAGCGTGCCGGGCTCGACCATCAACCGCCTGTGCGGCTCCGGCATGGACGCGACCGGCACCGCTGCGCGCGCCATCCGCTCGGGTGAAACCGCGTTGATGATCGCAGGCGGTGTGGAAAGCATGAGCCGTGCGCCGTTCGTGATGGGCAAGGCGGCGAGTGCCTTCTCGCGCGATGCTGCCATCTACGACACCACCATCGGCTGGCGCTTCATCAACCCGCTGATGAAGGCGCAATACGGTGTCGACTCGATGCCCGAAACCGCCGAGAACGTCGCCACCGACTACAAGGTCAACCGCGAAGACCAAGACCGCTTCGCGCTGCGCAGCCAGGCCAACGCCGCACGTGCGCAGGAAGATGGCACGCTCGCGCACGAAATCACGCCTGTGACGATTCCGCAGAAGAAGGGCGATGCCATCGTGGTGGACCGCGATGAGCACCCGCGTGCGACCAGCATGGAAGCGCTCGCCAAGCTCAAGGGCGTGGTGCGTCCGGACGGCACGGTGACGGCCGGCAATGCGTCGGGCGTGAACGATGGCGCCTGCGCGCTGCTCCTCGCCAACGAAGAATCTGCTAAGCGTTTTGGCCTGACTCCGCGTGCCCGCATTGTCGGCATGGCCACGGCTGGTGTGCCGCCGCGCGTGATGGGCATCGGCCCGGCACCGGCGTCGCAGAAGCTGCTCAAGCAACTGGGACTGACGATCGATCAGATGGATGTGATCGAGCTGAACGAGGCGTTTGCCGCGCAGGGTTTGGCGGTGACGCGTCAACTGGGCCTGCGTGACGACGATCCGCGCGTCAACCCGAACGGCGGTGCCATCGCACTGGGCCACCCGCTTGGCATGAGCGGCGCGCGCCTGGTGACGACGGCGATGTATCAGCTGCAACGCACGGGCGGACGCTATGCGCTGTGCACGATGTGCATCGGCGTGGGGCAGGGCATTGCCCTGGTGATCGAACGCGTTTGAGTTTGATACGGCCATGACCAGCGGATTGCTTGATCGCGCCTTCTCCACACCGGCCATGTTGGCGGTGTGGTCCGAAGCGGCCACGGTGCGCGCGATGCTCGATGTGGAGGCGGCGCTTGCGCAGGCCGAGGGCGCGGTGGGCGTGATTCCGGCGCAAGCCGTGGCGCCGATTCGCGCGGTGTGCGCCAGCGTAGTGCTGGACTTGGACGCGCTGGGTAACGCCGCTGCCAGCGCGGGCAACCTGGCCATTCCACTGGTCAAACAACTGACTGCCGCTGTCGCGCAGCACGATGAAAACGCCGCGCGCTACGTGCATTGGGGCGCGACGAGTCAGGACATCATCGATACCGGTTTGATGTTGCAGTGGCGGCAGTCGGCTGCGTTGATCGAAGCGGATTTGCAGAAACTGGCCGACGCGCTCGCCGCGCTGGCGCAGCGTCATCGCAATACACCGATGGTGGCGCGCACGTGGCTGCAGCAGGCGCTGCCGACAACGTTCGGGCGCAAGGTTGCGGGCTGGCTGGAAGCCGTGCATCGCGCGCAGGATCGCTTTGCCGCGTTGCGCGCGCATGTGCCCGCGCTGCAGTTTGGCGGGGCGGCAGGCACGCTTGCCAGCCTGGGTGAACAGGCACGCGCTGTCGCCCAAACGCTGGCGCACGAACTTGATCTGCCACTGCCAGCGCTGTCGTGGCACGGCGAGCAGGATCGAATCGCCGATATCGGCACGACGCTCGCGCTGCTGACCGGCACGCTGGGTCACTGCGCACGCGATCTTTCGTTGATGATGCAAACGGAGGTCGGCGAGGTTGCCGAGCCTTCCGGTGCGGGCAAGGGCGGATCTTCCACCATGCCGCATAAGCGCAACCCGGTCGGTTGCGCAACGGTGCTTGCTGCGGCCACGCGCATGCCCGGCTTGGCGAGCACGCTGCTGTCTGCGCTGCCGCAGGAGCACGAACGCGCGCTCGGCGGTTGGCAGGCGCAATGGGCAACATTGCGTGAGATGGCCTGCCTCACGGCCGGCGCGCTCGATCGCATGCGCGAGATGGTCGAAGGTTTGCATGTTGACGCCGCTCGCATGCGCGCAAATCTCGACCTCACGCACGGCCTGATCCTCGGTGAAGCCGTGATGCTGGCGCTGGGTGCAGACATTGGCCGCCTGCAAGCGCATCACGTGGTCGAAGCTGCCAGCCGCAAAGCCTTACAAGAGAGCAGAACGTTGCATGACGTGCTGGCCCAAGACGCCGACGTCCTGCACATCTGGGGCGCGGCCACGCCGCAACGGCTAAGCGCGCTGCTCGATCCCAACCATTACCTTGGCGATGCGGGCGCCGCAGTCGACCGCGTGCTCGCGGAACACGCTCGCCGCCATCCCTGAACACACATTCCACGGAGACACCATGCCCTGGCTTGAACACGACAATGTCCGCCTGTATCACGAATTCGATGATGGGCCCGCCACGGGTAAGCCGGTGCTGGTGCTGTCGAATTCCCTGGGCACGAATCTGGGCATGTGGGAGCCTCAGCTCGAAGCGCTGCGCCAACACTTCCGCTTGCTGCGCTATGACCAGCGTGGCCACGGCCAGTCGAGCGTGCCCGACGCGCCGTTTGGCGTCGCACAACTTGGCGGAGATGTGCTTGCGTTGCTCGACCACTACAACATTGACCTTGCGCTGTTCTGCGGTCTGTCGATGGGCGGGCTGACCGGCCTGTGGCTGGCCGCGCATCACGGCGAGCGCTTCCCGCGCATGGTGGTGACGAACACCGCCGCGCTCATCGGCACGCAGCAGAGCTGGAACACGCGCATCGCGCAGGTCGAGCAAGGCGGTATGGCCAGCATTACGGAAACGGTGCTGGAGCGCTGGTTCACGCAGGGCTATCGCGACGCCAACGCAAGCCGCGTCGACATCGTCAAGGCGATGCTGCTGTCGACGCCGGACGCCGGCTACAACGGCAACTGCGCAGCCATTCGCGATGCGGATTTGCGCGCGCAACTGCCGAACATCCGCGTGCCGATGCTGGTGATTGGTGGTACGCACGATATCTCCACGCCCGCCGCGCAGACCAAACTCATTGCGGACGGTGTGCCGGGTGCGCAATACGTCGAGCTTTGCGCCGGCCACCTCGCCAACTGGGAGCAGGCTGACGGCTATACCGAAGCGCTGGTCAGCTTCTTGACGGCCGGCGTGGCACGCGAGGTCGCCCATGGATGATCGCGAACGCTACGCCGCGGGCATGGAAGTGCGCCGCGCTGTTCTGGGCGACACCCATGTCGACCGTGCCAACGCCGCGCAGACTGAGTTGACCGTACCGTTCCAGGATCTCATCACGCGCTACGCCTGGGGCGAGATCTGGACGCGCCCCGGTTTGCCGCGCCACACGCGCAGTCTGCTGACGATCGCCATGATGGTTGCCCTCGGCCGCGACGGCGAGTTGCGTCTTCACCTGCGTGCTGCTGCCAACAACGGTGTCACCCGCGACGAGATTCAGGAAACGCTTCTGCAGACCGCCATCTACTGCGGCGTGCCGGCAGCCAACCATGCCTTCCACCTTGCGCAGACGGTGTTTGCAGAGATGGACGCCGAGGCCGCATCCAAGACGTAGACGCAGAATCCACCGTCTCGGGTAGGCGCCATGCAACGCACCGGAAAAATGGCCGCCGGCGTCGCCTGCGCGTGATTGTGAACATTCGGGTCAAGTCGGTTACTTCGTGTTCTTGCGTTTGGCGGGCCGATGGCCGGGCTCCCGCCATTCATCCGCCTCGTCGTTGAACAGAGACGACACTAGCGCGCGGAACCATTGGCTGCGCGTGTCGTTATGGAATTTGCGATGCCAGTGCTGCTTGAGATCGAAGCTCGGCAGCTCCAGGGGCGGTTCCATCACGCGGATGTTGCCGTGCGATTGCATGAACGACAGGCCCACAGCGTGCGGCACCGTCGCAATCAAGTCGGTGCGCGCCAGGATGAACGGAATGCTCATGAAGTGTGGCGTGAGCAGCGTCGGCTTCCGTCGGATGCGCTTACGCTCCAGAAAGCGCTCGTACAGTTCCTGGCTGCGCCCCTCCGCGCGCACCACGGCGTGCCCGTATTCCAAAAACTGCGCCATCGACAGCTTCGTGTTGCCGCCCCGCGTGACGGGATGATCTGCGCGCACGATGCAAGTGAAATAGTGCGTGAACAGCCGCTGCTGGAAGAAGTTGTTCTTCTTCAAGTCGGGGAAGTAACCGACGGCCAGGTCGAGCGAACCAGTCTCCAGCGCGCGCTCGATCTGCGCCGGCGGCAGTGATACGGATTGCACCGACGCCCGCGGCGCCTGCCGCGCCATCGCTTCGACAATCCGGGGCAGAAATACCATCTCACCCACGTCCGACAACGAGATCGAAAACGTATGTGTGGTCGTGGCCGGATCGAACGCGCCGGTTTCCAGAATGCCCTGCTGCACGCGCGCCACCACATCGCGCGCTGCCGGAATGAGCGCCAGCGCTCGCGGCGTGGGCTCCATGCCGCGCGAGGTGCGTACGAACAACGGGTCGTCAAACGCGGCACGCAGCTTTCCCAGCGCGGTGCTCACGCCAGGCTGGCTCATGCCGAGCTGTTGCGCGGCCATGCTTACGCTGCGCGCGTCATGCAAGGCCAGCAGGATCGGCAACAGGTTCAGGTCAAAGTCGGGCAGGGTAGACATGGCAATGCACTATCTGAATTGGCGATAGAGTTTATCGCCAATATTGCATTGTGCGATATCAAGGCGCGCGCCAACAATGGTTGCCAGAACGATTCCAAATCCATCCGGAGACAACCAACATGCGCACCCAGGTCGCCATCATTGGCGCGGGCCCGGCAGGCCTTCTGCTCGGGCAGCTTCTGCACCGCAACGGCATCGACGCCGTCATTCTCGAAACCAAGAGCCGCGCGTACGTTGAAGAGCGCATCCGCGCCGGCGTGCTGGAGCAAGGCACGGTCGACGTGCTTAACGAAGCGGGTGTGGGCGAGCGTATGCGGCGCGAAGGGCTGGTGCATCACGGCATCGACCTGCTGTTTGGCGGCAAGCGCCACCGCATTGACCTGACGGCGATGTCGGGCGGCCGCTCGATCACCGTGTATGGGCAGCACGAGGTGGTCAAGGATCTGATTGCGGCGCGCATGGAGCAGGGCGCACCGCTGCTGTTCGATGTGAGCGATGTGTCGGTGCATGACATCGAGTCGGCCACGCCTTCGGTGCAGTTCGTCCACGACGGCGTGCCGCAGACATTGCAATGCGATTACATCGCCGGGTGCGATGGCTTTCACGGCATCTGCCGGCAAGCGATTCCGGCCCAGCGGCAAGCGGTGTTCGAGCGCGTGTATCCGTTTGCCTGGCTGGGCATCCTGGCGGAAGCGGAGCCTGCGGCGGAAGAGCTGATCTACGCGAGCCACGATCGGGGTTTTGCGCTGTTCAGCATGCGCTCACCCAAGATCACGCGGCTCTACCTGCAATGCAAGCCCGATGAGAATCTTGCCGAATGGTCCGATGCGCGCATCTGGGATGAACTCCACACGCGCCTGGAAAACAACGACGGCTGGCGTTTGAAGGAAGGTCCGATCCTGCAGAAGAGCGTCACGCCGATGCGCAGCTTTGTGTGCGAGACGATGCAGTACGGCCGCCTGTTCCTGGCGGGGGACGCCGCGCACATCGTGCCGCCCACCGGCGCGAAAGGCATGAACTTGGCCGTGGCTGACGTTCGCGTGCTGGCTCAGGCGCTCACCGCGCGCTACAAGCAGGAGGACACCGCCCAGCTTGCAGGCTACTCCGAACGTTGCTTGCAACGCGTGTGGCGCGCCGAGCATTTCTCGTGGTGGATGACGTCGATGCTGCATCGCTTTGACGACCACACGCCCTTCATGCAAAAGCTGCAGCGCGCCGAGCTGGACTACGTCACCAGCTCACCGGCCGGGGCCCGCGTGCTCGCCGAAAACTATGTCGGCCTGCCGTTTGCCGATGCGCCGGCCGGTGCGTCGTTGAGTGTGGTCAGTCATTCCAGGGCGGCGTAGTCGTCGGCTTGGACAGCGCAATGCGGGAGACCAGCGGGTGGAAGCCTTGCCCGCGCGAGGCTGTGTAGACCTTCTGCGCGTTGGCCGTCTTCAACGCGTAGTCGATCGTGAAGACAGGCACGTTCCCAGCGCAGTATTTCTGCAGTTGGTCGATCGTCCATTGCGTGTCTTCTGTGCTGGCGGCCTTGTCGCCGCCGGAGGCGCTGCCCCACGCGGCGCCGGCACTGCCGCCGAACCATGTGTCTTCCTGCGAGATGCCGTCGATCGTTGCCAGCAGAGTTGACCCACCGCCGTCGTCAATCAAAGAGGACGCGTTTTGCTGGATCACCGCGAACTGCGGATTGATGGCGCGGCCCGCCGCACGGATCCTGGCAATGAAATCGACCATGGCCTGTGCTGGATCGATGCCAGCCGCCTGGGCTGCGTCCGCCACCGAAGGCTCGGCGTATGCTTCGACCCAATCCAGATAGACGCCATCGAACCCTTCGCGCGCCAGTTGTGCGACAGCGCCGTTCGGCCCGAGCCAGAGCGCTTGCCAGCGCGGATCCCAGAACGCGACGGGGTAATCGCCGGCCCAGCCATCGGGGTCGGCCTGGATGATGAAGTCGGGCGTGCCGGGGCCGTCAGCTGTCGGTGCCTTCCAGCTCGACGTCCAATAGGTACGGAAGTCTTCGGCCTCGCCAATGTCGATGTAAGCGAGCACCTTGCGCGCGGAGCCGTCGGGCTTGGTGCGCAGGCGCGCCACCATGTCCACGGTGTTGAAGTTCTCCAGCCCTTTGACGGTGTTGTTGGCCTCGATGACCAGCATGTCGTACGGCTGCGCGTCCAGCGCATCGATCTGCGCGCCGGTGGTCATGCCCTGCAATTGGTACATCCACGTCTGCACGCCTGCCAGCGGCGAGGTGCCGTTGACACCGCAAGCGGGAGTGGTGATTGCGGCTGCCGCAGTTGCCGTTTTCGACTGCGGTTTCGCGGCATTGGAAGCAACCCTGGCTTGCGGGCTCGATGACGAAACACCGTCGCCGCCACCACCACAGGCAGACAACATTAGCCCGGCACATGCCAGGGCAATGGGACAGATCAGGCGCATTGTCATTCTTGAAAGGGTCGGGAGCGGGTGCCTTGCTCTGAGCGTGCGCATCGGTTTGGATGCCACGGCAAGCTCCGATCCACGCTAGCACAATCGGATGGCGTTGCACCGTGCGGCGGGGCGTGACGTTCTGAAACTTCTTTAGACCAGCGTTCGTCATCGCTTCGGACCTCCTTTCCATGGCCGATGGGCCTGCGCATGCTGTGCCGTGCCCGAAGTCAAACGTTGCCGTCGCTTTCATCGCCATGCAAAACGCACGGGTGTATAGTCAGACAGCACTCGACGTTCAAGAAGGGGGCATTTCAGATGGACACTTCGCCGGCGGGCCAATACAAAGGCTTCGACATTTATCCGTTGGCTTTCCAACATGAACGCACGGCACGCTGGCCCGAGGCCAGGGAAGATCGCAGCTACAACGCAGCCGTGATGATCTGTCGGGCGGGGGAGTCGCCCGAACCCGGGCAGACGCAGGTCTTCCGACTCTCAGGGGATCGACAATTCAGCAATGTGGGTGCTGCACGCATTGCAGCGCTGCGCTTTGCTGAGAGCATCATCGATGGCGACGTGCCTGAACTGTCTCTTCCTGCCGACGGCGCCTGAACCCGCCGAACCTCCCCGTGGTAGAATAGCGGGCGAATCCGGCTCGCCGCCGCGCCAATCATGGCCGGTGGCGGCTGAGTCCAGCACCGGGGAATACCCCGCGCCGAGTCGGGCGGCGCGCTTCTGCGACCGCCACCCATCCTCGCTCTCGCTTGCACGAAACGGCGCGCGCCTTTGGCGGGCGCGATTTGTGTTCCGTGCAACTCGGTACCCCCCAAGCCCGCTGTCCGGGCAGATGATCGCGGCGTACCGCTGCATGCTCCTAGATGCGTGTGGCGTGGTTCGGGTGGGTCATCACATCATTGCAACCATCGGCGCAGCCGCGTGCTGCATACAAAGGAACGAGTTTGGCCAAGGAAGAACTGATTGAATTTGAAGGGGTGGTGTCTGAAGCACTACCCGACAATCGTTTTCGCGTGCAGTTGGAAAACGGCGTGGAAATCTGGGCTTACGCATCGGGCAAGATGCAGAAGCACCGTATCCGCATTCTCGCGGGCGACCGCGTGAAGCTGGAGATGTCGCCGTACGACCTCACGAAGGGTCGCATCAACTACCGGCACAAGTAAAAACGGCTGTGCCGCCAAGACGTCCACCCCGTGGGCGTTTCGAAGAACCGCGTGTCTGCCCGACCCGCGGTTTTTTTATTATTGCTGCGTAAGCAGCGTTAAATTTCGTTGATCTGCCTACAACATCCGGTATCATGCCGCTTGGCTGCCAACGGGGGGAACACAGTTGGCAGCCAACTGAAGTGCAGGGCTTGTCACATATCAAGCCGCGTGCCACCCTCGGGTGAGCTCGCGCCAGCTGTACCAGTCCACTCAATAAGCGCACGGCCGTTGATCGATCCATCGACTCAGCAGGACCTCTAATCGCGCATCCATTCGCCGACCGGGGCGTCATCTGACGCTCGCACCCGTTCGGTGTTCAGTGTGTCAAAGGAGTCACACCACATCGGGATACCGCACAGGTAGGACGGCGCTTGTCCATCGCAGTACTGGGCGTAACGTTTTTTGCGTCCGAGGGAATAGAAAATCACAATGTTGGAAACCAAAAAAGCAGCACAGAGGGCGGCGCGCATGAGCCTGCGCGCTTTGGTGGGTCTGGCGGCAGCAACAACGCTGACAGGCCTGGGAATACAAACCGCCTCGGCGCAGGCCACGCGCCCGAAGGCTCCCATCTACGGCGTCACGCTTGATGACGTCAGCAAAATCAATGCGATCGTGGCCTCGCTCACGCACCTGCCGTACAAGCCGACCGTGCGCGTGGTCTTTGACCCGGGTACTTCGGCCGCCGACTATTACGCACCGCTGGTCAAGCTTCATCAAGTCGCCTACGTGATGGGCGAAGTGATGGATTCGTACTATTTCCCCGTCGACCCGACTACTTACAGCGCACGCACTAACGAGTTGGTGAGCACGCTGAAAAATGTCGTGGATGTATGGGAAATCGCCAATGAAATCAACGGCGAATGGCTGCGTGCCAACCCGAGCGGTCCGACCACGACGGCAACGTCGCAGGAACAGCAGATCGGTCAGATGGTCGGCAATGCCTACGACATCGTGAAGGGCGCGGGTGGCCTGGTGTCGGTGACGATGTACTACAACGACGATGGCAAGGGCACCAACTGCTACGAACTGTCGATGGACTCATGGCGTACCTGGGCGACTAATTTCCTGCCGTCCCGCGTGCTCCAAGGTGCCGACTACGCACTGTTCAGCTACTACCCGTACCAGGACTGCCCAGGATTGAATCCGTCGTGGGCAAACGATTTCAAGTTGCTTGAAAGCATCTTCCCGGTCGCGAAGGTGGGCTTTGGTGAGATTGGCACGTCCAGCATCTCGGCGCCGACCTCCGTACAGCAGAATCTGATCAAGTCGTACTACCCCATGGGTACCACCACGATGGCAGCCGATCCGCGCTTCATCGGCGGCTACTTCTGGTGGAACTACGTTGAGCAGATGCTGCCGTACAGCACCAGTTCGTACTGGAGCTTGCTGAACAACACCATCAAACCGCTGACGGCACCGCAATAAGAACGGCTGCAGCCTCTCCTCGCAAAAGGGTGGAACTCCGCGCCGGACGGACGGGACACGATCCGGCAACAAAAAACCCGCGTCAGCTCACGCTGCGCGGGTTTTTTCCATGGCGACGCGCCTGTTGGCTCAGCCGCGTGCAGCCAGATAGGCTCGGAAGTCGTCAGCGACTTCCTTGTGCTTGAGCGCCAGTTCCACCGTTGCCTTCAGGTAGCCGAGTTTGCTGCCGCAGTCGTAGCGCACGCCCTTGTAGCGATAGGCGAGCACCTGCTCGGCGGACAGCAGCGACTGGATGGCATCCGTGAGCTGCAGTTCCCCGCCCGCGCCGGGTTTGAGGTTGCGGATGTGATCAAAAATGCGCGGCGTGAGGATGTAGCGGCCGACCACCCCCAGGTTGGACGGCGCGTTTTCCGGCGCCGGCTTTTCGACGATGCCCGACATCTTGATCACGCTGCCGTCTTCTTCCCACGGCCGGCCATCGACCACGCCGTACGAACGGCTCTGCTCGCGGTCGATCTCTTCCACGCCAATGACCGAGCAGTTGTAGTGCTCGTACAGGTCGACCATCTGCTTCATGACGGGCGGGTCGCCGTCCAGCAGGTCGTCCGCCAGGATGACTGCGAAGGGCGCGTCGCCCACGAGCTTCTCGGCACATTGCACGGCATGGCCCAGGCCCAGCGCTTCCGGCTGACGCACGTAGAAGCAATCCACATGCGACGGCTTGATCGAACGTACGACCTCCAGCAGGGCAGTCTTGTGCTTGGCTTCCAGTTCCGCTTCCAGTTCGTACGCCTTGTCGAAGTGATCTTCGATGGCGCGCTTGCTGCGGCCCGTGACGAAGATCATCTCGGTGATCCCGGCGGCCATGGCTTCTTCCACGGCGTACTGGATCAACGGCTTGTCTACGACCGGTAGCATTTCCTTCGGGCTGGCCTTGGTGGCCGGCAGAAAGCGGGTTCCGAGCCCCGCGACGGGGAAAACGGCTTTGGTGACGCGTTGCATCGTGGTTTCCTTGATATCGATTGTTCCGGGCGCTCAGGCGGCTTGAACCGGTAGCCGTGCGATCTGGGCCTCCAGCTTGGCCAGCGTGGCTTTGAAATCCGTCACGCGCTTTTGTTCCTGTTCCACCACGGCGGCCGGCGCGCGGGCGACGAACGATTCGTTGCCGAGCTTGGCTTCGCACTTGGTAATCTCGCCGCGCAGGCGGTCGATTTCCTTCGACAGCCGCGCACGCTCGGCAGCCACGTCGATCTCGATCTTCAGCAGCAGCTTGTTCTCGCCGACGATGGCGACCGGTGCGCCTGCGCCGTCCTGCTCCATGGCGGCCGCATCCGTGTAGACCTTCACTTCAGACAACTTGCCCAGAGCCTGCACGTACGGTGCCGCCACCTGCAGGAATTCGGCTTCGCCATTGGCGTACAGCGGCACGCGCTGCGCCGGGGAAATATTCATCTCGCCGCGCAGATTGCGGCAGGCGTCCACCAGCGCCTTCAACTGTTGCACCCACTGCTCGGCCTGTTCGTCGATCTTGGACAGCACGGCGCGCGGGTATTCCTGCAGCGCGAGGCTTTCGGTGCCGTCGCCCTTGGCGCGGCCAGCCATCGGCGCAACCTTCTGCCAGAGTTCTTCGGTAATGAATGGAATGATCGGATGGGCCAGGCGCAGCACGGTTTCCAGCACACGCAGCAGCGTGCGGCGCGTAGCGCGCTGCTGGGCCGGCGTGCCGGTCTGGATTTGCACCTTGGCCAGTTCAAGGTACCAGTCGCAGTATTCGTCCCAGACGAATTTGTAGATGGCGTTGGCGATGTTGTCGAAGCGGTAGTCGGCAAAGCCTTTCTCCACTTCGGTTTCCACGCGCTGCAGCAGCGAGACGATCCAGCGGTCGGCCTGCGAGAAATGCAGGTAGCCTTCTGGGCCGCAATCGCCGACGCATTCCTGCACGCCGCAGTCCTGGCCTTCGGTGTTCATCAGCACGAAGCGCGTGGCGTTCCAGAGCTTGTTGCAGAAGTTCCGATAGCCCTCGCAGCGGCCCGGGTCAAAGTTGATGCTGCGGCCAAGCGTGGCGAGCGAGGCGAACGTAAAGCGCAGCGCGTCGGCACCGAATGCGGGAATGCCTTCGGGGAATTCCTTGCGCGTGCGCTTCTCGACTTTGGGCGCGTCCTTCGGGCGGCGCAGGCCGGTCGTGCGCTTGGCCAGCAGCGGCTCCAGCGCGATACCGTCGATCAGGTCCACCGGGTCGAGCGTGTTGCCTTCGGACTTGCTCATCTTCTTGCCTTCCGAGTCGCGCACGAGGCCGTGCACGTAGACGGTGTGGAAGGGCACTTCGCCGGTGAAGTGCAGGGTCATCATGACCATGCGCGCCACCCAGAAGAAGATGATGTCGTAGCCCGTGACCAGCACGGTGGAGGGCAGGAAGTGCTTCAGTTCCGGCGTATCGGCCGGCCAGCCCAGCGACGAGAACGGCACGAGCGCGGACGAGAACCACGTGTCGAGCACGTCGTCGTCACGCGTGAGTGCGCCGGTGTAGCCCTTAGAAGCTGCCTGGGCCTTGGCTTCCTCTTCGGTGCGGCCAACATACACATTGCCAGCTTCGTCGTACCACGCCGGAATCTGGTGACCCCACCAGAGTTGGCGCGAGATGCACCAGTCCTGGATGTTATTCAGCCACTGGTTGTACGTGTTGACCCACTGCTCGGGCACGAGCTTGATCTTACCGCTCTGCACGGCGTCCAGTGCCACTTCCGCGATGGAGCGGCCCGGGAAGCGCGTGCCTTCGGGCGCCGGTTTGCTCATGGCGACGAACCACTGATCCGTCAGCATCGGCTCGATGACGACGCCGGTACGGTCACCGCGCGGCACCATCAGCGTGTGCTTCTTGACTTCAGCCAGCAGGCCCTGCGCCTCGAGATCCTCGACGATCTTCTTGCGCGCGTCGAAGCGGTCCATGCCTGCATAGGCGGTCGGTGCATCGGCAACGATCTTCGCGTCAAGCGTCAGGATCGACAACTGGGGCAGCTTGTGGCGCTGGCCCACGGCGTAGTCGTTGAAATCGTGGCCAGGGGTGACCTTGACGACGCCGGTGCCGAATTCGCGGTCGACGTATTCGTCGGCAATCACCGGGATCTTGCGATCGGTCAGCGGCAGGTGAACGAACTTGCCGATGAGGTGCGCGTAGCGCTCATCCTCGGGGTGCACCATCACGGCCGTGTCGCCGAGCATCGTCTCGGGGCGGGTGGTGGCCACCGTCAGGTGGGTCAGGCCGCCAACGGCGTCCGGTTCGGCCAGCGGATACCGGATGTGCCACAGCGAGCCTTCTTCTTCCTCGCTCACCACTTCCAGGTCGGACACGGCGGTGCCCAGCACCGGGTCCCAGTTGACCAGGCGCTTGCCGCGGTAGATCAGGCCCTGCTCATACAGGCGCACGAAGACGTCGCTGACCGCGCGCGACATCTTCGGGTCCATCGTGAAATATTCGCGCTCCCAGTCGATTGAGGCGCCCATGCGGCGCACCTGGCGCGTGATGGTCGAACCCGATTGCTCTTTCCATTCCCAGACCTTCTCGACGAACTTCTCGCGGCCCATGTCATGGCGCGACACGCCTTGGGCGTCCAGCTGGCGCTCGACAACGATCTGCGTGGCGATGCCCGCGTGGTCGGTGCCCGGCACCCACAGCGTGTTGGCGCCGGACATGCGCGCGTGGCGCGTCAGGCCGTCCATGATTGTCTGGTTGAACGCGTGGCCCATGTGCAGCGTGCCCGTCACGTTCGGCGGCGGGAGCTGGATACAGAAGTCGGGCTTGCCGGCTTCGAGCGTCGCGCGGGAGACGCCCATCGCTTCCCAGGCCGCGCTCCACTTCTGCTCGATGGTGGCGGGTTCGAAACTCTTGGCGAGGGACTGGTTTTGATCGGTCATGCTGACGGGGCGCAGTGGGCGCAAAAAGACGTTTGGCCCAGGAAAATAGCGGGCGAAAGCTTGGAATTATACGGCGTGTCGATGTCCGGCTCGGGCGAAGCGGCGAATGCGGCCGGTATAATTTCAGGATTCTGCCGAGGCTCCTCCCGCATGTCCGACCTGCTCGCCAATCTGAACCCCGAACAACGCGCTGCCATCACGCTTCCCGATGAATCGGCGCTGATCCTGGCGGGGGCGGGCAGCGGCAAGACGCGCGTGTTGACCACCCGCATCGCGTGGCTGATCCAGAGCGCGCGCGTGTCGCCCTCAGGTGTGCTGGCCGTCACGTTTACGAACAAGGCGGCCAAGGAAATGACGGCCCGCCTGCTGGCCATGCTGCCGATCAACACGCGCGCCATGTGGATCGGCACGTTCCACGGTCTGTGCAACCGGTTGCTGCGCGCGCATTACCGTGATGCCGGTTTGCCGCAGACGTTCCAGATCTTGGATACGCAAGACCAGCTCTCCGCCGTCAAGCGCCTGCTCAAGTCGCTCAATATCGACGACGAGAAATTCCCGCCCAAGAACGTCCAGTACTTCATCAATGGCGCCAAAGAGCAGGGCCTGCGCGCGGGCGATCTGGAAATCGCTAACGAATACGACCGCCGCATGGCCGATCTCTACGCCGCTTACGACGCGCAATGCCAGCGCGAAGGCGTGGTCGATTTTGCAGAGCTGCTGCTGCGCTGCTACGAACTGCTGCGCTACAACGATGCCATCCGCGCGCACTACCAACGGCGCTTCAAGCACATCCTGGTCGACGAGTTCCAGGATACGAACAAGCTGCAATACGCCTGGCTGAAGATCCTGGCCGGCCTGGGCGAGCCTGGTGTCACGCCCAACGCCATCTTTGCCGTGGGCGACGATGACCAGAGCATCTACGCGTTTCGCGGCGCCAACGTCGGCAACATGGTCGACTTCGAGCGTGAATTCCGCGTCGAGCACCGGATCAAGCTGGAGCAGAACTACCGCTCGCACGGCCATATCCTCGATACCGCCAACCACCTGATCTCGCACAACACGCGTCGGCTGGGCAAGAACCTGCGCACGGATGCCGGCCATGGCGAGCCCGTACGCGTCTATCAGGCCGCCACCGACGGGCAGGAAGCCGGCTGGATCGTCGAGGAAATCCGCGACCGCATTGCCAGTGGCACGGCGCGTTCCGAAATCGCCATCCTGTATCGCAGCAACGCGCAGTCGCGGGTGATCGAGCACGCGCTGTTTTCCGCCGGCATCGCCTACAAGGTGTATGGCGGCCTGCGCTTCTTCGAGCGTGCGGAAATCAAGCACGCGTTGGCGTATCTCCAGCTTCTTGAGAATCCCGACAATGACGCCGCGTTTGGCCGCGTGGTGAACTTCCCGGCGCGTGGCGTGGGGGCGCGTTCGCTGGAGCAGCTGCAGGATGCGGCGCGACTGTACGGCATTTCGCTCGCAGCATCGGTGCCTTATCTCACCGGGGCGGCGGGCACCAAGTTGTCGGCGTTTGTGCGTCTGATTGAGCAGATGCGTGCGGACACGCGCCAGATGACGCTGCCCGAAATCGTCCAGCACGTCATTCATGCCAGCGGCCTGATCACGCACTACCAGGGCGAGAAGGAGGGCCAGGACCGCATCGAAAACTTGCAGGAACTGGTGACCGCCGCCCAAGCCTTCGTTGCCGAAGAAGGCTACGGTGTCGACGCGATCGCGACCGCATTGCCGGTGCGCCACGACGCCATGCTGCGCATCGAAGGCGGCGAGATCGATACCGTTTCTGAACTCGTGCTCGACGAGACGCCCGCGGAGATGACACCGCTGGTCGCGTTTCTCACGCACGCCTCGCTAGAGGCTGGCGACAACCAGGCGCAGGCCGGTCAGGATGCCGTGCAGATGATGACCGTGCATGCGGCCAAGGGGCTGGAATTCCATGTCGTTTTCATCACCGGACTGGAAGAGGGTCTGTTCCCCCACGAAAACAGCCAGATGGAGAAGGACGGCCTGGAGGAAGAGCGCCGCCTGATGTACGTGGCGATTACCCGGGCCCGCGAGCGGTTGTATCTGTCGTTCGCGCAGAGCCGCGTGCTGCATGGTCAGATCCGCTACCACATCCGTTCACGCTTCTTTGACGAATTGCCCGAAGCGACGCTGAAGTGGCTGACGCCGCAGCAGTCGGGTTATCAAGCCACCCGCCGTGCGCAAGGCGATTCCGCTTGGGGCAAGGATTGGTTCAAGCGCCCCGAGCGCGGCGATGACGACGCCTACACTGGCCGCCCGACCGGTGGCATGGACACCGGCAAGAACTACGCTGACGCCAAGCGTGCAGAGGCCACGGGCTTCCGCGTGGGCCAGTCGGTGTTCCACAACAAGTTCGGGGAAGGCGTCATCACGACGCTGGAAGGCGAGGGCGCCGAGGCGCGCGCCCAGATCAAGTTCAACCGCCACGGCGTGAAGACGCTGGCGCTGGGCATCGCCAAGCTCGACCCGATCAACTGAGTACCGATCGGGTCATCCGGCCCGATCAGGCCGTCGTGTCAGTCGTTTGGCCGGCCGCCTGCGTGACGTTGAAGCAGCCGCGGTAGGTGGCGTAGAACGAGCAGTACAGCACCGCCATCACCAGAATCCGGTACGGCGTGGCAATGATGGGGGCGATGTTGTTGGCGCCGCTCGACGCGAACAGCGCATCGATGAACAGCGGCACGGCGATCAGCAAAATTGCGACCAGCACGCCGTACGCGATGAACGCCGCGCGGTTGCGCCATACGGCCATCCAGCTGAAGAACAGCGCCTTGCCCACCGGAATGCCGTGCCATGCGACCAGCAGCGGCGCAAACCAGAACAGCACTGCCACGGGGATGTACAGCACCGAGCCCATCACCATGGCGAGATAGAACTCGCGGATGGCATCAGCGGTGAGCGGTTTGTCGCTGACCACGGTCATGAGCGTGTCGACATCCACCATCGTCATCAGCACGCCGCTGACCACGAGTACCAGCACGCCATAGATGCCGCCGAGCTTTAGCAGGCTGCGCATCGCATCCTTGCCGTACGCACGAAAGCCGGCGATGAGCGACGCAGGCCCCACGCGCTTGCCAGCAACCGTATCGCGGCAGGCCGACATGAAGCCAACAAAGATAGCCGGATTCACCAGCAGGATGGCGAACACACCAATCGGCGGCACCAGCAGCATCAGCAGGTTGACCGCAAACAGGTAGATGAACAGCAGCAGCAAGAATCCGATCGGGTTCTTGCGAAACAGCCACGCACCCTGGCGCAGCCAGACGTAGCCTTGCTTGGCCGGTACTTCAATCAGTTGCATGGTTGGGGAAGATCCAGAGTCAGGGCGCCCGCGCCAACCCGTTCACGGAGCACGCGCTCAAAGTGGGTGGGGTCATGCGGTTTGAGCAGTTCGGCGTCGCGCGGCAGATAGAAATCCCACAGGCGCGAGACCCAGAAACGATAGGCTGCGGCGCGCAGCATGTCTTGCCAGTGCCGTGCCTCAGCGTCGGTGAAGGGCCGCACGGCGTGATACGCGTGGAGCATGGCCCGTGCCCGATCATCATCCAGCACGCCCGTGGCCAAGTCGATGCACCAGTCGTTCACGGTGACGGCCACGTCGAAGAGCCACTTGTCGACACCGGCAAAGTAAAAATCGAAGAAGCCACCCAGGCGTTCCGGCTGGCCATCGGCGGCCGGCTCGAACAGCACGTTGTCACGGAAGAGGTCGCAATGGCACGGGCCTTCGGGCAGCGCGGCGTAGTCGGCGCTGGCGAAGAAGCGTTGCTGATGCGCGAGTTCGTTTTCCAGCAGCGCGCGCGTGTCGCCGTGCACGAAGGGTACGACGTCGGGCACGACTTCGTTCCACCACGGCAGGCTGCGCAGATTCGGCTGATGGCGTGGGTAGTCGCGTCCGGCCAGATGCATGCGCGCGAGCATGTCGCCGACGATGGCGCATTCCGACACCGTGGGCGCCAGGTTCGAGCGGCCCGCCAGACGCGTCACGATGGTCGCCGGCTTGCCGTTGAGCGTGCGCAGAATCTCGCCGTCGCGCCCCGGAATCGGTGCCGGCACGCTGATGTCGTGCTGCGCCAGATGCTGCATCAGATACAGGTAGAACGGCAGTTGCTCAAGCGTCAGTCGCTCGAACAGGGTGACGACGTATTCGTGCGTCTGCCCATCTTTTTCCGTGGTCAGGAAGAAGTTGGAGTTTTCGATCCCGGAGGGGATGCCGCGAAATGCGCGCACGGCGCCCACATCGTATTGATCCAGCCAGAGAGCGATCTCGGCGTCGGAGACCGGGGTGAAAACAGCCATGCTTCAGGAATGGGAAACGGGTGGAGGGAAATGCAACCGGCCCACCATGGAGCCGGCTTGCAGGCGCCGCGCTCGCGGCACAGGCTTAGAACTTCAGGACGTTGACTGAGGGCACACGATCGATATTGCCGCGCTCACGAATGCGCGGCGAGCTGTCTTCGGGCTTGCTCATGTTGTAGGAGGTGCCCATGCCCGATTTGACATGGATGTCCGGTGCCTGACCCTTCTGGAAGCGGTATTCCTCGACTTGCGTACCGTCGTTGTCGCGGTAGTCGAAGCTCGGTTTGACGCGCTCGTTGTGGATCGCGCCGTGGGTCGGCTTGGAAATCGGCTGATTGTTGATCGCTTTAACGTCCGGCAGGTCCAGGCCGGCGCTGTCGGAAGTCACTTCGGCGTGCGCGGGCAGGGCGAGGCAAAAAACGGCGCCTGCCAGCAGCCCAGCGTGGCGCATCAGACGCGCGGCATTGGCAAAGCCGGAGTGGACGGGGGCGGACGGGTGAAGCAGCGAATCCATCATGGACTCCGGCGGGTGATCTGAGACCCTACATTCTAGCAGTCCAGCCTCCCGCCATCGTCCGTTCGCGTGGCGCGAAATGCCACACCCAAGGTTACAGATAGAACATTTCTTCCTTGGGCGGAATCGGCGAGGTACCTTCGCGCTTTTCGTAGAACTCGTAGACGGCATCGAGCGCGTCCTTGGGTTCGTCGACGATGCGCATGATGTCCAGGTCGTGCTCGGCAATCAGGCCCATTGGCAGCAGCGTGAAGCGGAACCAATCCAGCAGGCCCTTCCAGAAATGGCTGCCGAACATGACCACCGGAACACTGCGCGATTTGCCGGTCTGGACAAGTGTGAGCACTTCAGCCAGTTCATCGAGCGTGCCGAAACCGCCGGGCATGACGATGAACGCATCCGAGTTCTTCACGAAGGTGACCTTGCGTGTGAAGAAATGGCGGAAGCGCATCGAGATGTCCTGGTATCGATTGCCTTGCTGTTCGTGCGGCAGTTCGATGTTCAGGCCGACGCTGGCCGACTTGCCGGCGTGCGCGCCCTTGTTGGCCGCTTCCATGATGCCGGGGCCGCCGCCGGAGATGACGGCGAAGCCCGCATCCGAGAACAACCGGGCGATTTCGATGGTGCGTTCGTAGTACGGCGAATCCTCGCGCAGGCGCGCGCTGCCATAGATCGAGACGGCCGGACGGATCTCCGAGAGGTACTCGGTCGCCTCGATGAACTCTGCCATAATCGTGAACATCTGCCAGGAGGCGCGCGCTTTCTTTGCGGTAGCGCGTTCTTCGTCGGCGAGTGCCCGCAGGCTGGGGATCATCTTGCGATCGGTACGGCCGTGTGACACGTCAGCTTTGGGCTCGTGTTCAACGCCCACTGTCACGTTGACGTCCATGTCGGCGGTGGTGGCCTGGCGCGAGGGGCTCACTCCGGTCAGTTCAGCCGCCGAAACCTCCGTCGCGGAAGCACCAGCAGCCTGCTTTGCCAAGTCGCCTTCAGCAGAAGCGCCATTATCGGAAACGCCTTTTGGCGTGCCAGTCACTTTAGAGTCCATGGGAATGTCGGAAAGTCAAGAAACGCTGTTGCTCGTCGATGGCTCGAGTTATCTATACCGTGCCTATCACGCACTGCCCGACTTGCGAAACGGAGAAGGGTTTCCTACGGGGGCCATCTACGGCATCGTCAACATGCTGCGCAAACTGCGCAACGACTACCCGGCCAAGTATAGCGCCTGCATTTTCGACGCCAAAGGCAAGACCTTTCGCGACGACCTCTATCCGGCCTACAAAGAACACCGCGCGCCCATGCCCGACGACCTGCGCGCGCAGATCGAACCGATCCACGAAGCCGTGCGGGCATTGGGTTGGCCCATCCTGGTGGTCGAAGGTGTCGAGGCCGACGACGTGATCGGTACCTTGGCCGAACGGGCGGCTCGCGAAGGCGTCCGGACCATCGTCTCAACGGGTGATAAGGACCTCGCTCAATTGGTGAATGATCACGTCACGCTGGTCAACACCATGACCAACGAAACGCTCGATCCGGCAGGCGTGCAAGCCAAGTTCGGCGTGCCGCCCGAACGTATCGTCGACTATCTCTCGCTGATTGGCGACACCGTGGACAACGTGCCCGGCGTGCCGAAGGTGGGCCCGAAAACCGCGGTGAAATGGCTGACGGAATTCGGCACGCTCGACAACGTCATGGCGCGTGCGGGCGAGATCAAGGGCGTGGTGGGCGACAACCTGCGCAACACGCTTGAGTGGCTACCCAAGGGCCGCGAACTGCTGACCGTGAAGCTCGACTGCGACCTCAGCAAGGAGGTGCCGACATTCGATGCGCTGATCGACGGCGGCGAAGACAAATCCAAGCTCGTCGATTTCTTCTCGCGTTATGGCTTCAAGACGTGGTTGCGCGAGGCTTCCGGCGATGCGCTGCCCGATACGCGAAGCGTGGGTGCTGCGCGCAAGGCCGCGACGCCGGTGAAGAACTACGCCGGCGAGGCTGCACAACTGCAGGCCCAGGCCAACCTGTTCGATGTGGAAGCGCCGCCCGACGAGATCAAGTATGAGACGGTGACGACCGAAGCGCAGCTCGAATCGTGGATGCAGCGTCTGGATGAAGTGGACCTCGGCTGCATCGATACCGAGACGACATCCATCGACCCGATGCTCGCGCAGTTGGTAGGCATTTCGCTGTCGGTCAAGCCGGGCGAGGCTTGCTACATTCCGGTGGCGCATCGCGGCCCGGATGTGGCCGGGTTTGATGCAGCGGCGCAGCTCTCGCGAGACACCGTGCTCGCGCGCATGAAGCTGTGGCTTGAAGATGAATCGCGCAAGAAGGTCGGCCAGCATCTGAAGTACGACGCGCATGTGTTTGCCAACCATGGCATCGCGCTGCGCGGCATCGAGCACGACACGATGCTCGAATCGTATGTGCTGGAATCTCACCGCAATCACGGCATGGACGCGCTTGCCGAGCGCGTGCTGCACTTGAAGACGATCACCTACGAAGCGGTGTGCGGCAAGGGTGCATCGCAGATCGGTTTTGATGAGGTGCCGCTCGATCGCGCGACCGAGTATGCGGCGGAGGACGCCGATATCACGCTGCGTCTGCATCGCACGCTGTTCCCCAAGGTGGCCGAAGACGACAAGCTGCGCTACGTCTACGAGCAGATCGAAATGCCGACCTCCATCGTTCTGCAGAAAATGGAGCGCAACGGCGTGCTGATCGATGCCGAACGCCTGGCCAGGCAGAGCAACGAGCTGGGCTTGCGCCTGATCGATCTGGAGGCCGAGGCGCACAAGCTTGCCGGGCAGCCGTTCAATCTCGGCTCGCCCAAGCAGATCGGTGACATCTTTTTCAACCAGATGAAGCTGCCGGTCATCAAGAAGACCGCGAGCGGCGCGCCGTCGACTGACGAAGAAGTGCTGCAGAAGCTGGCCGAAGACTACCCCCTGCCGAAGCTGCTGCTCGATTACCGGGGCCTGGCCAAGCTCAAGTCCACCTACACCGACAAGCTGCCCAAGATGGTCAACCCGCGCACTGGCCGCGTTCACACCACCTACGGTCAGGCTACGGCGGTGACAGGGCGCCTGGCCTCGACCGATCCGAACCTGCAGAACATTCCGGTGCGCACGGAAGAAGGGCGACGCATCCGCGAAGCGTTCATCGCGCCGGAGGGCAGCGTGATCGTGTCGGCCGACTACTCGCAGATCGAGCTGCGCATCATGGCGCATCTGTCGCAGGACGAAGGCCTGATGCGTGCGTTCCGTGAGGGGCAGGATGTGCACCGCGCAACGGCCGCCGAAGTGTTCAACGTGACGCCGCTGGAGGTCTCACCCGACCAGCGCCGTGTGGCCAAGGTCATCAACTTCGGTCTGATCTACGGCATGAGCGCGTTCGGCCTGGCGAGCAACCTGGGCATCGGGCGCGACGCTGCCAAGCTCTATATCGATCGCTACTTCGCCCGCTACCCCGGCGCCGCGAGCTACATGGACCAGACTCGCCAGTGCGCGCGCGAGGAAGGCTACGTGGAGACCGTCTTCGGCCGTCGCCTGTGGCTGCCCGACATCAATGGCGGCAACGGCCCGCGCCGCCAGGCTGCCGAGCGCGCCGCCATTAATGCGCCGATGCAAGGCACGGCGGCTGACCTGATCAAGCTGTCGATGTTGGCTGTGCAAGGTTGGCTCGAAGCCGAGGCGATGCGCTCGCGCTTGGTCATGCAGGTGCACGATGAACTGGTTCTGGAAGTTCCGCAGGACGAATTGGCCGTGGTGCGCGAGCGTCTGCCCGAGCTCATGTGCAGCGTCGCAACGTTGCGCGTGCCCCTGGTGGCCGAAGTGGGTGTAGGCGCCAACTGGGAAGAGGCGCACTGACGCAATCGCTTGCCAGCTGAGCGCTACACCGTCAAACAAGGGATGGCGCCAGTTTGCCTGCCGAGGCAGCCTGCGGATGGCCTGGGCATGCGGTCGTCATGATTCGCCATATCCATGCGCGCGGGGTTGCGGTGAATTTTGCGTTGCAGCAGACTGCACCTGACAGATCACGTGATCGAGAAGATTCAACGGCTCCAGGAGAGGCACATGGCAGGGCAGACGGATGGCGCAGGCGGGGCGAACGGGCCGCGCATTGTGGTGGTCGGCGGGGGCGCCGGCGGGTTGGAACTTGCAACGCGGCTGGGTGACAAGCTCGGCAAGCGCGGCGCAGCCCAGGTCATTCTGGTCGACCGCAACCCCACACACATCTGGAAACCGCTGCTGCATGAAGTCGCCGCCGGCAGCATGGATCCGAACACGCATCAGCTCGAATACGCGGCACAGGCGCGCTGGCATGGCTTCGAATTCCAGCAGGGCGAGCTGAAGGGCCTTGATCGCGTCGCCAAGTCCATCATCGTGTCCGGATGCGTTGACGCCGACGGCACCGAGGTGCTGCCCGAGCGCGCCATTTCGTACGACACGCTGGTGTTGTCCATCGGTAGCGTGACGCATTTCTTCGGCGTGCCGGGCACGGCCGAGCACGCCATCGCACTGGACACCGCATGGCAGGCCGAGCGCTTCCGCCGCAGGCTCATTGCAGCGTGCATGCGCGCACAGAACGGCGTGGGCGATGCGCGTCCGCAGGTTGACATCGCCATCGTCGGTGCGGGCGCCACAGGCGTGGAACTCTCAGCAGAGCTGCGCAATACGGCCCACGTGTTGGCCGCTTATGGCCTGCACAAGCTGGACCCGCGCCACGACATCCGCATCCATTTGATCGAAGGCGGCCCGCGTATTTTGCCGGTGCTCAAGGAGCGCATTTCGGCTGCGACCACCGAGCTGCTGCACAAGCTTGACGTGGACGTCATCACCAGCGAACGTGTGACGGAAGTCACCGCAAGCGCCGTCAACACGGCCAGCGGCAAGTCCATTCCGGCAGATCTGACCGTGTGGGCTGCGGGCATCCGCGCGCCGTCGGTGCTGGGTGAGCTCGGGTTGCCGGTGAACAAGCTGGGTCAGGTTGTCGTCTCACGCACGCTGCAGGTGGAAGGCGACGATTCGATCTACGCCTTTGGCGATTGCGCAAGCTGCCCGTGGCCCGAGGCGTCAACCAGCGTGCCGCCGCGTGCGCAGGCTGCGCATCAGCAGGCCACCTATCTGTTCGACGCGTTGCGCAAGCGTATGGATGGCAAGCCGGTCCAGCCGTTCGCGTTCAAGGATCTCGGCTCGCTGGTGTCGCTGGGCCATTTCAGCGCGGTCGGCAGCCTGATGGGCGGACTGATCGGCGGGTCGATGTTCATCGAAGGCCTGATGGCGCGGCTGATGTACACGTCGCTGTATCGCATGCACGTGCTCGCACTGCATGGCTGGGTGCGCATGTCGGTGGATACGGTCATGCACTGGCTGCGCAGCAAGACGAATCCGCGGGTCAAGCTGCACTAGGCTGTTCCTGTTGCTTGCGCTGGATGCCTGGCTCTGCAGCAATGCAACCGCTTCGGTAGACTAGCCGCTTCGTTCACCGTAACCGTCCAAGGGCGGGAGGAGAGTGCGATGCAGCTTGATGCAGAAGTGGAGAGCCTGGTACCCGGCCGCAGCTTTGACCGTCGCGGCTTCATGAAGACGGCACTGGGCTCGGCCTTTGCGGCTGCGGTGCTGCCGGTGTCTGCGCAGACCATCCATACCGATTTCAATGGGCTGACGGCGGGCGAGGTGACTGTGCCCGTTGGCGATTTCAAGATGCCGGCTTATCGTGCCCAGCCGGAGGGCAAGACGAAGCTTCCGGTGGTGATTGTCGTCAGCGAGATCTTTGGCGTGCACGAATACATTGCCGATATTTGCCGGCGCTTTGCCAAGCTCGGCTATCTGGCGATCGCGCCTGAGTTGTTTGTGCGCCAGGGAGATCCGCGTGCGTACGGCACGGTGCAAGAAGCCGTTGCCAACGTGGTCTCCAAGGTGCCGGATTCACAGGTGGCAGGCGATATCGACGCCACGATCGCATGGGCCAAGGAGAACGGTGGCGACGCGGCGCGTGTCGGCATCACCGGTTTCTGCTGGGGTGGGCGTCACGTCTGGTTTGCCGCGGAGCGCAATCCCAGCATCAAGGCTGCAGTGTCCTGGTACGGGCCGCTGAAGGGCAATCCGAATCCGCTGCAACCGGCTTCGCCCATCGACAAGGTGGACGAATTGAAGGCGCCCGTGCTGGGTCTCTACGGCGCGAAGGACACCGTGATCACGGAAGACGTGCGCGACACGATGAAGACCGCGTTGGAAAAATCCAAGAACCCCAAGGCGCACGCATCACGCATCATCGTGTATCCGAATTCCGGCCATGCGTTTCATGCAGATTACCGACCGAGCTATGTGAAGGCCGACGCAGAAGATGGCTGGAAGAAGTGCCTCGCCTGGTTCAAGGATCACGGGGTGGTGTAGCGCCGCCACGCGCTGAACACGGAAGGCCCTCGCAGTCGCTGGGGCCTTTTTTCTGTTGTCTGTGCTGGCAAAGGTTGATAAAGCGGCATACAATTCGCCCTTCTTGCAACTCTGTTGCGTTTATTGGCTCCCGCTGCGTCACCTCCGCATGACCTTCGATACCACCCTGTTAGGCATTCTTCTCGCCACCGCGCTGTCTGGCATCGGCAGCATGGCGGGCGCCGCCGTGCTGTCATTGACGGTGCTGTCGCGCATGGTCGATCGGATGGTCAGTTTTTCGGTAGGCGTGCTGCTGGCCACGTCGCTGTTGCATTCGTTGCCGGAGGCGTTCGAAGCGCATCGCGGCATCGAGCCCAACACGCATGCGTTGTTCGCCACGTTGCTGGCCGGGCTGCTGGGTTTCTTCCTGCTGGAAAAGATCTCGCTGATCCGCCATTCACATCATCACGAGGGCGATGGTCACGGACATCACCACGGCCATGACCGGCAGGAAGCGGGCCGCAGCGGCCTGATGATCCTGGTAGGCGATGGCTTGCATAATTTTTCGGACGGCATCGTCATTGCCGCAGCCTTCCTGGCGGACACCAGGGTAGGCATCGTCACCGCGCTGGCGATTGCCGCTCACGAGATTCCGCAAGAGATTGGCGACTTCATGGTGCTGCTCAACGCGGGGTTCACCAAGACGCGCGCCTTTGTCTACAACCTGCTCTGCAGTGTTTGCGCGTTGGTGGGCGCGGTGCTTGGCTATTATTTGCTGGATCGCCTGACGTCGTGGATTCCATACGTGCTGGTGGTGGCGTCGAGCAGCTTCATTTACATCGCCGTGTGCGATCTGATGCCGCAGATGAAGCGCCGGCCGCGCTGGCAGGAATCGGCGGTGCAGGTCGCATTGATTGCGGCAGGCATCGCGATGATCTTTTTGCTGACCGAAGGTTTGCACGGTCACGCGCACTGACGCGCCGCATCGTCCTCAAGAAAAAAGCCCGGTCGATGCCGGGCTTTTTGCTGCACGCCAGATTCGCAGATTACGGATTCGGCCCCGTCGCCACCGGACGCGACGGGTCGCTGCACCACTCGCTCCATGATCCGGCGTAGAGGGCCGCGCCCGTGAGACCGGCGATCTCCATGACCAGTGCGTTGTGGCAGGCCGTCACGCCAGAGCCACATTGCAACGTCGCGTCTTGCGGCTGGGCGCCCGCGAGCACGCCGGTAAAGTCGGCACGCAATTGTTCCGCAGGCTTGAAAGTGCCGTCTGCCTGCAGGTTGTCACGGAAGAAGCGGTTGCGTGCGCCCGGGATGTGGCCACCCACAGGGTCGAGCGTTTCGTTCTCACCGCGGTAGCGGTCTGGGGCGCGGGCATCGACGATTGGCTTGTCGGCGTGGCCCAGGTATTTCTGCACGATCTCCGCAGTGACCATCTGTACGAGCGATGGCTTGCGCGTGATGTTGCCGGGCGTGGCGTTGAGCTGCGGCTCTTCGGGAACGACCTGGTCGACCGGGAAGTGCGCCGCTTCCCAGGCTTGCAGGCCGCCATCAAGCACGGCCACATCGGCATGGCCGACCCAGCGCAGCAGCCACCACAGGCGCGCCGCATACATGCTGCCCTGGCGGTCGTACGCGACGACTTGCGTGTCGTCGTTCACGCCCAGCGCCTGCAAGCGCGCGACCAGCGCTTCGGCATCGGGCAGCGGGTGGCGGCCGTTGGTGCCGGTTTTGGGGCCCGACAGCTCGTTGTCGAGATGCATGTAGAACGCGCCGGGCACGTGGCTGGCGTGATACGCATCGCGCCCCGCGGCGGGGTTGGCGAGGTCAAAGCTGCAATCGATGACGACCACCGCTTCGGGCGCGCTCTGCTGCAGTGCGGCCAGTTGCGGTGCGGTGATGAGGGTGGCGTAGTGAGCGCGTTCGCTCATGGCGGCAATCTCCTGGGTCGATCAAACTTCCGGGTGAATCTCGGCTTCCGGGCCGGACACGGCTGTCTGCGGCGTCGGATGTTCGGCGCCCGACTGACGGGCGCGCATGACGGTAGTCACGATGCCGCTGCCGATGATGAGCGCCATGCCCGCCCACGACAGCGCGTTCAGGTGGTCATTCCACAGCAACATGCCCCACCCGCTCGCAAAGACGATGCCGGTGTATTGCAGGTTAGCAGTCAGCAGCGTGTTGCCGCGCTTGTAGGCCCGCGTCATGGCAGTCTGGCCCAGCGTGGCCAGAAGCCCCACCGCCAGCAGCAGCGCCGCGCTGTGCAACGTATGCGGCTGCGCGCCGCCGATCAGCATCCAGACGCCGCCGGCAATTGCGCTCACCAGGGAAAAGTAAAACACGATGCGTGCCTCGTTCTCGCCCAGGTCACCCAGTTGGCGGACCTCCACATAGGCGAGGGCCGTGAACACGCCCGACACCAGCCCAACCATGCCGCCGGCAAGCTGGGACGGCCCGCCGCCCACGCTGGGTTGCAGCAGGCACAGCACACCAACAAACGACATCAGGATCGCTGCCACCATTTTCTTGTCGGCGCCCCCTGCTCTGCCGGCCATTGCAGCTCCGGCGCCGATGATCAACGCAATCCACACCGGCGACATGTAGTTCAACGTCATGGCCGTCGCCAGCGGCAACAGGCTGATCGACGTGAACCACAGCAGCAGCGATGTCACCCCGAATACGCTGCGCTTGATGTGCGCCATGAGGTAGGGCGTGCGGATGCCCGCGCCGGTCTTGGCCAGGATGGCGCCCATCAATGTCATGCCGATCACGCTGCGGTAGAACACGATCTCGCCGGTGCTGTAATGCGCCGAGGCCAGTTTCACGCACACGCCCATCGCCGAGAAGGCAAACGCGGCAAGGATCATCCACAGCGATTGGCGAGAGGAGCTGTCGGCCGTCTGGGCGGCAGTCTGGGCAGCGGTAGCAGTGTCGGCAGGCATGGCGAGGGGCGAGGGCGAAAAAAAACGGTGCGGCCTGTGAGGGCTGCACCGTTCCTATTGTGACGCGGAAGGCGGCGGATGCCTACCTTCGGTCGTCGCTCAGTAGTTCATTGTGCGTCGATACCACTCGTGGAAGTGCTGCATGCCGTCTTCCATGGGCGATTGGTACGGGCCGACTTCGCTTGTGCCGCGCTTGAGCAGTGCCAGGCGTCCGGCGTCCATGCGCTCGGCGATTTCATCGTCCTCGATGCACGTTTCCATGTAGGCGGCGCGCTCGGCTTCGACGAACTCGCGCTCGAACAGGACGATTTCTTCCGGGTAGTAGAACTCGACCACGTTGCGGGTCTTGGTCGGCCCCATCGGATGCAGCGTCGACACGACCAGTACGTTCGGATACCACTCGACCATCACGTTCGGGTAGTAGGTGAGCCACACCGCGCCGTACTTCGGCATCTCGCCGTTGTTGAAGCGCAGCACGGCGTCATGCCACTTCTGGTAAGCCGGTGTGCCGGGTTTGCGCAAATTCGCGTGGATGCCGACCGTTTGCACGCTGTGCCACTCGCCAAACTCCCATTCCAGGTCGTCACACGAGACGAACTGGCCGAGGCCGGGGTGGAAGGGCACGACGTGGTAGTCCTCGAGGTACACCTCGATGAAGGTCTTCCAGTTGTAGTTGCAGTCGTGCACTTCGACGTGATCCAGCATGTAGCCGGAGAAATCGAGATCGCGCGCCACGCCCAGGCGGGCGAGGTCTTCGCGCACGTCGCGCTTGCCCTCGAACAGCAGGCCGTTCCAGTTCTGCAGCGGCGAGCGTGACAGATGCACGCACGGTTGCTTTTCGAAGTGCGGTGCGCCCAGCAAGTCGCCCTGCAGGTCGTATGTCCAGCGATGCAGCGGGCAGACGATGTTCTGGGCATTGCCGCGCCCATTGAGCATGATTGCCTGCCGATGCCGGCACACATTGGAGAGCAGTTCGACGCCGTTCGGGTTGCGCACGAGCACGCGGCCTTCGGCCTCGGCGGCAAGCGTGTGATAGTCGCCAACTTCCGGGACCATCAGCTCATGGCCGACGTAACCGGGGCCATGTTTGAACAGACGTTCGATTTCAGTTTGATACAGCGCCTCGTCGAAGTAAGCAGAGACGGGCAACTGGGTTTCAGACGGCACCAGATTCAGTGCGGCGCTGAGATTGGACATTATCCCCACTCCCAATAACGGTGAAAGCAGTGAACAACCCAACCATCGACAAGATCGATTTGGGAAAGGACGCCATCGGCAGGTGGCCTAGGGTCTGTTGAGGTAGGAAACGAGCGCTTGCTGGCCCCCGCTTGGGCCAACGACCATACGTTCAATGGGCCAACAGACCCAAACCATCGTGCGGAGCGGCGTACACCGGCCCGGCCTTTGGAGGAAAGGGGGGGATTGTACCCCAGGGAAATTGATAAGTCCCTGATTTTCGAACCCTTTCCGCTTCCAGTCGCGCGATCGCCGGGCTGACAGTGCCCCGCCTTGTCACCGCAAACCGCTATCCCGCCCCTTGCGGGATGTGCGCGGAACGCACGCGGAATTGCCGTAAAATGCCAGATTGTCCTTTTCTGATTCGCAATCGGCATGCCCCGTGCCTCAAACGACGCCTCCAGCAGCGCGTCCGCCACGCCCTCCGCTACGCCGGCTTCCTATGAAGCGGCCATGGCTGAACTCGAAACCCTCGTCGCCAGCATGGAATCCGGTGAATTGCCGCTGGAGGCTTCGCTTGCGGCGTATCGACGCGGAGCCGAGCTGGTCAAATACTGTCAGCAGGTGCTGGAACGCGTCGAGCAGCAGGTGCGCGTGCTTGATGGCGAAGCCCTGAGGCCCTTAGCCGACGATAGCAACGCGAACGAGCAGGGCGACGCATGAGCGATTTCGCCCAATGGATGGCATCTGTGGTCGCGCGGACGGAAAGTGCACTTGAGCGCGCGCTGCCGGCCGAAACCGTCGCGCCGCAACGTCTGCACGCGGCGATGCGCTATGCCACCCTGGGGGCCGGAAAACGCGTGCGGCCCTTGCTGGCGCATGCGGCGGGCGCGCTGGGGGAGGCCTCCTCCGAGGCGCTCGACGGCGTGAGCTGCGCGGTGGAGATGATCCACGCCTACTCGCTCGTTCACGACGACATGCCGTGCATGGACGACGACGACCTGCGCCGGGGCCGCCCGACCGTGCATCGCGCCTATGATGAAGCGACTGCACTGCTGGTAGGCGATGCCTTGCAGACGCAGGCGTTCATCGTGTTGGCTGAGCTGGGCGCGGTAAGCCAGGCGACGCGTGCCGTGTTGGTGGCTGAATTGGCGCGCGCTTCTGGTTCGCTCGGCATGGCGGGCGGTCAGGCGATCGATCTGCAAAGCGTCGGCATTGCGCTATCGCAGGACGAATTGGAGGCGATGCATCGCATGAAGACCGGTGCGTTGCTGCGGGCGAGTCTGCGGATGGGCGCGCTCTGTGCTGGCGTGAATGCCGCAGCCTTGGAGCAGGTTGATGCTTATGCTGGCGCGGTCGGTCTCGCGTTCCAGGTGGTCGATGACATCCTCGATGTGACCGCCGATACCGCCACGCTGGGCAAAACCGCTGGCAAGGACGAGGCCAACGACAAGCCGACTTACGTGTCCATCCTCGGGCTGGACAAGGCCAGGGCACTGGCCGACGAGCTGCACGCCACAGCGGGTGCGGCGGTTGCCCAACTTGCCCGCGAGATCGGCCGTGAAGCGGACAAGGCACGTACCGATCGATTGGTCGAAATGGCTGACCTGATCGTGCGGCGTGGCCACTGAACAACATTGCATAGACGGTAGAAGTCTTTGCCCAAACGCCTGAACGGCGGTCCCACATGACGTACGAACTTCTGAACACCATCGACGATCCGGCCGACCTGCGCCGCCTGGACCGCCGCCAACTTGGGCCGCTGGCCAACGAGTTGCGCGCCTTCGTGCTGGATTCCGTCTCTCAAACGGGCGGGCACCTGTCGTCGAACCTGGGTACGGTCGAACTGACAATCGCGCTGCATTACGTCTTCAACACGCCGGAAGACCGCATCGTGTGGGACGTCGGTCACCAGAGCTATCCGCACAAGATCCTGACGGGCCGCCGCGACCAGATGGGCTCGCTGCGCCAGTTGGACGGTATCTCCGGCTTCCCGCGCCGCAGCGAGAGCCCGTACGACACGTTCGGCACCGCGCACTCGTCCACGTCGATTTCGGCTGCGCTGGGTATGGCCCTGGGCGCCAAGACCAAGGGTGAAGACCGCGTCGCCATTGCCGTGATTGGCGACGGCGCGATGAGCGCCGGCATGGCCTTCGAGGCCATGAACAACGCCGGCGTCTATAAAGACCTGCCGTTGGTGGTCGTGCTGAATGACAACGACATGTCGATCTCGCCGCCGGTCGGGGCGCTGAACCGCTATCTGGCGCGCCTCATGAGCGGGCAGTTCTACGCGGCCACCAAGAAAGGCGTCGAGAAGCTGCTGTCGGTGGCGCCGCCGGTGCTCGAGTTCGCCAAGCGCTTCGAGGAACACACCAAAGGCATGTTCGTGCCGGCCACGATGTTCGAGGAGTTCGGCTTCAACTACATCGGGCCGATCGACGGACATGATCTCGAATCGCTCGTGCCGACTCTGCAGAACATCCGCCAGCGCGCTCGCGAAGGCGGTGGTCCGCAGTTCCTCCACGTCGTCACCAAGAAGGGTCAGGGCTACAAGCTGGCTGAAGCTGACCCGATCCTCTATCACGGCCCGGGCAAGTTCAACCCGCAAGAGGGCATCAAACCTTCCGGGCGCCCGGCCAAGGTCACGTACACGCAAGTGTTCGGCCAATGGCTGTGCGACATGGCGGCGGCCGACAAGCGGCTGGTGGGCATTACGCCAGCCATGCGCGAAGGCTCTGGGATGGTGGAGTTCGAGCAGCGCTTTCCTGACCGCTATTACGACGTCGGTATCGCCGAGCAGCACGCCGTCACCTTTGCTGGCGGCCTGGCGTGCGAGGGGTTGAAGCCTGTTGTCGCTATCTATTCGACGTTCCTGCAGCGTGGCTACGATCAGTTGATCCACGACGTGGCGCTGCAGAATCTGCCGGTGGTATTTGCGCTGGACCGCGCCGGCCTGGTCGGTGCAGACGGCGCCACGCACGCAGGCGCCTACGACATTGCCTACCTGCGCTGCATCCCCAACATGATGGTGATGACGCCGGCCGACGAGAACGAATGCCGCCAGCTCTTGAGTACCGCGTTTGCGCAGGACTGCCCGGCAGCAGTGCGCTATCCGCGAGGTGCCGGCACGGGCGTGGCGGTGCAGCCGACGCTGGAGCCGCTGCCGGTAGGCAAGGCCGAAGTGCGCCGCGCTTCCACGGCTCCGGCTGGCCAGCGCGTGGCGATTCTGGCGTTTGGTTCGATGGTTGCGCCGGCTACGGCGGCGGCCGAGCGTTTGGACGCCACCGTCGTCAACATGCGCTTCGTCAAGCCGCTCGACGTGGCATGCGTCCTGGAAATGGCCCGCACACACGATTTTGTGGTCACGGTGGAGGAGGGCTGTGTGATGGGCGGCGCCGGCAGCGCGTGCCTGGAAGCCCTGGCTGCCGCCGGTGTCGCAACGCCGGTACTGCAGCTCGGCTTGCCTGACCGCTTTGTCGATCACGGTGATCACGCGGCGCTTCTGACGCAATGCGGGCTCGATGCCAACGGCATCCTCGCGTCCATCCGCGAGCGCTTTTCCGTACAGCCGCGCGCGGCAGCCCCGCGCGTCGCCTGAGGCACCTTTGGTGTTGCGTCATAGGCAGAATCAATCACCCGTATTGCATCCACGGGTATGAGTAGTTGACTGCAGAGGTAGGAAATTTCTTTTACACTCCGCCAGTCTTATTTCTGAATTGTGTGCGCAGTCGCGGGATGGGCAGATTGGATCACTTGAGGGGTGGTCACCGTCAGCCAAGTTCCGCGGTTTCACACTCGTTGCGTGCCGGCCGACTGCGATGGCCGGGCGACCGTAAAGGAAACCGATCATGAACGATATGAACCCGGCTTTCGCGATGCCGGACGTGCAGTCCAGTCACGATACCCGCCAGATCCCCATTCAGCGCGTTGGCGTGCGCGGCGTGCGTTATCCGATGTCGCTGCAGACCCCCTCGGGCGTGCAGAACACCGTCGGCACGTACAACCTCGATGTGCATCTGCCCGCTGACCAGAAGGGCACGCACATGTCGCGCTTCGTTGCGCTGCTTGAAGAAGAGCGCGAGCCGCTGAATCTGGCGCAGTTCCAGTTGCTGCTGGAAAAGATGCTGGAGAAGCTCGAAGCCGACGCCGGCCGCATCGAAGTCCACTTCCCGTACTTCGTCAGCAAGACCGCGCCGGTGTCGGGCGTGCAGTCGCTGATGGACTATGAAGTGACGATGATCGGTGAAGTGCGCGACGGCCACACGAAGGTCCGCGTCAAGGCGCTGGTGCCGGTGACGAGCCTGTGCCCCTGCTCGAAGAAGATCTCGCAGTACGGCGCGCACAACCAGCGCTCGCACATTACGATCGATGCCGAGCTGGCGGCCGATACGCCGGTCGAATCGCTGATCCGCATGGCCGAAGAAGAGGCGTCGTGCGAACTGTGGGGCCTGCTCAAGCGTCCGGACGAAAAGTTCGTGACCGAGCGTGCGTACGAAAACCCGAAGTTCGTGGAAGACCTGGTGCGCGATATCGCCATGCGCCTGAACCAGGACGACCGCATCGTCGCCTACACGCTGGAAGCCGAGAACTTCGAGTCGATCCACAACCACAGCGCCTATGCGCTGATCGAGCGCGACAAGCGCACCGACAAGTAATCGACGCTGTGCCCAAAGAAAAAGCCGCTCAACCGAGCGGCTTTTTTCATGCTTGCTGGATACGGATGTCTTCGAGGTCCCAGCGTGGTGTCACGCCGTAGCCGTAGCCGTCCTGCACCTGGGTAGGGTCGGCCTGCAGCCGCATCGCCCCCGCAAAGGCAATCATGGCCCCGTTGTCTGTGCAGAATTGCAGGTCGGGGTAATAGACGCGCAGGCCGCGCTTTTTGCCCTCGGCGTTCAGGCCATCGCGCAACTGGCGGTTGGCGCCCACGCCACCGGCCACGACGATGCGCTTGAGGCCATGCTCGCGTGCCGCGCGCAGCGTCTTCTTGACGAGCACTTCGACAATGGCGTCGACAAATGCGCGAGCAAGGTCGGCGCGTGGCTGGTAGCAGGTCTCGCTGTCGGTCAGGTTGAGCTTGCGCACTTGCGTGAGCACCGCGGTCTTGAGGCCTGCGAATGAGAAATCGAAGTTGCCCGAATGGAGCATCGGTCGAGGCAGGTCGAATACGCCCGGGTTGCCGAATTCGGCCAGGCGCGACACGGCAGGGCCGCCCGGGTACCCGAGGCCGAGCAGTTTGGCGGTCTTGTCGAAGGCTTCGCCGGCGGCGTCGTCGAGTGTTTCGCCAAGCAGCGTGTATTGGCCGACGCCATCGACGCGCATCAACTGCGTATGCCCGCCCGAGACGAGCAACGCCAGGAACGGAAAGTCGGGCCGATCCGCCTCCAGCAGCGGCGAGAGCAGATGCCCCTCCAGGTGATGCACGCCCACCAGCGGTTTGCCGAGCGCGAACGCCAGCGCATTCGCCACGGAAGCGCCCACCAGCAGCGCGCCGGCAAGCCCTGGCCCTTTTGTATAGGCAATGGCGTCGATGTCCGCGCGCGTGGCGCCGGCCTTGCCGAGCACTTCTTCCAGCAGCGGGATCACGCGGCGGATGTGATCGCGCGAGGCCAGCTCGGGCACCACACCGCCGTATTCGCGGTGCATGGCGATCTGCGAATACAGCGCATGCGCACGCAGGCCAGCCGCCGTGTCGTACAGGGCGACGCCGGTTTCGTCACAGGAGGATTCGATGCCGAGGACCAGCATGGCAAGCGGGAGTGAGGAATTGCAATGGGAAGGCCGCCGAAGATAGCACAAGTTAAAATGCGCGGTTTCTTCAAGAATAGGGCGGCGCAGCCATCATGATGCGGTGCGATGTAGCGGTGATCGGCGCGGGCGCGGCCGGGATGATGTGCGCAGCTGTGGCTGGGCAGCGCGGTGCCCGCGTGGTGCTGATCGATCACGCAACGAAGCTGGCGGAGAAGATTCGCATCTCTGGCGGCGGCCGCTGCAACTTCACCAACGTCAACGCGGGGCCGGCCAACTACCTGTCGAACAATCCGCACTTCAGCCGTTCGGCGCTGGCGCGGTATACGGCGCAGGATTTCGTCAACCTCGTTTCCAGCTATCGCATTCCGTATCACGAGAAGCACAAGGGCCAGCTTTTCTGCGACGACACCGCGGAAGACATCATCCGCATGCTGGAAACGGAATGCGAGCGCGGCAATGTGATCTGGCGCACCGGCTGCGCAATCGCAGAAGTCGGCAAGGACGGCGAGGCATATCGTCTGTCGACCAGCGCAGGCGAGATCATCGCCAACAAGGTGGTGATCGCCACGGGCGGCCTGTCGATTCCGAAGATCGGTGCGACGGATTTCGGGTATCGCATTGCGCGGCAGTTTGGCTTGAAGATCGTTGAGACGCATCCGGCACTGGTGCCGCTCACCTTCAATGCCGAGCATTGGGCGCCATTCTCGGCATTGTCCGGCGTGTCGATGGAGGTGGACGTGACCGTGGCGCAGCCGTCGGGCAAAGCTGGTCGCAAGGGGGGCGCGACGACGTTCCGCGAAGACTTGCTGCTGACCCATCGCGGGCTGTCGGGACCGGCCATTCTGCAGATCTCCAGTTTCTGGAATTCGGGCCAGCCGCTTGTCGTCGATCTGCTGCCGGACGCTGACGCGGCGCAGTGGCTGTGCGGTGAGAAGTCGGGTTCACGCAAGCAGCTCGGGACGGTGCTGGCGCAGCGCTTGCCGGAACGCGTCGCGCAGGCCTGGTGCGCCACGCACGGTGCCAACCCGCATACGCCGATTGCCGAGTTGCCGGACAAGGTGCTGCGCGTGCTGGGCGCCGCGCTCAACCGCTGGGAGCTGACACCGTCCGGCAGTGAAGGCTATCGCAAGGCTGAAGTGACGCGCGGCGGGGTCGACACGCGCGCGCTGTCATCGGCCACCATGGAGGCGCAATCTGCGCCGGGCCTGTACTTCATCGGCGAGGTGGTCGACGTGACGGGCTGGCTTGGCGGCTACAACTTCCAGTGGGCGTGGGCTTCGGCCGTCGCGGCGGGAGAGGCCGCCTCCGCCCGCTGATCCCCCACGGCTCGGTCCTGGAACTGTTCGGGTTCTGTGCTACGATCAGTGATCCATTTTTTAAAGTTTGCAACCCGCTGGGCCCACCGTCCAAGCGGGTTTTGCCGTTTATCGGAGTTCGGAATGTCGCAGTTGTCCCTCAAGGCACAGATCACGGAAGACATGAAGGCGGCCATGCGCGCCAAGGAAACGGATCGTCTCGGCACGATCCGCCTGTTGCAGGCCGCCATCAAGCAGCGCGAGGTGGATGAGCGCATCGAACTGGATGACGCTGCCGTGCTGGCCGTGATCGACAAGATGCTGAAGCAGCGCAAGGATTCCATCACCGCATTCGAGCAAGCCGGTCGTGACGATCTCGTCGCCAAGGAAGCGGCAGAGGTGGCCGTGCTGCAGGTCTATATGCCCGCGCAACTGTCGGAAGCCGAAGTTGACGCCGCCGTGCGTGACGCCGTGGCCAAGGCTGGCGCAACTGGCCCGCAGGACATGGGCAAGGTGATGGGCATCCTCAAGCCCGCCCTGGCCGGTCGCGCCGACATGACGCAGGTCTCTGCCCGCGTGAAGGCCGCCCTGACCGGCGTCTGAATCCCCACCACACTCGCAGCATCCAAGGGGCACACCCCGCGTGATCCCGCAGCCGTTCATTGACGACCTGCTCAACCGCGTCGATATCGTCGACGTGGTGGGTCGTTACGTGCAGTTGAAGAAGGGCGGCGCCAACTTCATGGGGCTGTGCCCGTTCCATAACGAGAAGTCGCCGTCGTTCTCGGTGTCGCCCACCAAGCAGTTCTATCACTGCTTCGGCTGTGGCGCGCACGGCTCGGCCATCGGCTTCCTGATGGAGTTTTCCGGGCAATCGTACGTCGAGGCCATCAAGGACCTCGCGCAATCCGTCGGTATGGTGGTGCCCGAAGAGCGCGGTGGCTTGCCGCCTGCAGCACGCGCCGAGCAGCAAGCCAAGACTGTCGCACTGGGCGACGTCATGGCTCGCGCCTGCGAGCACTATCGCAAGCAACTGCGCAGTGCACCCAACGCCATCCAATACCTGAAAGGCCGGGGACTGACTGGCGAGATTGCCGCGCACTTCGGCCTCGGCTATGCGCCGGACGACTGGCAATCGCTCGAAGCCGTGTTTGGTCCGTATCGCGAAGACGCCACCGCGGCTCCGCTTATCGAGGCCGGGCTCGTCATCGAAAGCGAGAAGACCGGTGCCGACGGCTCGCATCGCCGCTACGACCGCTTTCGCGATCGCATCATGTTCCCGATCCGCAATACCAAGGGCGTGGTGATCGGATTTGGCGGCCGGGTGCTGGGGCAGGGCGAGCCGAAATATCTCAATTCCCCCGAAACGCCGCTGTTCAGCAAGGGCACCGAGCTGTACGGCCTGTTCGAGGCGCGCAACGCCATCCGCGAGTTCGACTATGTGCTGGTCGTGGAAGGCTATATGGACGTCGTCGCGCTGGCGCAGCTCGGGTTTGCCAATGCAGTGGCGACGCTGGGCACGGCCTGTACGCCTGTCCACGTGCAGAAGCTGTTGCGGCAGGTCGATACCGTCATCTTTTCGTTTGACGGAGACAGCGCCGGGCGCCGGGCCGCACGTCGCGCCCTTGAAGCCTGCCTGCCGCACGCGACCGACAACAAGACAATCAAGTTCCTCTTCCTGCCCGCCGAACACGATCCGGATAGCTTCGTGCGTGAAGAGGGCACCGAGGCCTTCGCCCGTGAAGTGCACAACGCCATGCCGCTGTCGCGCTTCTTGCTGCAGGCCGTGACGGAAGACCTCGACCTGCGTCAACCCGAGGGGCGTGCCCGCGCGCAATACGAGGCCAAGCCGCTGCTGAGTGCCATGCCCGCCGGGGGCCTGCGCCTGCAGATCGTGCGGGGCCTGGCCGACATGACAGGCACCACGCCCGCCGACATCGAGGCGCTATGCGGGCTTCGCAGCGACCCGGCCCAAGCGGGCCGTATGACCCAAAAGCGCCCGCGCGTGGCGCGCACGGCACCCACCGCGTTGGAGCAGAAGGTGCTTCGCCTGCTTATGCGCTATCCCGCACTGGCCGCCCGGCTCGACGCCGATGCCCGTACCCACTTGACTGCACCACAGTTGCCCCAAGGTGAGGTGTTGGCGGGTTTGCTGGCCGAATGCGATGCTGTCGGCCCGGAAGTGCATTTCGGGGCCTTTGTCGAGCGACTGGGCCAGACTCCCCAGGCCGAAGCTTTTGCCGCGCTGCGTACCGCCGTGCTCCAGGATGACATCGAGCTGGAACCGGCCATTTCCGAATTCGATACCGCCGTGCAGAAGATGCTCGCCGAGCCACTCAAACGCGAGCTGGAGATGTTGCAGCGCAAGATGGAAGCCGGCCATGCCGGCGACGACGACAAGGAGCGCATGCGCTGGCTCGTGGGCGAAATCAGCCGCCGTCGACAGCTCGTGTAGCGCATGGGCCGCAGAGCCCACCGCCAAGCGGGGCGGGCAATTGCGGTTAGCCCCTTGATTTTTCAGGCGAAAACCCGATTTTCGTTTAGACCGGCTGGGTCTGGCGTGCTAGAATAGCCGGTTTGGATTGCAAGTCCTTTTTCCCATTTTTGGGGGAGTGAGCGTGCCCATGGTGAAGGTGAAGACCTCCGCGAAGGCCGGTTCCAAGGCCAGTCCTGCTTCTGATTCTGCCAAGCGATCCTCATCGGCGCGCGGCTCGGGAGGAGGAAAGACCCCAGCGGGAACGGCGAAAGTCGCGAATGGTCGGACCCATATGGGGCAGGCAGGATCGACAGGAGTGAAGGCCACTGCGCCGGCAAAGACGGGGAAAACCCAGCCGCGCCAGACCGCCGATATCGCTGTCGCCGCCAAGACTGTCAAACCGACAGCGCGCACAAAGGGCGTGATCCAATCTTCAACCTCAGGCAAGGTCTCGACGTCGATGAGCACGAGCGCCAGACCTGGCGGCACAGCCGCTTCCGTCGCACTCAAGGGCAAGACAACCACCGTGGCGAAATCGAAAGTTACCGAAGTCGAGAGCAAGCAGACCACTGCCAGCGCAAGCGCAACCAAGACGGGTACTGCTCGTACCAGCACCGCAGCCAAGCCAGCCAAGGCGACCGCGGAAGACACCAAGCGCACCGCCCAGGCAGAGGCCACCCCCACAACTCCTCCCGCGCCCCGCGCCGAGGCAGCAGCCGAGCCCAAGAAGCGCGGCCGCAAGCCCAAGGCAGAGACGCAGGCAGACGACGACAGCAGCACGGACGTGACTGAAGAATTTGACACCCCCGCCGCTCCGGCACCGAAAACCGAAAAGCTGAAGGCCCGTGACCGCAAGGCCAAGGAAAAAGCCCTGCTCAAGGAATTCGCTGCCTCGCAGCAAGGCGGTTCGGAAGAAGAGCTCGAGGCCCGCCGCCAGAAGCTCAAGGCGCTGATCAAGCTGGGCAAATCGCGCGGCTACCTGACCTACGCCGAAATCAACGACCACCTCCCCGACGACATGGTCGACGTGGAGTCGCTGGAAACGTTGGTCGCCACGCTCAACGACATCGGCGTTGCCGTGTACGAGCAGGCGCCGGACGCCGAAACGCTGCTCCTGAACGACAACGCGCCTTCCGTGACCACGGAAGAAGAGGCTGAAGAAGAAGCCGAAGCCGCGCTGTCGACGGTTGACTCCGAATTCGGCCGCACGACCGATCCGGTGCGCATGTACATGCGCGAAATGGGCACGGTCGAGCTGCTGACGCGCGAAGGCGAAATCGTGATCGCCAAGCGCATCGAAGCCGGCCTGAAGGACATGGTCATGGCCATCTCGGCCTGCCCGGTCACCATCTCTGAAATCCTCGCCATGGGCGAGCGCGTTGCCAACGATGAAGCCAAGATCGACGAGTACATCGACGGCCTGATCGACCCGAACGCTGAAGCCGACGCAGCCGCTGCTGCTGAGGAAGAAGAGGAATTCGAGGAAGAGGAAGCCGAAGAAGAGGGCGACGAAGAGGAAGACGAGGACGATGAAGGCGCCGGCGCTGCCGCAGCCTCGGCCCGTCAACTCGAAGAGCTCAAGCAGGCTGCGCTGGTCAAGTTTGGTGTGATCGGCGAGCAGTTCGACAAGATGCGTCGTGCGTTCGAGAAGGAAGGCTACAAGTCCAAGCCTTACGTGAAGGCGCAGGAAGCCATCCAGGCCGAGCTGATGACGATCCGCTTCACGGCACGCAACGTCGAGCGCCTGTGCGACACGCTGCGCGGCCAGGTGGACGAAGTCCGCAAGCTCGAGCGCGCCATCCTGAACATCGTGGTCGACAAGTGCGGCATGCCGCGCGGCGACTTCGTTGCGCGCTTCCCGGGCAACGAGACCAACCTGAAGTGGATCGAGACCGTGGTGGCTGACGGCAAGCCGTACAGCACCATCGTCGAGCGCAACGTGCCGGCCGTGCACGAGCTGCAGCAAAAGCTGATCGACCTGCAGGCCCGCGTGGTGCTGCCGCTGACCGAGCTGAAGGACGTCAACCGCAAGATGTCGGAAGGCGAGCGCCGCGCCCGTGAGGCCAAGCGTGAGATGACCGAGGCCAACCTGCGTCTGGTGATCTCGATCGCCAAGAAGTACACGAACCGCGGTCTGCAGTTCCTCGACCTGATCCAGGAAGGCAACATCGGCCTGATGAAGGCGGTGGACAAGTTCGAATACCGCCGCGGCTACAAGTTCTCGACGTACGCCACGTGGTGGATCCGTCAGGCCATCACGCGTTCGATCGCCGATCAGGCGCGCACCATCCGTATTCCGGTGCACATGATCGAGACGATCAACAAGATGAACCGCATCTCGCGTCAGATCCTGCAGGAAACCGGCAACGAGCCGGATCCGGCAACGCTGGCCGAGAAGATGGAGATGCCGGAAGACAAGATCCGCAAGATCATGAAGATCGCGAAGGAGCCGATCTCCATGGAAACGCCGATCGGTGACGACGACGACTCCCATCTGGGCGATTTCATCGAGGATACGAACACGCTGGCTCCGGCCGAAGCGGCGCTGCATGGCTCCATGCGCGGCGTGGTGAAGGACGTGCTGGATTCGCTGACGCCGCGCGAAGCCAAGGTGCTGCGCATGCGCTTCGGTATCGAAATGAGCACCGACCACACGCTGGAAGAAGTCGGCAAGCAGTTCGACGTGACCCGCGAGCGTATCCGTCAGATCGAGGCGAAGGCACTGCGCAAGCTGCGCCATCCGAGCCGTTCCGACAAGCTCAAGAGCTTCCTCGAGGGGAGCTGATTCTGTAGCGAAGCAGGCGATTTTCCGAGTGGGCTTACGCCCACTTTCAGGTAAAATCCTGCCCCAGGCCCGGCCCAAGCGCCGGGTCTCTTTTTTTCCTGTTTCTCAGGGCCGGACGCCGTGCTGGTTGCAGGCAGCGGACTCATAATCCGCCTCCGAAAGGACACCGTGGGTTCGAATCCCACCCGGCCCACCATCTTTCTTCTTCCGCCGTTTTTCCCTTCCCCCGCGTTTGCGTACCCTTTTTATCTGGTGGCTTTCTCTCGCGTTGCGCGCGTTATTGTCGCGGGATCGTATTTTGCTAAGCCAGTGAGTTTCGGCGAAATATATTCATTTCGAAATAATTGAATAACGCAGCGGTGCGTGGGCATTCCCCTCAATCGGAGGGGGGAGTTTAAAACGCTTCAAACGAAAGCGTTTCATTCCCTCGTTTGAAAACCCGCCAAACCGCGCCGCGCCTGCTTGCGCGGGAGATTGCGGTCGCTGTTTTGAATGAAATCTCTATTTACTTCATACTCTGAGCAGACCATAGTTTCGGCCATAACGATAAGTAAATAGCCAGTAGCGTACCCTTCGGAGACACAGGATGTTACGCATTCAAAACGGGCCCTTCCAGCATTCCGCTTCTGCGCGTGCCCCCGCGCGTCATCGCCATCGTCGTCACTGCAGCAGCGGTGGCGAGCTTCGTTCACGCTAGCAGCGTTACCTCGATTTCTTGAGATCGGCACCCGGCCGATCTGCGTGATACCCGGCAAACCATCGGGTAACGCGGCCAAAGCTCGTCCGTCGTTTTTGTAGTTCGCAAGTCGATCTGCCGACTGGGCAGGTCGTGCGCTGCCGGCTGTCGTTTGCCGGCAGGCGGGGGTATTGACCGGCTCTTGCACACATTCGCCGGCCCAAAACACAACAAGTTCCAAAACGTGAGGAGACAACCATGGGTAGTCGACGTCATCTTTTTGTTGTCATGGCAACCAGTTGCATCGTGGCCATGCCGTTCATTGGCGGGTGTGGCGGGGCAGATGACCCCGGCTCGTCCGATGTAGCGCAGTGTTCGGGCAGTTCCTGCCCGCCGAGCGGAGCGGTTACCACGCCCAGCACGCCGACCAGTCTGTGCCCGGCGGCGCTCGACTACACGACCACGTACACCGGCGGCTCCGGCAGCGGCGAGTACATCAAGGTCAAGTTCGATACGAGCAAGAACACGTACCAGATGCAGTTTCTGGAGTCGTCGGTGCCGACTTCGGCGGGGCAGATCAACACGACCCGCAAGGGGTTGACCATCGACGGTACGTTCGTCCATCCAACCAACTTGCCGACGCCCGAGCAGAACCGCTGCGCCTTCGTGCTGCAGTCGGGCAAGACGGCGGACAACAGCTACGCGATCACCGTCAATCCGCAAGACCCGCCGATGCTGTTTGTCGGTCAGGGCATCGTGGGGGGCGGCATTCCGGGGGCAACCATCCAATTCGACGGCATCCAGCCGATTCCCGGCGTCGTGATTGGCGCGGTGCCGTCGCGCACGTTCGATTTCTATCCGTTCCTGGGCTTCTCCGAGACGGTGACGGATTTTTCGCAGGTGGCGGGGCGCTACAACCAGGTTGGCGTGCATGTCACACCCACGGGGTCGGGCAACCAGACCTCGGCGCCGCAAGGCTGGCAACCCGATGCCGTCAACTGGACGCAAACGTTGAATGCCGACGGCACGTGTACGGCGGAAGGGATCGACTATTCCTGCCACACGACTGGCACGCCGTGGACGCTGCGTCAGAACGCCGATGGCTCGCAGGACAACGTGTTCGTCAGCAACCCGACCAGCAGCAGCGTGCCGTATCCGTATGTGGGCCAGGTCTCGCCGCTCGTGCTGCTGGCGCCAAGCCAGGCCAAGGGCATTCTGATTGCCGGCAAGCTCAACGGGCAGGTGGTGCCGGTGGTGATCCGTGTCGGCTACTCGCATAGCGATGCCGCGAACCTGCTGGCTTCGGTGGCGGACGACCAGATCGGCATCTCGATCCTGTCGCCCGCAACGGCGATCCCGGCCAACGCGCTCAAGGGCGGCTATGTCGGGGCGACCAGCGGTTCGGCTTGCGGCGTGGTCACCAACAACGGGCCGAGCGGTGCGCCTGCCAGCGGCAACGGCTTGAACGCGACGATCGATCACCCGGAACTGCCGGGCTCCTTCAGCGGTGGCTTCTTCCACGCCAATGCCGGCAACTGCAGCGACGGCACAGCCGTGTCGTCGCTGGCCGCCAACTACACCTCGACGCTGTTCCAGAACGGCACCGCCGCCTTCATCAACCCGCTTACGTCACGTGTGACGGCGCAGTTCGGGCTCGACTACACGCAAAGCTCGCCGGGCAAGTTGATCGTGACCGCGCAGAACGATTTCAACGCGCAGGGCGCCAGCGGCAACGTTGCGCTGTTCAAGGCGGGCGATACGGGCGTGGCGGTCAAGGTGGGCAACGTGTACGCGATGCTCATGAACAACAACAAGTACAACCCGTTCTTCACGGTCGGTGCATTCGTCCAGTGAGGCGCGAAGCAACGAAACCACATGCGGCGGCGTGCGTGCCCTGTGCACGCTGCGCTGCCGCGGCTGAACAACAACATGGAGGAGACGCAAATGCAATGGCGTAAATGGTTGGTGGTGCTCGCTTGCGCACCGATGGTGACGGCGTGCGGAGGCGGCGGGGATGATTCGCCGGCCCCGGTGATCCAGCGCCTGTGTCCGCAGGCCATCGACTACAACACCGTGTTCACCGGCGGGTCGGGTTCGGGCGAACTCGTGAAGGTGCAGCTCGACACGACGAAGATGACGTACCAGATCACGTATCTGGCCTCGCCGATTCCCGTCAAGACGGGCACTGTTGCGCCGACGCGCGATACGGCCCCCAACAATGTGCAGACCGGCACCCTCACGCAAGAGACGGCGCTGCCGACCGAGAAGCTGAACCAGTGCGCGTTCCGCCTGAACAATGCAAGCCTTGATCCGAGCCGTCCGGCGCGGTTCTTCCTGGGGCAGGGCGTGCTGGGCGGCACGATACCCGGGGCGACGATCCAGTTCGACGGCATTGTCGGCGTGGGCAAGATTCCGCAGACCACGTTCCCGTATTACCCGTTCATCAGCTTCTCGAACACCGAGACCGATCTGAACAAGATTGCGGGCAACTACAACCAGCTCGGCTACCACCAGGTGCCGTCGCAGAACTTCTCGCAGCAGGCGGTCGATGCGCGTTTCACCATCAACGCGGACGGCACCTACACCGAGTGCGACAACCTGGGCGTGAAGAACGGCGGGGCGTGCCTGACGTCAAGCGCGACGGTCAACCAGAAGCTGACATTGCGCGGCGATGCGCCGGCCTTCACCACGCTGAACTATCAGCCGCAGGTGCCGGCAACGGTGTCGTCGCTCGATCCGGCCAAGGCAGGCAAGGGCGTGATGATCGTGGGCAAGCTGTACGGCCAGCTCGTGCCGATCTTCATTCGCGTGGGTGCGGCCAATTCCGATCTGACGGCGGGCCCCCCGGTGGCGGATGACGAGTCCGGCATTTCCATCATGGCGCCGGTCGGCAACATCGCGCAGGGCTCGCAAGACGGCGAATACACGGGTGTGGACAGCACGTTCAACTACCGTGCCACGGCGCTGGTGGGGGCGCAGGCCACGATGCTCGATCCGTTCAACGCATCGCAGGCAGCGCTGGCGCGACCGCTGAACCTCGACTTCACGCAGAGCGTCCCGGGCGTGATCCGCACCACGCAGACCAGCGCACCGGCCGGTTCGGCCCCGACGGGCAAGCTGATCTTTACCGGCAAGACCTTTGGCTTCCTGGACATGAGCGATACGAAGAACCCGTACTTCACGGTGGGCGCTTTCGTGCAGTGACGTTTCCGGAATAACACGCCACGGGGCGCGGCACAGAGCACCGCGCTCCGCTCAGAACAACAGGAGGAAGCATCATGAAGAAACTGACTGTCGCATTGATGGCGGCCTGCGCATCCGCAGGTGCCATGGCGCAGCAGGCCGGTGACAACGTGGCAACGGTGGGCTGGTTCCACATCATGCCGCAGGACTCGAGCAACAACCTGACCACCAGCGTGATCAACGCGCCGATCAATGATCCGCTGCGCTTGCCGGGCAGCTTCACGTCGCCCAACAGCGGGCTGCGCGTGAGCAATGCCAACACGCTGGGCCTGACGCTCACGCACTTCTTTACCGACAACATTGCGCTGACCACGATTGCGGGCGTGCCGCCCGAATTCAAGCTGACCGGGCATGGCGTGATCCGCGCGCCCGGGCCCGCGGGCGCCCTCGGCCACGTCGATCTGGATGATCCATCCAATCAGCCGGCCGTGCGCAAGGCGCGCCAATGGAGCCCCGGGGTCATCCTGCAGTGGTACTTCGGGCACGCGCAGTCGACGTTCCGTCCGTTCGTGGGCGTGGGCGTGGTCTACAGCTTCTTCACCAACATCGAGCTGAATCCGTACTTTGCGGCGGCGGTGAATCGCGAACTGGGCAGCGTGCTGGCAGCGGGAGCGGGCAAGCCGGGGCCGACGTATGTCGAAGGGAAATCGTCCTCCTCGTGGGCGCCGATCTTCAACCTCGGGGCGAGCTACGCGATCAACAAGCAATGGGCCTTGACGGCAACGGTCTCGTATCTGCCACTCAAGACCGAAGCGGCAACCGTCATCAAGGCGGCGGACGGCTCCACGCTGGCCACCACCAAGACCACCCTCAAGGCCAATCCGATCATCACGTTCGTCGGGGTGTCGTACAAGTTTTAGCCGGGTGTTGGCTGTCTGCGCCTGGCTAATTGGCGCGGCGTGAATCGAGCGGGAACCGGTTTGCGTCGCATTCTTAAGGCGGTTTCTACCGTCAGTTCTAGTGAGGCAATAAATGAGCACACGTAAAGTCGTATCTCTTGCAGTTGCACTCGCACTTGCCACCGTAGCAGCCACACCCGCACTTGCCGTCACCGTTTCGCGTGTCGATGGTCAAGCCATGAACCCAAATGGCGAGCCGTTCTCGGTGACCGGTCAGACCACGCTGTCCAAAGGCTCCATCAGCGCCAATTGCACAGCGACCTTCACCGGCACGATCACGCCTACGGGCATCGTCAACATCACGTCCACATCGTTTACCGGCGGCGGGACGTGCGGCCTCATCTCGGGAACGGCCAGCAGCTCCAACCCGTGGACGGGCCAGGCCGACAGCACCACCCAGCTGTCGATCAACAATGCGGCGGTCAACGTGTTCCTGCTGGGCAGTTGCGGCCCCAGCAAGGTCGTGACCGCCTGGAACGATCCGAACTCGTCGCTCACGTTCACCAACGCACTGCTCACGCCGGACTGCACGGTGAGCGGCACGGTGGTGTCGACGCCGAAGTTCCACGTGCAGTAAGCACGTACCCGGTTGACGGGCGGTTGCGCAGCCGCCGTCGATTGGTCTGAAGCATGGGCCCGGCATGTCGGGCCTTGTTTCTTTTGGGATGCGTATTTCTCTCTGGGCAATACCCCTGTCGTCAATGGCGGCAACGCAATGTGCTGGGCGGTGGCATGATCCGGCTTTCGCCGCTGCACCGGGGCAGCGGTCTTTCCCAGGAGCCAAGACATGCGTTTGCTCACCTCTGCCGCCGTGGCCGCCGCGATGGCGGCGTCCATCGGATTTGCTCACGCCCAAACCGCAGCATCCGCTGTGGCTGCCACCGCTGTCAGCACCGCCGCCACGCAACAACGCACCCAGGTGCCCGGCTATTACCGCATGGCACTGGGCGACGACGTTGTGACCGCGCTCTACGACGGCTACACCGATCTGCCCGCCAAGACCTTGCTCGGCCTGAATGCGAAGTCGGTGCAGAGCCTGCTGGCACGGATGTTCGTATCGAACACGCCAGGGATGCAGACGGCGGTGAACGGCTTCCTGATCGACACCGGCGCCAAACGCATCCTTGTCGATACGGGTTCGGGCACGTGCTTTGGTCCGACGATGGGCGGCCTGGCCGGTAACGTCCGTGCGTCCGGCTACCAGCCCGAGCAGATCGACGCCGTGCTGTTGACGCACCTGCATCCGGACCACGCATGCGGCCTGTTGACGCCACAAGGCCAACCGGCCTTCCCAAATGCGCAGGTGTATGTGGCCGCGCCAGAAGCCGATTTCTGGTTGAGCGAAACGATCGCTGCTTCCAAGCCGACCGACATGCAACCGTTCTTCAAGATGGCACGCGACTCGGTGGCGCCATATGCCGCCGCGGGCAAGCTCAAGCAATTCAAGCCGGGCGACGAGGTCGTGCCGGGCGTACGTTCGGTGATCGCCAACGGGCATACGCCGGGGCATAGCGGCTATCTGTTTGCCTCGAAGGGACACAGCCTGCTGGTGTGGGGCGACATCGTGCACAGCCACGCGGTGCAGTTCCAGCACCCGGAGGTCGCGTTCGAATACGACGTCGACAAGAAGGCCGCCATTGCCTCGCGACGCAAGCTGTTTGCGGAAGCAGCGCGGGACAAGCTCTGGGTGGCCGGCGCACATTTGCCGTTCCCGGGCCTGGGTCACGTGCGCCGCGACGGCAACGCCTTCGCATGGGTGCCAATCGAATACGGCCCGCTGCGCACGGACCGCGCAGATTGATTTCGGATTGATCGATTAAGCGCCTGCCGGCCGCTTCATCTTGCAAGTGGTCGGCAGATCCAGGTCTTTGGCCGCGGTTGTGCTCTCCGTCTTGTGGCCCCACTGGGTGCCGTCGTAGCCAATCTTGACGGTCTTTCCGTCCACCGGCGCGATCGTCGAGACTACTTGCGGGAGCAGCAACTGGTGGTCGACCTTGCGCATCGTGACGTCGCCGAGAAAGCTCTGCTTCTGCATGCCTTCCAGCGCCAGCGCAATCTTCAGCGGATCGGTGGAATTGGCTTTGCGGATGGCGTCCGTCACCAGTTCGACGGACAACACAGTGCGCGGCGCGAAGTGCTCCCCAGCGGGCGTCTGCCGCACGCGCGCATCCATCTGCATCAGTTGCGCGTTGCCATTGCCGGGCGTCCATTCCGACACCCAGGTCACCTTGCCGATCTTGGCCTGCGATACGGCAAGCACGGTGCCCGGCGCGCCCGCGCCACTGTGGTTCAGATAGCGTACGTCGTAGCTCATGTCGCCGGCGGCCTTGATGAGCAGGTTCAGGTCTTGCCCCCAGTTGCCGGTGAGGAGTGTGTCAGCGCCCGTCGCCTTGGCCTTCGAGACGTACGGCGCGAAATCTTTCACCTTGCCGATCGGGTGCAGCGTCTCTCCGGTGAACTGCACGTCGGGCCGTGCGGACGAGATCATCTGCTTGCCCAACGACGCCCACAGCCGGCCGTGCGCGTAGTCCTGGTTCAATGAATAGACCTTGCGGATATCGGGCTGCGTCTTCACGAAGTTGGCCAGCGCGCGCATCTTCATCGCCGTGTTGGCCTCGGTGGCGAAATGCCAGAAGCTGCAATGCGCGCCGGTCAGGTCAGGGTCGATCGACGCGTAGTTGATGATCAGCACGCGGCTGTTCGGATTGCGCTCGTTGTGCTTGGTGGCCGCATCCACCATGGCGGCCACGACGGAGGAGCCCGAGCCGCCGGTGAAGACGATCTTCGCACCGGCGTCGATGGCGCTCTGCAGCGCCGACAGACTGTCTTGCGCCGAGAGCTTATTGTCGTAGGTCGACAGCTCGTAGCGCGCACCATTCAGCACGCCTTGCGGTTGTGCGTTGGCGTCGTCGATGCCGAGTTTCAGATTCGCCAGAAACTGCTCGCCCACATTCGAGAGCGGCCCGCTCAGCTGATCGATGAACGCCACTTTGATTGGCGCCGTGTCGGCGGCGTAGGTCGGGTGTGCGAACAGAAACGTTGCCGCACAGGCCGATGCGGACAACAGACGGGCAAAGCGGATCGCTGCGGGCATGTCTCCTCCTTGTGTGTGTTCTCGGCTACCAGGTGTCGATGAAGCGGCGTGTGGCGGGGTCGCGTGCGTGCCGCGGCTGCGCAGGCGGCGTCGATTGCAGCCCGCGCAACAGCCAGCGGCGCGTATCGGCCGGGTCGATCACGGCGTCGATTTCGAGATAACTGGCGATGTTGAGCGCGCGGCCTTCCTCGTAGGCGGCATCGACCATCTTGCGGAACAGCGCCTCGCGCTCGGCAAGGTCTTCCACCGCTTCCAGCTCTTTGCGATAACCCAGGCGCATGGCGCCTTCGATGCCCATGCCGCCAAACTCGCCACTCGGCCACGACGCGGTGAAGAACGGCGCGTGGAAACCGCCCGCGGCCATGGCCATCGCCCCGAGGCCATAGCCTTTGCGCAGCACGACGGTGAAGAAGGGCACACGCAAGTTGCCCGCCGTCACGAACATGCGGCTGACGTGGCGCACGGTGGCGGTCTTTTCCGCGTCCGGCCCGACCATGAAACCCGGGGTGTCGCACAGCGAGACGATGGGCAAATCGAACGCGTTGCACAACTGCATGAAGCGTGAAGCCTTGTCGGCCGCGGCGGAATCGATGGCGCCGCCCAGATGACGTGGGTTGTTGGCGATACAGCCGAAGGCGCGCCCTTCAATGCGGATCAGCGCGGTGATGATGCCCACGCCAAACGCCTGACGCAGTTCCAGAACCGAACCCGTGTCGGCCAATGCATCGATCACGGCGCGCATGTCATAGCTGCGCATGCGGTTTTCGGGAATCACATGGCGCAGGTGGCGCACATCGCCGGCTTCCCAGTGGGTGAGCGCCCCCTGGAAATAGCTCAGATAGCGGCGCGCGGCGTCGACCGCTTCGGTCTCGTCTTCGACGAGCACGTCGATCACGCCATTCGGCGCCTGCACGCTCACGGGGCCGACCTCTTCTGGCGCGTAGACGCCAAGGCCGCCGCCTTCAATCATGGCCGGGCCGCCCATGCCGATGGTCGCGTCGCGCGTGGCGATGATCACGTCTGCGCATCCGAGCAGCGCGGCATTGCCCGCAAAGCAGCGGCCCGAGACGATACCGACGGTCGGCACCAGCCCCGAAAGACGCGCGAAGTGGATGAACGTCGGACAGTCCAGGCCGCTGACGCCACGCTTTTCAGTGTCGCCCGGCCGGCCGCCACCCCCTTCGGCAAACAGCACGACGGGCAGCTTCCACTGCTGCGCCAGCTCCAGCGCCCGGTCGGTCTTCTTGTGATTGAAGGTGCCTTGCGTGCCCGCCAGCACGGTGTAGTCGTATGCGAGCACCATGCAGCGCGCATCCTGATCGGGAAAGTGCGCGCCATTGACGGTGCCAATGCCGGTGATGATGCCGTCAGCCGGTGTGGAGCGAATCAGGTCATCGAGCGCGCGCCGTTGACGTTGCGCAGCGATGGCGAGCGCGCCGTACTCGATGAATGAGCCGGCGTCGCACAGGTGGGCGATGTTCTCGCGCGCGGTGCGCTGGCCGGTCTTGCGGCGGCGGGCAACGGCCTCCGGGCGGTTCGCGTCGAGGCCGAATGCATGGCGGTCGATGACGGCCTGCAGGTCGGGGCGAATGCGGTCGAGGTCGATCTCGGTATCGGCGGCTGCGGCGTCATGTTGTGCGTCATCGGGCTGCAGCACGGCCAGCGGCTGGCCTTCGCGCACCGTTGCGCCCGACTGCGCGCAGACCTGCAGCACACGACCGGCTGCAGGCGCGATGACGACGTGTTCCATCTTCATCGCTTCAATCACGGCCAGCACGTCGCCGCGCGCAACCATGGCGCCGGCTTCTGCGTGGATCTGGATGAGCGCGCCATCCATTGGGGCAGTGAGCACTTCAGCGTCGTCAGGAAGCTCATCGAGGAATGACGTTGCGGGCGTCAGGTCGGGGGTGGCGACCGATGTGGCATGCAGCGCGGGATGCGCTTCGCTGTTGCCGGCGGCCAAGTCGGCGAGCCTTACATCGAGGAACTGCGTGTGCACAGCGTTGGCCTGCACGTCGGCGTCGCGCAGTAGGCTCTGCAGCAGCCGCTTGTTGGTGGCCAGCCCTTCGATGCGGAATTCGCACAGCGCGCGGTACGTCTGTGCCAGCGTCTGCGCATATGTGCCGTGCGGCGCGTGGACGATCAGTTTGGCCAGCAGCGAGTCGAAGCGCGGGTTCGGACGGTAGCCCGCGTAACCGCAGGTGTCGACGCGCACGCCTGGGCCATTCGGTGGTTCGAATGCGGTGAGCGTGCCGGTGGACGGATGCGGTTGTCCTGATGCATCGATGGTCTCGGCATTGATGCGCACTTGCACGGCATGGCCGCGCCGTGCGATGGGTCGCTCAAGCCCCAAATCCGTGAGCGACGCACCTTGCGCCAGTGCCAGTTGTGTCACCACCAAATCAACACCGGTCACCATTTCCGTGACGGTGTGCTCGACTTGCACGCGCGGGTTGGCTTCCATGAAGTAGAAAGTGGCGTGCGGCTTGCCCGCGCCCTCGACGAGGAACTCGAACGTGCCGATGCCGCTGTAGCCTGCGGCCTTGGCGAGCGTGACGGCAGCATCGGCAATGCGCGCACGCAGCGCCTCGTCCAGCGCGGGGCTGGGCGCAATCTCGATCAGCTTCTGGTGACGGCGCTGCAGGCTGCATTCACGCTCACCGAGGTGCACAACGTGGCCATGCGCGTCTGCAACGATCTGGATTTCGATATGGCGCGGCGAGGGCACCAGCGCTTCCACATAGACGTCGCCGCCACCACCTGCGGCAGTGGCTTCAGATACGCAGCGTGCATACGCGTCGGCAATCGCCTGCGCATCGTGCACGGCACGCATGCCGCGTCCGCCGCCGCCGGCCACGGCCTTGATCATCATGCCGTGCGAGGGCGGCAGCGCGGCGAAGAAGGCGCGGGCATCGTCCAGCATGGTCGCGCCTTGTGTGCCGCTGACGATGGGAATGCCTGCCTCGTGCGCAAGCGCCCGCGCACGAGCCTTATCGCCGAAGAGTTCGAGCACGCGCGGTGACGGTCCGATGAACTGCACCCCGGCCTGTGCGCACTCGCGCGCGAAGGCGGCGCTCTCGCTCAGAAAGCCATAGCCCGGGTGGACCGCATCGGCGCCGACGGCGCGTGCGGCCGCAAGGAGGGCCGCACCGTCGAGATATGCGCGCGCGCCGGTGCCGGGCAAGGGCGCAGCTTCATCGGCGCGTAGTGGATGCAGCGCGTCGCGATCGTCTTCGGAATAGACGGCGACCGAGGGCAAGCCGATCGTGGCGGCTGCGCGGGCAATGCGAATGGCGATCTCGCCGCGATTGGCGATGAGCAGTTTGCGAAACGTCATGGAACGGGTGTGGGTTAGATCTGTTCAGCGAGTGGTGCGAGGTCCTGCTTGCGCACCTTGCCGGTAGCCGTGAGTGGCAGCGCGTCGACGATGCGCACGACGGGCACCTTGTAGACGGCCATGTTGTCGCGGCACCAACTGGTAAGGGTGGCGTCATCCAATGTGCCCACGGCCTCGGGCCGCAGCATCACGAAGGCGACGGGAAGCTGGCCGCGTTGTTCGTCGGCGCGGCCCACCACGGCAGAACCGAGGATGGCCGGATGTTTACCGAGCATGGCTTCGATCTCCGCCGGAAATACGCTCATGCCGTTGACCTTGAGCATCTCCTTGCGGCGGCCTAGGTAGTGCACGTATCCCTGTTCGTCGATGCAGCCGATGTCGCCGGTGTGAAACCAGCCGTTGCGCAGGGTTTGCGCGGTGGCGTCCGGCTTGTTCCAGTAGCCTTTGAGCAGCGTCGGCGTGCGTACGCAGAGTTCGCCTTCGGCACCGATCGGCATCAGCTCGTGCGTGTCGAAATCGCAGATCTTGAAGTCGGTGCCTGGCACCGGCAGACCCACGAAAATCGGTTGTGACCGAAGGTCGAAATCGTCGTCCTGCATGCCGACCGTGAAGCTGTTGCAGGTCTGCGTTTCCGTCATGCCCCAGGCGCTCTCGGCCATCATCGAGCCGGTCAGTTCACGCCACGCACGGCGGTACTCGGGGTTGAGCTTTTTTACGAACGATGACACGCCTGTATGCCGCAGCGAGCGTAAGTCGTAGGCATGCACACGAGGATGCGCCATCACCTCGGCCGCGCTGTCGACCAGCATCGAGCCGTTGGTCACGCGGTAGCGCTGCACGCCAGCCATGAAGGCCTCGGCATCCCAGCGCGCCAGCAACACCAGCGGCACGCCAAGGAAGGCAGGGAAGATCAGACCGGTGTTCTCGCCCGCAATCCAGAACTGCGGATAGAAGCTGAGCATGACGGTGTCGGCATCCGCACGCAGCGATACGGCCGAGAACGCGGCCGCCATATCCACCATGTCGCCCTGCGTGTGGATGCAGCCCTTCGGCAGCCCCGTCGTGCCGCCGGTGTAGTTGAGCGCGGCAACTGTATCGAGTGAGGCAGGCGGCAGGGGAATCGGCGTGGTCTGTGCCAATGCGGGCAACAAGTCGATCGCATCGTCGCAGGCCACCGGCGGTTCGGTCAGCATTGTCGGGAGCGGCAGCGTCGGCTCCGCGGGCAGCACGTCTGCGTAACGGGTGACGAAGACGTGCTCGATCGATATTTCGGTACGCACGTCCCGCACCAGGGGCATGAGGCGATCCAGCGCGACGATGGCCCGCGGTGTGGCGTCGCTCAGTGCATGCATCAGCTCGGCGCGCTGCGACAGCGGGCTGATCGGCACATACACGGCCCCCAGTTTGAGGATGCCGAAAAACACCGCATTGAATTGCGGGCAGTTGGACAGGAACACCGCAACGCGGTCTCCAGTGCCGATGCCGTGTTGCGCGAGCAGCGCGGCAAAGCGGTCGGAGAGATCGTCAAGCTGGGCGAACGTTGTGTCGTGCCCGTAGAAGTGGATGGCCGGTTTGTCTGGCGTGGTGCGTGCCCAGTGCCGCAGGTAGTCGGTGAGGGCTACGCGCCCGATTGGATAATGCGGCTCACGTGGGGTATCCACCGGCCATGCGCGCGCCCAGAGCGCGCGAACGCGGCCGAGATACTCGGACTCGTCCATCGCCAAAGCTTGTCTCCGTTGGGTTGTGCAGTGCGTGCGCACAGCGGCGCCGCACTCTCTATACTAAAAAGTAATTTTTTATACCAACGGGTAAGAATATAGAAAGCGTTCTTTGATGCGTCAAGCATTTAAGAGCAATGCTGTCGCCAGATGCGCGTATGCCACGGCGCATACGCGGGCGGCATGCGAAAATATGCGCCATGTCCATCGTCCGCAAATCTGTCGTTCCCGACGTGCAACCGTCTGGTGAATCCGAGGCCCCCGAAGCCTCTGGCGTCACATCGCCGGTCACGCGCCCGCACATCGCCGAGCGGCAGGAGGCCCGCCGCCGGCAGATTCTCGACACAGCCGCGCAGCTCTTCTTCACCAAAGGCTATGCCGGCATGACGATGAGCGACCTCTGCAACGCGCTCGGGGTGACCAAGCCGGCGGTGTACTACTACTTCACCGACAAGTACGAGATCTTCGACATCCTTTGCCGTGAGGCCGCGCAGATCTGCCTGTCGGCCATCCGCGAGACGGCCGATCCGGCGCTGCCAGTGCGAGAGCGTTTGCAGGCGTGTCTGCTGGAAATGGCGCGCCGCTGCATTGCCTGCCATTACGCCGCTGCGCTGACGTATCGCGATCGGCAATACCTGCGCCCCGAAACGGTGGAGTGGCTGCACGGCATGTCGCGGGCGTATTACCGCGATCTCTATGCGCTGCTCGACGAGGGCAAGCGCGCCGGCGTGTTTGACTTTGGCGATGCGCGCGTCGCCGCGCACTCGATGGGCGGCGTCATGGGTTTCATGTACACCTGGCATGACCCGTCGCGCATCGATGCCGAGGTGCTGGCGGTGGAGCTGTCGGGCGCAATGATGAAGATCATTTTGCCGGCCGCCCCGGCATCTGGCGCTAAGCGCGCGTCTTGAGCGCCGCGCCGGCCGGCGCCTTCGGCAACGCAGGCAGGCGGAAGACTTCGGGCGTCATCAGGTCGATGCCACAGTCGAGCGTCTCAACCCATTCGATGAACCGGTTGACCATGGCTTTGCCACGGAAGGCTTGGCCGTGCTGCGGCACGATCCATTCAATATCGAGCCCTCGCACCATCTGCGCCCACAGCCGGCACACGCGGTTGCCGCTCATGTAGCGGCGATGGAAGGGCGCCATCAGCGGCAGGTGCGCGTCAAAATCTTCCACGGGCTTGGCAGCCACATTGGCGTGCACCATCGAGGCCCCCAGATCGCCCGAGAACAGGATGCGCGACACCGGATCGTAGAACTGGAAATTGCCTTCCGAATGCAGGAAGTGCGCCGGCACTGCCAACAGATGCGATTGCCCCAGCGGAATCGCCATGCCCGTATCCGGGATCGGCACGATGCGGCCCTCGGTCTTGCCGACGCTGCAGAAGTGCGGCAGAAAGCGTTCCCACACGCGCGAGATCAGGATGTCGCAGCTTGAGCTTGTCAGCCACCGTCCAGCCGAGGCGACGATGTCGGGGTCTGCATGTGAGGCTAGCACGTAGTCGAGCTGCTTGGGCGGAAAGTACCGGTTCATCGCCAAAAACAGCGCGTTGTAGGTCATCTGACCGCCCGGATCGATCAGCGCGCCGTGGCCGTGATCGACGATTAGGAACTGGTTCGTCTGCACCGGCAGGTCGTCGTGATCGTCGACCAGATCCGAAAACATCAGGCAGACGTGCTCGGGCGTTTCGTAGAGCGTGGTGACCATGGGAGAGGGCGGCGCGCGGTTGGAATGTTTCGATGGTCGCGCAGCGCGTGCCCGTCACACTTGATCCGTGTCAAGGCAGCCGTGGTGTTGGCAGTGGCCCGGGCGAGCCTGTCATCCGTCCCGGGCCGGGTGTCACGTGATAAACTTTTGATTTTTAACGCTTTGCGCGAGCCGCACGCGGGATCGTCCGCTTGGGTCTGGCGCGCCGCCATGCCAACCGGCATGCCGCATCTCCCCCTATGAATACTGCAACGATGTCTGAAGCGTCAGAAGCGCCGGCCAATGAATCGGTGACATTCGACAGCTTCGGCCTGCATCCGGACGTCCTCCGCGCGCTGACCGAAAGCGGTTACACCAAGCCCACACCCATTCAGGCCGCCGCCATTCCGGTGGTGACCGCCGGTCGCGACGTCATGGGCGCCGCACAAACCGGCACCGGCAAGACCGCCGGTTTCTCGCTGCCGATCATCCACAACCTGCTGCCCGACGCCAACACGAGCGCGTCGCCGGCGCGCCACCCGGTACGGGCGCTGATCCTCACGCCCACGCGCGAGCTTGCCGACCAGGTGTACGACAACGTCGCCAAGTACGCGAAGTACACGGCGCTGCGCTGCGCCGTCGTGTTCGGCGGTGTCGACATGAACCCGCAGACTGAGCAATTGCGCCGCGGCGTGGAAATTCTCGTTGCCACGCCGGGTCGTCTGCTCGATCACGTGCAGCAGCGCAGCGTGAACCTATCGCAAGTGCGCATGCTGGTGCTGGATGAAGCCGATCGCATGCTCGACATGGGCTTCCTGCCCGACCTGCAGCGCATCATCAACCTGCTGCCGGCTCACCGCCAGACGCTGCTGTTCTCGGCCACGTTTTCGCCGGAGATCAAGAAGCTGGCCGCGAGCTACCTGCGTCATCCGCAAACCATTGAAGTGGCACGCAGCAACGCCACGGCAGAGAACGTCCGCCAGGTCATCTACACGGTGCCGGACAACCACAAGCAAGCGGCGCTCGTGCACCTCTTGAAGCAGCGTGCGGATCAAGGTCTTCCGCGCCAGTGCATCGTGTTCTCCAACAGCAAGATCGGCTGCTCGCGCCTGGCGCGCGCGCTGGAGCGCGAAGGCATCAACGCCAACGCCATCCACGGTGACAAGACGCAGACCGAGCGCATGCAAACGCTTGAAGCATTCAAGCAAGGTACCGTTGACGTGCTGGTGGCCACCGACGTGGCGGCGCGCGGTCTCGACATCTCGCAGATGCCGTGCGTGATCAACTTCGACCTCCCGTTCAACGCGGAAGACTACGTGCACCGTATCGGCCGCACGGGCCGTGCCGGTGCTTCCGGTGATGCACTGTCGCTGTTCGCGCCGGGCGATGAGCGTTTCCTGGCCGACATCGAAAAGCTGATCAAGCGCAACCTGCCACGCGAGCAACTCGCTGATTTCGATCCGACCGGCGAGCAGGCGCGTGACCGTGAACGTCGTGAGCGAGACGAGAAGCGTGCCCGCGGAGAAGTCCGCCGCGCCCGTGAGCGCGATGAGCGTAATGGCGCCCGCGTGCTCGATCACACGATCGTGCGCCCGGCATTCCGCCCATCGGACGACCCGTTCTTCAATCGCCCGTACGAATCGTCTCTGCCGGCGGAGTCGGCAGAGGCTGCCAAGCCGGCACAAGCGACCGGACATCCGCGCAGTGCCAAGCGCCCGATCGCGGCGCTGCTCGGCGGCGTGCCGCGTAAGCGCTAAGTCAGTCGACCCAAGACGGCGGTGCTCCCGCCGCCAGGGTCAATTGCATCAGGCCGGTTGTGCCAGGCGATTGGCCCATGCCGGGACGGCGTCCCGGTAGAACCCCTCCACATCCCCCGCGCGAATGTCCAGCCTCAAGTGCTGGGCCGCTTCCGTCAACGCGGCCAGCGGTTGATTGCGGTTGATGGCGCGTGCACCCGTCTGCTTGCTGAGTTTCTCGCCGTCGGCATTCACCACCACGGGCACGTGCAGGTAGCGCAGCGCGGGCAGCCCCAGCAGCTGCTGCAGGTAGATCTGGCGCGGCGTCGAGTCGAGCAGGTCGGCACCGCGCACGACATCCGTGATCCCTTGCGTCGCATCGTCCACCACCACCGCAATCTGGTACGCCCACATGCCGTCTGCGCGCTTGAGCACAAAGTCGCCTACGGCTTCAGCCAGGTTCTGGCATTGCGTGCCTTGCCAGCGATCGTTGAAGCAGATGGTGGCGGCGTCGGCATCCGGCACACGCACGCGCCAAGCGCGCGGCGGGCGGCCGTGCAGTCCGTTGCGGCACGTGCCGGGATAGATCAGGGTCTGGTGACGCACGTGGCCGTTGGCGTCGATGCTGGTGACGGAATCCGCAATCTCACGGCGCGTGCAGCCGCACGGGTAGAGGCTGCCGCTGGCCTGCAGTTGCTCCAGCGCCTGTTCAAAGCGGGATAGGTGCGTACTCTGCCACTGCGGGGCTTCGTCGGGAATGAGCCCGAGCGCATCCAGCGTGGCGAGGATGTCGCGATCGGCGCCGGGCACGTTGCGCTGGAAGTCGATGTCTTCAATGCGCACCAGCCACGTGCCGCCGTGTACACGTGCATCCAGCCAGCTTGCCAGCGCGGTGACCAGCGAGCCGATATGCAACGGCCCCGTGGGCGAGGGCGCAAAGCGGCCGCGGTATTGGCCCCGCGACGACATGGTGGATTCCGAAAAATCGAGATTGGCTTGGGACAACGCAACGCTCCAGGCTCAGAAGCCGATGCCGCTATTGTGCGCGATTTGTCCGCACGAGGCCCCTACTGCATCATCAGGGCCTGCCCCAGGCGCGGATCTTCCAGCTTGTCGACCCACCATTGCAGCGCCTTGCCGCGCATGTTGTTGCGCCACGCAACCTGAAACGTGCCCGCACGCTTGTCTTCGGTGGTTTCCTTGGCGATCAGCACGCCTGAATCCAGATACGGTTGCGCCAGCGGTACCGGTAGCCAGCCACAACCCAGGCCACGAATCTGCGCCTGCACCTTGTCTGCCATGGACGGCACGACCAGCGTGTCTTGTCCAGCCATCACACCGATGGTGCGTGCGGGCAGATTGCGCGATGTATCTCCCACGGCAACGATGCGATGTCGCGTGATGGCAGTTGCCGGCAACGGCTCGTCCATTTGCGCCAATGGGTGATGTGCCGCCACCGCAAAGATGAACGGGATGTTGCCCACCGTGCGCGTCTGGATACCCTGCACCTGCATCACCTGTGCCGGCCCGATCAGCAAGTCCGCGCGGCCGGAGAGAAGGGCGTCCCACGTGCCGGCCAGCACCTCCCGACAGAAGCGCAATCGCGTGGCGGTGTTCTCGGCGTAGAAATCCTGGATGACGGGCATGAGTGCGCGAAAGTGCACGAGATCGTCGACTACGATGGTCAACGTGGCTTCCCATCCGGTGGCAAGGCGTTTGACGCGGCGCGCGAGTTCGTCCGCGGCCTGCAGCAGGTGACGGCCTTCGTCGAGCAGCGCACGGCCAGCCGGCGTGAGTTCCGCCCGGTGGCGCCGTCGGTCAAACAGCAGGACATCGAGATCGTCTTCCAGCTTGCGCACCACATAGGTGAGGGCAGACGGCACTTTGCCCAGTTCGTGCGCCGCGGCGGCAAAGCTGCCTTTGCGTTCGATCGCGTCCAGCACTTCCAGAGATTCCAGCGATAGCGCCATGTTCAGAATTTTTGATGTATTGAATCAAAGCCGTACCGCTCAACTATAGCCAATCTGCGTACCATTCACACATCGACGCAGTAATTCGGATAGGAGATTCATCAAAATGATTGAAATCCGCCGCTCTCAAGATCGCGGTTACGCAGACCACGGCTGGCTCAAGTCGTATCACAGCTTCTCGTTTGCCGATTACATGGACCCTGAGCACGTCCAGTTCGGCCCGTTGCGCGTCATCAATGAAGACCGCGTCGCAGCCGGCATGGGCTTTGGCACCCACGGCCACCGTGACATGGAAATCATCAGCTACGTGCTCGACGGCGAGTTGGCGCACAAGGACAGCATGGGCAACGGTAGCGTGCTGCGCCCGGGCGACGTGCAACGCATGACGGCTGGGACAGGTGTGCGTCACTCCGAGTTCAACCACGCGCAGGACCAGACCACGCATTTTCTGCAGATCTGGGTGCTGCCCGCGCAAATGAACCTCACGCCGGGCTATGAAGAACGTCATTTCGACGAGGCTGCCAAGCGCGGCAAGCTCGCCCTGATCGCTAGCGCCGATGGTCGTGGTGGTTCGGTGAAAGTCCACCAGGACTTGGCGCTCTACGCCGGCAAGTTTGATGGCGCAGAAACTGCGTCCTTGTCAATCGCCGCAGGCCGCCGTGCTTATGTGCACGTGGTGCGTGGCAAGGTGAGCGTTAACGGTCGCACGCTGGTTGGCGGCGACGCAGCCAAGCTGACGCAAGAAGAGGCGGTGACGCTCTCTGGCGGCGAAGGTGGCGAAGTGCTGGTGTTCGATCTGCCGTAATGTTCATGGCGCACCCTGTGTGCGCCATTTTTCTTTTCCGTTGTTCCCCCGCGGTACCCCAACCCCAAGAGGATTCCCATGGCACGAGTTGCAGTTGTTTATCACAGCGGTTATGGCCACACGAAGAAGCAGGCCGAGGCCGTATTTGCAGGCATTCAAGGCGCCGGCGCTGACGCGCATCTGATTTCGGTCACCGACGTCAACGACGACACCTGGGCGCTGCTGGCCGGTGTCGACACGATCGTCTTTGGTGCGCCGACCTACATGGGTGGCGTTTCGGGCGACTTCAAGAAATTTGCCGATGCATCGTCCAAGGCTTGGTTCACGGGCGCGTGGAAGGACAAGATCGCTGCGGGTTTCACGAACTCTGCATCGATGAACGGCGACAAATACGCGTCGATCCAGTACCTGTGGACGCTCTCGCAGCAGCACGGAATGATCTGGGTTGGCACGGGCATGATGCCGGCCAACAGCAAGGCCGCTACGCGCAACGACGTGAACTACCTGGCGGGCTTTGGTGGCGCGCTGGCGCAATCGCCGTCGGATGCGAGCCCTGAAGAAGGTCCGCTGCCGGGCGATCTGGAAACCGCCAAGCTGTTCGGCGAGCGCATTGTTGCCATCACCAACCAGTTTGTGCGCGGCCGTCAGTAAAGCGGATCGCTCAAAGAAAAACGCCGGCATGTCCGGCGTTTTTTGTTGGGCAAAGCGCTGTCAGAACCGCGTGCCTGCTCCGCAGAACACGCCGCGGTTGGAGCCACTCTCGCAGCTCGCCGCGCAGCCTGCCAATGCTGTCAGGCACATCGTGGTGACGAGGAGGAGGGCGGCGAGGTGCTTCATGCAGCGGCGCGCGCTTGGCTGCCGGCGCAATGCGGGCAGCGCTGGCCTGGGATGTAGTCGGGAGATTGCTGTTCTTCCGGCGTGACCACGGCGCGGCAGGCGAAGCATTGCTTGGGGCCCGCCGGCAGCAGTTCGGCATTCAGAGCGGTGCGGTGGTCGAACACGAAGCAATCGCCGTCGTAATGGGCGCCGCCCACTTCCTCGAAATATTTGAGGATGCCGCCTTCAAGCTGATAGACGCGCTCGACCCCGATCTCCTGCATGTGGATCGCCGCCTTTTCGCAGCGGATGCCGCCGGTGCAGAACGACACGACCGTCTTGCCGGCAAAGTCGTCCTTGTGCGCGGCAATGGCGGGCGGGAATTCAGTGAATTTCTTGAGGTTGTATTCGACGACGTTCTTGAACGTGCCGACGGCAACTTCATAGTCGTTGCGCGTGTCGAGCATCACCACGGGGCGGCCCTCGTCATCGTGGCCCTGATCGAGCCAGCGCTTGAGATCTGGCGGCGCAACCGACGGCGCGCGGCCCTCTTCCGGGCGGATCAGCGGGTGGCGCATGGTAATGATTTCTTTCTTCATGCGCACCAGCAAGCGGCGGAACGGCTGGTGGTCGGACAGGCTTTCCTTCGGTGCCAGGTCAGCAAAACGGGCGTCGGCGCGCAGCCAACTGACGATGCCGTCAATGGCTTCACGCGAGCCGGCCAGGAAGATGTTGATGCCCTCGGGCGCCAGCAGCACGGTGCCCTTCAACTCGCGCGCCTGGCACTCGGCCAGCAGGGCGGGGCGCAGGGTCTCGCGGTCATCGAGGGTGACGAATTTGTAAGCGGAAATATTGACGATCTGCATGTGCTGCCGCGCCATTTTCTGGCGCCTTGGGTAACCCGTTGATTCGTAAGCCGAAATTATAGCCGCCCGCGCAGCCGTGCGGGGTTGTCGATGGTCAACCGGGCACGCCCGGAATGCTTTACGGAAGGTGTCACCCGGTACAATACGCGGATGAATTCGCCGCGCTTCGTCCACCTCCGTCTCCACTCCGAATATTCCGTCGTCGATGGCAACGTCCGTCTGGACGATGCCGTCAAGGCCGCCGCCAAAGACGGCATGGGCGCCCTGGCGCTGACCGATCTTGCCAACGCCTTCGGGCTGGTGCGCTTCTACAAGGAAGCGCGTGGCAAGGGCATCAAGCCCATCGTCGGCGCCGACGTGTGGATCACCAATCACGACGAGCGCGACAAACCGACACGCCTGCTGTTGCTGGTGCGTGACAAGCAGGGTTACCTGAACCTGTGCCAGTTGCTGGCCAGGGCGTGGCTCTCCAACCAACATCGCGGCCGCGCGGAAATCGCCCCCGAATGGTTCGATGAGCCTGGCGTGGAAAACGCCCCCCTGGCCACCGGCCTGCTGGCGCTCTCCGGCGGTATGGCGGGCGATATCGGCATGGCGCTGGCCAATGGAAACGATGCGCTGGCGCGCAAGCTCGCGACGAACTGGTCGCGCGTGTTTCCGGGCGCTTTCTACATCGAATTGCAGCGCGCCGGGCACGCCGGTACCGATGCCTACATTCAGCAAGCCGTGAAGCTGGCCTCGGCCATGCAGTTGCCGGTGGTGGCCACGCATCCGGTGCAGTTCATGACGCCGGACGATTTCACGGCCCACGAAGCGCGCACCTGCATTGCGGAGGGCGAACTGCTCGCCAATCCGCGCCGCGCCCGCCGTTTCACGACCGAACAGTATTTCAAGACGCAGGACGAGATGTGCGCGCTGTTTGCCGACATTCCGTCCGCGCTGGCCAACGCGGTGCAGATCGCGCAGCGCTGCAACCTCAAGCTGGAACTGGGCAAGCCCAAGCTGCCGCTGTTCCCGACGCCCGATGGCATGTCGCTGGATGACTACCTCGTCCAGCTTGCCAAGGAAGGGCTGGAAAAGCGCATGGAAGTGCTGTTCCCCGACGAGGCAGTACGTGAATCCAAGCGCGCCGAGTACTACGCCCGCCTGGAATTCGAGACCGGCACCATCATCAAGATGGGCTTCCCGGGCTACTTCCTGATCGTTGCGGACTTCATCAACTGGGCCAAGAACAACGGCGTGCCGGTGGGGCCGGGCCGGGGGTCGGGTGCCGGTTCGCTGGTGGCATATGCGCTGGGCATTACCGATCTGGACCCGCTCAAATACAACCTGCTGTTCGAGCGTTTCCTGAACCCGGAACGTGTGTCGATGCCCGACTTCGACATCGACTTCTGCCAGCACGGCCGCGACCGCGTCATTCAGTACGTGAAAGAGAAGTACGGCAAGGATGCCGTCTCGCAGATCGCCACCTTCGGCACGATGGCCGCCAAGGCCGCGGTGCGTGACGTGGGTCGCGTGCTGGACCTCGGCTACAACTTCGTTGACGGCGTGGCCAAGCTGATCCCGTTCAAGCCGGGCAAGCTCGTCACGCTCGAAGAAGCGAAGAAGGAAGAGCCGCTGCTGGCCGAGCGCGAAGCCAACGAAGAAGAGGTCAAGCAGCTCCTCGAACTCGCACAGCGCGTGGAAGGCATGACGCGTAACGTCGGCATGCACGCGGGCGGTGTGCTGATCGCCCCGGGCAAGTTGACCGACTTCTGCCCGCTCTACACACAAGGCGGCGAAGACGCCGGCGTCGTCAGCCAGTACGACAAGGACGACGTGGAAGCCGTCGGCCTGGTCAAGTTCGACTTCTTGGGCTTGACCACGCTCACGATCCTCGACTGGGCCGAGCGCTACATCCGCATGCTCGATCCGTCCAAGGCAGATTGGAACTGCAGTCACATTCCGCTGACGGACAAGAAGGCGTTCGACATCCTGAAGTCGGCCAACACGGTCGCTGTGTTCCAGCTGGAAAGCCGCGGCATGCAGGGCATGCTGAAGGACGCCAAACCTGACCGCTTTGAGGACATCATCGCCCTGGTAGCGTTGTATCGCCCAGGCCCGATGGACCTGATTCCGAGCTTCTGCGCGCGTAAGCACGGTCGCGAGAAGGTCGAGTACCCCGACCCGCGCGTCGAGCCGGTGCTCAAGGAGACCTACGGCATCATGGTCTACCAGGAGCAGGTGATGCAGATGGCGCAGATCGTGGGCGGATACTCGCTCGGCGGCGCCGACTTGCTGCGCCGTGCAATGGGTAAGAAGAAAGCCGAAGAAATGGCCGAGCACCGCGCGCTGTTCCGCGCGGGCGCGGCCAAGGATGGGCTCTCTACCGAAAAGGCCGACGAAATCTTCGACCTGATGGAGAAGTTCGCGGGCTACGGCTTCAACAAGTCGCACGCGGCCGCTTATGCGCTGCTGGCGTATTACACGGCGTGGCTCAAGGCGCATCACCCGGCCGAATTCATGGCAGCCAACATGTCGCTCGCCATGGACGACACCGACAAGGTGAAGATCCTCTACGACGATGCCCGGGGCAAGAACGGCCTGACCGTGCTGCCGCCGGATATCAACGCGAGCCAGTACCGCTTCGCCCCAACCGACGCCAAGACCATCCGCTACGGCCTGGGCGGCGTGAAGGGCAGCGGTCAGGGCGCGATCGAAGACATCCTGCGTGCACGCGAAGACGGCCCATTCAAGGACTTGTTCGACTTCTGCGAGCGCGTCGACCGCCGCCAGGTGAATCGCCGCACAATCGAAGCGCTGGTGCGCGCCGGCGCCTTCGACAGCCTCAACGCCAACCGCGCACAGCTGCTCGCTTCGATCGGCTTGGCCATGGAAGCCGCCGAGCAGAAGGCAGCGGCCGCCAACCAGGTGTCGCTGTTCGACCTGATGAGCGGTGACGATGCCGAGCAGCATCGCCCCGAACTTGTCGACGAACCGGCCTGGACGACCAAGCGCAAGCTGCAGGAAGAAAAGCAGGCGCTGGGTTTCTACCTTTCCGGTCACCTGTTCGATGAATACCGCGACGAGGTGCGCCGCTTTGCACGCACGACGCTGGCCGATCTAGCTCGCGAAGTGACCGACAAGGGCAATGGCGGCGGCTACGGCAACCGCGATGCACGTAACAAAACGGTGGCCGGCGTGATTGTCGGGCAGCGCACGCAGATGACGCAGCGCGGCAAGATGCTGATCGTCATGCTCGACGACGGCTCCGCCAGCGAAGCCACCGAAGTGACGGTCTTCAACGAAGTCTTCGAGGCCAATCGCGCGCTCTTCAAGGAAGACGAAGTGTTGATCGTGCAGGGCAGCGCCCGCCACGACATGTTCACTGGCGGCGTGCGGGTGACAGCCGAATCCGTCATGGACATGACCCAGGCGCGCGCGAAGTTTGCGCGTGCGATCCGACTGTCGATGAACGGCGATTCGACAGCGGCCAAGCTGCGCGATCTGCTCTCGCCGCATGTGGCGGCAGATGGCAACGGCGTCTCGGTACGCATCAACTACGTCTGCGAGCAGGCCCGCTGCGAAGCCGTGCTCGGCGACGCCTGGCGCATTGTTCCGAGCGACGACGCCATCGCCGCGCTGCGTCAGGCGCTGGACGCCGAGAACGTGGCAACGGTGTACGAGTAGTCTGAAGATGGCGCAGGGGGCGCCATCGCCGGGCGTACGCTCGGCAGGACTGCAGTCTCAATACGATTATTACTAGAGCATCCATGAACGTCGGAATCTCGTGCAACGCGCTGGGCTACAGCGGCGGCAGCGAGCGCTACGCGATGGACCTGGTGCGCGGCCTGCATGAGCGCGCCATCCGTCCCGTGTTCTTCGCCAAGATGGTGGACAAGGCGCTTCCCGAATACCGCCAGGTCAAGGCAGTTGCATTGCCCACGCGCAAACTGCCCGGCAAATTGAATGACCACGCGTTCGGCTGGCTAGTGCGCTATCTGGCCAAGCGGGAGCACATCGATCTGATGATCGGCTGCAACCGCACAGGGGCATCCGATATCGCCATTTGCGGCGGTACGCACGTCGGTTATCTCAAGAGCTTTTCCAAAGAGGCCGCTTTCTGGGACCGCCAACAGATCGCGCTGGAGCGCAGAGACTATGTCCGCTCGCACGTTGTTGTTGCGCACTCGCGGCTGATGGCGCAGGAAGTGCTCGACTATTACGACATTCCGGCGGCCAAGGTGAAGACGGTGTACCCGCCGGTGAGCGAGACGAAGTTCTCGCCGGTGGGTGAGGCCGAGCGTCAGCGGCTGCGCGATGAGCTGGGCTTTGCAAAGGACCGCGTCACGTTTGTGTTCCCCTCGTCGAGCCACAAGCGCAAGGGCTATCCGCTGCTGGAGGCGTTCTTCTCCAAGACGGATTTGCCGGTGCAACTGGCGGTGATCGGACGGCCGGTGTCGTCGTCCTCGCCCAACATCCGCTACCTGGGATACCGCAAGGACATCGAGAACGTCTACCGCGCGGCGGACTACACAATCCTTGCTTCGCACTACGAGCCGTTTGGGCTGATTGGCGTGGAGTCCGTGCTGTGCGGCACGCCGGCCGTGCTGGCAGCCAACATCGCCTGCACCGAGGTGATCTCGGAGGAGGGGGCGCCCACCTTCGATCTCGACGATCCAGCCACGCTGGCGCGTACGATCGAAGCCGCTGTTGCCCGTGCGCAGGCCGGCCAGGCACGCGTGGCGAATCCGCGTGAGCATTTGCGCTATGACCCCAGCATCACTGCGCACATCGATGCCTTGCTGGCGCTTGCACCTGGCGCGGGGACATTGCGATGAACGGCTCGATGCAACGTGGCCGGACGCTGATATCCAGTGCGCCGGCGGCGCTGGCCGTGTTCGGAATTGCCATCCTCCCGGCTTTCATGCTGTCGGTGCGCGGCGCAGCGTTCCTGTCGTTCTTGCTGCTGCTGGTGGCCGCGTTCTGGTCGATGCTGGCCGCGCCTGCAGAAGTCATGAACCGACTGCGCGCGATGTGGCGCGAACATCGGTGGCTGATCCTGGCCATGGCCGCCATGCCGACTGCGATGCTGGTCAGTGCGCAGCTGAACCCGGCCGCGCCGCGCACTGTGCCGTTTGCCTATGGCAGGCTTTGGTTGTTCGGATTGGCGCTTTTTGCGCTGTTGAAATTGCGGCCTAAACAGCTGGAGAGTGTGCAGTGGGGATGTGTTGCAGGGGCACTGGCGTCGGTTGTGTGGGCCTACCTTGAGTTGCGTGTGGGGCGGCCAGACAAGATCGGCGCGTTCGCCAACACGATCCCTTTCGGCAATCTATCGTTGCTGATGGGGCTGTTCTCTCTGATTTCTATTGGTTGGTCCAAGAGGGACGGCTGGCTGCTTGTTATCTTGCGCGGAGTGGCAGGCGGCGCTGGCCTCTATGCGTCGTACCTGTCCCAGGCGCGCGGTGGATGGATTGCAATCCCCGTACTACTGCTGATCGCCGTGGCGACGCTGCGCCATGTGAGCTGGAAGAAGCGCTTGTCCGCCTTGCTGGTGTTCTTCGCGCTGTTGGCGGCGATATGCGTGTCGTCGAGTATGGTGCGGACCCGCTTTGATCAGGCGATGGGGGACATCCATGCTTATCAAGCTGGCCAGACGAACACCTCTGTGGGCATTCGCTTCCAACTCTGGAAAGCGGCCACGCTGATGTTGACGCGCCATCCGCTCGCCGGGGTGGGAAGAGGCCAATTCGAGCCCGCCCTCAAGGCGATTCATGCGGAGGGGCTGATCACACAGGAAGCGACTGCCTTCGAGCATGCCCACAACGAGTTTCTATACAATGGCGCCACGCTTGGCGTGCTGGGCATCGGCGCATTGTTGGCGCTGTACTTGGTGCCTGCCGCGTACTTTCTGCGCGCTGCGCTGTGCGACGATCGCATCCTACGCACCACGGGAGCGATGGGCCTCACGTTATGTGTCGGTTTCGTATTGTTCGGGCTGACCGAAGTGATGCTGATCATCGCGCAGACGGTCGTGTTCTACAGCGTGATGGTGGCCATATTCACCGCGCATATTCATCGGCGCCGGCAGCAGCTTGGCGCCGCTCCTGTTCTCTGAGATCGCTTTCGCATGTCCGCATCCAATCGAGCCACGCTCGCCGTCATCATCGTCGCCAAGAACGAAGCCGCTGATATCGGCGACTGCATCCGTTCGGTGCGAGACTGGGCGGACGATGTCATCGTCTTCGACTCGGGTAGCACGGACGGCACGCAAGACATCTGCCGCCAGCTCGGTGCGCGCGTGTTCGAGACCGACTGGCCCGGCTACGGCGAGCAGTCCAACCGTGCCTTGCGCGAGGCGCGTACCGACTGGGTGCTCTCGCTGGACGCCGACGAGCGCATCAGCCCCGAATTGCGTGCCGAGATGATCGCCGTCCTGGAATCGGGTAGCTCACACACCGTCTACTCGATGCCGCGCAGCTCCAGTTTCTGCGGCCGCTTCATGAAGCATTCGGGCTGGTGGCCGGACCGCATCCGCCGCTTCTTCAAGCGTGAACAGGTGACGTTCTTCGATGCGCCGGTGCACTCGCACCTGGTCTTCGAGGGTACGGTGGGCGACTTCCGCGCGCCGATCATTCACTACTCGATTCCCGACCTGAAGGCTGCGCTTGACAAGGCGAACGATTATTCGACCGCCGGTGCGGCCGCAGCCTATGCCAAGGGCAAGCGCGCGTCGCTGGGCAGTGCGATTGGTCACGGGCTGTGGGCGTTCATCCGTACGTACATCATCCAGCGTGGTTTCCTCGATGGTGCGGAGGGCTTCATGCTCGCCGTGTCGAACGCCGAGGGCACGTACTACCGCTACATCAAGCTGATGATGCTGCATCGTCATGGCAAGCGCTGAGCCGCCGCGTCGCATCGCCCTCATCGTTACGACGTATAACCGCCCAGATGCGCTGGCTCGCGTACTGGCCGGCTGTGGCGCACAGACCGACCACGCATTCGACGTCGTCGTCGCTGACGACGGTTCGCGCGATGACACACGCGTGGCGGTCGAAGCCGCTGTCAAGACTGCGCCGTATCCACTACGCCATGTCTGGCATCCCGATGACGGCTTTCGCGCGGGTGAGATCCGCAACCGCGGCGTGCTGGCGACAGACGCCGACTACCTCGTTTTTCTCGATGGCGATTGCGTGCCGCGTCCGGATTTCGTGGCGCGGCATCGCGCGTTGGCGGAGCGGGGGCGCCTGCTGTCCGGCAGCCGCATCCTCCTGAATGAAGCGATGACGCGTGAGGTCGTCGCCCAGCAGATCGATATCCACTTGAAGGACCGCGCGTATTGGTTTGCCGCCTGGCGCGCGCGCCGCATCAACAAGTTCCTGCCGCTACTGGTGCCAGGTTTGCCGGTGCCTCGCACCTTCAAGGACACCAGCCTGCGCGGCATCAAGAGCTGCAACCTTGGCGTGTGGCGCAGCGATTTCGAGCGCGTGAACGGCTTCGATCAGAGCTTCGTCGGGTGGGGCCATGAAGACGCCGATCTGGCGGTCCGCCTGTACAACGCAGGTGTGCGGCGCAAGCGCGGCTTCTGCGCGACTGAGGTCTTCCACCTGTGGCATCGCGAGCAATCGCGCGAGCAGGAAAGCCCCAACTATCAACGCATGATGGCTCGGCGCAATACCGACATCATCCGCGCAGACGCTGGGCTTGCAGAACTGCGAGGGCAGCGCGCCTGAGCGGGCGCCATCTGCTCACCAAGTCTTCTTCTGCTTAACGATGCCGAGGAACGGCCGCACGAAAATCTGATAGAGGAACTTGCGCACGAAGATCTGGCGCAGGTGATGGCCGACGCCAAGACGGTTGTCGGCTTCGCGGCTTTTGATAGCGCGATCGGCTTCCAGGTTGGAGCCGCTATCGAAGTGCTGCACGCCAATCACATAAGGCACGACCGCGCGTATCTGCACGATGCCTTCGCGCTCGAACTTGTACCAATAGTCTGCGGCCAACCACACCGGATAGAGCTGCTCAACCATGCGCTTGGCCGCCGCGCGCGTGATGAAATAGCCATGCGCGAGCCACTGGTAGTTGGCAAGTTTGACCGTGCGGTGGTCAGCTGTCAGCGGCCGGGCGCTGCGTTTGTAGTAACGGTCGATGTGCGTGAGCAATGTGACGACCGGTTCGTCGGGCGACACGCTCTGTGCGAGCGCGTCGAGCACGGCTGGCACATCCGGCCCGAGCTTTGCATCGTCTTCCAGGATGAGCGCGTAGGGCAGGTTCTGCTCGATCATTGCCCGGTAGACACCTAGGTGGCTCAGCGCGCAGCCGACTTCGCCGACAGTCAATTCGCGGCTTTGACTCGTCGCGCGCGCATGATCGTAGTGGCGCGCAAGTTCGTCGGCGGGGAGCGCCTTGCCGTACACAGCTGGGAAACGGCTGTGCGGCAGGCCCAGCGCGTCAAGCTGGCGTTCCAGCGCCTCGCGGCGTCCGGCGTCGTGCTCAAGATTGATGAAAAACGTGGGAACGCGCGAACTCATTGCAGAAGCGTCAGATGATGCGTAGGCCAGTCTGGACCTGGGATTGCGCAGCAGAATGGGCCGGGTGGTCGATTGCCGCTAAAATGCCGGGTCGCCCGTCTGTCGGATGACAGCTGCTGCAACGCACTTTATGTCGGCGGCGCTGACCGCCATGCGACGCAAGCTGCCCACCCTCATTTGAAAACGCCGTGAGTATACAAGCAAAGTCTGATCACCCAGCGCCCGCCAAGCCGATGCTCAAGCGGTTGTGGGGCTACCTGCGCCCCGAATTGACCGCCTTCATCCTGGCAATGGTCGCCATGGGCGTAGTGGCGGCCACTGAGGGGATCATCCCGAAGGTCGTAAAGGATTTGCTGGATCAGGGCTTCGGCGGTGAATACGCCGGGAGGCTGTGGCAGGTGCCGGCCATGCTGGTGGGCATTGCCGTGGTGCGCGGCATCGCGCAGTTTGCGTCGACGTATCTGTTGAGCCTGGTGTCGAACAAGGTGCTGCTGAATCTGCGGATGAAGATGTTCGAGCGCCTGCTGCAGGCGCCGGCTTCGTACTATCAGCGCAATACGGCGGCGTCGATCATCAACGCGGTCATCTTTGAAGTGAACCAGGTGCTGCAGGTGCTCACCGGCGTGTTCATCACGCTGGTGCGCGATTCGATGACCGTGCTGGCGCTGCTGATCTTCCTCTTCTATACCAATTGGCGCCTGACGCTGGTGGTGGCGGTGATCTTGCCGATCATCGGGCTGCTGATGTCGCGTATCAACCGCCGGCTGCGCTCGCTCAACCGCGAGAGCCAGAACCTGACCAACCAGGCCGCCTATGTGGTGGAAGAAGCCGTGGGCGGCTACAAGGTCGTCAAGCTGCATGGCGGCGAAGCGTATGAATCGCTGCGCTTCAATGCCATGACGAATCGTCTGCGTGGTTACGCCATGCGCGTGGCCGTGGCCGGTGGCCTGAACCAGCCGGTGACGCAGTTTCTGGCCGCGCTGGCGCTGTCGATCATCCTGGCCATTGCCATGATGCAGGCGCAGGCCAACCAGACCACGGTCGGCGGCTTTACCGGCTTTGTGATGGCGATGCTGCTGTTGATCTCGCCGCTCAAGCACTTGACCGACGTGAATCAGCCGCTGCAGCGCGGCCTGACCGCCGCCGAGTTCATCTTCGGCCTGATCGACACACCGATCGAACCGCAAGAAGGTGGCAAGAAGATTGATCGCGCCCGTGGCGACGTCCGCTTTGACAACGTCACGTTCCGCTATGGCGAAGACGGCCGGGCAGCGCTTGACAACGTCAACCTGCACGTCAAGCCGGGCGAGGTCGTTGCGCTGGTCGGGCCATCGGGCAGCGGCAAGACCACGCTGGTGAACCTGCTGCCGCGCTTCTTTGATCCCACCTCGGGCACGATCTCGCTCGACGGCGAAGCGCTAGCGGATCTGGCGCTGCACGACCTGCGCCGCCAGATTGCCTTCGTGAGCCAGGATGTGGTGCTGTTCAACGACACCATTGCCGCCAACGTGGCCTATGGCGCGCGAGACGCCTCCGAGATCGACATGGCCCGCGTGCGCCGTGCGCTGGAAGCAGCCTACCTGACCGATGTGGTCGACAACCTGCCCGAGGGTATCGATACCAATGTCGGCGACAACGGTTCGAAGCTGTCTGGTGGCCAGCGCCAGCGCTTGGCGATTGCACGCGCGATCTACAAAGACGCGCCGATCCTGATCCTGGACGAAGCGACGTCCGCACTGGATTCGGAGTCCGAACGCCAGGTGCAGGCCGCGCTCGAACGGCTCATGGAAGGTCGCACGACCCTCGTGATCGCGCACCGTCTGTCGACCATCGAAAATGCCGATCGGATTATTGTGCTCGAGCACGGCAAGATTGCAGAAGCCGGCACGCACCGCGAGCTCATCGAGCGCGATGGGTTGTATGCTGGACTGCATCGCATCCAGTTCGCCACCCAGTAAGCCTTGCCTTTCGGGCGGCGTGCTCAGGATGCTCACAACAAAGGAGACATCGTGACGACCACAACGCCGCCCATCAGCCGGTTCCCCGTTCCTGAACTGGCAGACATTCCCGAAGATATCCGCGCGCGCATCCTGGAGGTGCAGGAGAAGAGCGGCTTTGTGCCGAACGTCTTCCTGGCGCTGTCGCATCGGCCCGACGAGTGCCGCGCCTTCTTTGCATACCACGATGCCCTGATGCTGCGCGATGGCAGCAGCCTCACCAAGGGCGAGCGCGAGATGATCGTGGTCGCCACGTCCGCCGCCAACCAGTGCCTGTATTGCGTGGTCGCACACGGCGCCATCCTGCGCATCTACGAGAAGAAGCCACTGGTGGCCGACCAGATCGCCGTCAATTACCGCAAGGCCGATATCACGCCCCGCCAGCGCGCCATGCTCGACTTTGCGATGAAGGTCTGCACCGAATCGCACACCGTCAATGACGCCGACTATGAAGCACTGCGCGCACACGGCTTCGATGATGAGGACATTTGGGATATCACCGGCATCACCGCCTTCTTTGGCCTGTCGAATCGCATGGCGAATGTGATTTCGATGCGGCCCAATGACGAATTCTTCCTGCTTGGCCGCGTGCCGCGCGAGAAGAAGTAGGGCGCAGGCCGCCTACGCCGTCAGCTCGCGCAACGCTTCGAGCAGCTTGACGGCCGGGCTCGGCAGAATGCCGTGCCGGCGGCGGAACGCGGTGAGCGTGCGGCGTGCCACCAGGCCGGGAATCGGCAATGGCTCGATCACGCCGGCGCGGCGCTCGGCATCGATCATCGGTTCGGCCATCCAGCTCAGGAAGCCGGAGCGCGCCACCAGGCTCTTGAGTGCCGTCACCGAGCGCGTTTCCACAACGATATTCGGCAGCCCAAGACCGGCGGCTTCGAATACCTGGCGCATGTGCTCGTACGGGCCGGTGCCGCGCGGCGGAACGGCCCAGAATGCATCCAGCGTATCGGCCAATGTCAGGCCTGGGCGATGGCGTAGCGAATGCTCCGGCGACGCGACCACGAAACTCGCATCCGCCCAGCGGCAATCCGCGATGGCGATGATTTCATCGGTATCCGCCATCGCCATGGAAAGCGCGAGGTCGATCTCGTGCTTGACCAACCCTTCGGCCAGCCGGTCCCATACGCCTTCCAAGATCTCTACGCGCAGGTTCGGCCAGCGGGCTACCACCGTGCCGACGGCCAGCGGCAAGACATAGCTTGCGATGCTGCCCACCGCACCCACGCGGATGGTGCCCTTGGCAAGGCCGCGCATCGCGTTGATCTCTTCCTGTGCGTAATCGGCCTCGTGCTGGAGCAGCGACGCGTGCGGCAGGAGCGCCTGCCCGATGGCCGTGAGTTGCATTCCCTTGGAATGCCGCTCGAACAGCGGGGCGCCCACTTCGTCTTCTAACCGCTTGACGATGCGGCTGAGTGCAGGTTGGGTGACGTGCAGCACCTCTGCCGCACGCCCGAGGCTGCCCGTGGAAACGATGGTGGTGAAGGCGCGCAACTGGCGCAGATCGAAAGTCATGCTGGAAGGTAATGACTTTTCCGAAATAATTCAATATCGCGTTAATCGCTACGGATTCCATACTGGCAGCCTGTTTCAAGGAGACTGCCTGTATGACCCGCACTTCGCTCGCGCTGACCACCGTGCGCGACGTCACGATCGACTTGCTGCGCCGACTCGGCATGACCTACGTGTTCGGCAATCCTGGCTCGACCGAGCTGCCGATGTTTCGCGATTTTCCGGAGGATTTCCGCTACATCCTGGGCTTGCAGGAAGCCGTGGTGGTCGGCATGGCGGACGGCTTTGCGCAGGCAACGGGCAATGCCGCGCTGGTGAACCTGCATTCGGCGGCCGGTGTCGGCAATGCCATGGGCAATATCTTCACGGCCTTCAAGAACCGTACGCCGCTTGTGATTACCGCCGGGCAGCAGGCGCGGTCCATCCTGCCATTTGATCCGTTCCTGGCTTCCAACCAGGCGACGGAACTGCCCAAGCCGTATGTGAAGTGGAGCGCTGAGCCCGCGCGTGCGCAAGATGTGCCGCTGGCGCTGGCCCGCGCATATCACATTGCGATGCAGGAGCCGCGCGGCCCCGTGCTGGTGTCGATTCCCGTGGATGACTGGGACCAGCCTGCCGCGCCTGTTGCCGTGCACGAAGTGGCGACAGCGGTGCGGCCCGATCCGGTCATGCTGGCGCGCATCGGCGACCTGCTCGACGCGGCGCAGCGGCCGGCGTTCGTGGTTGGGGCCGCGGTCGATCGCGCTGGCGCGTGGGATGCCGTCGTGCAACTCGCCGAGACCCACAACGCGCGCGTGTTCACCGCGCCGATGGCAGGGCGCGGGGCGTTTCCGGAAGACCACCGCCTTTTCGCCGGTTTTCTTCCCGCCATGCGTGAAAAGATCGTCAGCCTCCTGCAGGGACATGACGTGGTGTTCGCGCTCGGCGCCCCGGCGTTTACGTATCACGTGGAAGGCCATGGGCCGCATGTGCCGGTCGGGGCGAAGCTCGTGCAGTTGATCGACGATCCAGCGACCGCTGCGTGGACGCCGGAGGGCATTTCCGCCGTTGGCAACATCCGCCTGGGTGTGCTGGATCTGCTCGCCCGCCCCGCGCCACCGGCACGGCCGCTGCCCGCGCCACGCGTCGAATCGCCGCGCGCCGAGCCGGCGTCGCCCATGTCGGCGGCCTTTGTTCTACAGACGCTCGACGCTGTACGCGGACCCACAGACATCGTTGTCGAAGAAGCCCCGAGTGCCCGGGCGACCATGCAGGCCTATCTGCCGATGCGCCGCTCCGGCGCCTTCTACACGATGGACAGCGGCGGCTTGGGCTACGGCATGCCCGCCGCCGTGGGAGTTGCTCTGGCCACCCCTGGTAAGCGTGTCATCGGCTTGATTGGCGATGGTTCGAGCATGTATTCGATCCAGGCGTTGTGGAGCGCGGCGCTGCTCAAGTTGCCCATGACGTTCGTGATCCTGAACAACCGCCGCTATGCCGCCCTGCAGGATTTCGCCCCGGTATTCGGCTTTGCGCCAACCGACGCGGTGCAGGGCACGGATCTGCACGGCATCGATTTCGTAGGCCTGGCTCGCGCGATGGGTTGCACTGGCCAGCGCGTGAGCGACCCGCGTGCGCTGGAATCCGTACTGCGTACAGGGCTGCAATCCGCCGGACCAACCTTGATTGAAGTGGAGATCGCTTGATGACGAATACGAACATTGCCGCGCCGGATGCGGTGCAGACCATCTCGATGCTCATCAACGGCGAACGCGCGCACGCCGCCAGTGGTGCGGTGTTCGAGCGGCGGAATCCGCTTGACGGCACCGTGGCCACGAGAGCGCCAGCCGCCACCGTGGACGATGCCCGTCGCGCTGTCGACGCCGCCGCTGCAGCCTTCCCCGCCTGGGCAGCCATAGGACCGACGGAACGCCGCGCGTTGCTGATGCGTGCTGCGCAAGCGCTCGAAGCCAAGGGCGATGCTTTTGCTGCGGCGATGGCCGCGGAGACCGGCGCCTCCGCGCTGTGGGCCGGCTTCAACGTGCATCTCGCTGCGAGCGGTTTGCAGGAAGCTGCCGCCATGGTCACGCAGATTGCGGGCGAGATCATTCCGTCCGATGTGCCAGGCAGCCTCGCCATGGGCGTGCGCCAACCGGCAGGCGTTGTGCTGGGCATCGCGCCGTGGAATGCGCCGGTCATCCTCGCGGTGCGTGCAATTGCGTTGCCGCTGGCGTGCGGTAACACCGTCGTGCTCAAGGGCTCGGAAGTTTCGCCCGCCACGCACGGGCTCATCCTCGAAGCCTTGCAGGAGGCGGGCTTGCCACGCGGCGTCGTCAATTTTGTGACGAATGCGCCGGCCGACGCGGGGGCAGTGGTGGAGGCGATGATTGCCCACCCGGCCGTGCGGCGCGTCAACTTTACGGGCTCCACGCGCGTGGGTCGCCTCATCGCGCAGATGTGCGCGACGTATCTGAAGCCTGCTGTGCTGGAGTTGGGCGGCAAGGCGCCGCTGCTCGTGCTGGCAGATGCCGATATCGACGCCGCTGTCGATGGTGCGGCGTTTGGCGCATTCGCCAATTCTGGCCAGATCTGCATGTCCACCGAGCGCATCATCGTCGACGAAACCATCGCCGATGCGTTCGTTGCCAAACTGTCTGCCAAGGCCGCCGCGCTGCCACTGGGCGATCCACGCAAGGGGCCGGCGGTGCTGGGCTCGGTGGTCGACATGAGCACGGTCGAACGCTGCAATCACCTCATCGACGACGCGCTCGCCAAGGGCGCGAAGCTGTTGTGCGGCGGCAAGGCAGACAGCACACTGATGCCCGCCACGCTGCTCGACCACGTCACGTCCGACATGCTGATCTACGCGGAAGAATCATTCGGTCCGGTCAAGGGCATCGTGCGCGTGAGCGGTGACGATGCCGCCATCGCCTGCGCGAATGACAACGCGTATGGCTTGTCGTCCGCCGTGTTCAGCCGCGATGTGGCGCGGGCGATGAACGTTGCGCGCCGCATCGAATCCGGCATCTGCCACATCAACGGCCCGACCGTGCACGACGAGGCGCAAATGCCGTTCGGCGGCGTCAAGGCGAGCGGCTTCGGGCGCTTTGGCGGCCGCGCCGGTGTGGCGGAGTTCACCGAACTGCGCTGGATGACGGTGCAGACCACGCCGCGCCATTACCCGTTCTGAGCCACGATGCCGATGAAGATCGCAATCCTCGGTGCGGGCGCCATGGGCTCGCTGTTTGGCGGGCTGCTGGCCGAAGCCGACAAGCACGTCACGCTGCTCGACATCAACGACGCGCATTTGCACGCCATTGCTGCGCACGGTTTGCGGCTGGAAACCGATCGCGGCGATCGTCACGTGCGGAATCTGCAGGCGCTGCGTCCGGGCGATGCGACAGAGGTACCCGATGTGCTGATCGTCTTCACCAAAGCGATGCACACACGGGCCGCATTGGCGAGCGTGCGTCATCTCATCGGCGCCTCAACGCATGTCCTGACGCTGCAGAATGGGCTCGGCAATGTGGAGGCGCTGGCGTCGGTCGTGCCACAGGAGCGCATCTTCGTTGGCGTGACGACGTGGCCAGCGGATCTTGCTGGGCGGGGCCACGTGCGCTCCCACGGCGCGGGTTTGATCCGCCTGATGAGCGCAGACGGCACGCCGCGTCCGATGCTGGCACGCGTGGTCGATACGCTCAGCGCCGCCGGCCTGAACTGTCAGTCCGATGCGAACGTATGGGGCGCTGTGTGGGAGAAAGTCGCCTTCAACGCCGCGCTGAACCCGCTGTGCACGGTGCTGAATCAGCCCGTCGACGCGCTGGGTGCGGTGGAAGACGGCCCACTGCTGGCGCTGACCATCGTGGACGAAGTGCTGGCCGTGGCACGCGCCAGCGGCATTACGGTTGACGCCGCGAAGGTGAGCGACAACGTGCGGCACGCCATCGTCGCGCATCGCGGGCACAAGCCGTCGATGCTGCAGGACGTGCTTGCCGGGCGCCAGACCGAGATCGAATCCATCAACGGCGCAGTGGTGGCGACGGCACGCCGGCATGGCGTGCCCGTGCCGCACACCGAGACGTTGATGCAGTTGGTGCGGTTGGTGCAGGCGAGCGCCGTGCACCAGCGGGCGCCCTAGCAGGACGAGGTACCTAGGGATTCATTCGATGGCGCGCAGACGCCACCTCAACGGAGACAACCCCATGAAGTGCAGTTCCAAATTGTTGAGCGCAGTGGTGGTATCGCGTTGCGCGTTCGCATGCTCTACGCCCCCACGGAGGCCGGCATGAGCCAGAACCAGACCACGCTCGATATCGGTACGGTCCTCGATGATGGACCGTTTTCCTTCGCGCAGAAGATGGCGGTGCTGCTGGCAGCCTTTGCAATCGTCATGGATGGTTTTGACGGCCAGTTGATCGGCTTTGCCATCCCCGTGCTCATCAAGGAGTGGGGCATCACGCGCAACGCGTTTGCACCGGCGGTGGCTGCGGGCCTGATTGGCATGGGGCTCGGCAGCGCGCTGGCGGGCCTGCTTGCCGATCGCTTCGGGCGACGCTGGGCGTTGATCGGCAGCGTATTCGTGTTTGGCGTGGCGACGTGCTCGATCGGTTTTGCACCGAATGTGGCGACAATTGCCGCGCTGCGATTTATCGCCGGTCTGGGTATTGGTGGCGCGCTGCCAAGCTCCACGACGATGACGGCGGAGTTCACGCCTGCGCGTCGCCGCACGCTGGCGGTGACGGCCACCATCGTGTGCGTGCCGCTGGGCGGGATGGTGGCAGGTCTGTTTGCGGGCCACGTGCTGCCGCTCTATGGCTGGCGCGGCCTGTTCTGGATTGGCGGTGCGCTGCCGCTCGTGCTTGGTTTTGTGTTGGTGGCCGCGCTGCCAGAATCGCCGCGCTTCCTGGCGCGTCGCCAATCGCATTGGCCACAACTGGCGCATCTGCTATCGAAGATGGGGCGCGATGTGCCCGCCAATACCGCGTTTGCGGATGTGGCGGGTCAGAAGGTCATTCAGCACGCGAGCTTCCGCTCGCTTTTTGCCCCGGGGCAGGCGCGCGATACGGTGGCGCTTTGGGCGGCCTTCTTCATGTGTCTGCTCGCTGTGTACGCAGCGTTCAGCTGGTTGCCGACGATGCTTGCTTCAGAAGGCTTGAGCGTGAGCGTGGCGGGCTCGGGGCTCACGGCGTACAACCTTGGCGGGGTGATCGGCGCGTTGGTCTGCGCGGTGACGATCGCACGGTGGGGTTCGCGTTGGCCAATGGCGCTGTGTTGCGTGGGCGCGGCCGCGAGCGCCTTTGCGTTGCAGGGTGTCGACGCCAAGCTGAACACGAACCTGCTGATCGTCGGGCTTGGGCTGCACGGGCTGTTCGTCAACGCCGTGCAATCGACGATGTATGCGCTCTGTGCCTATGTTTATCCGACGGCGGTGCGCGCAACGGGCACGGCGTCGGCGGTGGCGTTCGGTCGGCTGGGCGCGATTCTCAGCGCGTTTGCTGGGGCGATGGTCATCACCGCCGGCGGGTCGGCGGCCTATCTGGCCATGCTCGGGATCGTGATGTTGGTGGTGTTGGCCGCGCTGCTCGCCATGCGCGAACAAATTCCGCGTCTGACCGAGCGTGCGCGAGCATCCTTGGCAGCCGCGCCGGTTTCGCACGGCAGCCCGGTCAAACCGTAACTGCCGGCGCTTGTGGGCAGCACTACATCAGGATGATGTCGTACTGCTCCTGGCTGGCCGCCGACGATTCCACCTGCAGCGAAATCGGCTTGCCGATGAAATCCCCCAGCATCGCAAGGTGCTGGCTTTCTTCTTCCAGGAACAAATCGATTACCGACTGCGACGCGAGGATGCGGAATTCGCGCGGATTGAACTGCCGCGACTCGCGCATGATCTCGCGCAGGATGTCGTAGCATACGGTGCGCGGCGTCTTCACCTGGCCCTTGCCCTGGCACACCGGGCACTGCTCGCACAGCACATGCGCGAGCGATTCGCGCGTGCGTTTGCGCGTCATTTCCACCAGGCCCAGTTGCGAGAAGCTGTTGACCGTGATGCGCGTGCGGTCGCGCGACAGCGCCTTGCGCAGTTCCGCCAGCACCGCATCGCGATGCTCGGCCGACTCCATGTCGATGAAGTCGATGATGATGATGCCGCCCAGGTTGCGCAGCCGCAGCTGACGCGCAATGGTGTGGGCTGCTTCCAGGTTGGTCTTGAAGATCGTGTCGTCGAAGTTGCGCGCGCCCACGTAACCGCCGGTGTTGACGTCGATGGTCGTCATCGCCTCGGTCTGGTCGATCATCAGGTAACCGCCCGATTTCAGGTCGACCCGGCGCGACAGCGCACGCTCCACTTCCGCTTCGATGTTGTACAGGTCGAAGATCGGCCGTTCGCCGGTGTAATGCGTCAGGCGCTCGACCACAGCCGGCGTGTATTCCTGCGCAAACTCGACGAGCTTCTGATGGTTCTCGCGCGAATCGACCTGAATGCTGCGCGTTTCGTCTGTCACGAAATCGCGCAGCACGCGTTGGGCGAGGTTCAGGTCCTGATACAGGATCGACGGGGCGGGCAGGGTCGTCGCGTTGTGGCGGATGGTCGCCCAGATCTTGCGCAAGTACGCAACGTCGTTAGCAAGCTCTTCGTCGGTCGACTCTTCGGCGATGGTGCGCACGATAAAGCCGCCGCGCTCATCGGTTGGGACCATGGCGGTCACGCGCGAACGCAGCGCTTCACGTTCGGCCTCGTTGCCGATTTTTTGCGAGATCCCGATGTGCGGGTCTTGCGGCAGATACACCAGCGTGCGGCCGGCAATGCTGACCTGCGTGGACAGCCGCGCCCCTTTAGTGCCGATCGGATCCTTGATGACCTGCACCATCAGCGCCTGGCCTTCGAAGAGCGTTTTTTCGATGGCGACCTGCGGTGTAGGCGGCGCGTCTTTGGCATCACGCGGGTGCCAGATGTCGGCCACATGCAAAAACGCGGCGCGCTCCAGCCCGATATCGATAAAGGCCGACTGCATGCCGGGCAGCACGCGCACCACCTTGCCGAGGTAAATGTTGCCGACCAGGCCGCGCGTCAGCGTGCGCTCGATGTGAAGCTCTTGAACAGCGGCTTGCTGGACGATGGCCACGCGCGTTTCTTGCGGCGTGATATTGACGAGGATGTCTTCGGACATGGGGATACCTGGAGAGCGGGTTTCAGCACCCGCCTCTGGGCCGGACAGCGTTGCCCGAAGCGTGTCTTGAAACCGGCCCTCGCACGCTGTCCGGCGCGTGCATCAATGGCCGGTCAGAGAGCGCGAGTTACAGCGTGGTTCACAGCGTGATGCCCGCCTGTGCGAGCAGCGCTGCTGTCTCGAACAAGGGTAGGCCCATGATACCCGAATAGCTTCCCGAGATATGGGCGACAAAGGCGGCTGCGCGACCCTGGATGCCGTACGCGCCGGCCTTGCCAAAGGGCTCGCCGCTGGCGATGTAGCGGGCGATGTCGTTGTCCGTCATCACGGCAAAGCGCACGTCGGAAATGGACAGCGCGTGCATCGGCGTGCCGCTGGCGGTGACGACCGTCACGGCGGTCAGCACTCGGTGCTCGCGGCCAGACATGGCGCGCAGCATGCGGTGGGCATCGGCGGCGTCGGTCGGCTTGCCGAGGATCTCACCGCCCAGGCATACCGTGGTGTCGGATGTGAGGATCGGCAGGGCAGGGAGGGTGCGGGCGATGCGGCGGCGCACCGCAGCTTGTGCCTTCAACGCGCAGACACGTTGGACGTAGTCATCTGGCGTCTCGCCGGGAAGCACGGCTTCCAGCGCTTCGGCATCTTCATCGTCGGCGGCCAGCAGCAGCTCGAATCGCGCGCCGATCTGGCGCAGCAGTTCCTGCCGGCGCGGGCTTTGCGAGGCGAGATAGAGGTGTGGCGCGCCGGGTGCATCCATGGTCATACGCGGTGGTACGGGTGGTTCTGCGTGATGCTCCACGCGCGATAGAGCTGCTCGGCCAGCAGCACGCGCACCATGCCATGCGGCAGCGTCAGGCTCGACAGGCGGATCAGCGTACGGGCTTTTGCCTTGAGCGCCGGGTCCAGCCCATCCGCGCCGCCGATCACGAAGGCGATGTCGCCGCTTTCCTGCTGCCATCCGGTGAGGGATTCTGCCAGTGCGACGGTGGTGAGATCTTTGCCGCGCTCATCCAGCGCGATCATGCGGCAGCCCTTGGGCAGCGCGGCTTCAATGCGCGCGGCTTCAAGTTGCATGACGGTGGCGGCGGTGCGGCTGCCCGAGCGCTGCTCGGGCTTGATCTCACGCAGTTCGATGCGCAGTTCGGGCGGCATGCGCTTGGCATATTCAGAGAAGCCGTCCTCGATCCAGGACGGCATCTTGTGCCCGACGGCAACGATCAGCAACTGCATGGCGAGACTGCGTGCTCGACGTTACGCTGCGCGCTTTTTGGCCGGAGCGCGCTTGGCTGCCGTCTTGGTGGCCGTTTTTGCGGCGGTCTTGCCGGTACCGGTTGCGCGCTTGGTTGCCGGCTTCTTGGCGGCTGTCTTGGCGGGAGCCTTCTTGGCCGGTGCCGCGGCCTTGGTCGGGCGCTCGCCTGCCAGCTTCGGCTTGGTGGTGCGGCGTTTGGCGGGCGTGACCTCTTCGGCCTCGTCTTCCTCGTCGTCGTAACCTTCGCTGGCCTTGGGCAGACCGCGCTTGCCGGTGCCGCCGAGCTCGATGCGCACCGGCTTGTCGCCCCAGATCTCTTCGAGGTTGTAGTACTGGCGAAGTTGCGGCTGCATGATGTGGACCACGGCGTCGCCGCAGTCGACGAGCACCCATTCGCCCACGTCTTCGCCTTCCACGGCGATGACGTGGCCGCCGGCTTCCTTGACGGCGTCACGCACCGATGCGGCGAGGGCCTTGGTCTGGCGGTTAGATGTGCCGCTGGCGATGACCGTGCGGTCGAACAGTTCGGTCAGGTGGGTCGTATTGAAGACCTTGATGTCTTGCGCCTTGACGTCTTCGAGCGCGTCGACGATCACGCGTTGTAGTTTGCGAATATCCATACTGAGTGAGAAGAACGTTTAAAGGGCGAGAAAAAAGGTCGAAAAAGCGCGTGGTCAATCACGCGGTCAGGCACTGACCGTGCCATTGGCACGGCGGTACAGCGAATGCGATTGGATCAGGTCGGCCACGCCGGCGGGCAGGTCGGCGTCGCAGCGCGCGCCGCTGGCAAGCTGCTGGCGCAGGCGCGTGGATGACAGGTTGACGGCCAGGGTCTGGTCGATCCACATGTGGCCGGCGGGTGCGCATTGTATCAATGCCGTGTCGCCCCTGCGCACATCCAGTTCGCGCTGCACCGGCGCATGCAACGCCTGAAGGTCGAAACCGGGGCGTGTGGCGACACACAAGTGGACGTATTCGAACAGGTCCTGCCAGCCGTGCCAGGTGTCCAGGCCGACGAGCTGGTCGGCACCCATGAGCCACGCCATGGAGGTGTCCGGCCCGTAGACGCCGCGCAGTTCGCGCACGGTGTCGATGGTGTAGCTGGGGCCATGGCGGTCAACTTCCATGCTGCTCACTCGGACACGGGCGCGGCCACCCTGCACCGCTTTGGCGGCCAGTTCGGTCATGGCAAAGCGCAGCGGTGCGGGCGTGATGTCGGAGGCTTTCTGCCAGGACACGCCGGTGGGAATCCACAGCAGCTCATCCAGGTCGAGGCGGGCAATGCACAGCTCGGCCAGGGCGATGTGGCCAACGTGCGGCGGATCGAACGTGCCACCCAGCAAGCCAAGCCGGTAGGGGCGATCGAGATCAGGGCGCACGAATGTGGGAAGCGTCATACCCAGTCGCGCGCCGGCAGGAAATCGGTGTAGAGCGCGGCCTCCGGCGAACCCGGTTCCGGCTGCCAGTCGTAGCGCCAGTTGGCGACCGGCGGCATCGACATCAGGATCGATTCTGCGCGGCCGCCGCTTTGCAGGCCGAACAGCGTGCCACGGTCAAATACCAGATTGAACTCGACATAGCGGCCACGGCGGTAGGCTTGAAAGGCGCGTTCGCGCTCACCGTAGGGTGTGGCGTGGCGTTGTTCGGCGATAGGCAGCCAGGCGGGCAGAAAGGCGTCGCCGACCGAGCGCATCATCTCGAAGCTGCGCTCGAAGCCCAGCTCCGCAAAGTCGTCGAAGAAGATGCCGCCGACGCCGCGCGCTTCCTTGCGGTGCTTCAGATAGAAATAATCGTCGCACCATTGCTTGAAGCGCGGGTACAGCTCATCGCCGTAGGGGGCCAGGGCGCCCTGGCAGGTGCGGTGGAAATGCGACGCGTCTTCGGTGAAACCGTAGTAAGGCGTGAGATCCATGCCGCCGCCGAACCACCAGACGGGCTCGGCGTCGGGGCGCACGGCGACGAAGCAGCGCACATTCATATGCACCGTCGGCACGTACGGGTTGCGCGGGTGGAAGACCAGCGACACCCCCATCGCCTCAAAACCTCGCCCCGCCAATTCTGGCCGGTTGGCGGTCGCCGAGGGGGGCAGGGTGTCACCCATCACGTGCGAAAAACCGACGCCGCCGCGCTCAAGGAGCGCGCCGCCTTCCAGAATGCGGGTGCGACCGCTGCCGCGCAGGCGCTCGGTGGGCGGCTTCTCCCATGCGTCGGTAACGAACGTGCCGCCGTCCAGGGCGCTGGCGGCAGTGGTGATGCGGTCCTGCAGGTCCAGCAGGTAGGCGCGGACGACTTGGGTATCCATGCGATCAGAAGGGGCCGCTCGAAGGGGCGAGTCAGGCCGAGTCATACGGTTGTCACCATTGTAGCGGGCGCGCAGCCGGGGCAAGTCGGGGATCACCCGGGGTGACGGATGCCGCGCCTGCCCCATGGTGGGGCATCAGCGCGGCTGGCTATCGCTCAATGGCGGATGGCGCGATGGCCGATATCGGTCCGGTACTGTGCGCCGTCAAAGTGGATCTGCTCGATGGCGTTGTACGCCGCACGCTGGGCCGCCTTGACGGTATCGGCCAGGCCAACGACGCACAGCACGCGGCCGCCGTTGGTAGTCAACACGCCGTCCTTGAGTGTGGTGCCGGCGTGGAAGGTGACGCTGTCTTCGGTTTCCTTCGGGATGCCGGTGATGACGTCGCCCTTGCGCGGCGTGTCCGGGTAGTTGTGTGCGGCCATGACCACGCCCAGTGCGGTGCGGCGGTCCCAGTCCAGCTCCATGCCGTCGAGCTTGCCGTCGATGGCGCGGTCCAGCACGTCGTACAGGTCGGTCTTCATGCGCGCCATGATGGGCTGCGTTTCCGGATCGCCCATGCGGCAGTTGAATTCGAGCGTCTTGGGGTTGCCTTCTGCGTCGATCATCAGGCCGGCATACAGGAAACCGGTGTACGGAATGCCATCCTTCTCCATGCCGCGGATGGTCGGCAGGATGATCTCGCGCAGGGTGCGGGCGTGCAGTGTGGGCGTAACCACCGGCGCGGGCGAGTAGGCACCCATGCCGCCCGTGTTGGGGCCGGCGTCACCGTCGAGCAGGCGCTTGTGGTCCTGGCTGGTGGCCAGTGCCACGACGTTCTTGCCGTCGCACACCACGATGAAGCTGGCTTCTTCGCCGGCGAGGAATTCTTCGATCACCACGCGCGCACCGGCGTCACCCAGACGGTTGTCGGCCAGCATCATGTCGATGGCGTTGTGCGCCTCTTCGGCCGTCATTGCCACGACCACACCCTTGCCGGCGGCCAGGCCATCGGCCTTGATGACGATCGGGGCGCCTTCCTGGTCAATGTACGCATGTGCCTGCGCAGCATCGCTAAAAGTCTGGTACTTGGCGGTCGGAATACCGTGGCGGTGCATGAACGCCTTGGCGAAATCCTTCGACGATTCGAGCTGCGCGGCGGCCTTGGTCGGGCCGAAGATGCGCAGGCCCTTGGCGCGGAACAGGTCGACGATGCCGGCGGCCAGCGGCGCCTCGGGGCCGACCACCGTGAAGTGGATGCCCTCGCGCTCGGCAAAGGCTGCCAGCACTTCCGGATCCGTGATCGGGAGGTTCTGCAGGCGCTTGTCGAGCGCCGTACCGCCGTTGCCTGGGGCCACGTATACCACCTGCACCTTGGGCGAGCGTGCCAGCTTCCATGCCAGGGCGTGCTCTCGACCGCCCGAACCGACCACCATCACTTTCATGCTGTACCTACTCAAAAATTCGAAATCTGGAAAACAAAAACGGCGATCGTGAGGTCGATCGCCGTTATGCGCGTGTCCCGGGGCTTACTCCCCGAAGACCGCGTTGGTGAAGACTTCCTGCACGTCGTCCAGGTTTTCCAGGACGTCGAGCAGCTTCTGCATCTTGACCGCGTCTTCGCCGGTGAACTCGACTTCGGTCTGCGGCTTCATGATGACTTCGGCCAGTTCGGCCTTGAAGCCGGCGGCTTCCAGCGCGGTCTTGACCTTGGTGAAATCGTGCGGCGGGCAAATGACTTCGAGCGAGCCGTCCTCATGGGTGACGACATCGTCGGCGCCGGCTTCGAGCGCGGCGTCCATCAGCTTGTCTTCCGGCGTGCCCGGAGCATAGATGAACTGACCGATGTGGTCGAACAGGAACGCGACGGAGCCCGATGTGCCCATGTTGCCGCCGTACTTGTCGAACCCGTGGCGGACTTCGGCCACGGTGCGCGTGCGGTTGTCGGTGAGGCAGTCGACGATCACGGCGGCGCCGTTGATACCGTAGCCTTCGTAGCGGATTTCTTCGTAGTTCGCGCCTTCCAGACCACCCACACCGCGCTGGATGGCGCGGTTGATGTTGTCCTTGGGCATGTTCGCGTCGGTGGCCTTGTCCATGGCCAGGCGCAGGCGCGGGTTGGAGTCCGCATCGCCGCCGCCCAGACGGGCCGCCACGGTGATTTCCTTGATCAGGCGCGTCCAAACTTTGCCGCGCTTGGCGTCGGCAGCGGCTTTCTTATGCTTGATATTGGCCCATTTGGAATGACCGGCCATGAAACTCTCCGAGCGGAATGCAGTGGAATCTGGCGCCCAGATGGCGGTTTGACGCCACCTGCACGCTCTATAATCGGTCGCGGATTTTAGCATGCTGCACACGCCCGCCGCCCCGTCCATCCGGTCGACTTGCTGGTGTGTCATCCCCCCAGATTGATCCTCGTCCAAACGCCATGACCGATCCCATCCTGATTGCCAAGAACGCCAAAGCGGAGTTGGTGCTGCTGCCCCAGCTCGCCAACCGGCATGGCTTGATCACCGGCGCTACCGGCACCGGCAAGACCGTCACCCTGCAAACGATCGCCCAGGGCCTGTCGAAGATCGGCGTACCGGTTTTCCTGGCCGACGTAAAAGGTGATCTGACCGGCATTTCGCAAGCCGGTCAGCCGAACGACAAGCTCAAGGCCCGCCTGCAGGAGCGAGGCCTGGAAGAGCCGCAATGGGCCAGCTGCCCCGTCACGTTGTGGGATGTGTACGGCGAGCGTGGCCACCCCGTGCGCGCCACCGTGTCCGACATGGGCCCGCTGATGCTCTCGCGCATGCTGGAGCTGAACGACATCCAGACCGGCGTGCTGAACCTCGTCTTCAAGATTGCGGACGACTCGGGTCTTGCGCTGCTCGACATGAAAGACCTGCGCGCGATGCTTCAGCACGTTGGCGAGCATTCTTCGGACTACACAAACAAGTACGGGAATATCTCGTCGGCCAGTATCGGGGCCATCCAGCGCAACCTGATCGCGCTGGAAGAGCAGGGGGCAGACCAGTTCTTCGGCGAGCCGATGCTCGATATCAATGACCTGATGCAGACCGTACGCGGCCAGGGCGTGATCAACATCCTGGCGGCCGACAAGCTGCTCAACGCGCCCAAGTTGTACGCGACGTTCCTGCTGTGGATGCTCTCCGAGTTGTTCGAGCATCTGCCCGAGGTGGGCGACGTGGACAAGCCCAAGCTCGCCTTCTTCTTCGACGAAGCACATCTGCTGTTCAATGACGCGCCGCCGTCGCTGCTGCAGAAGGTGGAGCAGGTGGTGCGGTTGATCCGCTCCAAGGGCGTGGGCGTGTACTTCGTGACGCAAAACCCCGCCGACGTGCCCGACACGGTGCTCGGCCAGCTCGGCAACCGCGTGCAGCATGCGCTGCGGGCCTTCACGCCGCGCGATCAGAAAGCCGTGAAGGCGGCGGCCACCACGATGCGCGCGAACCCCGAGTTCAGCATCGAAGAGGCCATCGGCGAACTGGCTGTGGGCGAGGCGCTGATCTCCATGCTGGACGAGGGCGGCCGCCCGGAGATCACGCAGCGCGCGTTTGTCGTGCCGCCTGCATCGCGCATCGGGCCGGTCTCGGACGAAGAGCGCCGCGAGCTGATGGCCAATTCGCTGGTGGCCGGCCGCTATGAGGCGGCAATCGACCGCGAATCGGCGTACGAAATCCTGAGCGGGCGTATGGCAAAGGGCGGGCCAGCATCGGCGCCCGCACCGGGTTCCATCGGCACGGATTTCGGCGCATCGACGGGCTCGGCACCCGCACCGGCGCCTGCGCCCGCCCAGCAGGAAAGTGGCGGCTGGCTTGGCGATGTCGGCTCGATCCTGACCAAGGGTACGGGCCGCAGCGGCCGTGGCGATTCGATTGTCGAAACGTTGGCCAAGTCGACGATGCGCACCATCGGCTCCACTGTCGGGCGCGAAATCGTGCGCGGCGTGCTGGGCAGCATTCTGGGCGGATCGAAGAAGCGCTGAGCGCATTCGACGCACCAAAGACAACAGCCGGCATTGCCGGCTGTTTTTGTTTGCACTGGGAATGCGCGATCAGTTTTTCGTGCCGAAGAGGCGGTCGCCCGCGTCACCCAGGCCGGGGATGATGTAGGCGTTGTCATCCAGGTGCGAATCGAGCGAGGCCACGAAGAGCTTCACGTTCGGATGCGCCTTCTGGAACACCTCCACACCTTCGGGCGCCGCGACCAGCGCGAGGAACAGGATGTTCTCGTCGGGCACGCCGCGCTTCTTCATCACGTCGACAGCGTGGACGGCCGAGTAGCCGGTGGCGACCATCGGATCGCACAGGATGAAGGTGCGGTCTTCCAGGTCCGGCAGCCGCACGAGGTATTCCACCGGGCGGTGTTGCTCATCACGGTACACGCCAATGTGGCCGATGCGCGCCGACGGAATCAGTTCGACCAGCCCGTCGCTCATGCCGACGCCCGCGCGCAGCACCGGCACCACGGCCAGCTTGCGCCCGGCGATGACGGGCGCTTCCATCGGGCCCATTGGCGTGTCGATGTGGCGGCTGGTCAGCGGCAGGTTGCGCGTGATCTCGTAGCCCATCAGCAGCGTGATCTCGCGCAGCAGCTCGCGAAACGTGCGCGTCGACGTGTCCTTGTCGCGCATGTGCGTGAGCTTGTGCTGGATCAGCGGGTGATTGAGGATGAACAGGTTCGGAAAGCGCGGATCTTGTTTCATGGCGGCAAGGGATTCTCAGATGGGGCGCATTGTACCGGCGCGCCCCGTGCCGATTGTGGAGGCGCTCAACGGCGGCCGCGCATCAGGATCACATACACCACGGCCGAAATCGCCAGGCCAACGAACCATGCATACGTGTACAGCGCTTCGAACACGCCCGGGACGCTTGCGACGAACCCGGCCTGCTTGAAGAAGCCCGGCAGATTGGGCAGCACGCCGATGACGAGCGCGGCGATGGCGCGGCCGTTCCAGCCGTTTCCGTAACCGTAAGGGCCGTCCACGCGGAACAGTTCGCCCGTCTTGAGCACGGTGCGGCGCACCAGGAAGTAATCGACCATCATGATGCCGGCCACGGGGCCCAGCAGCGCGCCGTAACCGACCAGCCACGTGAAGATGTAGCCCTTGGTGGTTTCGAGGATCTTCCACGGCATCATCGCCAGGCCGATGCCCGCCGTGATGTAGCCGCCGATGCGGAACGAGATGCGGTGCGGTGCCAGGTTCGAGAAGTCATACGCCGGCGAGACCACGTTGGCTGCGATGTTCGTCATCAGCGTGGCGGTGATCAGCGCCAGCAGGGCCACGATGACCGACGGGCCCGTCATCTTGCCGGCCAGCGTGACCGGATCCCAGATGGCCTGGCCGTAGATGACCACCGTGGACGACGTGACCAGAACGGCCACCAGCGCCAGCAGCCCCATCGGCAGCGGCAGGCCGATTGCCTGGCCGACCAGCTGATCACGCTGGCTGCGTGCGAAGCGGGTGAAGTCGGGAATGTTCAGCGCCAGCGTGGCCCAGTAGCCGACCATGGCCGTGAGCGACGGCCAGAAGAAGCCCCAGAACTCGCCGGCGCGCTTGCCGCCCGCCGCAAACGCCGACGGCGCAGACAGCATGGGCCCGAAGCCGCCCGCATTGATATACGCCCACCAGACCAGGCCCAGCGCCGCCAGGATCAACAGCGGCGTGGCCAGCGCCTGGAAGCGCTTGATCGATTCGAGCCCCTTGGTGATCAGCCAGATGTGCAGCGCCCAGAACAGCAGGAAGCAGAATCCCTGGCCGGGGTTGATGCCCAGCCCCGGAATGTTGCTGCCGACCAGCATGTTGTCGGTGACGACGTTGAGGATCGTGTAGATCGCCTGGCTGCCCAGCCACGTCTGGATGCCGAACCAGCCGCATGCGACGATGGCTCGCAGAATGGCCGGCAACTGCGCGCCGCGCACGCCGAACGACGCCCGCACCAGCACAGGGAACGGGATGCCGTACTTGGTGCCAGCGTGGCCCACCAGCACCATCGGCACGAGCACGATCAGGTTGCCGAGAAACACCGTCAGCACGGCCTGCCACCAATTCATGCCCTCGCTCATCAGGCCCGACGCCAGCATGTAGGCTGGCACCGACACCACCATCGATACCCACAGCGCGGCGTAATTGGTCGCCGTCCAGGTGCGGGCAGCCTGCGGGGTGGGGTTGAGGTCTTCGTTCCAGAGGGTCGGGTCGGGTGCCCCGGCGGGGCCCGCAGGGAACGCGGAAGAGGTGATTTGGCTCATGTCGATGTGGGATCCGTTGTCGTTGTAGATTTTCGGAATGCAGGCGCGATTGTACGGCGGCCCCGGGCGTATCCAAGCGAAACCTGTGCCACGCGCAGCGCACCCCGCGCCGGAACGTTTTGTTGAATTCCAATACAATCGACGACGCCCTCCAACGCCGCTCGCTTCTCTCCCGCGCCCCGCTGTGACCACCGCGTCTTCTGCGTCTTCGAGTTCCGCAAGAACCACCGACACCGGCGGCCTGCTGCTTGCCTCCGCGGGCGCCGTCCTGTTTTCCGCCAAGGCCATCGTCGCCAAGCTGATGTACCGCTATCAGGTGGACGCCGTCATGGTCATCACTCTGCGCATGCTGCTGGCCGCGCCGCTGTTCATGGCAATGGGGTGGTGGCAGTCGCGCGGGGCCGAGCCGCTCACCGTGCCAGACCGCTGGCGCATCGTCGGCTTGGGGCTCATCGGCTATTACCTCTCCAGCTTTCTCGACTTCCTCGGCCTGCAGTACATCACGGCAGGGCTGGAGCGGCTGATCCTGTTTCTGACGCCGTCGTTCGTGCTGCTGATTACATCGACGGTTTTCAAGCGGCGCATCACCGGCTTGCAGTGGGTGTCGCTGGCGCTGGCCTATGCCGGCATCGTGCTGGTGTTCGCGCACGACCTGAACCTGGGCGGTAACAACGTGTGGCTGGGCGGTGGGTTGGTGCTCGCCAGCGCCATCAGCTACGGTATCTATCTGCTGGCCAGCGGTGAGCTGGTCAAGCGTGTTGGGTCGATGCGGCTGGTTGCCTATGCGATGTGCGTGTCGACCGCGGCCTGTATCGTCCAGTTTCTGGTGTTGCGGCCGGTTTCAGCGTTGGTGCTGCCCTGGCAGGTATATGGGCTGTCGGCCATCAACTCGGTGTTCTGCACGGTGGCGCCGGTCACGATGACGATGATGGCGGTGGCGCGTGTGGGTGCGCCGGTGGCGTCGCAGGCGGGCATGATCGGGCCGGTGTCGACGCTGCTGTTGGGCTGGTGGCTGCTGGGCGAGCCGATCACGATTTGGCAGATTGCCGGCAGCGCGCTGGTGCTTGCCGGGATGGCGCTGCTGTCACGCCGTCGCGGCTGACGGGCGGCCAATCGAAATAACAATCACAAGGAGTCAGACAGGATGGACTTGGGGCTGAAAGGCAAGCGGGCGCTGGTGTGCGGCGCAAGCAAGGGATTGGGCTTTGCGTGTGCCGACGCGCTGGCCGCCGAAGGCGTGGACGTGGTGATCGTCGCGCGCGGTGCCGAAGCGTTGTCGGCAGCCGCCGAGCGCATCCGCACGGCGCACGGCGTGCGCGTCGAAGCCGTCGCCACCGACATCACCACGCCGGAAGGCCGCGCTGAGGCGCTACTCGCGTGCGAACGCCTGGGCGGCTCGCCGGACATCCTCATCAACAACGCGGGCGGCCCGCCGCCGGGCAACTTCCGTGATTGGGACCGCGACGCATGGAATGCCGCGCTCAACGCCAACATGCTCACGCCCATCGACCTCATCAAAGCCACCGTCGACAAGATGATCGAGCGCCGCTGGGGCCGCATCGTCAACATCACCAGCGGTGCCGTGAAGGCGCCGATCGACGTGCTGGGTTTGTCCAACGGCGCGCGCTCCGGGCTGACGGGCTTCGTGGCGGGCCTGGCGCGTGAAGTCGCCAAGCACGGCGTGACCATCAACAATCTGCTGCCGGGCCAGTTCGAGACCGATCGCCTGACCAAGACGCTGGAAGCGGGCGCCAAGGCCGCCGGCATCAGCGCAGAAGAGAATTTCGACCGCAAGCGGCAGGGCAATCCGGCTCGACGCTTTGGCCAACCGGCCGAATTTGGCGCCGTGTGTGCCTTCCTGTGCAGCCAGCATGCTGGCTACCTGAATGCGCAAAACATCCTGCTGGATGGCGGCAGCTTCCCTGGCACCTTCTAAGCCAATCACGATGACCACTCTTACGCCCGAAAGCGCAGCCCGCAAACGCCGCGTCGCCCTGATCGCACACGATCACAAGAAAGACGACATGGTCGCTTTCGCACAAACGCACCGAGCCTTCCTGTCGCAATGCGATCTGCTGGCGACTGGCACCACCGGTGGCCGCCTGGAGAAAGAAGTCGGCCTGACCGTGCAGCGCATGCTGTCCGGCCCGTGGGGCGGCGACTTGCAGATTGGCGCGCAGTTGGCCGAAGGCCGCGTCGACGCCGTCATCTTTCTGCGCGACCCGATGACGCCGCAGCCGCACGAACCCGATATCAACGCGCTCGTCCGCGCCTGCGACGTCCATAACATTCCTTGCGCCACCAACCTGGCCACCGCCGACCTGGTGATGTCTGCCCTGCAACGGGTGGCGCCCGATCCGAAGGAGATCCACGCATGACGCAAGCGAAAGCCATCCGCATCTTTGAGACCGGCGGTCCGGAAGTGATGCAGTACGTCGATGTCGACGTGCCCGCGCCCGGCCCCAGCGAGGCCACCATCAAGCAGCACGCCATCGGCCTGAACTACATCGACGTCTATTTCCGCACCGGGCTGTATCCGCAGCCGCTGCCGGGCGGCATCGGCATGGAAGCTTCGGGTGTCGTGGAAGCGGTGGGCGAGGGCGTCACGCACGTCAAGCCCGGCGACCGCGTCGCCTATGCCGGCCGCCCCACCGGCGCCTACGCTGCGGTGCGCACAATGCCGGCCGACATCCTCGTGCGCCTGCCGGATGCGATCGACTTTGAAACCGGCGCCGCGATGATGCTGCAGGGCATGACCGCGCAGTACCTGCTTCGCGACAGCTACCGCGTGCAGCCCGGCGATACGGTGCTGTTTCACGCAGCCGCTGGCGGTGTGGGTTTGATTGCGTGCCAGTGGCTGAAGGCGCTCGGCGCCACGGTGATTGGCACCGTCGGCAGCGATGCCAAGGCTGACCTTGCCCGCGCGCACGGCTGCGATCACACCATCGTCTACACGCGCGAGAACTTTACCGAACGCGTGCGCGAAATCACCGGCGGCAAGGGCGTGCCGGTGGTCTACGACGGCATTGGCAAAGATACGTTTACGGGTTCGCTGGATTGCCTCGCGCCGCGCGGGATGATGGTGACCTACGGCAACGCATCGGGGCCTGTGCCACCGGTTGACCTCAGTGTGCTGAGCGCAAAAGGCTCGCTCAAGATCACGCGCCCGACGCTGATGACCTACACGGCGCGGCGCGAGCTGCTGGAACCGATGGCGGCAGAGTTGTTTGATGTAGTGAGCAGCGGCAAGGTGAAGATCGAAATTCACCAACGCTACGAACTGCAGAACGCGGCGCAGGCGCACCGCGATCTGGAAGCGCGCAAGACGACCGGGTCGACGATCCTCTTGCCGTAAGGTGGGACGTTACCGCCCGGTGGGCTTCACACGCCGGGCGGCGGCAAAGCGCGCATCCTCGCGTACGCGGTCGGGCAGGCCGCGCAGCAGCATGTGCAACGCGAACGGCACCAGCACGATGTCGTCCACCCACCCGATCACCGGGATGACATCCGGAATCAGGTCGATTGGCGATACCACATAGCCCACCAGCAGCAGCGCCGCCGGGGCGAGCCACCACGGCTTGTCCGGATGGCGCAGCGCAAACCACAGCAGGCGCGCATCGTTGCGCACCACGCTCCACAGGCGGATGAGGCGTCCGAACATCGTGGGCTCCTTGATGAAAAGCCGGCGTCACATGAGAGCGTTTGACCGGCGGACCATCGTATCAGCTTGGGGAAGCGGCCCGGTTTTCAAGGTAAGGCGCGATCGTCCATAAAAAAGCCGGTCCTCTCGCGAGGTGCCGGCTCTTGCCGCGACGAACCTGTTCACGGTCCGTAGCGAGCGGTCCGAGGTTGGCGCGAGAAGCGCAGCCGTACATGGGTACGGCGAGCATCACAGAGCCAAGATCGGCCCGCGCAGTAGGACCGTGGGCAGGTTAGCCCGGAATCTTGCCTTCCACGCCTTCCACGTAGAACTTGATGCCGTGCAGGAAGCCGTCGTCGGCGACCTTGTCGGCGGGCAGGACTTCCTTGCCGGTGTTGTCCTTGAGCGGACCCTTCCAGATCGGTGCCGAGCCGTCGATGATGCCCTTCTTGCGGGTCTCGACCAGCGCCTTCACGTCTTCCGGTACCACGGCGTTGTACGCGCCCAGATCGATTGCGCCTTCCTTCAGGCCCCACCACACGGTTTCCGGCTTCCACTTGTTTTCAAGCACGTCGCCGACGACCTTGGTGTAGTACACGCCCCATTTGTTGATCGAGGCGGCCAGGTGGGCCTTCTCGCCGAACTTGGTCATGTCGCTGTCCCAGCCCAGCGCGTAGACACCTTTCTCTTGTGCAGTTTGTACGACTGCTGCGGAGTCGGTGTTCTGCATCAGCACGTCGACACCTTGCCCGATGAGGGTAGTGGCAGCCTCACGCTCCTTGCCCGGATCGAACCACTTGTTGACCCACACGACGCGGGTGGTGGCCTTCGGGTTGACGCTACGCGCGCCCAGCGTGAACGAGTCGATATTGCGGATCACCTCAGGAATGGGCACCGAACCCACCACGCCGAGCTTGCCCGACTTGCTCATCTTGCCGGCCACCACGCCCGCCAGATACGCGCCTTCATACGTGCGCACGTCGTACTGGCCGAGGTTGTCTGCGGTCTTGAAACCGGTGGCGTGCTCGAACTTCACGTCCGGGAATTCCTTGGCGACCTTGAGCATCGATTCCATGAAACCGAAGCTCGTGCCGAAGATGACCTTGTTGCCCTGGGTGGCCAGGTCGCGGAACACGCGCTCGGCGTCAGCAGCGCTCTCGGGCACGTTTTCGACAAAGCTGGTCTTCACCTTGTCGCCGAACTTCGCTTCAACTTCCTTGCGGCCGGCGTCGTGAGCGTATGTCCAGCCCGCATCGCCCACCGGGCCGACGTAGACGAACGCGACCTTCAGCGGCTCATTGGCCGGTGCCGGCGCGGCAGCGGCGGGTGCCGAGGAAGCGGCCGGAGCGGCGGTCTTGTCGCCTGCGCCTTCGTTGGATTTGCCGCAACCCCAGAGGGTCAGGGCAGCACCGGCGGCCAGGGCGGCCAGCGTGATCCTGCGGGTAACGTTCATCGATTTCTCCTGTTGTGTGGCTCGTTGACTGTGTTGAAGCTTGAAGCAAAAGACGGGAATGCAGAAGCCTTGGGCAGCAGTTTAGGCAGCCCCTGGGCGGAACGGCTTGCCGAGCGAAGCGGGCATGTTCAGGCGGATCCAATCCGGATTGCGCGAGATGATGGCCAGCACGACGATGGTGGCGGCAAACGGCGCCATCGACAGAATTTGCGACGGCACCGATACGCCCATCCCCTGCAGGTAGAACTGCAGGATCGTCACACCGCCGAACAGCAGCGCGCCGAACAGGATGCGCATGGGGCGCCAGGTTGCAAAGGTGGTCAGCGCGAGGGCAATCCAGCCGCGGCCGGCGACCATGTTTTCGACCCACATTGGCGTGTAGACGAGCGACAGGTATGCGCCGGCCAGCCCGCAGCATGCGCCGCCAAACAGCAGCGCGCCAAAGCGGATGGTGCGCACCGGGTAGCCGAGCGCGTGAGCCGACTCCGGTGATTCACCGATCGCGCGCAGCGTGAGCCCCGCGCGCGTCTTGAACAGGAACCAGGCAATCGCGCCGCACAGCAGCAGGCTGAAATAGACCATCCAGTGGTGCGCGAACAGGGCAGGGCCGACGAACGGAATCGACTCCAGCCCCGGAATGCCGTGCGCCTGCGCCGGCAGTGACATGCCGACAAAGCGCTGCCCCATGAAGGCGGACAGCCCGGTGCCGAAGATCGACAAGGCGAGGCCTGTTGCGACTTGGTTGGTGACGAGCACCAGCGCCAGCCACGCGAAGAGGGCTGCCATCACCATACCGGCAATCGCGCCGGCTGCAAAACCCAGCAGCGGAATCTGCGTCTGGTAACCGACCATGAACCCGGCCACGGCGGCCACCAGCATCATCCCTTCGGCGCCGAGATTGAGCACGCCGGAGCGCTCGTTCATCAAGAGGCCCAGGGCGGCCAGCAACAGCGGGGTGCCGGCGTTGATCGACGCGGCGATCAGGGGAGCGAGACTTTCCATGTGTGAGGCCTGATCAGTGATGCGCGCGCCAGCGCAGGCGGTATTCGATGAGCGTGTCGCAGGCGAGCAGGAAGAACAGCAGCATGCCCTGGAACACTCCGGTAATGGCCGACGGCAGGCCCAGGCGCGATTGCGCAAGCTCGCCGCCGATATAGAACAGCGACATCACGATCGCGCCCAGCACGGTGCCAACCGGATTCAGCCGACCGACGAATGCCACCACGATGGCGGCAAAGCCGTAGCCCGGGGAAATGGACGGCAGCAGCTGCCCGATCGGGCCCGTGACCTCGAAGGCGCCGGCAATGCCTGCCAGGCCGCCCGACACCAGCAGCGCCGTCCACAGCGCCGCACGTGACGAGAAGCCCGCGTAGCGCGCCGCCTGCGGTGCCAGCCCACCCACTTGCAGCCGGTAACCCGCAAAGCTGCGGAACACGAACAACGTCATCGCCGCCGTCATCACCAGCATGAACAGAAAGCCGACGTGCAGACGCGTGCCGGCTACGAGCGTCGGCAGAACGAATGCGCTGTCGAACACGATCGACTGCGGGAAGTTCATGCCGTTCGGGTCCTTCAACGGCCCGTTGACCACGTACAGCAGCAGCAACTGCGCGATGTACGTGAGCATGAGCGAGACGAGGATCTCGTTGGCATGAAAGCGATCACGCAGCAGCGCAGTAATAGCGGCCCACAGTGCCCCGCCGATCAGGCCGGCAACGACGGCCAGCACCAGCGCAAAGCCGCCGGGGATGGCGGGCGTGGGCGTATCGAAGTAAATGATCGTGGCCGCCGCGAAGATGCCGCCGACGATGAGCTGCCCCTCCGCGCCGATGTTCCACACGTTGGCGCGGTAGCACACCGACAAGCCGAGCGCGCACAGCACCAGCGGCACGGTCTTGAGCAGCACTTCACCAATCGCGCGCTTGCTGACCAGCGGTTCGACCAGGAACACGCGCAGGCCCGCCACCGGGTCCTTGCCCAGCAGTGCGAACAGCAGCAAGCCGAACACCATCGTCAGCACCAGCGCGATCAGCGGCGAAGCATAGGCCATGGTGCGCGACGGGATTGCGCGCAACTCCAGCGAAACCGGCAGCGCCAGGCGGCTGCCATGCATGACGTCAGCCATGGGCCGCCTCCGAGGTTGCTGCCGCCGAAGCCGCGGTCTTGTCCCACATGCCGCTCATCCACAGGCCGATCTGTTCGCGGTCGGTGGCGTGCGTGGGGGTGGAAGGGGAGAGGCGCCCGTTGGCGATCACGTGCAGGCGATCGCACAGCGCAAAGAGTTCGTCGAGTTCTTCCGACACGATGAGGATGGCGCAGCCCCCCGCCTTGAGCGCGAGGATTTCGTTGTGGATCTGCGCCGCCGCGCCCACGTCCACGCCCCAGGTAGGTTGCGCGACGATGAGCACGCGCGGCGCGCATTCGATTTCGCGGCCGACGATGAATTTCTGCAGATTGCCGCCCGACAGGCTCTTAGCCAATGCGTCCGGGCCCCCGGCCTTCACGCCAAAGCGGCTGATGATGCCGGTAGCCAGCTTGGCGGCAGCCTTCTTGTCGATGAGCCCGCCACGCACCTGCGGCGCACGCTGATGCGTCAGCAGCGTATTGGCGGCCAGCGACAGCGATGGCACGGCGCCGCGCCCCAGGCGCTCTTCCGGCACGAATGACAGCCCCCGCTTGCGGCGCGCACGCGGGTCCAGCTTGGCGACCGGCTCGTTGCCGATGCTGATGGTCTGTGCCGGGGCACGCGTGTCTTCGCCCGACAGGGCGGCCAGCAGTTCCTGCTGCCCGTTGCCCGAGACGCCCGCGATGCCGACGATCTCGCCGCTGCGCAATTGCAGGGCGATGTCACGCAGTTCCGTCGCAAAGGCGTGCGACTTGGGCAGCGACAGGCCGGCCACCTCCATGCGCACCTCGCCCGGCGTGGTCTGCGGGCGCAATTCGCGCGGCGGCTCGCCACCGATCATCATGCGCGACAGCGAAGCGGCCGTTTCCTGGCGTGGGTCGCACACGCCCGTGACCTTGCCCATGCGCATCACCGTGGCGGCGTGGCACAGGGCTTGAATCTCGTCGAGCTTGTGACTGATGTAGAGGATGCTCGTACCTTCTGCCGCCAACTGGCGCAGCGTGACGAAGAGCTTCTCGACGGCCTGCGGCGTCAGCACCGAGGTCGGCTCGTCAAGAATCAGCAGGCGCGGCTTGGTGAGCAGCGCGCGCACGATTTCCACGCGCTGGCGCTCGCCGACGGACAGCGTGTGCACATGGCGATGCGGCTCCAGCGGCAGGCCGTATTTCTCGCCCGTGCTGCGCACCTGATCGGCTACGTCGCGCAAGTCGGTGCCAGCGGGCAGGCCGAGCAGGATGTTCTCTGCCACCGTGAGCGTGTCGAACAACGAGAAGTGCTGGAACACCATGGCGATGCCCAGCGCGCGGGCCTGGTGCGGATTGGCGATCTCAACGCGCTGGCCGTCGAGCAGCATCTCGCCGGCGTCGGGCTGCACGGCGCCGAAGATGATCTTCATCAGCGTCGACTTGCCGGCGCCGTTTTCGCCCAGCACGGCATGGATCTCGCCCGGCGCGACAGTCAGGCTGACGCCGTCGTTGGCGACCACGCTCGGGTAGCGCTTGGTCATGCCCGTCAGCGACAGGCGTGGTGGGAGTGGTGTCACAACAGGTTGGCTCGTGGTTTCCGTGCCGCTCACCGTGCGGATACGCATCGGAGGCGGTCTCTTTTTGGGTGTTGACGACACTTCACAACAGGTAACGCCGATGCAGATTCGCGCCGACGCATCGCAGCAATCATCATGGTTGCGTGATGCTTACCATCAACCATAAATTATATCGTCCGGCACCGCTCCAGACGGGGATTTCAGCCCGCTTGCGACTGCCTCGTACGAGGGGTGGCAGAGTGCAAATCCCGTGCCGGGCTCATCGGGCCCATTTGCGGGTTCCAGCTTGTCATGCCGACGTATGCAGGTTGCAAGCGCAGCCCTCGGGTGGGGCGCACGAGCTGAGTTGCACCTGACCGGTGCGCGCCCGTGGTTGGCTACTTTGCGCTACAGTTCTCGGTTTGCTTCGGCGCGGGCCGCACGTCAGCTGCCGCGTCCCGCTCTCCCTTCATGACTGCTCCCGCTCCCGCACGATCCCGCATGCCAGGCCCGATTCCAGGCTGGCTCCTGCTGCTTGGCGCGCTCACGGCCATCGGCCCGCTGTCGGTCGACATGTACCTGCCGAGCCTGCCGACCATCGCGCGCGATCTGAATACGTCGTCGGCTGCGGCGGGGCTCACGCTGACCGTCTTCCTGATCAGCCTGGCGATCGGCCAGCTTATCTACGGCCCGGCCAGCGATCGGTTTGGCCGCAAGCCGCCGCTCTATATCGGTCTGGCGATGTACGTGGCGGCATCCATTGGCTGCGCATTTGCCAAGGACGCTACGATGCTGGCCGTGCTGCGCGGCGTGCAGGGGTTTGGCGGCTGCGCGGGCATGGTCATCGCACGCGCTGCCGTGCGTGATCGCATGGACCCGGCCGGCGCCGCGCAGGCGTATTCCACGCTGATGCTGGTGATGGGTGTGGCGCCCATCCTCGCGCCGATGATTGGCGGCGCGGTGCTGCAGTTCGCAACGTGGCGGGTCATCTTTGCATTGCTGACAGCATTTGGCGTGCTGTCGCTGGTGGCCGTGCACTACCTGATGCGCGAGTCGCTGGCGCCCGAGCAGGCGCGCAAGCTGGCAGTCAGCCATGTGCTGCGCGACTACTGGGAGCTGCTGCGCGATCACCACTACGCCGCCTATATGTGGTGCGGCGCGGTGTTTCTGTCAGGCATGTTTGCGTACATCACCGTGTCGTCGTTCGTGCTGATCGACGGTTATGGGCTGACGCCCTCGCACTATGCGTGGGTGTTTGGCAGCAACGCGGCGGGGATGATCGCAGCATCGCGCGTGAATGTGCGGCTGGTGCGCAAGTATTCGCCGGCGCGCGTGCTGCGTCGGGCGCTGTGGGTGCCGGTTATCACCAGCGTGCTGGCTGCTGCCGCCGCCGCCGCGGGTTATACGCCGCTGCCGCTCGTGTTGGCGGCGCTGTTTTGCTACATCGCGTCGATCGGCTGCATCTCGCCCAACACCGGCGCCCTGGCCATGGCGGGGCAGGGCGCGCGTGCGGGTACGGGCTCGGCGCTTATGGGCGCCATGCAATTCGGCCTCGGCATGGTGACGGGTACGGTGGTCGCCGCCATTGGCCAGACCGCGCTGCCGCTGCTGGGCATGATGGCGGTGTGCGCCGTTGCCGCCCTGGTTCTGGGCCTGCGCATCACGCGCGAAGAGCCCAGCGCCTGATCTTCGCGCTTCCCGCTGTTCCTTAACGCCTCTTGTTCTAGAGGCGTCTTCCTCTTTTCATATGACTCGGGCATAACATGCCCGTCACGCTGACCGTGTCCGGCACCTATGATGAGTGCAGCCGGACCGCGTTCCGCCGCGACTTGGCCCTGAGTGACTAAGGGTTACTTCTTATACAGAATTTATCGACAATTTATTAACGTATCGCTTTCGTATTCAATCGCGCATCGTTTTGCTGGGATCTTCCCGCCAGCGGTGCACACGAGACGGGGGTCAAGTTGCAGTGCACGATTCACCGGCTGGGAGAACTGGCGCTGTTGTGCGAAGTGCCGCCACCGGCCACCCTGACTTGTCAGCAGCGCATCTGGGCGATGGCTTCGCGCGCGTCCAACTGGACGGGCGTGGTCGACGTGGTGCCCGGCATGAACAACCTCACGCTTGTGTTCGGCCCACTGGCCGATGCGCAGCGATTGGCCACCCAACTGCGCGAAGCCTGGGAAGAAAGCCAGGCGCTGGTGGCCGACGGCAAACTCGTCGACATCGAAGTCGCGTATGGCGGTGACGAAGGTCCCGACCTGCGCGAAGTGGCCAGGCACACTGGCCTGAGCACGGCCGAAGTCGTGCGTCGCCACACCGCGCCCGAATACATCGTCTATTTCCTGGGCTTCCAGCCCGGCTTTGCCTACATGGGCGGGCTCGACAAGTCGCTCGCCACGCCGCGCCGCGCCGAGCCGCGCATGGCCGTGCCGGCCGGCTCGGTGGGCATCGGCGGTGAGCAGACGGGCATCTACCCGGCCGCATCCCCCGGTGGCTGGCAACTGCTGGGCCGTACAGACGCGGCGCTCTTCATGCCGCAGCGCAATCCCCCCACGCTGCTCTCGCCTGGAGACCGCATCCGTTTTGTTGCCTCGAAGGTGCGCGCATGAGTTCGAAACCCCAACCCATGATCGAGATCGTGCGTGCCGGCGTGCTGGCCACCGTGCAAGACCTGGGCCGCACCGGCTATCGCCGCTTTGGCGTATGCACGTCGGGCGCGCTCGATCCGCTATCGCTGTATGTGGGCAACCGCCTGGTTGGTAACCGCAGTGATGCGGCGGGCATCGAGTTCACGCTGGGCAACGCCACGCTGCGCTTCCACGCCAATGGCTTGATCGCGCTGACGGGTGCGGATTGCCGCGCCACGCTTGACGGTGCACCGGTGCATGCATGGCGCGCCATTCCCGTGCAGCGCGGTCAGACGCTGACCTTGCGTGTGGCCCAGGGCGGCGTGCGCGCCTATCTCTGCGTGGCCGGTGGCATTGATGTGCCCGAGATGATGGGCTCGCGCAGCACCGATCTGAAAGCCGGATTCGGCGGCCTTGAAGGGCGCCCGCTGAAGGATGGCGACAGGCTGCCCGTGCTGCCTGCCGATACGACGTACGCCCCCGACATCAGCGGCGATACCGTTGCCGTGAAGGCAGCCCGCTGGACATTCGATCGCGCGCAGAAGGACACGCCCGTCATGCGCGTGTTGCCGGGTCCCGAATACGACGATTTCGTTGCCGATGCGCAAGCCGCGTTCTGGGAATCAGACTGGACGCTCACGCCCAACAGCAACCGCATGGGCTTTCGCCTGCAAGGGCCGGAACTCAAGCGCAAGAAGCAGCGCAGCGGCGATCTGCTCTCGCACGGCGTGGTGCCGGGCGTGATCCAGGTGCCGCCGTCTGGCCAGCCCATTGTGCTGATGGCCGATGCGCAAACCACGGGCGGCTATCCGAAGATCGGCTCCGTCATCCTGGCCGACCAATGGCGGCTGGCGCAGATTCCGCTTGGCACGCGCGTGCGCTTCGAGCGCGTGACGCTGGAGCAGGCCGAAGCCGCCCGCGCCGACGTGGCACGGTATCTGCAGCAAATTGAAACCGCGCTGGATTGGCAGCGCCAGGGCATTCTGTCGAGCGCGCACCGCACCGCCAAGACGCGACTGAACGCCTGATGCACCGGAAGACAACACCATGACTGCAATTGATCTGAACGCCGACCTCGGCGAGGGCTGCGATACCGACGAGGCGCTCCTCACGCTGGTGAGTTCCGCCAACATCGCGTGCGGCTGGCACGCCGGCGACGTCAACACGATGCGTCAGACCGTCGGCTGGGCGCTACGCCAGGGCGTATCGATCGGCGCGCATCCGAGTTTTCCTGATCGCGAAAACTTCGGCCGCACTGAAATGCACCTCCCGCCGGATGAAATCTACGCGGGCGTGCTGTTCCAGATCGGCGGGCTGTCGGCCATCGTGCGCGCGCAGGGCGGCAAGCTCGCCCACGTGAAGGCGCATGGCGCGCTGTACAACCAGGCCTCGCGTGACCGGCCTCTGGCCGTCGCCATCGTGCGCGCGATCCGTGATTTCGATCCGTCGCTGGTGGTGTTTGGCCTGGCGGGCGGTGAGCTGGTCAAGGCCGCGCGCGAGCTTGGCCTGCAGGCCAAGGAAGAGGTGTTTGCCGATCGCGGGTACAACGCGGACGGCTCGCTCGTCAAACGCGGCACGCCGGGTGCCCTGATCGACAGCGAAGATGCCGCGCTCGACCAGACGCTGACGATGGTGCGCGAGCAGCGCGTAAAGGCCATCGATGGCACGTGGGTTCCGATCCGCGCGGAAACGGTTTGTCTGCACGGCGACGGCGCGCATGCGCTGGCGTTCGCGCGACGCATTCGGGAACGGCTGGGCAGCGAAGGGATCGCTGTTCGCGCCGGCGCCTGAGCCACGGCCCCGTCCTTCCAGCGGGGCTTTTTATTAACTTGGGGGGAAGCACCACATGGGTACGGCAGTGAATCTATGGCCGCTGATCGGGGTGGCCGTCATCATCGCGGGGTTCATCCTGCGATTCAATCCGATGCTGGTGGTGGCCGTGGCCGCCATCGCCACCGGCTTTGCGGCATCGATGTCCATCGACCAGATCCTGACGGCGATCGGGACAGGCATCATCAAGACGCGGACGTTGCCGCTGATCATCCTGCTGCCGCTCGCGGTGGTGGGTTTGCTCGAGCGTCACGGCTTGCGTGAGCACGCGCAGAACTGGATCTCGCGCATCCAATCGGCCACGGTGGGCCGTCTGCTGATCGTCTACCTCGCCGTGCGCGAGCTGACGGCGGCCGCCGGTCTGACGAGCCTCGGTGGGCATCCGCAGATGGTCCGTCCGCTGCTGGCCCCAATGGCCGAAGGTGCCGCCGAAAACCGCTTCGGCAAACTGCCGGCGCCGGTGCGCGAACGCCTGCTGGCCTTCTGCGCCGCCACCGACAACGTCGGCCTGTTCTTCGGCGAAGACATCTTCGTGGCCTTTGGCGCCATCGCGCTGATGCACACGTTCCTGCTCGGCTCGGGCATCGACGTGGAACCGCTGCACATCGCTGTGTGGGGCATCCCGACCGCGGTCTGCGCGTTCCTGATCCACTCGGTGCGCCTCAAGCGCCTGGACGGCTGGCTTGCCCGTGAAATGGGTGCCGCCGCTAACACCAACGCGGCCGCGGCCAAGCAGGGGTAAGCCATGATTCTGTCAATCAACTATCTGTACTGGCTGGCCGGGATCATCCTGACGATCACCGCGCTGATGACCTTTGCCGACAAGAACCACCCGCGTCGCTGGACCACGGGCCTGTTCTGGGCGATCTTCGCCGTCATCTTTCTCGTTGGCGACAAGATCCCGCCGATCGCGGTGGGCGTCGGCGCCGTGGTGATGGCGCTGCTGGCCGGCACGGGCGGTGTAACGCTGGGCAAGCATGGCGAACTGCCGGCAGAAGAGCGCCGTGCATCCGCCAAACGCCTGGGTAACCGCCTGTTCATTCCGGCACTGACCATTCCGCTGGTCACCGTCATCGGCAGCGTGTTCCTGAAGGACGTGAAGATTGGCGGCGATTTGCTGCTCGATCCGAAGAACCAGACCTTCGTCTCGCTGGGCCTGGGCTGCATCATCTCGCTGGCGCTGGCGTGCTGGTTGACGCGCGACACGCCGGTGCAGGCCATGCGTGAATCGCGCCGGCTGACGGAGTCGCTCGGCTGGGCGCTGGTGCTGCCGCAGATGCTGGCCATGCTGGGTCTCGTCTTCGCCGATGCCGGAGTGGGCAAGGCTGTTGCGCACCTGACCACCGCCTACATCAACATGGACTATCGCCTCGTTGCGGTCGTTGTCTATTGCGTGGGCATGGCGCTGTTCACCGTCATCATGGGCAACGGCTTTGCAGCCTTCCCGGTCATGACGGGCGGCGTGGGGGTGCCGATCCTGGTGGGCGTGTTCCATGGCAACCCGGCGGTGATGGCGGCCATCGGCATGTTCTCGGGCTACTGCGGCACGCTGATGACCCCGATGGCGGCCAACTTCAATATCGTGCCGGCTGCGCTGCTGGAGTTGTCCGATAAGAACGCTGTGATCAAAGCGCAAGTCCCGACCGCGCTGCTGTTGCTTACAGCCAATATCCTGCTCTTGTACTTCCTGATGCTCCACTAATCGTGTTTAATGCGTCGCGTGCGGTGTGCGTCACGCGGGCGGTTCTTCCCCCGCCGACGTCACCAAGCGCGATCGCTGCCCGCGAGACAAGGGCATGCGGTCGTAGACCTCGCATCGTGCTCTTTCTCCGGGGGGATTCATGAGCAGCCAGATGACGAGCGGCCGTTCCATGTCGGGACGCCGCTTTCTTTGTGTTCTCGCAGTCAGTGCCCTGTCGCTGATTTCCGCCGCGCAAGCCAGCGCGGAAACGCTCCGAGTGGCCACGCCGTATCCGGCCCTCAATTTTCATACGCAAAACCTGCAGGCCTTCGCCAGCGCCGTCAGCAGCGCCACCAACGGCGGGCTCAAGCTTGAGGTTTATCCGAACGGTACGCTGCTCAAGCCGGCCGCCATCTTTGACGGCGTCAAGGACGGCAAAGCCGAGGCTGGCGAGGTGATGCTTTCGACGCTGGCCCAGCGCGATCCGCTCTTCGGCGTGGATTCGATTCCCTTCGTGGTGTCGGGCTACAACGATGCGCGCCTGCTGTGGGATGCCTCGCGCAGCCACATCGAAGCGCTGATGAAGGCCAACGGATTGCGCCTGCTGTACGCCGTACCCTGGCCGCCGCAGAACCTGTATTCCGAAACACCGATCGCCCGTTTGTCCGACCTGAAGGGACATCGTTTGCGCACCTATAACGCGGCGCAAAAGCGCATTGCCGAGTTGTATGGTGCCCAGGCCGTGCAGGTGGAAGCCGCCGATCTGACCGCCGCGATTGCCGGCGGGCGGATCGACACCATGGTCACCTCGCCGTCCACCGGTCTGGAAACGAAGGCTGGCCAGCGCATGACCTATTACTACAAGGTCAACGCGTGGATCCCGAAGAACGCCGTGTTCGTCAACGAGGCGCGCTTCGCCAAGCTCCCGCCGGCGATGCAGCAGACCGTGCTCAAGCTTGCCAAGGATTACGAGACGCGGGGTTGGGACGCCAGCCGCCAGACCTATGAGCGCGATGAAGCCGAGCTCGCCAAAACCGGCGTGCGCGTGCTCAATCCCGACGTGACCTTGCAGGGCGACATGCGCCGCCTGGGCGAACGCCTGACGCGTGAATGGCTGCACACCGCGGGCACGGAAGAAGTCGACATCCTGTTGAACTTCGAGAACAAGCGCAGCAAGGCCAACTGACGCCGCAACGCGCTTGGGCATGATGTTCGACGGACGTTTATCATCGTTTTAGTCTTACGCAGCACGCAGGAGAACGTCATGCCTACCGTCCTCGTCACCGGTTTCGATCCGTTCGAGAACGAACCCATCAATCCGTCGTGGGAAGCCGTGCGCACCCTCGATGGGCAGGGAATCGCCGGCGCCGACATCGTTGCGCGCCAGTTGCCGACCATCTTTGGTGAATCCAACAAAGTGCTCGGCAAGTTGCTGCAGACACTGCAGCCGGATGTGGTGATCGCCGTGGGGCAGGCCGGTGGCCGCGCCGAGATGGCCATCGAGCGCATCGCCATCAATGTCGACGACGCCCGCATTGCCGATAACGCCGGCAAACAGCCCATCGATATCGCAATCGCAAGCGACGGACCGGCCGCGTATTTTTCAACGCTGCCGATCAAGGCCATCGTGCGCGAGTTGCGTGCCGGCGGTGTTCCTGCGTCGGTGTCGCAGACGGCGGGCACCTTTGTCTGCAACCACGTCTTCTATGGGCTGATGCATGCCATCGCCCGTCACAAGCTGCCTACGCGCGGCGGCTTCATCCACATCCCGTATCTGCCGTCGCAGGCAGCCAAGCACCCGGGGCAACCGAGCATGGCGCACGACACCATCGTCACAGGCCTGCGCATCGCCATCGAGACAACGCTGCGCACGCTGCACGACGTACGCGAAACGGGCGGCCAGCTGCACTGAGCCTGCGCGACGGCGCAGCGCGCTGTTCAGTCCGTGAAGCGCTTATGCCGTTGTAGTTCGATGTGCACCGGTGTGCCCGGCGCTGCATAGGCTGAGGTGATCGGCGCCGTGTCGGCCGTGGCCCATTCGGCTTCGATGGACGCTGGCGTTTCGTCGTGCAACACGGGTGTGTGCTGCAATTCGGACGCCGTCGGCGGGCGCGCGACGGCCTGCGCCAGCGCTCGAGGCCGCGGCTTCACCGGCAATGGCGTCGCGGCCGGCGGTGTTGCAGCGATGACCGGCGCGGCAACTTCCGTTTCGTCGAAAGTCATATCGGTCGCCTGGGCAACGTTGGCTGCGGCTGCTGCCGTGGTAGCGGCTTGCGGCTCCGTGGCTTCGTTGGTTTCCACGGGCGCCGCCGGCAATGCAAGAGAATGATCGAGTGAACGTGGCGATGCGGTCTGCGGGGGGAGGGCGGCCACGGTTGTTTGATCAAGCTGTGCAGCGGGTTGCCGATGCTGCCCGGTCTGCCAGCCAAGCAGCGCAGCCGCCAATGTGCACGCCATGCCAATCGACAGCACAGTCACGCGTCGACGCCACTGCCCATGACCCGCAGCACCAGCGTCCCCCCACGTGTTGGCTGCGGGATCGATCGGCGCGCTGACCTGTGTAGCGGCGTTGGCCTGCACGTTATCGAGCGTTGGCCCGAAGGGCGGCGGCATACGCACCAGACCAGGTAGGCGCAGGTGTCCGTCGATGATGAAGTTGGGGGATTCCAAGGCCGTCTCCGCTGATGGCCGCAGCGGACATCCAAGCCGGCTGCGCAAGCAGGCGCCATGCTAAGCGGCAGATGGACGGTGGTCGATCAGATTGGTCTTAAGTCGATGCGTGCTGCATCTAGCGCGGAGAGGTCGCTGGCCCACCGCTCTCGCGCAGGCCAGGGAGGTGGCGCCAAAGATCGTTACGGCGCAGGCGACCAGTGCGGATCATTCAGCTGCTTTTCCAGCAGGCGGATCTGCTGCTGCAGCGATTCAACCTGGGTTTGATACGCGCGGCGCTCAATGTCCAGCGCCTTGGTTTCCTGGCGCATGGTCTGCTGTTCGGTCAGCATCTTCTGACGCTGCGCCTGCATGATGCGCACTTCCTGGCTGAGCGATTCGGCGCGCTGCTGAGCCGCCTGGGCTTCGCGCTCCAGTTGCGCCTTCTGGCCCGCCGTGACGGCGCGGCGCAGATCATCTTCGGCCCACGTCCGAGTCTGGCTGGCCAGCGTGTCGTATGCGCCTTCGGCCGGAGCGACCGACGCAAACTTGTACACGCGCCACAATTCTTTGCGATACGACAGGGCAACGTAGGCCGTGGTGTCTTCGTTGACGAGCAGCAGGCTGGTGCCGTAGTCGCCGTTGTAGGTCGTGCGCAGTTCGGTCAGGCGTTTCTGCGCCAGCAACTGCTGCAGTTCAGCGACGGTACCGCCCGATGCAGCCGTGGACGCTGCTGGCGCTTGTGCCGCACTGGCTTGCGCGTGGACCAAGCCGGCGCCTGCAACCGAGGCTGCGGCAACGAACGTGAGGACGGTTCGGCGGAGTACGAGAGACATCGCAAAGTTCAGAAATCGGAGGCGACGCGACTATATCAGCTTTGTGCGCCCAGCCCCGCAGGGAGCGTACCGATTTGACCTTCCGTCGCTTTTGAGTCGTGGCGGCGTCGGGCTTCGGCGACGATGCACTGCCATTCACTGAAGGAGACGCGCTCGCGGAACATCTCGATCAGGAAGTCGCCCACGTCCTGATGCCGCTTTGGCGTGCCAAGCGCGGCTTTCAAGCGTCGCAATTCTCTCTGCAAACGCGTGACACGGGCCCGCGCGTTTGCCTGTTGCAATGAGCCGAGGGGAAATCTTCTTACGGATGCTTCGGCCGCTGCCAGCGCTCGCACGAGGTCGGCACGTTGCTGTTGAAGCGATTCAATCTCGCGCTGGAATTTGCGGCTGCCGTCTGGGGAGGGGGATTGCGATTGCTCGGGGCGAGCGATGGCATGGCGCACGTTGTGGCCTCCTGCGATGGGTTGGTATCCCGCTCCCTGACGCCAATCAGGGTGGCCGGGCACAAGGTAGAGTTGGCGTACCGGTATCGCAGGCAACCGGCGAGCGCGAGCGCTCCCCCACCAAGGCCCGACCAGAGGAGGCGCTTGATGTACGGGCGTAAAAAAACCGCCAACCGGCGGTCGTACCCGCCTGCGATATTCCCGGACGCCAATCCGAGGTCACGTTGTGTGCGTGACGGGCGGCAGTATAGCCCAGGGTGCGTGGGCCATTTGTGCCAGATGGTGTTGTGATATCGACGGGTGGCCGGGCACAAGGTGGAGTTGGCGTACCGGCGATACAGGAAACCGGTGAGCGCAAGCGCTCCTCTACCAAGGCCCAGCCATGAACAAAGCGGGTATCAGCGGTTCTGCATCTCTTTGAGCCACAGGCTCATTAGCCCAGCGCGGCCACGCACGCCGAATTTGCGATAGATATTCGTGATGTAAGAGTGCGTTGTCGACGTGGCCAGGCCGAGCTGTTCCGCGATCTGCTTTTCCGCGGCCTCCGTCAACAACAACTGCAATACCCGGGATTCGTGAGGCGCCAGACGCGCTTGCAGTTGCGCCAGCTGGCTCTGCTCGGCCAGGGCCCGCGTTGCGGTGACGTCACGCGCCACGCCGATGCGCAGTCGGTGCTCGACGCTCCACTGCGCCGACCATGACAACTGGACATCGGTGCCAAGCTGGTGGCGATAGCGATTTTCGAATCCGGTGCACTTTGCACCCGCCTGAACGCGACCGGCCTCCCTTCGGGTTCTGTCGCGGTCGTCCGGCGCTACGAGTTCAAGCATGCATTGCCCGACCAGCTCGGATGGCCGATAACCAAGGAGGTCTTGCCAGGCCGCGTTGGCGTGACGGATCCGCCCCCGCTCGTCGACCAGGAAGACGCCATCCGGAAGGCTATTGGCCAAAGCGATCGCGCTCACATCATTGAGGACTTCCATGGTCTGCCGCGTTTGGTTGCAATACAAAAGAAGTGGTGGCCGGCGCCGATGTGCATGACCAAGCAGGGTCGCAATCCCAGGCAGCAACAAACAGTGCACAAGGCAGTGATCATTGACAGCGCTGCCAGCGTTTACGGCGCCCCGGAATATGCTGATTCGAGCCCGCTGCACCAAAAAGCAGCAGGCACGAACGGCATCTACTGGCAGGTTCATGCCCTCTAATTAGCAGGGTGCCACTCAGAATAGCGTCTGCTATCGTTGCCCACAATATGCGGTGTCAGCATCATGCCTAATAACAATGTTCAGCGCCCTCTCGATTCCATGGAATCGATGCGGGGCGGGTAACGGGGAAAATAGCAAGTCGTCTGGCCGTCACAGGCCAAGCCCGACGCGCTGACACGGGGGTAAGCGGATTCTTCCGGGTCTTTTCGAGTTGGCGATCCGGCGACATTGCTCCGGCATTGATGCGCAAGTCCTCACCAATAAGCTTATTGGTGAGAAAAAATAAAAAGAGTTGTACCTTTTTTGAAGAACGGGGAAGAGTCTTCATGCGCTCGACCAACCCCAAGCCCGGGGGGGCTTGGGGAGGCGCTTGCGTTCTTGGCTCTGGTTAACGGCGCATAGCAGTCGCGGTCAGGTTATTCCATTTAAAAAAAGAATAATCAATAAGCCGGTTTTTATTTAGCGCCCGAATACTATGGATTTGATTTGCAAGGTGAGGTTGTATCAAGACCGTGGACGCTATTTTGCGGTGTTGGTCGCACCGGACACGATGTGCTCCAGCACAGGGCGAGACGCAGCTGAAGCTTTGACCAATTTAGGCCGTTCAATGGCCGAGAGTTCTCTGCCTCAGTCGGCCGATTTGTCGATAGAGCCGAAGGAGCGCAAGAGCGCTAGCCAGGCAGGCAGTGGCACGCCCGCTCCTCGCGAATTTCCCCGCGCCATACCCACCGTAAAACGCCTCCTCAACGAGCGTTTCGGCAAGGCCACCTTGCGTGAACTTTCAGAAAAGCTGGGTTTGGACGACGTCACTCCGCAACTGCTGTCGTCCTCCATCGCGGGCAGTGGGGCCAAGCGCGTTCGTCTGGCCATTGCCAAGGCGCTTGGACAAGATCCCGATGCGCTTTGGCCAATGGCGCGGCACTAACACGGCATGCGCTATTGAAGACCCGGAACTGGTAAAAGCGGAAATGCCCGCGGCACGGCGTTGTCAATCGACGCGGCGAGGGAGTGTTGGAGAAATCTGGAACGCCCTGTGGCAAGGCAAAGACTGGCGGAAGCGGTGAGATTCGAACTCACGGATGGGTCACCCCATCGGCAGTTTTCAAGACTGCTGCCTTAAACCACTCGGCCACGCTTCCTTCGTACTGCGCTGCTCGTTGCGAGCAAGGGCGCCATTGTAACGGCACCTGGCGCAACTTGGCACCGGTTACCGTCAGTTTTCGTCGTCAGCCAAGAACAATTCCTGCAAATCATTGAGGAATCGCTGGCCCAGCTCGGTCGGGCGGATGGCAACATGGTCGCGCGTCAGCAAGCCGCGCTGCTCGGCGGCGTCGAGTTGTCGCTCGATCGAGCGAAGCGGCAGGCCGGTGCGTTCCTGGAACAGCGTGACGGGGAAACCATCCGTCAGACGCAGCGCGTTCAGCATGAACTCGAACGGCAGGTCGGCGGCGTCGACTTCGCGCTGCTCCTGCATGACCGCCGCACCGCCGGCCGTCTCAGCCTGGCGCAGGTATGTGTCCGGATGCTTGTGCCGCATCTCGCGGATGACCCGGTGCGGAAAGCTGAGCTTGCCGTGCGCGCCTGGCCCGATGCCAAGGTAATCGCCGAATTGCCAGTAGTTCAGGTTGTGCTTGCAGCGCTTGCCCGCCTTGGCGTATGCCGACACCTCGTAGTGCTCGTAGCCCGCCGCAGACAGCCGCGCGTGAATCCAGTCCTGCATCGCAAACGCGGTGTCCTCATCCGGCAGCGCGGGCGGGTACTTGGCGAAGTACGTGTTCGGCTCCAGCGTCAGGTGGTACAGCGACACGTGGTTCGTATCGAACGACAACGCGGCCTCCACATCGGCTTCGCATTCGGCGAGTGTCTGGCCCGGCAGGGCGAACATCAGGTCGAGGTTGATGTTGTCGAAATGCGCGCGGGCGATGTCGATGGCGGCCCGGGCCTCAGTGGCGCTGTGAATGCGGCCGAGCGCCTGCAGGTGTGCGTCGTTGAAGCTCTGGATGCCGATCGACAGGCGGTTCACGCCGCTGGCGCGATAGCTGCGGAAGCGTTCGGCCTCAAACGTGCCCGGGTTGGCTTCCATGGTGATCTCGGCGTCGGCGTCGACCGGCAGCAGCATGCGGATGTCCGACAGCAGACGATCCAGCCCCTGCGCCGACAACAAGCTGGGCGTGCCGCCACCGATGAAGATCGTATGCACATGCCGGCCCCACACCATCGGCAGCGCGGCCTCCAGATCCTGACGCACGGCAGCGAGAAAGCGCTCTTCCGGGATGCCCTGGTCCGGCTCCGCATGCGAGTTGAAATCGCAGTACGGACACTTGCGTACGCACCACGGCACGTGCACGTACAAGGACAGCGGCGGCGAAGCGGGCAGGCTGATCTTGCCCGGCTGCAGGAAGACGGAGGTGACCTTGTCACCAGTCTCAGCGGCAGTTGCGGAAGGCGTCTTGGCTGCGCCGGCGGGGTGAATCGGGATCATCGGAACTTCAGGCGTTTTCAAAGGTGCGCAGCCGTTCGACAAGCTGCGCGAGGGCTTGTGCACGATGGCTCACGCTGTTCTTCTCGGCCTTGGTCAGCTCGGCAGCGGTCTTGCCGAGATCAGGCAGCAGGAAGTGGGGGTCGTAGCCGAAGCCGCCGTCGCCGCGCGGGGTGTCGATCACCTCGCCAAACCAGTTGCCTTCGGCAATGATCGGCTGCGGGTCATCGGCATGGCGCACGTAGACGAGCACGCAAACATAGTGCGCGCCGCGGTCCGCCTTGCCGGCCAGTTCACGGACGAGGCGGGCGTTGTTGGCGGCATCCGTTTTGGGCTCGCCCACCAGTTGTGCATAGCGCGCTGAATACACGCCCGGCGCGCCGCCCAGCGCATGCACGCAGATGCCTGAGTCGTCTGCCAGCGCGGGCAGGCCGGAGGCACGGCTCGCGTGGCGTGCCTTGGTGAGCGCGTTTTCAACGAAGGTCGCATAGGGCTCCTCCGCCTCGGGAATGCCGAGCGCGCCTTGCGGCGTCACGTCGAACCCGAGGGTGCCCAGCAGCGCGTTGAACTCGGCCAGCTTGCCGGCGTTGTTCGATGCCAGAACGATCTTGCGCATGGCAGTGTCGTTCACAGGCCCAAGGCCTGCTTTTGCAGGCCGATCAGCGTGCGGATGCCTTGGTCGGCCAAATTCAGCAGTGCGTCCATTTCAGCGCGCGAGAACGGCGTGCCTTCCGCCGTGCCTTGCACTTCCACAAAGCCGCCGCTGCCCGTCATGACGACGTTCATGTCGGTATCGCACGCCGAGTCTTCGGGGTAGTCCAGGTCGAGCACCGGTACGCCATCCACCACGCCCACCGATACGGCGGCCACGAAGTCGCGGACCGGGTTGCCCACCAACTGGCCCTTTTCGCGCATGACCGAGACAGCGTCATATGCGGCGACGAACGCGCCGGTAATGCTGGCCGTGCGCGTGCCACCATCGGCCTGCAGCACATCGCAGTCGAGATGCAGCGTGTGCTCGCCCAGCGCGCGCAGATCGAACACCGAGCGCATCGCGCGGCCGATCAAGCGCTGGATTTCTTGCGTGCGGCCGGTCTGTTTGCCGCGTGCGGCCTCCCGGTCGGAGCGCGTGTGCGTCGAGCGCGGCAGCATGCCGTATTCGGCCGTCACCCAGCCCTCGCCGCTGCCTTTCTTGTGCGGCGGCACCTTGGGGAGCACGCTGGCCGTGCAGAGCACTTGCGTGTCGCCAAAGCAGACCAGCACCGAGCCTTCGGCGTGGCGCGTGAAGTTGCGGGTGAGGGTGACGTGACGGAGTTGGTCGGGCTGGCGGCCGCTGGGTCGCATGTGGGGGTCTCGCTGAGGAAAACGGTTAGCCCGACATGATACCGGCCCGCGCTGCGCTCGGCAGGGCGGGCCGGATGAGGACTGCGCGACGTGCTTAGCGCGTCAGGTTGCTGGTCTTGTCGATGGCGGCGCGGATTTCCGCGATGGAGCGCTCGATTTCCTCTTCCGACATCAGCCCCGATTCGCTTTGCGGCGCGTCCAGGATGGACGTGGTGAAGGCGTTCAGGGGGAGGGTGTCGGTCTGCACCGAATCCTGCGTGGTGGTCACGGCATCCAGCTCCCACATCATGGAGATGGCGGTGGTGTTGTCGGCCGTGTCGCCGGCATTGCGCAGCGCGCGGGCGATCAGTTCAGGAATTGCCTGCGTGACCGAGAAGCTGGTGCAGGTGTCGATCAGTTCGTCTTCCTGCACGCTGCCCCACAGGCCGTCGGAGCACAGCATGGCAACGTCGCCCGGTTCCAGGTTGACCGGCCCGCCGATGTCGATCAGCGGCAGATTGGGCGAGCCCAGGCAGTTGTAGATCTTGTTGCGCTCGGGGTGGTTCGCGACCTGCATCGGCAGCACGCGGTCTTGTTGCAGCAGGTTTTCGATCTTGGAGTGATCGCGCGTGCGCGTCACCAGCTCGCCCTTGCGCATCAGATACATGCGCGAATCACCGGCGTGCGCCCAATGCAGCGACCCGCGCTGGGCCAGTGCGCAAACGATCGTCGTGCGCGGCGCATCCGGCAGGCCGTTCGTCTCGGCATAGCGATGGATGTCGCGGTGCGCGAGCATGATGCTCTCGTGCAGGAAATCACGCGGATTGCGAATCGACGGACGGGCGTGGCGCTGGAACTGGCGCGCCATGGTCTGCAAAGCCTGCTGGGCCGCAACTTCGCCCAGGGAATGCCCGCCCAGGCCGTCGCACAGCACCATGAGCATGGCATCGCGCGTGAAGCAGTAGCCCATGCGGTCCTGGTTGACGCGTCGCGCGCCTTTTTTGCTTTCCTGATAAACCGAGAATCGCATTGCGGCTAAATAAATATTCGGTGAGGGATGCGGTGCACCGGCACGTCGCGCCTGGTGTTACACCGTTTTGGAATCATACTCCGCCTATGGGCGGCGTCTGGGCGGTCAACTGTCCCGGCGGCGCAACAGGCGGCTCATGAAACGTGTCGTCAACGCCTCTTTCTCTTCTGGCACCGGGCCGCCCTGCGTGACGGCGGTCAATGCCTGCAACTCTGTCAGCGCGTTGCTTTCTTCACGCAGCACCTTTTGCAGGCGGAACACGCTCTGCGGACGCTCTTCCGGCTTCATCTTCAGGCACCAGCCAACCAGATCGATCAGGCTGGCCGTATAGACCTTGCGCAAGCGCTCCAGGCCTTCTTCCAACTTGTCGTCTTTCTCGCGCTGCGTGGCTTCCTGGGGCGGCGTGCCGGCCATGCAGGCATAGATGGTGGCGCCGATGCTGTAGATGTCCGTCCACGGGCCCAGCTCATTGTGCTTGCGGTACAGCTCCGGCGCGGCAAAGCCCGGCGTGTACATCGGCTGGAAGCGCGAGGCCTCGGCGGTGAGCGTCTGCCTTGCGGCGCCAAAGTCGAGCAGGATCGGTGAAAAGTCTTCGCGCAGGTAGATGTTGCCGGGCTTGATGTCGAGGTGCAGCAGCTTGTGGATGTGGACTTCGCGCAGGCCGCTCATCAGGTCATGGAAGACCTGGCGGATGAAGCGCTCGCGCAGCATCTTCAGCTTGCCCTGCTGGCGCGCGGTGAGGATGTGTTCCTGCAGCGTTTTACCCTGCTCATACGTCATCACCATGTAGACGGTGCCGTTTTCCCGGAAGAAATTGAGCACGCGCACGATGGCAGGGTGAGAAATCTTGGCCAGCGACCGGCCTTCTTCAAAGAAGTATTTCAGCCCGAGGCGGAATGCACTCCCGCTTTCTTCAGGCACGACAGGAATCAATTCGCCCGGTGCACGACGCGCCAGCGAAGACGGCAAATATTCCTTCACGGCCACCGGCGTCCCATGTTCGTCGGTCGCAAGATAGACGAAGCTGAACCCCCCGCTGGCCAACTTCTTTACAATACGATAATTGGACAGCAAGGTACCGACCGGCAACGGGGCACTGCGCGGCTGTCCTGAGCCTTTTGACTCTGTCATGGGTTTGTGTGGCGAAATGGCTGTCGGATTCTCCCTGACCAGTCCACACGTTGTAAAGCGACAAAAGGTGGGGGATTCCCCGCCAATTCCGGGCGTTAAATAACCGCCGCCGGATTTCCTGATTCGACCAAGAACAACACACCACGATTCCATGATCCACAGCATGACCGGCTACGGCGTTGCCACACGCCAAGCAGCCTTTACCGACGCCCATGGCGCACCCAGCGGGAGCGTCGCTACCGTCTCGGTCGAATTCCGCACCGTCAACTCACGCTTTCTCGACCTGCTGTTCCGTGCCCCGGAGGAATGCCGCGCCTTCGAGCCGGCCCTGCGCGAAATGCTGATGAGCGCACTGTCGCGCGGCAAGCTGGAGTGCCGGATCAACCTGCAGCGCCAGGAAGCCGCGAGCGATGTCGCGGCGCTCAATGTGGACCTGCTGCAACAACTGGCCAAACTGGAGCAGGCGGTCACGCGCCACCTGCCGGCATCGGGTTCGCTGCGCATGGGCGAAATCCTGCGCTGGCCGGGTGTCCTGGCCGAGCCGCAACTGACACAGGACGCCTTGCGCGACGCCGTGATCGAGGCGGCCAAAGAGGCGCTCAAGCAACTTCTCGAATCGCGCCGCCGCGAAGGCGATGCGCTCAAGGCCGTGCTGCTTGACCGTGCGGACGCAATGCTCGGCATCGTCGACAGACTCACGCCGATGGTGCCGGTCCTGATCCAGCAGCATCAGGACAAGCTGACCGAGCGCCTGCGCGAGGCGTTTGGCCTGGCAGCGCCCGAAGGCACTCCGGCACTGACGCGCGACGAGCTGTCCGAGCGCATTCGCCAGGAAGCCACCGTTTATGGCATCCGCATCGACATCGCCGAAGAGCTCTCGCGCCTGCAGGCGCACCTGCGCGAAACGCGCCACATCTTGGAAAAGGGCGGCCAGATCGGCAAGCGCCTGGACTTCATGATGCAAGAGCTGAACCGGGAGGCGAACACGCTCGGCTCGAAGGCCGCCGCCAAGGAGCTGGCCGATGCATCGATGGAACTCAAGCTGCTCATTGAGCAGATGCGCGAGCAGGTCCAGAACCTCGAATAACTCGAAACGATAGAACTAGAACATGCCATCCTCTCAAGCGCACTCTGCCGTCGATACGCCCATCGAGAATCACTTTCCGGGCAGCCTGTTCATGGTCGTGGCGCCCTCCGGCGCCGGTAAGTCAACGCTGGTGAATGCGCTGCTGGCACAGGATTCCTCGATCCGCCTGTCGGTCTCGGCAACCACGCGCAAGCCGCGTCCGGGCGAGCAGCACGGACGCGAATACAACTTCATGACCGTCGAGGAGTTCAAGGCTTGCCGTGATCGCGGCGAGTTTCTCGAATGGGCCGAGGTGCATGGCAACTACTACGCCACCTCACGCGTGTGGATCGAAGAGCAGATGCGCGCCGGCACCGACGTGCTGCTCGAAATCGACTGGCAGGGCGCTCAGCAGGTGCACCAGCGTTTCTCCAACGCGGTCGAAATTTTTATCCTGCCTCCGTCGCTCACGGCGCTGGAAGAGCGTCTGAAGAAGCGCGGTCAGGACGAGCCTAACGTGATCGTGCGCCGCCTGCTGGCGGCGGGCTCCGAGATGGCGCACGCACCCGAGGCCGACTACGTGATCATCAACGAAGTGTTCGATACCGCATTGGCCGAGCTGCGCACCGTGGTGCAGGCCACGCGTCTGCGCTTCGGTGCCCAGAAGGCGCGCCACGGCGAGCTGTTCGTCGAGCTGGGTATTCATTGAGCAAGCAGCGCAATCGCGTTTTTCAGCGCGATTGCGAAAGTGTGGTAGCGCCCGCTTCCCCGCGCTGTCCGAGGGAAGTGCTGCGCTGCTGCTAAAATATCGAGATCAACAAGATTTGCCACCAGGTGGAGTTTTCATGGCGCGTATTACCGTCGAAGATTGCTTGAAACAGATTCCGAATCGCTTCGAACTGGCATTGGCCGCAACGTACCGCGCCCGTCAGTTGGTGCAGGGCCACACGCCCAAGGTCGATGCCAAGGACAAGCCGACCGTGACCGCATTGCGCGAAATCGCATCCGGCCAGGTTGGTATCGAGATGCTCAAGAAGGTTCCGTCCTGAGCTGACACGCGTTACTTGGCATTACCTGGCGTGGTACGCTGCCTCGGTCACTGATCGTTATTGCGATCTTTCGTGGATGTAAGAGCCGCGAACGCACTAGACCCCGGCATGCCTACCTCGCCCGCTTCTTCGCCCAGGACCGAACATTCCGCCACGCACGAATACAACGTGCCGTCGGTGGAATCGTCCGCGAGGTCGTCCGGTCCTGCGCTGGGCGTCTCCACGGATCCCTCCGGGTCTTCCACCGCTTCCATCGTTTCCATGCCGTCCTCCGCTTCCGGCTCCGGCCCTGCGTCGCCTCGTACGGGCGCGCCGAACTTGCCTGATCCGCGCGGTGCCGACCTGGTCGGGGAGCGGGCAGCGCTGCCGCCAAAATCACACAAGGGTGCAAGTGCTGATGCACCCGAGGAGACGGCCAAGTCCGAAGGCGCGGACACGCTCTTCATCGATGCGGTGCTGGAGCAAACCTATCGCCATCTGTTTGGCCCGACCTCGCAGCCGGCGGCACCGCCTCGGCAGCAAGTGGTTTCCATTTCGGGGCTGACCGAAAAGCTTTCGTATCTGAAGCCGGCCGATCTCAAGTTGGTGAAGGAAGCGTTTCACTTCTCCGACGAGGCGCACCTCGGGCAGTATCGCCAGAGCGGCGAGCCTTACATCACGCATCCCGTGGCCGTGGCAGAGATCTGCGCGGGCTGGAAGCTGGATGTGCAATCGATCATGGCGGCGCTGCTGCACGACGTGATCGAAGATCAGGGCGTGACCAAGAGCGAGCTGGCCGAGAAGTTCGGCCCCAAAGTCGCAGAACTGGTCGATGGCCTGACCAAGTTGGACAAGCTCGAATTCCAGAGCCGCGAGCAGGCGCAGGCGGAGAGCTTCCGCAAGATGCTGCTCGCGATGGCGCGCGATGTGCGCGTGATTCTCGTCAAGCTCGCCGATCGTACGCACAACATGCGCACGCTCGACCACGTGCCGCCGGAAAAGCGCCGCCGCATTGCGGGCGAGACGATGGAGATCTACGCGCCGATCGCGCACCGCCTTGGGCTCAACACGACCTATCGTGAGCTGCAGGAACTGAGCTTCCGCATCGGCTCACCGTTCCGGTACGCCACGCTTGAGAAGGCGGTGAAGGCCGCGCGCGGCAATCGACGCGAGGTTGTGAGCCGCATTCTTGAAACGGCTCAGCGTGCGCTGGCTGACGCAGGCATCCCGGCCGAGATGACGGGCCGCGAAAAAACGCTCTACAGCATCTACCGGAAGATGCACGACAAGCAGTTGTCGTTCTCGCAGGTGCTGGATGTGTATGGCTTCCGTGTGGTGGTCGACACGCAGATGCAGTGCTACATGACGATGGGTGCGCTGCACAGCCTGTACAAGCCGATGCCCGGCAAGTTCAAGGACTACATCGCTATCCCCAAGATCAACGGTTATCAATCGCTGCACACGACGCTGGTGGGCCCGTTCGGCACACCGGTCGAGTTTCAGATCCGCACGCGCGAGATGAACCAGATCGCGGAGGCCGGCGTGGCCGCGCACTGGATGTACAAGCAGCACCACGACGAGCCCGATCGGGCGCAGCAACAAGCGCATCAGTGGCTGCAATCGCTGCTCGACATTCAAAGCCAGACTGGGGATTCGCAGGAGTTTCTTGAGCACGTCAAGATCGACCTGTTCCCGGATGCCGTCTACGTGTTCACGCCCAAGGGCGAGATCCGCGCGCTGCCGCGCGGTGCCACTGCGTTGGACTTCGCCTACGCGGTGCATAGTGACCTGGGTAACCAGTGTGTGGCGGTCAAGATCAACAACGAGTTGCTGCCGCTGCGCACGGAGCTGAAGAACGGCGACATCGTCGAGGTGGTGACGGCGCCGTACTCGAAGCCGAACCCGGCGTGGCTCACGTTCGTACGCACCGGCAAAGCGCGCGCGGCAATCCGGCACTTCCTCAAGACGGCCAAGCTGGATGAGGCCATTCAACTTGGCGAGCGTTTGCTCGAACAGGCGCTGCGTCAGATCGGCATTGACATGAAGGCCGTGTCCGCCCAGGTGTGGGAACGCATCGTGCAGTGGACGGGCAACAAGGCGCGTGAAGATGTCTTTGCGGATCTCGCGCTCGGCCGCCGGGTGGCTGCCGTGGTTGCGCGCCGTCTGGAAATCCTTTTGCAAGAAGGTGGCCACGAGGGCGACGAAGCCTTGATGGCGGCCGTGCATACCTTTGCTGGTGAAGAGGCGCCTGCCGTCACCGTGAGTGGCGACGAAGGCATGGCGATGGTGTTCTCGTCGTGCTGCCGCCCGATTCCCGGCGATCCGATCGTCGGCTATATCGGCAAGGGCGAAGGCTTGCAGATCCACGTGCAGGAATGCCGCGTGGCAAAGCGCCTGCATGGCAAGGATCCGGAGCACTGGATCGACGTCATGTGGGCGGAGCACACGACGCGTGCGTTCGACGTGTCGATCAAGGTGCTGGTGCGCAATACGAAGGGCATTCTTGCGCGCGTAGCAGCGGATTTGACCTCGGCCGACGCCAACGTGGCACACGTGTCGATGGAGCAGGAGGGCGATCAGGAAGCGACATACATGACGTTCCTGATTCAGGTGCACGACCGCGTGCACCTTGCGGATGTGATGCGCGCGCTGCGGCGCAACCCGGATGTGATTCGCATTGCGCGAGATCGCGGCGGAGATTGATGCTCCACGCACAAGCAAAAAAAGGCGAGGCCAGGGGCTTCGCCTTTTTTGCTTGTAGCCGCTTGCGGCGAACCCAAGAGCGCTGGGACATTGCGCCGCATGCGAGACGGATGCGCACAAAAGAAAAGGGCTTCCATTTCTGGAAGCCCTTCTCGTTCTCGTATTAGGTTGGCGCGGCTGGCAGGATTCGAACCCACGACCCCTTGGTTCGTAGCCAAGTACTCTATCCAACTGAGCTACAGCCGCAACCGAGAAATGAGATTATACAGAGATTTTCCGTCTTGTGAACCCCCTTCTTCACTTTTTCTTCGAGCGGGGCCAACTTTCTATAATGAAGCCTTGATCCACCGTGGCTTCCATCATGAACAAGGCTTTCGTCCGGGAAGATTCCGGCGATGACGAAGACGATCTGCCCGAGGGCGCTGCGCCCTTGCCGCCGGGTTCCAAGAACTACATCACGCCAGCGGGCTACGAGCGTCTGCGGACCGAGCTGATGCACCTGATCGACACGGAGCGGCCCGAAGTGGTCAGCATCGTGTCGTGGGCTGCGTCCAATGGTGATCGCTCTGAGAACGGCGACTACCTTTACGGCAAGAAGCGCCTGCGCGAGATCGATCGCCGCATCCGCTTTCTCACGCGCCGTATCGAGAAGGCCGAGGTGGTCGACGCCAGTTTGCAGGGCGACAACGATCAGATCTTCTTTGGTGCAACGGTCACCTACGCCAACCAGCGCGGTGACGAGACCACCGTCACCATCGTCGGCATGGACGAGGTCGATCTGGACATCGGACACGTGAGTTGGATCTCGCCGATTGCGCGAGCGCTGATCAAAGCGCGCGAGGGCGATACGGTGCCGCTGCGCACGCCCACGGGCGTCGAGCAGATCGACATCCTTGAAGTCAAATATCCGCAGCGCTCTGCATGAGTTGTGTCCTCACGCCGGGTGCCCCAGGCAGTAGGCGCCGAAAGCGATGACAGAGCACGCCGAGAGGCGCCGCGCCGTGAGCGACTCCTTTAGGAACAGTCGGCCGAGCAGCGCGGCAAACACCACCGACGTTTCGCGCAGGGCCGACACGGGCCCCATCGGCGCGAGCGTCACGGCCCAGATGACTATGCCGTATGCGATGAGCGAGACCACGCCGCCGCCAAACGTCTTGAGCGTAGCGGCGTCTCGCAGGTCGATGTTTAAAGGGCCTTTCCACACGCGATAGAGCAGCACCATCGGCAGACCGTCGAGCATGAATAGCCAAGCCGAGTACGCATTCGCATTGCCGGCTACCCGCGCGCCGATGCCATCGCACACCGTGTAGCACGCGATGAACACGCCCGTGGTGAGGGCCGCCAGCGTCGAGCCAAGGTCGGCCTTGCGGCCGCGCGCCAGACTCAAAATGCCGCCGCTCACCAGCACCACGCCCGCGAGCGCAATCACGCCCGGCATTTCGCCCGCAAACAGTGCGGCGCCCACCGTTACCAGCAGCGGCGACGATCCGCGCGCAATCGGGTACACCTGCCCGAATTCACCAAACCGGTACGCGCGCGCGAGGAACACGTTGTAGCCGACGTGCAGCACCGCGGACAGTGCCACATAAGGCCAAGCGGCCGGCGCCGGCAACGGCAATGCAATCGCCATCGGTATTGCGGCCACGCCAGAGGCCAGCGTCATCAGCGTAATGGCGCGCAGGCGGTCGGAGCCGCTTTTCAGCATGGCATTCCATGAGGCATGGAGAAGGGCGGCGCAGAGAACCAGGGCAATGACGGCGGGGGTCACGATGACGATGTGCGCGAAGGGCGAAAGTGAGAATCGGGTCGATTTTTCTCACTCGATGCCGTGTCAGCGAGAGCAAGAAGACCCCAGCGTAGCGCCGCAAAGTGTGATCAACAATCGATATATACTGACTCGATCTGCGCAAAAAACTCACGCGATATGCGCAAGCTGCCCCCTCTGAATGCCGTGCGCGCCTTTGAATCGGCGGCGCGCCATCTCAGTTTTACGCGCGCGGGCGAAGAACTGAGCGTCACGCATGGCGCGATCAGCCGTCATATCCAGGCGCTGGAGGCGTGGCTGGGTGTGTCGTTGTTTCGTCGGTTGAATCGGCGTGTGGAACTGACCGATGCGGGCCAACGCTACCTTGCCGAGATTGGCGTAGCGCTTGACCGCATCAGCATGGCCAGCCAGGCGCTGCGCGACCGCGATGCCGTGCGCATTCTCCGTGTGAACAGCATCCCGACGTTCACGATGCGCTGGCTGATTCCGCGGCTTTCTACGTTTCAGATGCGCTTTCCGCGCGTGGAGGTGCGGCTGACCACCTCCATCGAAGAGATCGAAGACTTGCCTGATCATTTCGACGTGATCATCCGTGGCGGGCCGGAGATTCATGCGGGCTTTCAATCCGGGCGCTTTCTGGACGAGAGCCGCTTTCCGGTGTGCAGCCCGGTGTTGCTGGAGCGCTTGCCGCTATCGACCCCGTCCGACTTGCGGCATCACACGCTGCTGCATTCGGACACGCTGCCTTCGGTGTGGCCCAGCTGGCTGGTGCTGGCAGGCGTGCCGAACCTGCGGCCAGCGCATGCGCTCACGTTCGAGCATTTCTATCTGTCGATTCAAGCCGCCATCGATGGGTTGGGTGTCGCGATGGGACCATCGGCGCTCATCGCGGAGGATCTGGAGGAGGGGCGTCTTGTGGCGCCGTTTCCGGATCTCGCGCTGGTCGCGCGCAGCTACTACTGGTACAGCCCTGCCCGCAATCTCGGTGACGAGGTGGTGCAGGCCTTTTGCGCGTGGCTGGGGGAGGAACGACCGCAACGTCACGCAAACGTGAATACATTTCCGGCCTCCGGTAACGGAGGTAACGCCGCGTAACACCCTAGAGGCGGGGGCGAAACGCGATGCTACGATGCAATCACGCTCGAGTGCTTTGAAAAGGAGGTCCCCACATGAAGAAGAACGCATGGATTCTCGCTGCATGCTTGGCGGCTGCCGGTGTCGCTGGTTCGATCGCCTTGCCGGCGCAGGCCCAGGTGTCGATCGGCGTGCAGATCGGCCCCACCTACGCGCCCCCGCCGCCCCAGTATGAGCCCGTGCCAGTCTTGCAGCCGGGCTACGTATGGGTACCGGGTTACTGGCAATGGCGCGACGGCCGCTATGTCTGGCGTCGCGGCTATCGCGAACATGGCCGACCGGGTTACCACTGGCGCGAGCCGCGTTGGGAGCAGGGTCCGCACGGCTGGCAAATGCGTGACGGCGGCTGGGACCGAGGCGACGACGGCCGCTGGCATGGCCGTGGCCGGGATCGCGACGACCGCTACCACTGTCCCCCGGGTCACGCGCGCAAGGGCGAATGCTGACGATGCAACGACAGGCCGGTCATGTACCGGCCTGTTTTTTGCACGCGATTCTGTCGATGTCGCAACCGCCAAGTGAGAAGTTGCGGCGTCTTCCGGGAGGCAACATGACAATGGAATCGAATTGGCGCACCGAGCTGTACAAGGACTTCGACGTCTACGTACTGGCCATTCCGCGTGCTGAGCGCAAATCCGACAAGGGCGGGCAGGGGCCCACGCAGTGGGATTTTGTCGTGCGCATCTGCGAGTCGGGCGCAGACCCGACGGCGGTCGAAACCCTCGTCGCCCACTCGCACGACGAGCGCCCGCTGCCCACACGTGAGGCCGCCGAAGAGGCCGGGCTCGCGCGGGGCTATGGCTTGATCGATGAATTGCTCGGGCGTAGCCCCGTCCAGCAGTCGATTGATCTCTGAGGCGCGCTTACGCCGCCAGCGCTGCGTCGCGAACGTGCTGGCGTGCGAATTGCCACCACAGCCACGTCGAGTCGGGCCCCGGCGTGTGGAAGGCATAGCGCGGGTCGCCGCCACTCCAGGCGTGGCCCGTGGCGGTGAGTTGGCACAAGCTGACGATGCATTCGCCGTCGCGCATGTCGTTGCGCAGGACATAGCCCTCGCCGCGCGTGGTCTGGCGTGAGACGTTGCCCCCATCGCCAAGATGATTCAGCGCGCGGAACTGCGCGGCCAACTGCGCCTGGTTGGCGGGGTTGACGGCCTCGTCGCGCAGGCCGTGCAACAGCATCGTCGGCATGCCGGGGTAGGTGGCCACGTTCACCACGCTTGAGAGCGCCTCGACAACGTCGACGCGGGCTCCGCGGCGCATCAGGTTCAACGCAGACGCCGGCGAACGCGCCACGCCCAACGCCGGGCCCGAATGCAGCGCCAACGCGGCGAACAGCTTCGGATGACGCAATGCGATCAGGCCGGCCAATCCTGCGCCGGCCGACAACCCTGCCAGATACACACGTGAAGGGTCGGCGCCAGTTTGTTCCAGGGTTTGTTCGATCAGTTGGGCAATGCCATCGGCCTCGCGCGCGCCGGCGTGCTCGGGGTCATACCAGTGCCAGCAGCATTGCGGATGCGCGCGGCGCGGCTGCTCCGGATACAGCACGATAAAGCCCTCGCGGTCTGCCAGTGCGTTCATGCGCGTGCCATGCGCCAGCACTTCTGCCGATTGCTTGCAGCCATGCAGCATCACCATCAATGCGGGGGGCTTGCTGCCGCGTGTGGGCGGTGTGTAGAGCCAGTATTCCGGCCGGCGCGCCACCACGGCGGGCGACTCGGGTTCGTAGATGAATTGTTCGCGAACGAAGGTGCCCTGGGTGGGTGTGGGGCGTACGCGGCGCGGGCTGTCGCGGCGGGTGGTTGGCTTGAGCGGCTTGACCGGTTTGGGCGGCCATGACTGGCGGCCAAAGCCCGGTGTGGTCAGGGCGTCGACCAGCCGGGTGATGGATTTCATCCAATTACGGTGCATGGCGGCGGCAAAGTGGCTCGGGAGGACGATGGTGCCCGTGCTCTCCGAGAGGTCGCAAGGGGTTTCGATGTTGGTAAGACAGTGTGCCAGCGATTTTGTTGCAACGCAGCATTCAAAGTGGGCAAAGCGCCTCATGGTCGCTCAAGCGGGCGGCAAAGTTTGCAATTGCGCGCGCGACTGTCATGGAGACACCGTGGGTGAGCGGCTACACTGCCGCGACGGGCAAGCCCCATGAGGGCACGCCTTTCTGCTTTCCCGTTCCCCGTTGTGTACTTATGGAGGTCGTTATGGGTTTTTTTGACTTCATCAAAGAGGCTGGCGAGAAGCTGTTCCACGGCAGCGCTGCAGCTGCGCCAGCCGATGCGTCGGCGGATGCCGATGCCGCCAAGGCGGCCGACGATGCCAAGGGCCAAGCCATCCAGGACTACATCGCACAGCAGGGCCTGAGCGCCACGGCGCTGTCAGTGCAGGTGGAAGGCGATGCTGCCAAGGTGTTCGGCGTAGCGCCCGACCAGGCCACGCGCGAAAAGATCATCCTGTGCTGTGGCAACGTCGAGGGCATCAAGTCGGTGGACGACCAGATGTCGGTCAACACCGAGTCGGAAGAGTCTCAATGGCACACGGTGGAGCGCGGCGACACGCTCTCGGCCATCGCCAAGAAGTTCTACGGCGATGCCAACAAGTACCCGGCCATCTTCGAAGCCAACAAGCCGATGCTGTCGAATCCGGACAAGATCTATCCCGGGCAGAAGCTGCGCATTCCGGCGGCGTGATCTGTCTGGCGGTTGCATCAAGACAAAGGGCCTTCGGGCCCTTTTCTTTTGCTCACGCATGACGGTTGAGTGAGACACCTGTCGCATTCATTGCGACGTCTGTCTCGTTCGGCCGCGCTTTGCCGAGACGTCTTCAGGTGCCTGGCCCTCTCCGGTTGCATCGTCGCAAATCCTTGTGCTGAAAGGCTTTGCGGGTAGTTCCCATGCACGCATCCTCTTTGCGCATGCACCTGGCACCCCTCTTGCAATTCCCGGTCAGCCGGCCCAGCAGCCGGACACCGATACGAGAGCAAGAGGAGACTTTGCATGGATCCGACACCGCAACATCTTCTGTGGATGTACGAGAAGATGATCGAGATTCGCCAGTATGAAGAGGCCATGGCGAAGGTCTATCTGGAAGGCAAGTTGCCGCCGAAAATCCAGAAGGGCCTGGCCTTTGATATTGGTGCCGGCCCTGTGCCTGGCGAGATGCACCTGTCGGCAGGGCAGGAACCGGTGGCAGTGGGCGTGTGTGCGCATCTGCGGCCCGAAGACACCGTGGTCGGCCCGCACCGTGCCCACCATTTCGCCATCTCCAAGGGTGTGCCCCTGAACGAAATGACCGCCGAGATCTTCGGCAAGGCAACGGGCCTGGGCCGCGGCAAGGGCGGCCATATGCACCTGTTCCACCCGGAGACCAAGTTCTCGTGCAGCGGCATCGTTGGCGCGAGCATGCCGCAAGCCTGCGGCGCGGCGCTCGCTGCGCGCAAGCTGAATAAGGACTGGGTGGCCATCGCGGTGTTTGGCGAGGGCGCGGCCAACCAGGGCGCATTCCATGAATCGCTGAATCTGGCGGCGCTCTGGAAGCTGCCCGTCGTCTTCATCTGCGAAGACAACAAGTACGGCATCTCGGTCGAGAAGGCCGATTCGACCGCCGTGCCTTCCAACGATGTACGTGCTGCCGGCTACGGCATGCCTGGCGTGCTGGTGGACCGCAACGACGCGGTGGCCGTGTATCACGCAGCCGGCGAGGCGATCGCCCGCGCGCGCCGCGGCGAGGGGCCGACGCTCATCGAGGTCAAGACCGACCGCTACCTCGGGCACTTCCAGGGCGATCCGGAAACCTACCGCCCGAAGGACGAAGCGAAGCATCTGCGCGAGTCCGATCCCATCAACCTGCTCGGAAACAGTCTGCGGGCTTCGGGGCTGCTCGACGGCGACGCAGACACCGCGCTGCGGGCCGCCATCTCGGCACGCATTGACGCGGCCTACGACTTCGGCCGCAACAGCCCGTACCCGGAACCGGGTGAAGCGCTGAATCACGTTTTCGTTCACTAAGCAGCCCCTGCGGCCATCACAGGAGACTCACCATGCAATCCTCACAAGGCGCGGCGCAGGGCGCGCGCACCCTCACCATGGCGCAGGCCATTTCCGAAGCGATCGGCCAGGAAATGGAACGCGACCAGCGTGTCTTCGTCATGGGCGAAGACATCGGCAAGTACGGCGGCATTTTCAGCGCCACCACCGGGCTGCTCGACCGCTTCGGGCCGGATCGCATCATGGACACGCCGATCTCAGAGACGGCGTTTATCGGCGCTGCGCTCGGCGCGGCGGCAGAAGGGTTGCGCCCCATTGCAGAACTGATGTTCGTGGATTTCTTCGGTGTGTGCTTTGACCAGATCTACAACCACCTGGCGAAGAACACCTACATGTCCGGCGGCCGTGTTGCGCTGCCGGCGGTCATCACGACCGGCATCGGCGGGGGCTACAACGATGCGGCCCAGCACTCGCAATGTCTGTACGCCAGCTTTGCCCACATGCCGGGCATGAAGGTGGTCGTGCCGTCCAACGCTTATGACGCCAAGGGCCTGATGACCCAGGCCATCCGCGACGATAACCCGGTCATCTTCTGCTACCACAAGGGCATCATGGGCCTGTCGTGGATGTCCTATTTCGAGGGCAGCACGAACGCGGTCCCAGAAGAGGCCTACACGATTCCCTTCGGGCAGGCCCGCGTGGCACGCGAAGGCCGCGACGTGACCATCGTCACGCTCTCGCAGATGGTGCAGAAGTCGCTGCTGGCAGCCGAGCAACTGGCGGCCGAGGGCATCGATGTCGAGGTGATCGACCTTCGCACCATCGTGCCGCTCGACCGCCAGGCCGTGCTGCGCTCGGTGGCCAAGACCGGCCGTCTGCTGGTGGCCGACGAGGATTACCTGAGTTTCGGCCTGTCGGGCGAGATTGCCGCCATCGTCGCGGAGAACCTCGACACCGTGGCATTGCGCGCGCCCGTGCGGCGGCTGGCGGTGCCCGACGTGCCCATCCCGTACTCGCGACCGCTCGAGCAGTTCGTCATTCCACAGGTCGACAGCATCGTCGCCCAGGTGCGTGCGCTGGTGCAGCACCAACCCGTTTCCTATTCACTCAAGCGAGAAGCAGCATGATCGACATCGTGATGTCCGACGCCGTCTGGCAGGACGTTGAAGACGGCACCGAGGCCCTGTTGCAGGATTGGCTGGTCAAACCCGGCGATGTGGTGAGCGCGGGCCAGGCACTGGCGGTGGTCGAGCTGGTCAAGACCACGCACGAGGTGGCAGCGCCTGCAGATGGCGTTGTTGCTGCGCTGGAGGTGGCTGCCCAGGACACCTTCGGGCGCGGCGCTGTGCTCGCGCGGCTGGAGCCGAAAGCATGAGTCAGGCCCTGGCTTTCGTGCCGGATGCCGGCGAGCGTCGTGTCGTGCCGCTTTCCGGCATGCGCGGTGCCATCGCCCGCACCATGAGCGCCGCCTGGCAGGTGCCACGCGTGGCGCAGTCGATCGAGGTGGAGGCGACACGGCTGGAGGCCGCCGTGCAGGCTCTGCAGCAACAGCTCGGGCCGCAGTGCAAGGTCACGCTGACGGCCTTCGTGCTGCGTGCGTTGGCATTGACACTGCGCGAGCATCCGCGCCTGAACGCACGCCTGCAGGAGAAAGAGATCGAGCTGATGCCCGAGGTCAACATCGGCCTGGCTGTCAGCCTGGGCGAAGGGCTTATGGTGCCGGTGCTGCGCAATGTCGATACGCAGTCAGTGGCCGACATTGCCGCCGAAAGTCGCCGTCTGGCGGCGGGCGCCCGTGCTGGCACGTTGTCGGCCGGCAGCTATCAGCACGGCACATTCACCGTGACCAATCTCGGCATGACGGGCATCGACAGCTTCACGCCCATCATCAACGTGCCGCAGGTGGCCATCCTCGGTGTGACGCGTGTTGCCAAGCGGGCGGTGGTCAAGGACGACAGCATCGTGATCGCGCCAATGATGGGCCTGCATCTGATCTTTGATCACCGCGCGGTGGATGGCTACCCGGCCGCACGCTTCCTGACCGATCTGAAGACGCGGCTGGAAACCCTCGAAGGCCTGTGATGCTCGCGCCCGACTTTCTCTCCGACGGAATCCACTGCGCAGAAGAGCAGGACTGGAACCGCGCGCAACTTGCGCAGCCGGTCCAGCGGCCTGCGGTGCGGCTGTGGACGTATGCGGGGCCCGGTGTTGTCCTGGGCCGCGCGCAGGCGGCCTTGCATCCGGGCATGGCAGGCGGTGCCACGCCAGTAGTTGTGCGGGACGCGGGGGGTGGCGCAGTGCTGGCCGGGCCCTGGATGTTGTCGGCGTCGATCGTGCTGCCCGCCGATCATCCGCTCGTCGCGGGCACCGGCACGGTGTCGAGCTACCGATGGCTGGGCGTGCTGCACGCAGGGCTGCTGCGAGATCTCGGCATTCCGGCCTATGCAGTGCCGCCGGAGGAAGTGCGGTTGGCATCGCCGGCCCCGTCGCTCAAGTGGGCCTGCTTCGGTTCGCTGTCGCCATGGGAGGTGGTGGTCGGGCAACGCAAGATCGTCGGCCTCGCGCAGGTGCGCCGGCGCACGGGTGTGCTGCTGACGTGCGGCACGCTCATCGCGTCGCCCGAGTGGCCGCTGCTGTGCGCTGCATTGGGGGCGAACCCGGCGGATGCCCAGCGCCTGCAGGCCTGCACGACGTCGTGTGCCGAGCAGCTGGGTGCGCCGCTGCTGGCGACGGTGCTGGCCGAAGGTCTGCACCACATGCTCGTCGATGTGCTTGGCGAGCATGAGCCCACGAGTGAATCCCGTCATTCCCGCCGCGTGCCGCATTCGGCGCAGTTAACTCGATCCGCCATAGCAGGCCCGTGAGCTGGCGGTCAACGTTGTGCATTTCAACAAGATAAGGCGCGCGCTGTGCACGCCCGATAACGGAGGCAACCAACATGAAACCCACGCTAGCCGCTGGCGCTGCCATGCGTGTTTTGGACAAGCAACCCAAGGTGTCGCGACGCGGCTTTCTGCGCGGTGGCGGCTTGGCCGCCATCAGCGTCACGGTCGTCCCCGCGGCCATGGCGGTCACCAAGGATGTGGTGGTCGAGCAGAGCTTTCCTCGTCTGGGCACCGTCACCGGCAAGACGCTGGTGCGCATGGCGCGCGACATCTATCCGCACGACAAGCTGGCCGAGAAGTTCTACGTGGAGGCGGTCGCGCCCTATGACGCGGCCGCAGGCAAGGCCCCCGAAGTGAAGGCGCTGCTGATCGATGGCGTGCGCGACCTGGACCAACGCGCCAAGCAACGTTATGGCGTGCCCTATGCCCAGGTGAAGACCGAGAACGAACGCGTGGTACTGCTCAAGGACATCGAGTCCACGCCTTTCTTCAAGAAGGTCCAGGGCGATCTGGTGACCGGCCTCTACAACAACAAGAAACTCTGGCCCCTGTTCGGCTACGAGGGCTCGTCGTGGCAGAAGGGCGGCTACCTGCACCGCGGCTTTGACGACATCGATTGGCTCTAAGCCTCGGCACATAAAAAAACGGAGACAACCATCATGACGGATCAGGCAAAGTTTTCACTCGACGACGACAGCGTCGTCGTGATCGTCGGCTCGGGCGCGGGCGGCGGCACGCTGGCCAACGAGCTGGCGCAGCGCGGTGTCAAATGCGTGGTGTTGGAAGCGGGGAAGCACTACACGCAGGCCGATTTCGAGAACGACGAATGGGCCATGTTCAACAAGATCTCGTGGCTGGACAAACGCATCTCGGCGGGCGGTTGGCACCACACCAAGACGTATCCGAACCTGCCTGCGTGGATCGTGAAGGGCGTGGGCGGCTCTACGGTGCACTGGTCGGGCGTGGCATTGCGCTTTCAGGAACACGACTTCCACACCAAGACCACGTACGGCGCCATCGACGGGGCTAATGTGCTGGATTGGCCGATCACGCTGTCCGAGCTTGAGCCTTACTACGAACTGGCCGAGAAGAAGATGGGCGTGTGCGGCACCAAGGCCAGCGGCTTGCCCCCCATGCCGCCCAACAATCACTACAAGGTGATCGAGGCGGGGGCAAAGAAGGTCGGCTACAAGCACATCGTGCGGCCGGCGGCGTCGAACTCCGAACCGTACGACGGTCGCCCGGGCTGCATGCAGATCGGCTTCTGCATGCAGGGCTGCAAGATCGGCGCGAAATGGTCGACGCTCTACACCGAAGTGCCGCGTGCCCAGGCCACGGGCAATGTCGAACTGCGTCCCGAGTCGATGGTGCTTCAGATCCAGCATGACAAGCAGGGTCGCGCCAATGGTGTGCTCTATGTCGACAGCAAGGGCCGCAAGCAACTGCAGAAGGCACGGGTGGTCTGCGTGGCAGGCAACTCCATCGAGTCGCCGCGGCTGCTGCTGAACTCGGCGTCGAGCATGTTCCCCGACGGGCTCGCAAACTCTTCAGGGCAGGTGGGCAAGAACTACATGAACCACGCGACGGCAGCGGCGGTGTCGATCCACAAGAAGCCGGTCTACATGTATCGCGGCTTCGACATTGCGGCGGTGGTGGCCGATGAGGTGCCGCTCAATACCAAGCGCGGATTTGTCGGCGGCTATTATCTCGAAGGCCTGGCCATTCATCTGCCGTACACGGCCGCATTCATGAAGCCGGGCGGCTGGGGGCGCGACTTCACATCGGCCATGGAGATGTACGACCACATGAGCTGCGTGTGGGTCTGCGGTGAAGACATGGCCCGCGAGCAGAACACCATCACGCTGCACCCCACGGAGAAAGACCAGTACGGTCTGCCCATTCCGATCGTCACCAAGACCTATCACGAGAACGACGAAAAAATTACCGCTCATGGTCTGGTGCAGTGGCGCAAGGTGTCGGAGGCGGTGGGCGCAACGCGCGTGATCGACATGCCTGCCTATCCTGCCAGCCACAACATGGGCACCAACCGCATGAGCGCGAAGGCCAGCGATGGCGTGGTCAACCGCTGGGGCCAGGCACACGATGTGAAGAATCTGTTCATTTCCGATGGCAGCCAGTTCACGTCGAGTTCAGCGGCCAACCCCACGCTCACCATCGTGGCTCTGGCGATCCGGCAGGCCGAATACATTGCCGGGGCATTGAACCGGAGGGAGATCTAAGCCAGTCTGCCCGGTTGCCTGTGCAGCGCCGCTACGTTGCGGCAACCGGGTAAATCGATTAGCGTAGAACCGCATCCGCCCTCGCCCCAAAGGCCGGCAAAAGACCGGCGGCGCGGGCATCGCACCCTTCAAATGCGGCGGCTAAGGAGACAGTCGTGCAGCAAAAAGCACACCGCGCACATATCGAGCGGCTGCTCGCCTTCTCGCAGCAGCCGGGCGAGGCGCAGGGCGTCATCGAGCGCTCATGGCGGCGCTGCCTGGACGACTACGGCCGCGACCCGAGCCGCCCCACACCCGCCTACATCGTCGAGGCACAGCGCCTGCGCGAACACAAGGACCAGATCGAGGACTTCCTGAGCGTCGCGCGTACCGGCATGGAGCAGCTCTACAAGCGCGTCTCCGGCCTCGACTACGTGCTGCTGCTGACCGATGCCTACGGTGTCACGGTCGACTTCATCGGTAACGACAACCTCGACCGCGAACTGAAACGTTCGGGCCTGTACCTGGGGGCCGATTGGAGTGAGTCACGCGCCGGCACCTGTGCGGTCGGCACCTGCATCGTCGAGCAGGCCCCGGTAACGTGTCATCAGACCGATCATTTCGACGCATGCCATATCACGCTCACCTGCAACAGCGCGCCGCTGTTTGACCCGACGGGCAACTTCCTGGGCGTGCTCGATGTGTCTGCGCTGAGTGCGCCGGCGCCGCGCGAAGGGCAACACCTCGCGCTGCAGATGACCGCCATGTACGCGCAGAAGATCGAAGACGCGAACTTCCTGCGCTACTTCCGCGATCAGTGGATCTTGCGGCTGGGGTCAACGTGGTCGCTGGTGGATGTGGACAGCGAAATCATGGTCGCCTTCGATGCCAACGGTGTGATTCGCGGCATCAACAGCGGCGGGCGGCGCAAGCTGCGGCTCGAGAGCGATCCGCACGCCGATGTGCGTGGCCACCTGCTGACCGAAGTGTTTCGCGAAAACATGAGCGAGCTGTGGCGCATCGCCCGGGCTGGCACGTCATCCGAGCGCACGGCAATTCGGATGTTCGATCACGGGCTCTATTACGCGACGGGGATCCCGCCGCGCGGCGCGCCCGGCAAGCCGTCTATGCCGTCCGCAGCGGCGGCTCAGTCGGTGTTGCCGAGCCCCGAGGCCAGTGCTGCGCTGGAGGCGCTGGGCGCCGACGACCCCCAGATGCAGCGGCTGATCCTGCAGGCCAAGCGCCTGGCCAACAAGCCGCTCAACATCCTGGTACAAGGCGAGACCGGCACCGGCAAGGAAGTCCTGGCCAAGGCGCTGCACACGGCGAGCGAGCGTCGCGGCAAGGCGTTTGTCGCGGTCAATTGCGCCGCCATTCCTGAATCGCTGATCGAGAGCGAACTGTTCGGCTACACGCCCGGCACCTTCACCGGCGCACGCAGCAAGGGCATGCGTGGCCTGATCGCCCAGTCAGACGGCGGTACGCTGTTCCTCGACGAAATTGGCGACATGCCGCTGCATCTGCAGAGCCGGCTGCTGCGCGTGCTGTCCGAGCGCGAGGTGATGCCGCTAGGCTCCGAAAAGCCGATTCCGGTCGACCTGCGCGTGATTGCCGCCTCCCATCGCGATCTGCGCCAACTGATTGCCGAGCAGCGCTTCCGTGAAGATCTCTACTACCGGCTATGCGGCGCAACGCTGCACCTGCCGACGCTGCGCGAGCGCTGCGACAAGGATTACCTGATCGCCCGTATCGTCGAAGAAGAAGCGCGCCAGCTGGACATGCACGCGCAACTCGCGCCGGCCGCGCTGGCGGTGCTGCGCAGCTACCCGTGGCAGGGCAACGTCCGGCAGTTGCGCAACGTGCTGCGCTTTGCGTTGGCCATGAGCGACGACGGCCTGATCGATGTCGACGCATTGCCGCCGGAGGTGCTCGAAAGCACGACGGACGCTACGGCCGCCGCAGCTTCCATCGTGGCCGATGCCGCACCGGACAACGAGCGGGAAATCCTGCTGGCGGCACTGCGCCGGAACAAATGGCGCATCACCCACGTTGCGCACGAGCTTGGCATCGCGCGCGCGACGGTTTATCGGCAGATGGAACGGTTCGGGATTGTTGCGCCGAATCAGCAATAGGCGGGGCGCGCTAGGAGGGGGAAGGGCGCCAGTTAGTTGCCTTGGGTGGGGGCGAATTGGATTACTTGCGGGGGAGATGCCGGTGGACACCATCGGCCAGGCAGAAATACAAAAAGGGTTACAGGCAGAACCTGTAACCCTTTTTTTTTATTCTGGTGCCGCTGACCGGAATCGAACTGGTGACCTTCGCATTACGAATGCGCTGCTCTACCGACTGAGCTACAGCGGCGTCGGAAACAGCGATTCTAACAGAACTTTTTGTCGCTCCGCAAGAACCGCTGGAACAACAGTCTCACATGGCCGCGTTACGCCGTTTTCTTGGCTTCGAGGTGATATTGCGTGACGCGATCCACCTCGTTCTTTGACCCCAGGACCACCGCCACGCGTTGGTGCAGCTGTTCGGGCTGGATGTCCAGAATGCGTTGCTCGCCATTGGTGGCCGCGCCGCCGGCCTGTTCCACCAGGAAGGCCATCGGGTTGGCTTCGTACATCAGGCGCAGCTTGCCGGCCTTGCCCGGTTCGCGCTTGTCCCAGGGGTACATGAAGATGCCGCCGCGCGTGAGGATGCGATGCACGTCCGCCACCATCGAAGCGATCCAGCGCATGTTGAAATCCTTGCCGCGCGGGCCTTCGGAGCCGGCCAGGCATTCGTCGATGTAGCGGCGCACGGGCGGGGCCCAGTGGCGCATGTTCGACATGTTGATGGCGAATTCCTTTGTATCGACCGGAATCTTCACGTCGCGGTGGGTCAGCACGAAGCTGCCGACTTCGCGGTCGAGCGTGAACATGTGCACGCCGTTGCCGACGGTCAGCACCAGCGTGGTCTGCGGGCCGTACACGGCATAGCCGGCGGCGACCTGCTTGACGCCGGGTTGCATGAAATCGGCTTCGGTCACGGCCTCGCCGGCCTTGGGCATGTGCAGCACCGAGAAGATCGTGCCGATCGACACGTTCACGTCGATGTTGGACGAGCCGTCGAGCGGATCGAACAGCAGCAGGTATTCGCCCTTCGGATAGCGGTGCGGAATCTCGTAGAACGATTCCATCTCTTCCGAGGCCATGGCGGCCAGGTTGCCGCCGTATTCGTTCGCTTCGAGCAGGACTTCGTTGGCGATCACGTCCAGCTTCTGCTGGGTTTCGCCTTGCACGTTGCCGGTGCCAGCCGAGCCGAGCACGCCGGCAAGGGCCCCCTTGTTGACGCTGTGCGAGATCGCCTTGCAGGCGCGCGCCACGACTTCGAGCAGCAGACGCAGCTCGGCCGGGATGGTGTTGTGCTCGCGCTGTTCTTCGATCAGGTAGCGGGTGAGGTTGATGCGCTTCATGGGTTCTCCTGAGACGGGCGCGATTTTACGATACAAGCGGTGACATTCAGGCCAGCGCCTTGCCGACGATCTCGCGCACGTCGCGCGAGAGGCTCGGATGTGCCGCCACGCGCTTGAGCGCGTCCTGCATGGCGTCGCGCAGCGTGGGCACGTATTTGCGCCAGCGGTCCAGCGCGCGTGCCAGGCGGGCAGAGACCTGGGGGTTGATGGCGTCGAGCGCAAGCACCTGCTCGGCCCAGTAGGCATAGCCGGAACCATCGGCGGCATGGAACTGCGCGGGGTTGCCCGAGCAGAAGCTGAAGATCAGGGAGCGCGCGCGGTTCGGGTTGCGCAGCGTGAAAGCCGGATGGGCCATCAGCGCGCGCACGGTCGCCAGCGTCGGCTTGCCGGCGGCGCCCGGCTGCATGGCCTGCAGCGAGAACCACTTGTCGATGACGAGTGCGTCGTCGGCAAAGCGCGTGTAGAAATCAGCCAGCGCCGCTTCGCGGCCCGGGGCATAGCTGGTGACCATTGCGGAGAGGGCGCCCATGCGGTCGGTCATGTTGGTGGCGCCGGCATATTGCTGTTCGGCCAGGGCCAGCGCCTCGGCGGCTTCGGTTTCCACGAGATAGCCGAGGGCAATGTTCTTGAGTGCGCGCTTGCCTGCAGACACCGCATCGGGCGAGTAGGCGCCTTCGGTCTGGTTGGCCTGATAGGCGTGCAGCAACTCTGCGTTGAGCTTTTCTGCCAGCGTGCGGCGCAGCGTGCGGCGTGCGGTGTGGATGGCAGCCGGATCAGCCACGTCCATGCGCTCGGCCAGATAGCCTTCGGCCGGCAGGATCAGCATCTGCTCGCGGAAGGCCGGATCAAGCGAGGCGTCGGCGACGACGGCACGCAGGGCTTCGACCAGCGCCGGATCCACCACCGGCGCGCGGCCGTGCTGGATGTCCGTCACCATGCGCAGCAGCGTGTCGGTGGCCAGGCGCTGGCCGGCTTCCCAGCGGTTGAACGGGTCGGAATCGTGCGCGAGCTGGAACGTGAGCTGCTCGGTCGTATAGCCGTATTCAACGATCACCGGCGCCGAGAAATTGCGCAGCAGCGAGGGCAGCGGCGCTTCGGCCACATCTTCGAAGACGAAGGTCTGCTTGGTTTCAGTGAAGTCCAGCACGCGCGTGTTCGCGGGCGAGGGCGATGCGGCTTCGCCACGCAAACGCAGCGGCAAGTCGCGGCCGTTCTTGTCGATCAGGCCCACCGCAAACGGAATGTGGAACGGTTGCTTCTGGATGCCGCTGTTGACTTCGATGCCGACCGGCTCGCAGCGCTGGCGCAGCGTGAGCGTGTAGGTGTGCGTGGCCGCATCGTGGTGTCCTTCGACTGCCACGACCGGCGTGCCGGCCTGGCTGTACCAGCGGCCGAATTGCGTGAGGTCGCGGCCGTTGGCATCGGCCATGGCAGCGCGGAAGTCGTCGCAGGTGACAGCCTGGCCATCGTGGCGCTGGAAGTACAGGTCCATGCCTTTGCGGAAGCCGTCGCGGCCGAGCAGCGTCTGGTACATGCGCACGACTTCCGCGCCTTTTTCGTACACCGTGACGGTGTAGAAGTTATTGATTTCTTCGTAGCTGTCGGGCCGCACCGGGTGGGCCATCGGCCCGGCATCTTCCGGAAACTGCGCCTGCCGCAGCACGCGCACGTCTTCGATGCGCTTGACGGCGCGGGCGCTGGCCGCGGCGGCTTCGTTGCCGGCTTGCGCGGCCGCTTGTGCCGCCATATCGGCGGAGAATTCCTGATCACGGAACACCGTCAGGCCTTCCTTCAGGCTCAACTGGAACCAGTCGCGGCAGGTGACGCGGTTGCCCGTCCAGTTGTGGAAATATTCGTGACCGACCACCGATTCGATGTTGGCGAAGTCCACATCGGTGGCCGTCTCCGCATTGGCCAGCACGTACTTCGTGTTGAAGATGTTCAGGCCCTTGTTCTCCATCGCGCCCATGTTGAAGTCGCCCACGGCGACGATCATGAAGCGGTCGAGATCCAGCTCCAGGCCGAAGCGGCGTTCGTCCCAGTGGATGGAATGGATGAGCGAATCCATCGCGTGGCGGGTCTTGCCGAGGTCATGCGGCTCGACCCAGACCTGCAGCAGTTTCTCCTTGCCCGAGGCGGATTGAATGCGCTCTTCGATGCACTCCAGCTTGCCCGCCACCAGCGCGAACAGATAAGACGGCTTCTTGAAGGGGTCGTGCCACACGGCTTCGTGGCGGCCGTCCGGCAGGTCGCGCTCCGACATGAGATTGCCGTTGGACAGCAGCACCGGGTAGTCCGCCTTCGATGCGCGCAGCGTGACGGTGTAGACCGTCATCACGTCCGGGCGGTCGAGGAAGTAGGTGATCTTGCGAAAGCCCTCGGCCTCGCACTGCGTGAAGAAGTTGCCGTTGGAAACGTACAGGCCCATCAGCGACGAATTGGCTGCGGGATTGCAGTAGGTGGTGAGTTCCAACGTGAAGCTGGTGCCAACATCGGCCGGCACGGCGTCGATGGTGAGGGTGTCGCCCGAGGCTTGCAGGCCGGAAAGCGCTTTGCTGTCGACGGTTGCGGCGGCCAGTTCCAGCCCCTCACCCACCAGCACGAGCGGCCTGCCGGCATCCGTGCGCGTCATGCGCATGCGGTTGACGACGCGAGTGCGCTCGGGCACGAGATCGATCTCCAGGGCCACTTCGTCAATGCGGAAAGCGGGCGCGGTGTAGTCCTTGCGGTAAATCGTGACGGCGGTATCGGTGCGCAACATCGGTAACATCCTTATCTGCGTTGTCTGCGGTCGCAAAGGGCCATTGTACTCAGGCCCTTGGCGGGAATCTTCCGCGCGGGGCGTCACTCTGAGTAACAGAGCGCGCGCAGCCCGCTTCCGGGGCCCGCGACCATCTGTCTGATTGAGAGTAGAGGGATCTTCTATGTGGAAATGGATCAAGACATCGGGCGTCTGGCCGATGGCTGGCGCCCTGATGGCGGCCAGCCTGCTGGCGGGCTGCGCGAGCACGGTCACCAGCCAGGTGACGGCGTTCCGGCAACCCGGCTGGACCGACAACCCGCCGCGCACCTATGCCTTCGAGCACACTGCGGCGCAGCAAAATGATCTCGAACGTCAGACCTACGAGACCTGGACATCGGACCAACTGGCCGCCCACGGCTTTTCCAGCGTGCCCCGTGCCAGCGCACGCTATTTGGTCCGCCTGGACTACTCGGCCGCCACGCGGCTCGTGCAGGTGCGCCAGCCCGTGTACCCGGATCCGTATTGGGGGCCCGGGCCATGGGGGCCATGGCGCAGCCCTTGGGGACCCTGGGGCCCGTGGGGGCCGCAATACGTCGATACCAACGTTCAAGTGCCGTTCTATGCCTATCACGTGGAAATTGACGAAGCAGCCACCGGCAAGCGCGTTTATCAGGTGACGGCGCAAACGCAGGGTGGGGATGGATCGCTGACGGCGGTGATGCCGTACCTGGTACGCAGCGCCTTTGCCAATTTCCCGGCGCCGAACGCGCAGCCCATCGTCGTAGAGCTGCCTGTTGATCCATCGGTGAAACCGGCGGCGAAACCGGCATCCGGGCCGGCACCCAAGTAGGCGCCAGGGTGGGTTTTGGCCGGCTGTCTACGTTAGAATGCGTGACCTAATCTGTAGGCCGCCAGCCGTACCTCGCTTGAGCGTTGTCACTTCATCCCGTCTCGCGCCGACCGCCACCCCTGGCCGGCGCCGCCTCCGCCCCGTCGCTACCCTCCTGACGGTGCTGCGCAACGCGTGCGGCCTCACCCCCGGTTTCTCTCTGTTCCCACTGTTTTTCGCCACTTCGTCTCAGGGAGTTTCTGCCTGAGCGCATGTGTGCCTCATGTGCGGAACTCCCCATCAGGATTCATTGCTATGAACGACAAGCTTCACGACGCCTCGCCGGATTCCCAAGACCAAGGCGCCGAGGCCGAACTGCGCCGCGCGGCGTTTGAATACCATCGCGCCCCCACGCGCGGCAAGATTGAGGTGCGCCCGACCAAGGCGCTGATCAACCAGCGCGACCTGTCGCTGGCGTATTCGCCGGGCGTGGCGTATCCGTGTACCGCGATTGAGCAAGACCCGTCGCTGGCGGCGGAGTACACCTCGCGCGGCAACCTCGTCGGCGTGATCACCAACGGCACCGCTGTGCTGGGCCTGGGCGACATCGGCCCGCTGGCCAGCAAGCCGGTGATGGAAGGCAAGGGCTGCCTGTTCAAGAAGTTTGCCGGCGTGGATGTGTTCGATATCGAACTGGCCGAGCGCGATCCGGACAAGCTGGTCGACATCATTGCCTCGCTGGAGCCGACGCTGGGCGGGATCAACCTCGAAGACATCAAGGCGCCGGAGTGCTTCTACATCGAGCAGAAGCTGCGTGACCGCCTGAACATTCCCGTTTTTCACGATGACCAGCACGGCACGGCGATCATCTCGTCGGCGGCGCTGCTCAACGGCTTGAAGGTCGTCGGCAAGGACATCGGCAGCGTGAAGGTGGCCGTGTCGGGCGCGGGCGCCGCGGCCATTGCCTGCCTGGACGTGATGGTGGGCCTGGGCGTCAAGCGTGAGAATGTCTACGTGGTGGATTCCAAGGGCGTGATCTACGTTGGTCGCGACGCCAAGATGGAGGCGAACAAGGCGCGCTACGCGCAGGACACCTCGGCCCGTACGCTGGCCGACATCGTGCGCGATGCAGACGTGTTCCTGGGCTGCTCGGCCGCCGGCGTGCTGACCGCCGACATGGTCAAGACCATGGCTCCGAAGCCGATCATCCTGGCGCTGGCCAACCCCGAGCCGGAAATCCGCCCGGAAGTGGCCAAGGCCGCGCGGCCGGACTGCATCATCGCCACGGGCCGTTCGGACTACCCGAACCAGGTCAACAACGTGCTGTGCTTCCCGTACATCTTCCGTGGTGCGCTCGATTGCGGCGCCACGAAGATCACGGAAGAGATGAAGCTGGCATGCGTGAAGGCCATCGCGGAACTGACGGAAGCCGAAACGAACGACGCCGTGGCCCAGGCTTACGCCGGGCAGGACCTGACCTTCGGCCCCGATTACATCATCCCGAAGCCGTTCGATTCGCGCCTGATCGAGAAGATCGCGCCGGCCGTCGCCAAGGCCGCGGAAGAGTCCGGCGTGGCCACGCGCCCGATCAAGGATCTGGATGCGTATCGCGCCCAACTGAGCGACTTCGTGTATCACACGGGCCTGACCATGCGCCCGGTGTTCTCGGCCGCCAAGGCCAACCCGAAGCGCGTCGTGTACGCCGAAGGTGAAGAAGAGCGCGTGCTGCGCGCCGTGCAGACGGTGGTCGATGAAGGCCTGGCCAAGCCGATCCTGATCGGCCGCCCGCATGTGATTGAAATGCGTATCCAGAAGGCGGGCCTGCGCCTGAAGCCGGGCGTGCACTTCGAGCTGGTGGACCCGGAAGACGATCGCCGCTATCACCAGTACCACACCGCTTACCACGAGCTGATGGGCCGCAACGGCGTGACGCCGGACATGGCGAAGTCGGCGCTGCGCCGTTCGAACACGCTGATCGGCGCACTGCTGGTGCGTCTGGGTGATGCCGATGCGCTGCTGTGCGGCACGGTCGGCCGCTTTGACGCCCATCTGGAGCACGTGCGCGACGTGATCGGCCTGGCCCCGAACGCCAAGGTGTTCGCGGCCATGAACGGCCTGATGCTGGAGAAGCACACGCTGTTCATCACCGACACGTTCGTCAACGAGATGCCGAGCGCAGAAGAACTGGCCGACATCACCAAGCTGGCGGCAGAAGAAGTGCGCCGTTTCGGCCAGGAGCCGAAGGTGGCGATGCTGTCGCACTCCATGTTCGGCTCGTCGAAAAACGCCTCGGCCCGCCGCATGCGCGCTGCGTATGACCTGCTGAAGACCGAAGCACCGGATCTGCAGGTGGAAGGGGAGATCCAGGGCGACGCGGCGTTGTCGGAAGATATCCGCCACCACTTCCTGCCGAAGAGCGCCTTCTCGGGCAGCGCCAACCTGCTGGTGATGCCGTCGCTCGATGCCGCCAACATCGCGTTCAACCTGCTCAAGATCACGGGCGGGCAGGGCGTGACGGTGGGCCCGATCCTGCTGGGCGCGGCCAAGCCGGTGCACATCCTGAACCCGTCGGCCACATCGCGCCGCATCGTCAACATGACGGCGCTGGCGGTGGCAGACGTGTCGGCTACGCGTTGATCGTTTGATCCGGTATTTGGGCCGCTGAAGGTTGGCGGCCCAAAAGAAAACGGCGCCTGGGGAAAATCCAGGCGCCGTTTTTCTTTGCTGCCGACTGCTTAGAACTTTGCGCGGATGCCCACGCCGAAGGTGTCGGCCGAGCTCAGGTTCGTCACCTTGTCGCGCATGTACGCGGCGTACACATCGGTGCGCTTGGACAGCGAGTAGTCGTAGCCGACTGCCCACGTGTTGCGCTTCACGTCAGCCGCACCCGAGGTCTTCGTGTACGCGTACGACGCCAGGACGCTGCCCGGGCCCACAGGCACCGACACGCCCAGTTGGCCGCCGTTGCTCTTCGCATCGCCCGAGTTGATGGCGTTCTTGATGTACTGGTACTGGCCGTAGACCTTGGCCACGCCAAAGTCGTACGTGGCGCCCAGTTGCGCCGCCGACTGGCGCGAGAAGCCTGCCACCAGCGCGTTCAGGTCACCCGGCGCACCGTCGAAGCGCACTTGCTGGAAGGCTGCCGTGGCCGCGAAGTTGCCATGGAAGTACAGGAAGTTGCCGCCCCACTTGTTCTGGCCGTTATGGCCGGCTTGCTCACCCGCGCCGTAGATGAAGTTGGCGGTCAGGCCGTTGAAGTCCGGCGTGGAGTACATGATCGAGTTGTTCCAGCCCGAATCGCCAACCAGGCCCGAGATGCCGCCGGGGCCGCTCAGGCCGTTGCCGAGGTACGTGTGGAACACCATCGGCGAGAACGTGTACGAATCGATGAACGGGTTGAACAGGATCGTCGAGACAAAGTACGGTGGCGTCAGGCGGCCGAGCTTGATCGAGCCCCACGTGCTCGATTGCAGGCCCACGAACGAGTTGCGGGCGAAGAACGTATCGCCGTCAAAACGGCCGGACTTGCCGGTGTCCGGGCGGAAGAACGCTTCCAGCGTGAAGATCGCCTTCAGGCCGTTGCCCAGATCTTCGCTGCCCTTCATACCCCAGTACGAGGTCGACATCCCGCCCGAGTTGACCCCCCAGGCGCGATCCGATGCGCCCAGACTCTTGGTGGCGCCCGCCCAGGCATCCACCTGGCCGTACAGCGTGACGGACGATTGCGCTTGCGCACCGGCACTTGCTGCCCCCAGTGCCGATGCCACTGCCAGCGCGGCCACGCCACGCTTGAATTTCGACTGCATTGCTACCTCCTTTGTTGTTGAAGATCACTGCGGGTTGCGCCGCATTCTTTGATGCGGTCACAGGCCGGCTGGTCAGGCTCCATGCCGATCGGTGTCCCATGCCCCATGACACCGTGCCCACAGCGTTGTTTTTGCTGATGAACCTGAAAAATCAGTGTGCTGCAATCAAATCGGCCAAGCGGAAACCCGCGATGCGATGAATCTGTTCGAGCGACGCACGCAGCTCGGTATCGCGGTCGTTCTCAACGCGCTGGCTGAAGTTCTCGATGATTCCGTGGCGGTCATAGCCGCGCACCGCCAGGATGAACGGGAAGCCGAACTTCTCGTTGTACTGGGCGTTGAGTGCCTGCAGGCGTGCAAATTCTTCCGGCGTGCACAGGTTCAGGCCCGCGCCGCTTTGTTCGCGCGTCGACTCGGCGGTCAGCTCACCACGCACGGCGGCCTTGCCCGCCAACTCCGGATGGGCGCGCACGAGTTTGAGCTGCGGCTCGATGCCCGCGGTGTCGACGACATTGCGCATGGCAGCCGCGAGCGCCTCCGCCGAAGCAAACGGGCGTTGCGTGGCGGCCTGTTCAGCAACCCAGGGCGAGTGCTCGTAGATGCCACCCAGGACTTGCACGAACTGCGATGCGTCCATGCCGTTGAGTTGCGAGAGGGTATAGGTGGTCTGGCTCATGCTGCGGTGCTCAAAACGGGTTGCTTGGCATACGGATGGTTTTGGATCCAGTGCTGGGCGATGTCGATGCGCCGGCAGATCCACACCTTGTCGTGCGATTGCACGTAGTCAAGGAAGCGCTGCAGCGCACGGAAGCGCGCGGGGCGGCCCAGCAGCCGGCAGTGCATGCCGATCGACAGCATCTTCGGCTGTGCGAGGCCGTTGGGATCGCCTTCTTCGTACAGCACGTCGAAGGCGTCCTTCAGGTACTGGTAGAAGTGGTCGGCTGTATTGAAGCCTTGCGGGCTGGCAAAGCGCATGTCGTTGGTGTCGAGCGTGTACGGCACGACCAGGTGCGGCTTGCTCTCGCCCGACGAGGTTTGCACTTCGGTCCAGAACGGCAGGTCGTCGCCGTAGTAGTCGGCGTCGTAGGCAAAGCCGCCGTGCTCGACCACCAGGCGGCGCGTGTTGGGGCTGTCGCGGCCGGTGTACCAGCCCAGCGGCGCGTTGCCGGTCAGCTCGTGGATGATTTCGACGCCAATGCGCATGTGCTCGCGCTCGGTGGCTTCGTCGATGTTCTGGTAGTGAATCCAGCGCCAGCCGTGGCAGGCGATTTCGTGGCCCAGGTCAACGAAGGCTTGGGTCAGGTCCGGATGGCGCTGCAGGGCCATCGACACACCGAAGATCGTCAGCGGCAGGCCGCGCTTTTCAAACTCGCGCAGGATGCGCCACACGCCTGCACGCGAGCCGTATTCGTAGATGCCCTCCATGCTCATGTGGCGGTCGGGGTAGGCCGCAGCGCCAATGATTTCGGAGAGGAACTGCTCGGAGCCGGCGTCGCCGTGCAAGACGCAGTTTTCACCGCCTTCCTCGTAGTTGAGGACGAACTGCAGTGCTACGCGCGCGCCGCCCGGCCAATTGGCGTTGGGCGGGTTCTTGCCGTAACCGATGAGATCGCGCGGATAGTTATTGTTTGTCATGGTTTTTTCATGTCGAGGAGACTTCATACAACACCGGTCAGACAGTGGAATGCAGCTTTCCAAATTCACGACATCACAGCGGCGTCATGAACAAGGCAAAGCGCCATCGCGTCAGGCCGGGACTGCCCGGGCAGCCTGCGCCAGTTCCAGCGCGAGCTTCCGGTGAACCGTGAGATGGGCGTCGAGTTCCAGCGTGGTCAGGCGGCCGTCTTCGACGACCACGCGCCCGTTGATCACGCTGTGCGCCACGTTGGACGGGGCGCAGAACACCAGCGCCGCAACCGGGTCGTGGTCGGCGCCGGCAAAACCGACCTGATGACGATCGAAGCTGACAAAGTCGGCCGACATGCCGGGTGCGAGCGCGCCGATGTCGTCGCGGTTGAGCACGCGCGCACCGCCAAGCGTGGCGATCTCCAGCGCCTCGCGCGCGCTCATCGCCGCGGGGCCAAAGCCGACACGCGCGAGCAGCATGGCCTGGCGCGTCTCGCCCAGCATGTGCGCGCCATCGTTCGACGCGCTGCCGTCCACGCCCAGGCCAACCGGCACGCCGGCGTCGCGCATGGTGCGGATCGGGGCGATGCCGGAAGCCAGTCGCATGTTCGAGCACGGGCAATGCGCAACGCCGGTGCCGGTGCGTGCGAACACATCGATGCCGTGGGCGTCGAGCTTGACGCAGTGCGCATGCCAGACGTCGCGGCCGACCCAGCCGAGGTCTTCTGCGTACTCGGCGGGCGTCAGGCCGAACTTCTCGCGCGAGTAAGCGATGTCGTTATCGTTCTCGGCCAGGTGTGTGTGCATCGACACGCCGTAGCTGCGCGCGAGCTTGGCCGATTCGCGCATCAGGTCACGCGAGACCGAGAACGGCGAGCACGGTGCCACCACCACCCGCAGCATCGAATGGCGGTCGGCGTTGTGCCACGTTTCGATCAGCCGCTGCGTTTCCTTCAGGATGGCCTCTTCGCCTTCGACCACGCGGTCCGGCGGCAAACCGCCCTGGCTGCGGCCGACGCTCATGCTGCCGCGCGCCGCGTGAAAACGCATGCCGATCTGCTGTGCGGCTTCGATCGAGTCATCGAGCCGGCTGCCGTTCGGGTAGAGATACAGGTGATCGCTGGAGGTCGTGCAACCCGACAGCAGCAGTTCGGCCATCGCCGTGAGCGTCGACACGCGCACCATTTCCGGCGTGAGACCTGCCCACACCGGATACAGGTTGGTCAGCCAGCCGAACAGTTCGGCGTCCTGGGCGGCCGGCAGGGCGCGCGTCAGGCTCTGATACATGTGATGGTGCGTGTTGACGAAGCCCGGCGTGACCACGTGGTCGCGCAGCTCCATCACACGCACATTCGGCTGACCGATGGCGTCGCGATACTGCGAGGGCAGATCCGCCGTGGCGCCGATCCATTCGATCACGCCACCGCGCGCAACCAGTGCGCCGTCGGGGATCTCGCGGCGTTGCGCATCCATGGTGACCAGCACGTCGGCATGACGGGCGATCAGAAGCGGGTCGTTGTGCGCGACAGTGGCGGTCATGCAATTACTCCGTGCCGTGGGTGTTGGCGGCAGCGTCGCGCATTGCGTGCTCGGCGGACTGCATGCCGTTGTAGTAAAGGTTCAGGATGACGGCGACCAGCGTGCCCAGCACGATGCCGCTGTGCGTGACCGGCTCCAGCCAATGCGGCAGATACTGGAAGAAGGTCGGTGCCAGCGTCGGGATCATGCCGAAGCCGATCGAGATCGCCACGATGAAGAGGTTGTGGCGGTACTTGTTGAAATCGATCGAGCCGAGAATGCGCACACCCGTGGCGGCCACCATGCCGAACATCACGATGCCCGCGCCACCCAGCACGAAGGACGGGACGGACGCCACGATGTGGGCCATCTTCGGGAACAGGCCCAGCGCAATCAGAATCAGGCCGCCCATGGCTGCCACGAAGCGCGAGCGCACACCCGTGACCGTCACCAGCCCCACGTTCTGCGAGAACGAGGTGTACGGGAACGTGTTGAACAAGCCGCCGATCACCGTGCCAAGACCGTCAGCCCGCAGGCCACGGGTGAGGTCATCGGTGGAAAGCTTCTTGCCGGTAATTTCGGCCAGCGCCAGGAACATGCCGGTCGATTCCACCAGCGTGATCAACATCACGATGCACATCGAAGCGATGGCGCCGAAGTGGAAGGTCGGCATGCCGAAGTGCAGCGGCGTGATCACGGCCACCCAATCGGCGTCGGTGATGCCGGCAAAGCTGACCTTGCCGAACGCCATGGCGATGAACGTGCCGATCACGATGCCCAGCAGCACGGCGATATTGCCGATCAGGCCGCGGCCATACTTCGTCAGCAACAGGATGATGACGAGCACTGCCAGCGCGATGCCCAAGCCGCTCAGGTCGCCGTAGGCCGGATTGGGCACGGTCTTGAGCACGCCGTCCACCATCGTCTTCATGGTCGGCTGGCCACCCGCAGCCCAGTTGATCCCCACGCCCATCAGTGACATGCCGATCAGCGTGATGACGGTGCCGGTTACGACCGGCGGGAAGAGCCCAAGCACGCGCCCCATGAGCGGCGCGACGATGATGCCGAACAACCCCGCCGCAATCACAGCGCCGTAGATGCCCAGCAGGCCGATGCTCGGGTCGGTGCCAATGGCGATCATCGGGCCCACCGACGCGAAGGTCACGCCCATCATGACCGGCATGCGGATGCCGAACTTCCACACACCGAAGGCCTGGATAAGTGTGGCAAGGCCGGCGGCAAAGAGATCTGCGTTGATCAGGAACGCAAGCTGTTCCTTGGGCAGATGCAGTGCACCGCCCACAATCAGAGGCACTGCCACGGTGCCTGCATACATCACCAATACATGTTGAAGGCCCAATGCGAGCAGGCGTCCATACGCCACGCGCTCATTGGTCAGATCCGCCGTGGGGGCGGCGATGGTGCTGCTTGCCATAAAGGTCTCCTTTGGGTGGTAAGCCGGACGGCGTCCGGCTTGTGGCGGCTGGCCTCTGTCGTGCCGGCTCGCCCGATACAGCTAAACCGGTCCTAGACTTTGTCCTTCCCGCCGCGCGGGCCCAATACCGAACGCAGATCGAAATCAGCGGGCGCTTCGGGGCGCACGCGATCGGCGCAACATTGCAAGTGCTGGGCCATGTGGGCCTGGGCAGCGCTGGCGTCGCCGCGCTCAAGGGCATTGAGGATGTCGAGGTGTTCGTCGAACGAGCAGGCGTTGTTGCCCGGGGCCTCGACGCTGGCGATCATCAGCGTGGTGCGCGACACCAGCCGGCGCATCATCTCGACCACCAGTGGGTTGCCGGATTGCTCGGCCAGCGCCACGTGAAATTCCGCAGACAGGCGAATCCAGCGCGGACGATCGTGCGTGACAAATGCCTGGCGCTCCTGCTTGACGAGTTCCATCAGCGGCGCGATGGCCGCCTTGGGGTTGCTGCTGTGGCCCACCTTGTCGAGCACCGCGCGCTCCAGGATCTGGCGCAGCTCGAACATGGCGTGGGCCTCGTCGATGGAGGGTGCGGCGATGAACGCACCGCGGTTCGGCTCCAGGTCAACCAGGCCATCAGCGGCCAGTTGGGAGAAAACCTTGCGCACCGTATGCCGGGCGGTGGCATAGATTTCGCAAAGCGCATGCTCCGTCAGCTTCGTGCGCGGGGGCAGGCGGTGTTCCATGATCGCGTCGTAGATCTCGTGATACATCCGTTCTTCGACCGACATGCGTGTTGCCCCCGATGCTTTGGCGCCCGACTTCGACACCGCTTCCGTGGAGACCAGCTTGAGATTCTTGGACATGGCAGACCTGCCTTTCATTAGTGCGCCGCGGCATCAGCCACTGCGAAAATCTGTTGACAATTATTCGTGGCCGCCTTCAATATTGTCAACAAAATGCGTTCGGGAATCCGACAAACTAGGGAAATCCCTGTTTGGAGCCTGGTCTAGAGACACGGCGAAGACAAGGAGTCGGGCCCAGAACGAGCGACGGCTTTGCCGGTTTGGCATGTCTTCCCCCGATGGACGGCAGGCGTAAACCGGCTGGACGCGCGCCGGGATGCGTGCACAGCACGTACCGAGCGGGCCCCGACGCCAGCCCTTGTCCCACAAGGGTTTGGCGCGAGGTGCAAGTGGAGGCAGCGGCGCTTCTGAAAATTCGAACTACAGAGGAAGACAAATGGGACGCTTGACCACCCATGTGCTCGACACCGCTGCAGGCACGCCGGGTCAAAACCTGGCGATTGCACTGTTCAAAATTGTCGACAATCAGCGGCAACCGATCAAATCGGTTCGCACCAATCACGATGGCCGTTGCGATGCGCCGCTGCTTGAAGGCGACGCGCTGCAAACCGGCGTGTACGAGCTGGACTTCGGCGTGGGCGAGTACTACCGCGCCGCCGGCGTCAGACTCCCCGAGCCCGCGTTCCTGGACGTGGTGACGCTGCGCTTTGGCGTGGCCGATACGAGCGCGCACTACCACGTGCCGCTGCTGGTGTCGCCGTGGTCGTATTCGACCTATCGCGGTAGCTAAGGAGCGGGGCAATCATGGAAGGCTATATCCTCGACTGGGCCAACTTGCTCTTGCGTTGGCTGCACGTGATCGTTGCGATCGCGTGGATCGGGTCGTCGTTCTACTTCGTCTGGCTCGATAACAGCCTCACCAAGCCGACCGCGCCGGATCTGAAGGACAAGGGCGTCGACGGCGAGCTGTGGGCCGTGCACGGCGGCGGGTTCTACAACCCGCAGAAGTACCTGCTGGCGCCGAAGCAGCTGCCCGATCATCTGCACTGGTTCTACTGGGAGTCGTACTCCACCTGGATGTCGGGCTTCGCGCTGCTGACGGTGGTGTACCTGTTCAACGCCAACGTCTACATGATCGATCGCAGCGTGTTCGACATGACGGCGACGACGGCCGTGCTGCTGGCGCTAGGCTTCCTGGTGGTCGGCTGGATCGTGTACGACACCATCTGCCGCGTGTTTGGCAAGAACGACCGCGTGGTCGGCATTCTGGTGGCGATCTACGTGGTGATCGCGGCCTTTGCAGCGACGCACCTGTTCTCGGGCCGGGCGGCGTTCCTGCTGATCGGCGCGATGATCGCGACCATCATGAGTGCCAACGTGTTCTTCTGGATCATTCCGGGGCAACGCAAGGTGGTGGCCTCGCTTAAGGCTGGCGAGAAGCCGGACCCGATTCACGGCAAGCGCGGCAAGCAGCGCAGCGTGCACAACACATACTTCACGCTGCCGGTGCTGTTTGCGATGCTGTCGAACCACTACAGCATGACGTACGCCGCCAAGTACAACTGGGCCGTGCTGGTGCTGATCATGCTGGCTGGCGTGCTGATCCGTCAGTTCTTCATCCTCAAGCACAAGGGCGTGGTGAACTGGGGTTATCCGGCAGCAGGCGTGGCCGTGCTGTTGGGTGTGGCGGTGTGGCTCGCTCCGGTGTCGCGTCCGGCAGCGCCTAGCGCCGAAAGCACGCCTGCTGCGGCAGCGACGGGTACGGCCGCAGCGGCCACCCCGACAGCCGCTGGCGGCTCGGACTTCGCCAAAGTACAGGCAGTCGTTACCGCACGGTGCTACCAATGTCACTCGGCTCATCCTACCCTGATGCCTTCGCCGGCCAAGGGCGTGTTGCTCGATACGCCGGAAGAGCTGGGCAAGCATGCGCAGCTCGTCTACCAGCAAGTCGTGCAGCAGAAGCTGATGCCGCTGGGCAACGTGACGCAGATCACCGATGACGAGCGCGCGATCATCGCCAAGTGGTTTGAGGACGGCGCCAAGACGAACTGAGGCGCACGCTGAGCAACAACAGAAAGGTTTATCGGAGCATGCCATTCGTTCCCTAGCGGGTGGCATGACCGGTGAGGGTTGAACGGGGCTACGGCCCCGTTTTTTTTTCGCTTGAAGCGTCTGCAGCGATGTGTCCTTGGCCGGGCGCGATTCACCGCTGCCTCACCGGCCGCAAGGGGCGCCGACAGGGCAGCCCCAGAGCCTCTAATTGACGGCTTACTTCCCGACGCCCAGCAACGCCAGCACACCCAGCACCAGGAAGATCAGCGCCGCAATCCGATGCACCAGCGTGATCGGCATGCGCGCAGCGAACTTGTTGCCCATCAGCACGGCTGGCACGTTCGCCAGCAGCATGCCGACGGTGGTGCCAGCCACGACCGAGAACACGTCGTTAAAGCGCGCTGCCAGTGCCACGGTCGCGATCTGCGTCTTGTCGCCCATTTCGGCAAAGAAGAAGGCGACGATGGTGGTGCCGAGAATGCCCAGACCGCGCTGGGCTGTGGAGGGCGCCTCTTCGTCGTCGAGCTTGTCCGGGATCAGCATCCACCCGGCCATGGCGATAAAGCCCACCCCCAGGATCCACCGCAGGACGTTCTCGCCAAGTACATGTGTGATCCAGCCACCGACAGCGCCGGCCAGTGCGTGGTTGACAAGGGTGGAGATGAAGATACCGAGGATGATCGGCACCGGCTTGCGAAAACGTGCAGCCAGCAAGATCGACAGCAGTTGCGTCTTGTCGCCGATTTCTGCGAGCGCGACGATGCCGGTGGAGACGAGAAAGGCTTCCATGTTGTTGTGGTGTCCGGGCCGTGTGCGAACCAATGACGCGCCACTGCCGGCCCTGTCCGCAGTGGGTTGTCATCGGTCTCGCCAGGCGCGTCACCGGGTGCCGGGGTGGCACCCTGAGTGCGGCTGACCACGCCATAACCACCTGTCATTGCGACGGCGGTCAAGTCTGTTGACGTGGCCCCCGGGGTATCGACCCCGGGCGGCTACTCCCCAATGGAAGGCAAGATTATAAGTGCATCAGGCGTTGGCGCCAACCGCGAATTTGGCCGGCTCACCCTGGATGTAAGTGGCGGATACGGCACGGTCTTCGCCCAGCAGTGCCAGCGAGAACAGCAGCTCTTCCAGCGTTTCCGAGCGTGCATTGCGGCGGGCCAGCAGCGGCGTCGCTGCCGGGTCCAGCACGATGAAGTCGGCTTCCGCGCCCGGCACGAAGCTGCCGATGCGGTCTTCCCAGCCCAGCGCTTCAGCGGCGCCGCGCGTGGCCAGGTAGAACATCCTCAGGGCGGTCAGGTGATAGCCGCCCATGCGCGCGACCTTATGCGCCGTGCCCATCGTGCGCAGCATCGAGAACGAACTGCCGCCGCCAACGTCAGTGGCCAGCGTGAGCGCCAGGCGGTGAGCGTCGTTCTTGTGGAAGTTGTACAGGCCGCTGCCCAGGAACAGGTTGGACGTGGGGCAGTGCGCCACGGCTGCACCGGATTCGGCCATGCGTTGGCGGTCGCCGTCGTCCAGCCAGATGGCGTGGCCGTAAAAGGCGCCTTTGCGAAGCAGGCCGTAGCGGTCGTAGACGTCCAGGTAGCTGCGTGCGTTCGGGAACAGGTCGGCCACCCATTTCACTTCGTCGGGATTTTCTGCGACGTGCGTCTGGATGAAGACGTCCTTGTATTGCTTGGCGAGCTCTGCGCACGCTTGCAGTTGCGCTTCGCTCGACGTGGGCGCAAAGCGCGGTGTGATGGCGTAGGCCAGACGGTCCTTGCCGTGCCAGCGGGAGATCAGGTCAGCCGTGTCGCGGGCGCCGGATTCGGCCGTGTCACGCAGATATTCCGGGCAGTTGCGGTCCATCATCACCTTGCCGGTGATCATGCGCATGCCGCGTTGCTGGGCCTGCGTGAACAGCGTCTCGGCCGAGCTGCGGTGCACGGTGCTCCACACCATGGCGCTGGTCGTGCCGTTGCGCAGCAGTTCGTCGAGGAAGAACGATGCGACGCCAGCGGCGTACTGCTCGCTCTCGAAGCGGCGCTCTTCGGGGAAGGTGTATGTCTCCAGCCAGTGCAGCAGGCCAGGCGACGGCGACGCAATGATGTCCGTCTGCGGGAAGTGGATGTGCGTATCGATGAACCCCGGGACGATCAGCTTGCCGCTGTAATCGTGCAGTTGCGTGCCGGCGGGCAGGTTCTCGCGCAGTGCGGCGTAGTCGCCGGCCTGCACGACCTTGCCGTCCGTGACCACGAGCAGGCCGTCTTCCCAGTACTCATAGGCATCGCGCTCGCGATACTGCGGATCGTGCAGGAAATGCAGCACGCGGCCGCGGTAAGCGTGAACGTTGTTGGAAGTCGGGGGCATCGTGGTCATCGTCGTTTCGTAGATTTTTAGTGTGCGGCTTTCCAGTGGTCGTCGACCTTGGCAAGCCACAGGGCTTTGTCCTGTTCGGGCAGGAAGGACGCCTCGAAGCTGTTGCGTGCGAGCGTGTGCGCATCGGCCGCAGACAGGTCGAGGGCATTGAAGGTGGCGAGCCAGTTGGTGTTCATGTAACCACCAAAGTAGGCCGGATCATCGGAGTGCAGCGTCACAGCGCAGCCCGCGTCCAGCAGTTGTTTGAGCGAGTGGTCGCGCAGGTCCGGATAGACCTTCAGTTTCTCGTTCGAGAGCGGGCAGACCGTCAGCGCGATACGTTCGGCGGCGAGGCGCTTGACGAGTGCGGCATCGTCGATGGCGCGTACGCCGTGATCGATGCGCTCAACCTTGAGGATGTCGAGGGCGTCGATCACGTATTGCGCCGGGCCTTCCTCGCCGGCGTGGGCCACCAGGTGTAGGCCCAGCTCCTTGCAGCGCGCGAATACGCGCGCGAACTTCTCCGGCGGATTGCCACGCTCGGATGAATCCAGCCCCACACCGATGATGCGGTTGGCCGGGTCCTGGATGTAGGGCAGGGCCGCTTCGAGCGTGTCGAATGCGTCTTCCTCGCTCAGATGGCGCAGGAAGCAGAGGATCAGCGCGCTGGAAAAACCGTGCTCGCGCTCGGCGTCGTCCAATGCGCGGACGATGCCGTGGATGACGACATGCATGGGCACGTTGCGCGCGGTGTGCGTCTGCGGATCGAAGAAGATTTCGGCGTGGTGGACGTTGTCGGCAAGTGCGCGTGCCACGTACGCCGCCGTCATGTCGTAGAAATCCTGCTCGGTAAGCAGCACGCTGGCGCCGGCGTAATACAGGTCGAGGAACGACTGCAGATCGTCGAAGGCGTAGGCGGTGCGCACTTCCTCGACCGACGCATACGGCAGCTTCACACCGTTGCGCTCAGCCAGCGCGAACATCAGTTCGGGTTCGAGCGAGCCTTCGATGTGGATGTGCAGTTCAGCTTTCGGGCTGGTGGCGATGCGTTCTGCAAGCGCGGTGGAGATCGGCATGATTAGACAGGCGTGGGGACTCGGTAAGGAACCGCCGCGCCGCTGCTGGCGCTGGTGAGCGCGTGCTGTTGCAGCTCTCGCACCTGCAGAAGTTGCGCGACGACGGATACCGCAATGATATCCGGCGCCTTGTCCACGATGCCCGCCACGCCAATGGGACACACCATTTCCGGCAGGCGTGCCGGGTCCACTCCGTGCTCGACCATGCGGTGCTCGAAGCGCGCGCGCTTGGTCTTGGAGCCGATCAGGCCGAAGTAGGCAAAGTCCGTGCGGCGCATGATGCGTTCGCACAGCGCGAGATCCAACGCATGGTTGTGCGTCATGACCAGGAAGTAGCTGCCGCCGGGCGCGTGATCTATCACGGCTTCCGGCGTATCGGTGGATTCGATGACGACGTTCGGCGGCACTTCCGCTGGAAACGGGAACATCGCATCGCGCTCGTCCACCCATGTCACGCGGCAGGGCAGATGCGCCAGCGCGCGCACGATCGCGTGCCCGACATGGCCCGCGCCGCACAGCACAATCGACATGTCGGGCGGCAGCACGGTTTGGGTGAATCCGCAGGCGTCGAATTGCACGCCGGCCGCAGCTGCGTCGCCCACGCTTGCTTCAACCGCTACCGCAGGATCAGCGGAGACAAAGCGGCGCAGGCTGCGGCGTTGGCGCATGGCGTCATCGGCCAGGGCGATCCAGTCCACATCACGCGCGTCGAGGCGCTCTAACGACAGACGGACCACGCCGCCGCAGCATTGGCCGAGTGCCGGCCCAAGCGGAATGCGTACGAACTGACGGCGCGCTTCGCCGGTGGCTTCGGGCACGTCCATCATCGCCTGCGCAATTTCCATCGCGCGCCATTCCAGGTGGCCGCCGCCGATGGTGCCGAAGAAGCCGTCGGTGCCCACCAGCATGAGCGTGCCCGGTTCTCGCGGCGCAGAGCCTTGCACGTCCGTCACCGTGACCAGCACGCATGGCTGCCCGGCCTGCACGGTGGCAAGCACATCGGCGAAGCGGAATGGGCGCAGTTGCGTGTGGTCCATGGTGTCTCCCAACTCAGGCGGTCAGCGGGGCGCTGCGGATCGCATCCACGGCCTTGAGGATTTCCTCGCTGGTGGCCGGCGCATTCAGCGGCGGGTTCGTGCGGCCATCGCCAACCGCAGCCACTGCATCGCGAATGGCGAAGAACACCGAGAACGGCAGCAGCAGCGGCGGCTCACCCAGCGCCTTGGAACGGTGGATGCTGTCTTCCACGTTGGCGTTGTTGAACAGGTTCACGCGGAAGTCCGGCGGGCAGTCGTTGACCGTCGGGATCTTGTAGGTGGACGGCGCGTGCGTCATCAGCTTGCCGTTCTTGTTCCACCAAAGCTCTTCGGTCGTCAGCCAACCCATGCCCTGGATGAACGCGCCTTCCACCTGGCCGATGTCGATGGCCGGATTGATCGAGCGACCGGCGTCGTGCAGCACGTCGGAGCGCAGCAGCCGCCATTCGCCCGTGAGCGTATCGACCACCACTTCCGAGACCGCCGCGCCATAGGCGTAGTAGTAGAACGGCCGGCCCTTGAGCTTGGCTTGATCCCAGTGCAGCTTGGGCGTGGCGTAGAAGCCGTCGGACCACAACTGCACGCGCGCAACGTAGGCCTTGCCGATCAGTTCGTTGAACGGCACGCGGCGTGCACCGATTTCCAGATGGTCGCCCACGATCGCCACCGTTTCGATGGGCGCTTCGTAATGCTCGGCGGCAAACGCGATCAGGCGCTCGCGGATCTGGCGTGCGGCGTCTTGCGCGGCCTTTCCGTTCAGGTCGCTGCCTGTGGATGCCGCCGTGGCGGACGTGTTGGCCACCTTGCTGGTGTCGGTGGCTGTCACGCGGATGCGCGTGAACGACACGCCCAGTTCATGCGCGACGACCTGCGCGACCTTCGTGTTCAGGCCCTGGCCCATTTCGGTGCCGCCATGGTTTACGAGGATCGAACCGTCGTTGTAGACGTGCACAAGTGCGCCGGCCTGGTTGAAGTGCTTCACGTTGAACGAGATGCCGAACTTCACCGGCGTCAGCGCCAAGCCGCGCTTGAGGACCGGGCTGGTCGCATTGAACGCGCGAATCGCTTCGCGGCGGGCGCGGTAGTCGGACGTCGTCTCCAGTTCGTCGAGCAGTTCATGGATGACGTTGTCTTCCACGGTCTGCCCGTACGGCGTGACGTTGTTCTTGTCCTTGCCGTACAAATTGGCGCGGCGCACGTCGAGGGCATCCTTGCCGACCGAGCGCGCGATGTTGTCCATGATGTACTCGATGGCAAACGCGCCCTGCGGGCCGCCGAAGCCGCGGAATGCGGTGTTCGACTGCGTGTTGGTGCGCGCGCAGAAGCCGTCGATTTCCACCTCGGGCAGCCAATAGGCGTTGTCGAAGTGGCAGATGGCGCGCGTCATCACGGGGCCAGACAGGTCGGCCGAGAAACCGGCGCGCGAGGTCATGTCGACCTTGACGCCCTGGATGCGCCCGTCGTCGTCGTAGCCGGCTTCGTAGGCGAAGCGGAAGTCGTGCCGCTTGCCGGTGATCATCATGTCGTCGTCGCGGTCCGGACGCAGCTTGACGGGGCAGGCGAGTTTCCACGCCGCCAGCGAAGCGCAACAGGCAAACAGACCGGATTGCGATTCCTTGCCGCCGAAACCACCGCCCATGCGGCGGCATTCGACCAGCACCTGGTTGGCATGCCAGCCCAGCATGTGCGACACCATGTGCTGCATCTCGGTCGGATGCTGCGTCGAGCACCACACGTGCATGCCGTTGTCTTCCTTGGGCACGGCGTACGAGATCTGGCTTTCGAGGTAGAACTGCTCCTGCCCACCCAACGACATCTTGCCGGCTTCCGAGTGCGGCGCGGCAGCGATGCGGTCGGTCGGCTCGCCACGCTTGAGGTGCATTGGCGGCAGCACGGACTTGCCGGCGGCACGCGCTTCTTCAGGCGTCAGCAGCGGGGGCAGGACTTCGTATTCGATATTGCCCAGACGCGCCGCACGGCGGGCCGCATCGTGCGACGTGGCCACCACGATGAACATCGGCTGGCCGATGAAGTGCACCGTGTCGGTCGCCAAGATGGGGTCGTCGTGGATGATGGGGCCGCAATCGTTCGTGCCAGGAATGTCAGCCGACGTGAATACCGCCACCACGCCGGGCGCGGCCTTCACGCGATCCAGATCCATGTTGACGATGCGCGCATGCGCCTGCGTGCTCATGCCGAGCGCCGCGTGCAGCGTGCCGGCCAGCTCAGGAATGTCGTCGGTGTACGTGGCAGTGCCCGCGACATGCAGGTGCGCAGACTCATGCGGGCGCGAAATGCCCACCACAGCACCGCGCTGATCAGGCATGGCGGCAGCAATATCGGCTTCCGCCAGCAGGAAGGCTTCGGTTTGCTTGTTCATGTTCTTACGCTGCTGTGAGGGTATTCAATTCGACCGCGCGCACATTTATCTGTTCGGGCGCAAGCGGCGCATCGGGGCGGGTTTCCAGCCAGAAGCGGTACACCGTGTTGGCGGCCGATATGCGGCGGTAGTTGTCGGTCGCGCGCATGTCGGTCAGTGGGGTGTAATCGCGCGACATGGCTGCCATGGCAGCGCGCACCGTTGCTTCGTTCCACGGCTGGCCGACGATGGCGGCTTCGGTTTCAGCGGCGCGCTTGGAAGTTGCTGCCATGCCGCCGTAAGCGATGCGTGCGCTGCGCACCATGTCACCGTCCAGCTCGATGGCCAGCGCCGCGCACACGGCAGAGATGTCTTCGTCAAAGCGCTTGGACAGCTTGTACGTACGGAAGCGCAAAGCATCGCGGCCCTCACGCGCGGGGATGCGCAGGCCGGCAACAAACTCGCCTTCTTCCATCGCGTTCTTCTGATAGGCGAGGTAGAGGTCTTCGAGCGGTAATTCGCGGCGGACTTCGCCACGCTGCAGGACGACGCGCGTGCCGATGGCGATCAGCGCGGGTGCCGAGTCGCCGATCGGCGAGCCGTTGGCGATGTTGCCGCCGAGCGTGCCCGCATTGCGGATCGGCAGCGAGGCAAAGCGCTTCCACAACTCGGTCGTCTCGGGGTAGTCGGCGGCCAGGAATTCGTACGCCTTTTCCAGCGAGACGGCCGCGCCAATCTCGATCCAGCCGTCACGCTTTTCCAGTGCGTACAAGTCGGCTACCTGGCCGATGTACAGGATGTCGCCCAGATCGCGGAACTGCTTGGTGACCCACAGGCCGACGTCGGTGCTGCCGGCCAGGATGCGGATGTTCGGATGCGCGGCCTTGATGGCGGCAAAGGCCGATGCGGTGCGCGGCGCGTAGAAGCGCGGTGCGTTCTCGGTGCCGACGGGTGCATAGCTGAAGGTGTCCTTGCGCTGCAGCTTGCGCAGCGTGTCGGCCAACTGCGTGCGGTCGATGCCTGTCGGCGCGGGCAGTTCGAACATGCGTTCGCCAGCGTCGATGATCGGGCGGTAGCCGGTGCAGCGGCACAGGTTGCCGGTCAGCGAATCGCAGATGGTCTGGCGCGATGGGATCGGCGCCTGGTTGCCGGTGTTTTCGTACAACGCGTAGAGCGACATCACGAAGCCAGGCGTGCAGAAGCCGCACTGGGATCCGTGGCACTCCACCATGGCCTCTTGCACGGGGTGCAGCGTGCCGTCCTTGCCGCGCACGTCTTCCACGGTGAACAGCGCCTTGCCGTCCAGCGTGGGCAGGAACTGGATACACGCGTTGACGGCCTTCAGGCCGACGCTGCCATCTTCCTGCAGCTCGCCGAGCACCACGGTGCATGCACCGCAATCGCCTTCGGCGCAACCTTCCTTGGTGCCGGTGCAGTGTGCGTCCTCACGCAGGTATTGAAGCACCGTCCGAGTGATCGGGGCGTCCGTGACGGTGCGGACCTGGCCGCGGTGGAAGAAGCGGATGGGCTGAGTCTCCATGGGGGTTCTACGCCTGTTTGTGTGTGTAACGGAACCATAGCACCGGGCCAGGAATGCAATATTTGGCCCATGTGATAACCCGCATCGGAAAGCCAAAATCCGGGGTATACCCGCCGGTAGCGGTCTGGCGGCGCGGCGTGCAGGTGACATACACTGACAGCGTCCCCAAGCACTTCTTTTAGAAGGGTCGGCGCAGCCGTTACCCGCCTCCAGATGCACGGCAAAGATCACCTCGATACCTACCTCCTGCGCGTTCTCTACACGCTGCTCACCGAGCAGAGCGTGACGCGCACGGCGGTCAAGCTCGGCCAGTCACAGCCGGCCATCAGCAACACGCTCAAGCGCCTGCGCGAGATCACCGGCGACGCCATCCTGGTGCGTGGCAAGAACGGCATGGTGCCGACCGAGCGCGGCCATGATCTGCTGGCGCTCGCCCAGCAGAGCCTGGAGGCGATGGAGCGCATCGCCCGCCCGTCGCAGGAATTCGACCCCGGCAACACCACCCGCACGTTTCACCTCGGTGCGCCGGATTATCTCGATGCCTTTTTCCTGCCCAACATCGTCGAGCGTCTGCGCAAACAGGCCCCGCAAGCCAAGCTGGTGGTGCATCCGCTCAATGCCGGCGTCGATTACCTGGCCGCACTGGAGCAGGGCGGCATGGACCTCGTGATCGGCAACTGGCTGTCGCCGCCCGAACATCTGCACATTTCACCGCTGTTCGACGATGAAGTCGTCTGCATGTTGGGGGCGCAACACCCGCTCGCGCGCAAGGGCATTTCGCTCAAGCACTATGTGGAGATGCCCCACCTGGCGCCCGCGCCGTATGCCGTCATGCAGCGCAGCATGATCGATCAGGCACTTGCGGAGCAGGGGCTCAAGCGCCAGATCCAGGTGTCGCTGCCGTATTTCGGGCTGGTGCCATATGTGCTGATGCGCACCGATCTGGTCTTCACCACCGGCCGCCAGTTCGCCGCACACTGCGCCCAATATTTGCCGATTCGCATCCTCCCGCCGCCTATGGCGTTCCCGAAGATGCGCTTTTACCAACTCTGGCATGAGCGCAGCCACGCAGCGCCCGATGTGATGTGGTTGCGCCGGATGATCGGCGAGGTGGCGGCAGAGTTGCCGCAGCATTCGCAGTTGGAATCGGCGGTGGCTTGAGGCTGCACCGCCGCTGCTTTGCCATGCCGCCGCGCGGCGTTACTTTCCGCTTGCGACCGCTTTCCCGTAATCAGGGAAAAACACCTGTTCCCCGTTGACCTTGAAGCTGGCAATCACCTGCTGACCGGCTGGTGACGTGATCCATTCGATCAGCTTGGTCGCATCGGTGTAGTTGACGCTGGGGTATTTCTTCGGGTTGACCGCGATGATGCCGTAGGGATTGAACATGCGCGGGTCTCCGGCCAGCACGATGTCGAGGCCCGTCTTGGCACGGTAGGCACCGTAGGTTGCGCGGTCCGAAAGCGTGTAGGCGTTCATCTGCGCGGCCATGTTCAGCACTTCGCCCATGCCGAGCCCCGCGCTGACGTACCACGGCTTGCCCTTCGGGTCGATGTTGGCTGTCTTCCAGTAAGCCTTTTCCATGACGTCGGTGCCGGAGTTGTCACCGCGCGAGATGAACCTGGCGCCGGCTTTTTCGCCCGCCGCGGCAATGGTCTCCATCCCCTGGATGACGTTCTTCTGGCCGCGCACGTGAGCCGGGTCTGTCTCGGGGCCGACGAGGAGGAAATCGTTGTACATCACGTCGCGCCGGTCGATGCCGCCGCCTGAGGCGACGAAGGCGTCTTCCAGTTGGCGGGCGTGCACGAGCACCACATCCACATCCCCCGATTCGCCCAGCTTGACCGCCTTGCCGGTGCCAACGGCAATCACCTGCACATGGATGCCAGTGGCCGCTTCGAACTTCGGTAACAGGACTTTCAGTAGGCCGGAATTTTCAGTGCTGGTGGTGGTGGCCATGCGGAGATCGCCAGCATATGCAGCGGTGGCGACCACGAGTGTCATGCAGATGACTGCAGATAGCCGAAGGGTTTGGGACAATCCAGGCATGTTGTGGGGGGTGCGGGAAGGCGTGGACGCTTTATGTCGGATGCTGCATGATGTCGGCAACGTCAGGGGCAGCCAGCGGCCACGATAAGCCTGCCCCGAGGATGAGCAGAATTGTTCTCCTGGGTCCCGGCGGAAGTAAATAGGAAACCATAAACATAATGACATTCCAGTTCGAGGTATTTCCGGTGGTGGGGCCGGACGACAACCCGCGCGCCAATGGCAAGGTGTTTCAGTTGCTGCGGGCGGTGCGCGAGACGGGGTCGCTGCACAGGGCGGCCAAACAGGTGGGCCTGTCGTACCGGCACGCCTGGGGGGTGATGCGCGCGTGGGAAGAAATGCTCGGCCGCTCGCTGCTCGACATGGAGCGCGGCCGGGGTGCGTCGCTTACGCTCTTTGGCGAGCGCATGCTCCGCGCCGAGATGCGCCTGCGCGAGCAGCTCGATCCGGCGCTCCACCAAGCCATGGGCCAGTTCCTGTCGGAGCTGGAAGACGCATCCCAGTCGCAGGCGCGCATCCGATTCTCGGGCAGCCATGACCCGGCCGTGGAAGTGTTGGCTGAGACGTTTGCGCGGCAAAGCCACGGGGCACACATCGATACGGTGTTCTGCAGCGCCGTTGAAGGGCTGATCTGCCTGCAGGAAAAACAATGCGAAGTGGCCGGCTTTTATGTGGCCCCGCAGCAGGGTGCGGGCTCGATCGCGCACCAGACACTGCGCAAGTGGTTGCGCCCGACCGCGGTGCGCCTGATCGCCCTGGCTGATCGCGAGCAGGGGCTGATGATGTCGGCGGAATGGGCCGGGCGGGTGCAGTCGCTGGGGGACTTGGCGCGCACGCAAGCGCGCTTCATCAACCGCCAGCGCAGTTCGGGCACGCGTTTGCTGTTCGATCAGTTGCTGGTGGCCGCGGGGCTGTACCCCGACCAGATCAACGGGTATGACGAGCAGGAGTTCTCCAGCGACAAGGTCGCCGTGGCCGTGCAGGAAGGACGGGCGGACGTGGGCTTCGGCCTGCGCCCGGGCGCCGAAGCCCACGGCCTGCACTTTGTTCCGCTGACGCGCGAAACGTATTACCTGGCGGTGCGCCGCAACGATGCGCTGTCGCCCTGGGTGCGCGAGCTGATCGAGCGCATCGGTCAGCCCGCCTTCCGCGAAGGCCTTGGCCACCTCGCAGGCTACCGGCCGACCGAGCACGTTTCGCTGCTGACCGCAGAGCAGGCGCTGCCCTGGCACGCTGACGAGGCTCGCACGCTGGCCCGCTGAAGTCGTGCGAACATGGCGGGGTTCGCGCGATCGAGCGCCCCGTCAATGTTCTGCCCATGTCACGTTTCTCCGTCTGGACCCAAGCCCTGCGCATGCTGCGCCGCGACTGGCGCGCCGGTGAGCTGAACCTCCTGCTCGTCGCGCTGGTGTTGGCCGTGGCAGCGCTGGCGTCCGTCAGTTTCCTGGCCGACCGCATGCATGCGGGGCTGGAGCGCGACGCGCGCCAGCTGATCGGCGCGGATGTCCTGATCGTGTCCGACCAGCCGTTGCCACCCGACATCGAGGCGCATGCGCGCGCGAGCGGCCTGCAAGTCACGCACACCGCCACCTTCCCCAGCATGGCAAGCACGTTGGCAAAGGGCGCCTCGGGCGAACCCGTATCGCAACTCGCTGCCATCAAGGCCGTCGACGTGGGCTACCCGCTGCGCGGCACCCTCAAGGTGAGCGATGACGGGCGCGATACCGTGGGCGCGCCCATCCAGGGCATTCCTGCTGCAGGCACGGTGTGGGTGGACGCACCGCTGCTCGAAGCGCTCGGCATGCGCGTGGGCGATGCGCTCCGCCTGGGCACGCGCACGTTCAAGGTCGCCCATGTCATCACCCAGGAACTTGATCGCGGCGCCGGCTTCATGAATTTCGCCCCCAGGGTGATGCTGCCCATGTCGGATCTGGGTTCGACGGGGCTTGTCACCTACGGCAGCCGGGTCACGTATCGCCTGCTGGTGGCTGGCCCCGATGCCGCTGCCAGCGCGTTCCGCACCTGGGCAGAGAACGAAGCGAAGACGCGCCAGTTGCGTGGCGTGCGCGTTGAATCGCTGCAGAACGGCCAGCCGCAGATGCGCGAAACGCTGGACCGCGCCGAGCGCTTCCTCTCGCTCGTCGCCTTGCTCGCCGCGATGATTGCCGCAGTGGCGATCACCATGGCCGCGCGCCGCTACACCACGCGGCATACCGATGCGGTGGCCGTCATCAAATGCCTGGGCCTCAAGCAGGGGCAGATTCTCGGCACGTTTGCGCTGGAGTTTTTGCTGATCGGCGTGATCGGTTCGGCGGTGGGCGTGGCACTGGGTTATGGGGCGCATTGGTTGTTGCTGGCATCGCTCGGCGACCTGGTCACGGTGACATTGCCCGCGCCATCCGTCTGGCCGGCAGTCGTGGGCGTGACGGCGGGGCTGGTGCTGCTGATCGGCTTTGCCGTGCCGCCGTTGCTGAGCCTCGTGCGCGTGGCGCCGCTGCGAGTACTGCGGCGCGATGTGGCCGAGCGCGCCGTTGCTGCATGGATCGGTTATGCGCTGGGTGCAGCGGCGTTCTTTGCGCTGCTTGTAGTGTCTGCGCGCGACGTAAAACTTGGTGCGCTCACCGCCGCCGGGTTTGCCGGCGCAATCGTCGTGTTTGCGCTACTGGCTGCCGGCGGATTGCGCGCGCTGGCGGTGTCGCTGGGGCGTGGTCGCGCGCTCAGCGTGGGTTGGCGCTTTGCGCTGGCCGTACTGGAGCGCCGTCGTGGCGTGAGCGTGCTGCAAACCGTGGCGCTTGCGGTCGGCCTGATGGCGCTGCTGTTGCTTGCCATGACGCGCAATGACCTGATCCGCTCGTGGCACAACGCCACCCCGGCCGACGCGCCCAACCGTTTCATCATCAATATCCAGCCCGATCAGGTGACGCCCGTGGCGCAAGCCCTAGCCCATGCCGGCGTGGCCGACCCGAAGCTCTACCCCATGGTGCGCGGGCGCCTGACGCAGGTGAATGGCCAGGTGATCGACCGCCAGACCTATGCTGAATCGCGCGCCCGCAATCTGGTCGAACGCGAATTCAACCTGTCGTACGCCACGGCGCAGCCGCCTGAAAATCGCATCGTCGCCGGCCGATGGTTCAGCGGGCAGAAGCCCGAGGCCTCGGTGGAAGAGGGCATCGCCAAGACGCTCAACCTGCACCTGGGTGACGTGCTGCGTTTCGACGTCGCCGGGCAGACGGTGGATGCGCCCATCACGTCATTGCGCAAGCTCGACTGGAGCTCGATGCGCGTGAACTTTTTCGTGATCCTGCCGCCCGTGGCGTTGCACGACATGCCGCAGACGTACGTGACCGCGTTCCGCATTCCCACCGGGCAGGCTGATCTGCCGGCCAAGCTCGTGCGTGAGTTTCCAAACCTGACGGTCGTCGACACCGAGCTGATCCTGCAACAAGTGCAGGGCGTGCTGGATCAGGTGACGGCGGCGGTGGAATTCCTCTTCGTCTTTACGCTGGCGGCAGGTGTGCTGGTGTTGTATGCCGCGCTCTCCGGCTCGCGTGACGAGCGCTTGCGCGATGCCGGCGTGTTACGGGCGCTCGGAGCGGGCTCCGCCGTGGTACGTCAGACCCAGTATGCAGAAGTACTGATCGTGGGCGGCCTGGCTGGGCTGATGGCAGGGGTAGGCGCAATCGCCATCGGCTGGGTGCTCTCGGCGCACGTGTTCGATTTTCCGTATCGTTTCAACCCGGCGATCCTGCCGGTGGGCATCGTGAGCGGTATGGCGTGCGCCTTTGTTGGCGGCTGGTTGGGGTTGCGCGACGTGCTGCGTCGCCCGGCCATGGCAACGCTTCGTGACGCATGACGACGCCTGAAATTTCTGATGTGACTGACGCTGTATGACTGACGCAACTTCTGGCCAGGAAGCCCTGGCTTTTGACCTGATTGGCGGCGAAGCGCGCGTGCGCGAACTCGTTGACCGCTTCTACGACCTGATGGATCTGGAGCCCGAATTTGCTGTGCTGCGCGCACTGCATCCGCAAAGCCTGGATGGGTCGCGCGACAAGCTGTTTTGGTTCCTGTGCGGCTGGCTGGGCGGCCCAAATCATTTCATCGAGCGCTTTGGCCACCCGCGCCTGCGCGCGCGGCATATGCCGTTCGAGATCGGCACGCAGGAGCGTGATCAGTGGATGCGCTGCATGGCACTCGCCATGCAAGATATTGGCTTGGACGAAGCCCTGCAGATGCGACTGATGCAGGCGTTCTGGCAAACCGCCGACTGGATGCGGAACGTGCAGCGCTAAGGTGCCGCGCTAAAGCGCACCGTACAAAAAGCAGATTCAAGGAGACCCCGATGATCGGTTTGCCCACCGCCGACGACGTGCTCGCGTTCTGGTTCGGCAATGCGCCGCTGATTGACGCACGCCCGGAGTGGTTCACCAAATCTGACGCATTTGATGCCGAGATCCGCGCGCGCTTCTTGCCCCTGTGGGAAGCGCTTTCCACGGGAGACGCCGACACCTGGATGGATACGCCGCTCGACGCCATCGCGCGCATCGTCGTGCTCGACCAGTTCCCTCGCAACATGTTTCGCGGCAGTGCTCGCGCATTTGCCAGCGACGCGGCTGCGCTGCACACCGCGCAGATCGTCGTGGCAGCAGGGTGGGATGCGCAATTACCGACGCGCCATCACCGCATGTTCTGCTACCTGCCGTTCGAGCATAGCGAGGCGCTGTCTGCGCAGGACGAATCGATTCGCCTCTACACATGCCTGCGTGACCAGGAAGGTGATGCGGACCCGCTCATCTGGGCGGAGAAACACCGCGAGATCGTGGCGCGCTTCGGGCGCTTCCCGCATCGCAACGATGCCCTCGGGCGCGTTTCCACACCCGAGGAAGCTGAGTTTCTGACGCAGCCGGGGTCGTCGTTTTAGCGCTGGCGGTGCTTACGTGCGCTCGCGGCGCTCCGACCACTTGTCGACCGTTTCGCGAGGCGCACGCGCCAGCATGTCGATCAACGCGGCAGGGTCGTCGCTCACGTGCAGCAGATCGGCGTGGTGGCGCTTGAGGAAGCCTTCCTGCACGGCGTGGTCGATGAAGGCCAGCAGCTTGTCGTAGAAGCCCGCCACGTTCAGCAGGCCGATCGGCTTGTTGTGATAGCCCAGCTGCAGCCACGTGAACGTCTCGAACAGCTCTTCGTAGGTGCCGACGCCGCCGGGCATGGCGATGAAGGCATCTGCACGGTCAGCCATCATCTGCTTGCGCTGATGCATGCTGTCGACGATGTGCAGCTCGGTCAGCTCTTTATGCCCGACCTCCTTGCGCACCAGCGATTTCGGGATGATGCCAATGACCGGGCTGCCGCCGTGCAGCACCGCATCGGCCACCACGCCCATCAGGCCGACGTTGCCGCCGCCGTAGACGAGCGTGAGGTCACGCTTGACCATCTCGTTGCCCAGCGCGATGGCATTGGCTTTGTATTCCGGGCGCTCGCCCGGGCTGGAGCCGCAGTAAACGCAGATCGATTTCATTTAGCAGGGGTGTTGTTGCTTGGAGTGCCCGCGGTGCCGATAGGCGGATCGTTGCTGCGGCTCACCGCCAGCAAATCGAACGCCCGCCGCGGCTTGCCGCGCAGGTAAGGCGCGAGGATCGACAGGATGTGGTAGCTCGCGCCGTGCAGGTGGTCGCGGATCGCGTTCTGGTCGTTGTACTGACGCGGGTGCTGCACGAACTGGAACGACAACCAATAGGTGGCGATCACGACGATATTGGTGCAGATGACGTCGACTTGCTCGGCCGTGGCTTCCATCTCGCCGTCTTCGATGAACTGGTGGCAGATGTCCATGGCGAAGTGGCGCTTTTGCTCGACGATGCGCTTGAAGTTCAGTTCAAGCATGCGGTTGCGCGCGAGCAGATCGTTGATGTCGCGGTACAGGAAGCGGTAGTTCCAAAGAAACTCCGACATGTACTGCAGGTAGCCCCAGGTCTCATCGAGTGTGGCCTTGTGGTCATCCGGCAGCTTCAGGCGACGCGCGATCTCCTGCTCGAACTGCACAAAGATCGAGTTGATGATGTCGTCTTTGTTGCGGAAGTGGTAGTACAGATTGCCAGGGCTGATCTCCAGCTCTTCGGCGATCGTCGTGGTGGTGACGTTGGGCTCGCCCAGTTCGTTGAACAGGCGCAGCGACACTTCGAGGATGCGATCACGCGTGCGGCGTGGGCCGGTGGAATGCTGCTTGGTTTCCATTGAACTGCCAAGGCCGGTGGCCCTGTCTCCGTGGCGTATTGGTGCCCGGATTATAAGAGATCGTGCCCGTGCAACGACCCCTACATGCTGTGGGCAGGCATTACCAAACGTTGTCACCGGTTTTTCGCTGGTGTTCCTAATGCAACAGCGACGCTACCCACGGCCAGGCAATCGCCACCCACGTCCCCACACACAGCAGCAGGGCCAGCATGACGGCCGCGCTGCCGAAATCCTTGGCGCGCTTGGACAGCCCGTGCTGCTCCAGCGAGATACGGTCGACCGCCGCTTCCACGCTCGAATTGAGCAGCTCGACAATCAGCACCAGCACCAGCGTGCCGAGCATCAGAATGCGCTCGACCACCGTGGCAGGAATAACGAATGCACACGGCAGCAGGATCGCGCACAGCGTCAGCTCCTGGCGGAAGGCGCTTTCCTCGTCGATGGCGAAGCGGATGCCGCTGATGGAGTTCTTGAGCGCAAACCATGCCCGCGTGATGCCGCGATTGCCCTTATGCGGGTTGTCGGCCGGCGAATAGGCGCCGGCCGCCGGCGGTGCGGGCGGATTTTCCAGGCGCCGGTCCGGCGGGGTGGTGGGTTTCATGGAACGCAAGGCTCAGGCACCCGCGGCGGTGGATGGTTCGGCGGCCTTGGTGTTGCCGGCCGGCGCGGCGGGCATCGGGCGCAGGTGCGCGAGGAATTGTTCCGAGGCCGCGCGCCACGAGAACTTCTCGGCGTGCGCACGCGCCGTGGCGCGGTCGATACGCAACGCTTCCAGGCAGGCTTCGCGCAGGTCTTCGCGCAACGCACCAGCCGGCGAATCGCCCAGCACGTCGATGGGGCCTGTCACCGGATATGCGGCAACCGGCAGGCCGCTGGCCAGTGCCTCCAGCAGGACCAGGCCGAACGTGTCGGTGCGGCTCGGAAAGACGAACACATCGGCTGAGGCATACACCTTGGCCAGCTCCGGTTGCTTGAGCACGCCGAGGTAGCTGGCGTTCGGGTACTTGGCTTTCAACCCGGCCAGTGCCGGGCCTTCACCCACAACCCATTTCGAGCCCGGCAGATCCAGCTCCAGGAAGGCTTCGACGTTCTTCTCCACGGCCACACGGCCGACGTACAGGAAGATCGGATGCGCCGTGTTGAGCACGTTGCTGCGCTGTGCGGTGAAGATGTCCAGATCGACGCCGCGCGTCCACAGCACGCCGTTGGTAATGCCGTAGTCGGCAAGGTCTTTCAGCACCACGGGCGTCGGTGCCATCACGGCCTGGGCGGGGCTGTGGAACCAGCGCAGGAAGCGATACGTCCACGCCAGCGGAATGCCGAAGCGCGCCTGCACGTACTCCGGAAAACGCGTGTGATACGCCGTCGTATAGGGCAGCTTGTGGCGCAGCGCATAGGCGCGTGCGGCCAGGCCGAGCGGGCCTTCGGTGGCGATGTGCAGGGCCTGCGGGGCGAACTTCTCGATGCGCGCACGCACGCGCTTGGCCGGCAGGATCGAAAGGCGGATTTCCGGATACGTCGGGCACGGCACCGTCTTGAATTCCAGCGGCGTGATCATGTCGACGATGTGCCCCATGGCCTCCAGCTCGCGGCGCGTCTGGGTGAGGGTGCGGACGACGCCGTTGACCTGCGGTTCCCAGGCATCGGTGACGATCATGACTTTCACGGGCTCTCCTTGGGGGGTAGGGTGGGCGGCAGCGGGCTGAACGAGGTCGATGCTGGTGTGGGTCATAGAGGCTTCCATCAGGCGGCGGCCGCAGCGGCACGGCGTGCGCGGCGGGAGGTGCGCGGCGCATCGAGCAGATGCGTCCAGTAGACGATCTGCAGTTCGCCTTCCATGGTTTCGACCAGGGCAGAGAGGCTCTCCACCCAGTCGCCGTCGTTGCAGTAAAGCTGGCCGTCGATCTCGCGGATTTCGGCCTTGTGGATATGCCCGCAGACCACGCCGTCGCAGCCACGGCGGCGCGCTTCGTCCGTCATCACACGCTCGAACGAATTGATGAAGTTCACCGCGTTCTTGACCTGGTGCTTCAGGTATTGCGACAGCGACCAGTACGGAAAACCCAGCCGCACGCGGATGCGGTTGAAGTGCCGGTTCATCGCCAGGATGAAGGTGTAGAGCGAGTCGCCGACGTAGGCCAGCCAGCGCGCATGCTGCATCACGCCGTCGAACAGGTCACCGTGCACGACCCACAGGCGTTTGCCCGTGGCGGTGACGTGCACAGCGTCTTCAGCGACTTCGATATCGCCAAAATTCAGCCCGTGGAACTGGCGCGCCATCTCGTCGTGGTTGCCCGGGATGAACACCACGCGCGTGCCTTTACGCGCCCGGCGCAGCACCTTCTGCACCACATCGTTGTGTGCCTGGGGCCAGTACCAGCCCTTGCGCAGTTGCCAGCCGTCAACGATGTCTCCCACGAGGTACAGGGTGTCGGACTCGTGGTGCTTGAGAAAGTCCAGCAGGTAATCGGCCTGGCAGCCCGGCGTGCCGAGGTGGATATCCGACAGCCAGATCGTGCGATAGCGCTGGATCTTCTCGGCGGGCGGGTCGGTGTCCGTGTCAGCCGAGTGCTCTGGCGCCAACGTGGAAGCCGGCGTGGCAACGGGAGCTTCGTGCTCGCGCACATCGCCGCGGCCCGCCGGCACAGCCGAGCCCAGCGCACCGGCAGCGGCTAGTCCGGCAGCCATTTGCATCAGAGGCGGTGGAGCATTCCAGTCGGAACCGGTGAGGGGAGCAGCGCGAAAGCGTTGCGCGAGGCGGCGGAGGAAACCAGGGCGCGATGGCAGTTTGGGCAGGACCATGTCGGCAACAGAGGCTGCGTTGGACGGATTTCGCCATCGCCGCATGAAAGCGCCGTGTCAGAAACATGACCGTCACATGACGTGTTTGCCGAGAAGCGGGCGGGGTGCGCCCAAGACCTGCGCCGGGCGCGCGTTTCAACCAGATGGGCTCACGGAGGTGGCCTCGATGCGCGCGAGTTCCGCTAGCACAGCGTCGCGCACGCGTGCGTCGCATAGCAGCGACACATGGCCGATGCCCGCAAATGCGATGTGCCGCGCGCCGTCCAGCCAGGAAGCACCAGCCGGGCCGACGATGGAGTCGTGCCACGAGAAAATCGACGTGATGCGGGCTCGCACGGCCGGCGTTTCGGATGCTGCAAGCTGCCGCAGCCAAGGGCTTGCCCAAGCCATCTGGCGAACATTATGACCGCGCCCGCTACGCGCCATTGCCGTGCCCCGATGTGGTGTGCCGAGCGTGATGACGTGGGCAACGGGGCCGGATTCCGATTGGCGCAGCAGCGCTCGTGCGGCGAGGCCGCCCATGCTGTGGCAGAGCAGAACGGGCGCACGGCCATGCATGTGCGTCAGGTGTGCGACAGCGGCAGTAATGTCGCGGGCGTAGTCGTCGATGTCGCCTAGCAGCGGCATGAGATCGATGGCGTCGATCGGATGCCCTGCGGCAGCCACATGCTTCTGCATGGGCAGCCATACCGCGCGATTGCAGCCATAGCCGTGGATCATCAGCACAGGCACGCGCTTGCCGTCGCCCGCCGGTAAATCGAACGCGGCGCGCGCTCGGAACGGTTGTAGCACGTTGAACATCCACGCCACGGACACACATTCGCGCAGCCAGCACCCGATGAAGGCGTTGATGCCGATGCGGTGTTCGCGCGGCACGGGCATGCGGTCCCACACGGGGTCGTCCGGTATCGCGGTGCCCAGACTCTTCAGCGACACCAGGAACGCCCATCCGACCGAAAGGAGATAGCCCAGCACCAGCGCCGCGCCCGCGAGCAGGCTTGCCGCCGGCCAGCTCCATCCGCCCCAGTAATGCGCCGCCCAGCCAACCGCCAGCGTTGCCGCACATTGCAGCGCCACGGCGATGCGGCGCGCGGTGGCTGCGGTCAGGAAGGCGAGGGGAACAGGCGAGGTTGGCAGATCGGCGCGCGTCATGGTGGAGGTTGCCGCCGAGCGTGGAACCGATCAGTCGCGCACCAGCCGCGTGCCGGCCAGGCGATCGTGCAGGAACTGGCGCTGCGGATCGAGCCACGCCAGCGCGCCCCAGGCCAGCAGGCACGCCAGAGCGACGCCGGCGCCGGTCCAGCGGGACGCCCCGCTCAGATGGATCACGCCCACTGCCGCGGCCACCCACACCCACGCGAGCAGATAGCGTGCAACGGCGCGGCCCAGCGAAATACGCGATCCATCGGCGTTGACCACGCGCATGCGCCACGTCTGCATCGCCAGCGTCTGGCCGCGCTTGCGCCAAAACCATACGAAGTACAGACCCAGCGCCAGAAAGCCCCACACCTGCAGCCCCACATCGCCGGTGCGCGCCAGTGGCGGCACGATCAGGCGCAGGAGCAGAAAGACAGCCGTGGCGCCAAACATTACGCCAAACAGCAACAAGCCCTCGTAGAGCATCGCGGCAAGACGGCGGCGTAGCGTGGGCGCGGCAAGCGGATCAGGCGCCGCAACGGGGGAAGACGAGGGAACGGAAGTGGCCATCGAACAGAGTGTGAGCGCGCCGTCAGCGCAGTCCTTCATGTGCCGGCGAGCAGGGTGCGCGCGGCACGTGGTTCGGATTATGCCAAAGGGTTGGCTGGCCTCAGCCGCCCAGCACCGTGGAGGGCGGCGGATTGCCCGATTCCCCGCCGGTGGTGGTCGGCGGTGCAACAGGGTGCACAGGTGTGAGCGGCGCACTTGCAGGTGCCGGTGCGGCAGCGGCTGGTTCGGGCGCAGGGGTCGCGGCCGGCGCGGATGCCGTGGCAGTCGGCTTGCTCGTCGGCACCGTCTTGGTCGTACCCGGTTTGGTGCGCGCACCGTGATGGATCGATTTGGCCGCGTCCTTCGCCAAGCGTGCGCCGCCGGGCAGCGCCGTCACTGCTGTCGGATGCTTTTGCGCCTTGGCCGCGGCAGCCAGCGCTTTTTTCTGCTCTTCAGTCAGTTGCTGGTAGCTCTGCCAGGCCTCGCTCTTTTTTTGCACCGGGAGCGACTTAGTGGTCTGGAAATTCTCACGCGCGCGGTGGCGTTGCTCCGGCGTGAGCTTGACCCAGTCCGCCATGCGTGTTTGCAAGCGCTGCTGCTGAGCCGGCGTGTACTTCGGATATGCCCGGGCGATCTGCAGCCACTTTTGGCGCGCCAGTTCCGGCAGGCCGTTCCATTCCGGCGCCAGCGGCGCGAAGATGCGCTGCTGCACGATGGTCAGCTCGGCCCAGTTCGGATGGACGGCGGGTAGCGGATTGGTCGCGGGCGGTGTCGGCAGATCAACCGGCGCATTGACTGTCACGCCCGATGCCGCCGCAGGCGCCGAAGTGTTCGGAACCTGCGCGATCGCAAGACCTGCCATCAGACCGGCGGCACCGATCAACGTAACGATGCCCGCGCGCAGGCAGAATGTCTTTGCGCCTCGCGGTGTGTGGCCGTGGGTGTACAGGAAGTTGCTCATCGATCAGCCTTTCACTGATCGTGCTTCAGATACTGATGGAAGCCTTGATCGGCGTAAGCGGCCAGCGGCAGATCGTCGAGCAGCATTGCGGCATCGACCTCCGCGAGTTCGTCCACGCGTTGCTGCTGTTGCCACTGATAGATGCCTGCGAGTCCGGCCACCAGCGCGATGGTCGGCCAGAGCAAGCCGAGGCGACGCAGGACTGCGGCGGCGCGTTGCAGGGGGGAGGGTGTTTCACCTTCCGTCTCGAAAGACATCGAGCCGACGCCCGGCATCGCCAAGGCAGGCGAGTGCACCGTGCTGGGCACTTCCGCTTTCTTGTGCGCAAGCGCCGTCCGGCGCGCCGCTGCGAGGCGGTCGCGTACGTCGGGCGGCAACTGTCCAGCCGACTCATTCAGAGCGGTTCGGACGGCATGCACAAAACGGCGTTCTCGGAGTTCTACCTTGTTCATAGTCGGATCCCTCGCGCCCGCAGCGCTTGGGCCAGGGCGTGTGTTGCCCGCGAGCAGTGCGTCTTTACGCTGCCCTCGGAACAGCCCATCGCCTGGGCTGTCTCGGCAACATCCATGTCCTCCCAGTAACGCATCAGGAAGGCCTCCCGTTGACGTGTGGGCAGCTTCTCGATTTCGCGTTCCAGGATTTCCAGCATTTGCGAGCGCTCGACTTTGTCGGCGCTGCTTTCAGCCGCTGTGGTGCCGGCTTCGCTTTCGATCAGTTCAAGCGGGTCGGTGTCGTCGCCCTCGGCGTCGGTGCGGAAGCTCGAGAACAGACTCACCCAGGTGTTGCGCACCTTGGAGCGACGAAACCAGTCGTGAATCGTGTTCTGCAGAATGCGCTGGAACAGCAGCGGCAGCTCGGCGCCCGGCTTGTCGCCGTATTTCTCGGCCAGCTTGATCATGGCGTCCTGCACGATGTCGAGCGCGGAATCGTCGTCTCGGACCGCGAAGACCGCCTGCTTGAAGGCGCGTTTTTCGACGCTTAAAAGAAAGGCCGACAGTTCCTGTTCAGAGGCCATACAACGGCGGGTGCGAATCCTGTGAGGCAGCCGCGCGAAAATTCACATTCACAGCATGTGATGATCACGCCGCGTGGCGTCAACGGCCTTGGCCGTGAAAAATGGTGCGATGCTAGCAAAAATGCGGCTCCGCGGACAGTCCGGCGGCCGGGAGCGCCGCCAGGAGAGGGGAGTCGCACCGGCGCTGGACCGCCATGCGGCATTGCAGTATTATCCTCGGTTCACAACATCTGTGGTTTGTCTCATCTGGCCGCCCATCAGGCGGACCATCCATGCAGACGCGCACCGCTCAAATCCGCGCCACAAGCCCGGTAGAGAGCATCCAAACAATTTTTTGCCGAAAATTGCAAAGGACTGACATGAATATGCCAAGCGCGGAATTTTCCCACGCCAATAGCGGTTCATCTGCCGACATGATGGGGGCTGACATCCTCGTCAATGCGCTCGCGGCAGAGGGCGTCGAGTTCGTCTGGGGTTACCCCGGCGGCGCGGTGCTCTATATCTACGACGCGTTCTACAAGCAAAACAAGATCGAACACATCCTGGTGCGCCACGAACAGGCGGCAGTCCATGCGGCTGACGGCTATGCGCGTGCCACGGGCAAGGTCGGTGTCGCCCTCGTGACGTCCGGCCCCGGCGTGACGAATGCCGTGACTGGCATCGCCACCGCTTACCTGGATTCGATCCCGATGGTGATCATCACCGGCAACGTGCCGACGCACGCCATCGGCCAGGACGCATTCCAGGAGTGCGACACCGTCGGCATTACCCGCCCGATCGTCAAGCACAACTTCCTGGTCAAGGACGTGCGCAATCTCGCCTCGACCATCAAGAAGGCGTTCTACATCGCCGCAACGGGCCGTCCGGGTCCGGTGGTGGTGGACATCCCCAAGGATGTCTCGCGCGAACTCTGCAAGTACGAGTATCCGAAGACCATCGAGATGCGCTCGTACAGCCCCGTCAACAAGGGCCATTCGGGTCAGATCCGCAAGGCGGTCAGTCTGCTGCTGCAGGCCGAGCGTCCGTACATCTATTCGGGTGGCGGCGTGGTGCTTGCCGAGGCCAGCGAAGAGTTGCGCCAACTGGCTGCGCTGACGGGGTACCCCGTGACGAACACGCTGATGGGCCTGGGCGCGTTCCCAGGCACCAGCAAGCAGTTCGTGGGCATGCTGGGCATGCACGGCACTTACGAAGCCAACATGGCGATGCAGAACTGCGACGTTCTGATTGCCATCGGCGCGCGGTTCGATGATCGAGTGATCGGCAGCCCGGCGCACTTCTCGTCGCAGCCGCGCAAGATCATTCACATCGACATCGATCCGTCGTCCATTTCCAAACGCGTGAAGGTCGACATCCCCATCGTCGGCAACGTCAAGGATGTGTTGCAGGAGATGATCGCCCAGATCCAGTCTGGCGAAGCCAAGCCCAACAAGACGGCGCTGGCCAAGTGGTGGGAACAGATCGAGCAGTGGCGCAGCGTCGATTGCCTGAAGTACGACCGTACCTCCGAGATCATCAAGCCGCAGTACGTGGTCGAGAAGATCTGGGAACTGACCAACGGCGACGCTTTCGTCTGCTCTGACGTCGGTCAGCACCAGATGTGGGCCGCGCAGTTCTACAAGTTCAACGAGCCGCGCCGCTGGATCAACTCCGGCGGCCTGGGCACGATGGGCGTGGGTCTGCCGTACGCGATGGGCATCAAGAAGGCATTCCCGGACAAGGAAGTTGTCACCATCACCGGTGAAGGCTCGATCCAGATGTGCATCCAGGAACTGTCGACGTGCCTGCAGTACGACACGCCGGTGAAGATCTGCTCGCTCAACAACGGCTACCTGGGCATGGTGCGCCAGTGGCAGGAAATCGAGTACGACAACCGTTACTCGCATTCCTACATGCAGGCATTGCCCGACTTCGTAAAGCTGGCCGAATCGTATGGCCACGTTGGCATGCGCATCGAGAAGACGTCTGACGTCGAGCCCGCGCTGCGCGAAGCCTTCCGACTCAAGGATCGCACCGTGTTCCTCGACTTCCAGACCGACCCGACCGAAAACGTCTGGCCGATGGTCCAGGCAGGCAAGGGCATTTCTGAAATGCTGCTCGGCGCGGAGGACCTCTAATGCGCCACATCATTTCCGTCCTGCTGGAAAACGAACCGGGTGCGTTGTCGCGCGTGGTCGGCCTGTTCTCTGCGCGTGGCTACAACATCGAGACGCTGACGGTCGCTCCGACCGAAGATGCCTCGCTGTCCCGCATGACCATCGTCACGACCGGTTCGGACGACATCATCGAGCAGATCACCAAGCACCTGAACCGCCTGGTGGAAGTCGTCAAGGTCGTCGACCTGACCGAGGGTGCGCACATCGAGCGCGAGCTGATGCTCGTGAAGGTGCGCGCGGTCGGCAAGGAGCGCGAGGAGATGAAGCGTACCGCGGACATCTTCCGCGGCCGCATCATCGACGTGACCGAGAAGACCTACACGATCGAGCTGACCGGCAACGGCAGCAAGCTCGACGCGTTTCTCGATGCCATCGATCGCACTGCCATTCTTGAGACCGTCCGTACGGGCGGCTCGGGCATCGGCCGCGGCGAGCGCATTCTGAAGGTTTGAGCCGGCGCTTGCACCAGCGTGTAACTGCGGCCGGACCCCATCGATATTGAAGTATTTGAAAATTAGGACATCAACATGAAAGTGTTTTACGACAAGGACGCCGACCTCTCCCTGATCAAGGGCAAGAACGTCACCATCATCGGCTATGGCTCGCAAGGCCACGCCCACGCCCTCAACCTGAACGACTCGGGCGTGAAGGTGACGGTCGGTCTGCGCAAGAATGGCGCGTCGTGGAACAAGGCTGTCAACGCCGGCCTGCAGGTCAAGGAAGTGGCCGAGGCTGTGAAGGAAGCCGACGTTGTCATGATCCTGCTGCCGGACGAGCAGATCGCCGACGTGTACAAGAACGAAGTGCACGGCAACATCAAGCAAGGCGCTGCACTGGCATTCGCCCACGGCTTCAACGTGCACTACGGTGCCGTGATCCCGCGCGCCGACCTGGACGTCATCATGATTGCCCCGAAGGCTCCGGGCCATACCGTGCGTGGCACGTACACCCAAGGTGGCGGCGTGCCGCACCTGATTGCCGTGCACCAGGACAAGTCGGGCGCCGCGCGTGATATCGCCCTGTCGTACGCCACCGCCAACGGCGGCGGCCGTGCCGGCATCATCGAGACGAACTTCCGCGAAGAAACCGAAACCGATCTGTTCGGCGAGCAAGCCGTGCTGTGCGGCGGTACCGTCGAACTGATCAAGGCTGGTTTCGAGACGCTGGTGGAGGCTGGTTACGCTCCGGAAATGGCCTACTTCGAGTGCCTGCACGAACTGAAGCTGATCGTCGACCTGATCTATGAAGGCGGCATCGCCAACATGAACTACTCGATCTCGAACAACGCCGAATACGGGGAGTACGTCACTGGCCCGCGCGTCGTGACGGAAGAGACCAAGAAGGCCATGAAGCAATGCCTGAAGGACATCCAGACCGGCGAATACGCTAAGAGCTTCCTGCTGGAGTACAAGGCAGGCCAGCCGACGCTGATCTCGCGTCGTCGCCTGACCGAAGAGCACCAGATCGAGCAAGTGGGCGCCAAGCTGCGTGCGATGATGCCGTGGATCGCCAAGAACAAGCTGGTTGACCAGACGAAGAACTGATTGTTCGCGCCTTGTGCGAGAAGAAGCCAGCCTCCGGGCTGGCTTTTTTTATGCTGAATCCGGGGCGCCAACCATTGTTTCAAGTGCTGGCGCGGCCCCGTGTCGGCTAGAATGCCGCATTTCCTTCAAGACGCTGTCGAGGTCTGATTTGAACAACACGTATCCGCATCCCATCATCGCCCGCGAGGGCTGGCCGTACCTGGGCGGGATTTTCATCGTCACGCTCATCGTGCAGGCTGCCGCCGGCTTCGGCTGGGCTTGGCCGTTCTGGGTGCTGACGCTGTTTGTGCTGCAGTTTTTCCGCGATCCGGCGCGCGTCGTGCCCACGCAGGCCAATGCGATTCTGTCCCCGGCCGATGGTCGCATCGTCGCCGTCGAGCAAGTGCGTGACCCGTACGCCGATCGCGACTCGCTGAAGATCAGCGTGTTCATGAACGTGTTCAACGTGCACTCGAACCGCGCGCCGGTCGACGGCACGGTGCAACAGGTGCAGTACTTTCCAGGCAAGTTCGTCAATGCGGACCTGGACAAGGCGTCGCTCGAGAACGAGCGCAACGCCATCGTGCTGCGCCGTGCTGATGGCCAGCTCGTCACTTCTGTGCAGGTAGCGGGTTTGATCGCGCGGCGCATCCTTTGCTATACCAAGGCAGGCGAAGCGCTCACGCGTGGTCAACGCTACGGCTTCATCCGCTTTGGCTCCCGCGTTGATGTGTACCTGCCGCTGACGGCACGCCCGCGCGTGACCATTGGCGAGAAAGTGTCCGCCACGCTTACGGTGCTTGCTGAGCTGGACTGATCCGGAGGTCACCATGCCCGCGTTCAACCGACGCAAGAAGCGCTTTACCGCCGGTAATGTGACGCACCTGCGTCCGCTGCGGCATAACCAGCCACGTGCGGATGACGACGACCTTGAGATCGTACGTCCACGCCGCCGCGGCATCTACCTGCTGCCCAACGCGTTCACGACGGCCGCACTGTTCGCAGGCTTCTTCGCCATTGTGCAGGCGATGAACCTAAACTTTGAGACGGCTGCCATTGCCATTTTCGCGGCGATGGTGCTTGACGGCATGGATGGGCGCGTCGCTCGCATCACCAACACGCAAAGCGCGTTCGGCGAGCAATACGATTCGCTGTCCGACATGGTGTCGTTCGGCGTCGCACCGGCGTTGGTCATGTACGAGTGGATCCTGCGCGACCTGGGCAAGTGGGGCTGGCTCGCGGCGTTCGTGTATTGCGCTGGCGCGGCATTGCGTCTCGCGCGCTTCAATACGAACATCGGGTCAGTTGACAAGCGCTTCTTCCAGGGCATGCCGAGCCCGGCAGCCGCAGCGCTCATCGCGGGTTTTGTCTGGCTGGCGATCGACAACAAGCTGCCGGTCAAGGAGCTGTGGATGCCGTGGGTGGCCTTCGGGCTGACGCTGTATGCAGGGCTGTCGATGGTGTCGAACGCGCCGTTCTACAGTGGCAAGGCGCTCGACGTTCGTCACCGCGTGCCATTTGGCGTGATGGTGCTCGTGCTCGTGTTGTTTGTCGTGATATCGAGCGATCCGCCGGTCGCGCTGTTTGGCCTGTTTGTTGGTTACGCGGTATCGGGCTATCTGCTGTGGGGCTGGCGTGCGCTGCACGGGCAACAGGGCAGCCCGCGCTTGCCGAAACAGGCATCGGGTGACTCGCATGAGTGACCGATGCGCTGCACCAATGTGCGCTTGCGCCGATTTTTGAATTCGTCTATAGTCGTTCGCATGCTTTCGCGCCCGATTTCCATTCTGATTACGCTAGTCTCGATTGATGGCCTACTAGGTCGTCAGGTCGGGACACGCGCATAGGAAATCGCAAGACAAGGCAAGCAGAAACCGCCAAGTTTTCGCGAACCAGGATTCACAGCGCCCCGGCCTGCAACCATGCACGCCGGGGCGTTTTGCATTCTGCGCCGCAAAAAAACCATTCGAGACATCCACTAAGACCGACGCCAAAAACGTCACCCCCACCAAGGAGCCGCCATGAGCGACAAACTCATCATTTTCGATACCACCTTGCGCGACGGCGAGCAGTCGCCTGGGGCGTCGATGACCAAGGAAGAGAAGATCCGCATTGCCAAGCAGCTTGAGCGACTCAAGGTGGACGTGATCGAAGCCGGCTTCGCGGCCAGCTCCAATGGTGACTTTGAAGCGATTCGCGCGATTGCGCAGTCGGTTAAGGATTCGCGCATTTGCTCGCTGGCCCGTGCGAACGACCGCGATATCTCGCGCGCTGCCGAGGCGCTCAAGCCTGCCGGCCAGTTCCGTATCCATACGTTCATCGCCACATCGGCGTTGCACATGGAGAAGAAGCTGCGCATGTCGCCGGATCAGGTGTACGAGCAGGCACGCCTGGCGGTGCGCTTCGCGCGCCAGTTCACCGACGACATTGAGTTCTCGCCGGAAGATGGCAGCCGCTCCGACATGGATTTCCTGTGCCGCGTGCTGGAAGGCGTGATCGCCGAAGGTGCAACCACCATCAACCTGCCGGATACGGTGGGCTACGCGGTGCCGGAAGGTTACGCCGCGCTGATCCGCTCGGTGCGCGAGCGCATTCCGAATTCCGACAAGGCGGTCTGGTCGGTGCATTGCCATAACGACCTGGGCATGGCGGTCGCCAACTCCCTGGCCGCTGTCAAACTGGGCGGCGCGCGCCAGATCGAATGCACGATCAACGGCCTGGGCGAGCGTGCCGGCAACACCAGCCTCGAAGAGGTGGTGATGGCCGTGAAGACGCGTCGCGACTACTTCAACCTCGACGTTGGTGTTGATACCACGCAGATCGTGCCGGCGTCCAAGCTGGTCTCGCAGATCACCGGTTTCGTCGTTCAGCCGAACAAAGCTGTCGTGGGCGCCAATGCGTTCGCGCACGCTTCGGGCATCCACCAGGATGGCGTGCTCAAGGCGCGCGACACGTACGAAATCATGCGCGCCGAAGACGTGGGCTGGACGGCCAACAAGATCGTTCTGGGCAAACTCTCGGGTCGCAATGCGTTCAAGCAGCGTCTGCAGGAATTGGGCATCGAGCTGGATTCGGAAGCCGAACTGAACGCTGCCTTCACCCGCTTCAAGGAGCTGGCCGATCAGAAAGCCGAGATCTTCGACGAGGACATCGTCGCCATCGTTTCGAACGAAGCACAGCACAGCGAGGGCGAGCACTTCCGTTTTGTGTCGCTGGCCCAGCGTTCGGAAACCGGCGAGCGTCCGCACGCGCGCGTCGTCTTCGTTGCGGACGGCAAGGAAGTGACGGGCGAGGCGGAGGGCAATGGCCCGGTTGACGCCACGCTGAATGCGATTGAGAGCAAGGTCGCGAGTGGTGCAGAACAGCTGCTGTATTCGGTTAACGCCATCACGACAGGCACGCAGGCACAGGGTGAAGTGACGGTGCGGCTGTCCAAGTCCGGCCGCATCGTCAACGGTGTGGGTACCGATCCCGACATCGTCGCGGCTTCGGCCAAGGCTTACCTTGCCGCGCTGAACAAGTTGCAGGACAAGAGCAGCGAAAAACTCAACCCGCAGATCTGATCTCGGGCACTACCAACACACGCAGGAGTCAGCCCAGACCCCAACACGATCACTACTGAGCGCGCAACCGGTTATCCACCGGAACGCGAAGCGGGTGCAGCGGCACCGGACACGTCAGGAGCGTGCGCCATGCCAGCCGTCTTTGAGAGCGATGTCTGTGTGATCCACGACATGGCCGACCCGAATGTCCACGCCAGGCGACGCGCCTCGCGTGGATGTTGCTGTTCTGGCGTTGAGCGCTGGCTTACCGGCTCGAATCGTGATCGCGGTCGTACATCGGGTCCGGGCTGACTTGCGTGAGCCGCACGATACCGTCGCGGTCGAAATAGAAGTTCATCAACGAAGGCCACACACCCTCGTGCCTGAAGCGGTAGGACCACACCTGCCGATCCATCAGCCGGAAATAGGCGGTTTCCTCGGGCTTGCCGAAGGTTTGCAGTACATCATTCCGCGTCGCCGTGCCGACACGGATCTGCGCAAAGTCCATCGTGGTCAGAATTTGCCGGAACGAGACGAGCTTGCCACTCGCATCGAAGTCCGCGGCATACGTGAATTGACCATAGGGCTGCGTCGGATATAGCCAGCGCATGCCGCCATCCGCATGCGGATATCGCTCGGGTGGTTTGCCAAAGCGTGCCTCCACGGCAGAAGCGGGTTGGCCGAGCAGTGCTTCGCCTGTTTGCACGGGCGCCAGCACGGTGCACGCGCACATTGATATCAGCGTTACAGCGAGAAGCGCAGCGCTCCGCCACGTCGATCGAATGTTCACAATGATTCTCCCGAGGTTTTCAGTGTAGGAGCCCGTGCGAGTGGTGCTGGCTTGTGTCGACATGCAACGGCGCTTTACCATCCGCGCTTCACGGAGATTTTCCATGGTGTTTCGTTGGTTTGTGGCCGCGCTGGCGGCTGTGGGGTTGTGTGGCGTGGCAACTGCCCAGCCTGAAGCCGCACCGATCCGGTTGGCGCTGATTGAAGGGTTGTCGGGCCCGTTTGCCAATGCGGGCGAGGCAGTGGATCGCAATCTGCGCATGGCCATTGAGGATGTGAATGCGCGCGGCGGTGTGAAGTTGCCCGATGGCCGCCATCCGCTCGCTCTCGTGCGATTCGATAGCAAGAACACCGTCGACGAATCGTTGCTGCAATTGCAGGCTGCCACGGATGCGGGTATCCATTTCGTTCTGCAGGGCAACAGTTCGGCGGCCGCGGCAGCATTGTCGACGTCGATTTCGCGCTACAACGACCGTCATCCAGGCGCGCGGGTGCTGTTTCTGAACTACGCCGCCGTCGATCCGGCGCTGACCAACGAGGCATGCAGCTTCTGGCATTTCCGCTTCGATGCGTCGGCCGACATGCGCATGCACGCGCTGACGGAAGTGATCCGCACGGACAAGGCCATCAAAAAGGTCTACCTGATTGGGCAGGACTACACGTTCGGTCGCCAAGTGGCGCAATCGGCGCGTCAGCAGTTGAGCGAAAAGCGGCCGGACGTGACGATCGTTGGCGAGGTTCTGCACCCGATCGGCAAGGTGAAGGACTTTGCGCCGTATGTGGCGCGCATTGCCGCGTCGGGTGCGGATACGGTCATCACCGGCAACTGGGGTAACGATCTGACCTTGCTGGTCAAGGCCGCCCGGGATGCCGGGCTCAAGGCGCGCTTCTTTACGTTCTACGGCAACTCGCTCGGCGCACCCGGCGCGATGGGCGAAGCAGGTGTCGGTCGTGTAGTGGCGGTGGCGGAGTGGCACCCGAACCTGGGTGGCGCCAAGTCCGATGCGTTCTACAAGGCCTTCCGCGCCCGTTACCCGTCGCCCGCCGACGATTACCCGCTGCTGCGCGACCAGATGATGGTCGACATGCTGGCCGCGGCCATAGAGCGGGCGGGTACCACGGAAGCTACCGCGGTGGCACGTGCGCTGGAAGGCGCATCACTCGACAACGGCTTCCATCGCATCACGCTGCGGGCGGAGGATCACCAGGCAATCCAACCGCTTATCGTCACGCAGATGGAGCGAGCGGGTACGCTTGGTGTGCCCTTCGATATTGAGGGCTCCGACTACGGTTTTCGTACGCTTAAAGTGATTCCTGCTTCGCAAACCGCTTTGCCTACGATCTGCAAAATGGTGCGCTATTGAGCGGGATGACACAGAACTGTCGTCCGGGCGGCGTTCTGGGCTATAATCGCGGTCTTGCTGTCCGGACCGGTTTCGGATGGGGCGGTAAGATCATTGTTCAACACGGCACCAACGGCGGCTATTCAGGCGCTGCAGTGTCCGCAAGTCAAAGGAATCAAAATGTCCGTCGCTGACATCAAGAAGCAAGACATCGTCAAAGATAACGGCCGCAGCGCCAACGACACGGGTAGCCCGGAAGTGCAAGTTGCACTGCTGACCGCCCGCATCAACGAACTGCAGCCGCACTTCAAGGCGCACATGAAGGATCACCACAGCCGTCGCGGTCTGCTCCGCATGGTGAGCCGTCGTCGCCGTCTGCTGGACTACCTCAAGAGCAAGGACGCTGACCGTTACACCGCGCTGGTGGCGAAGCTGGGTCTGCGTAAGTAATGGTGGGTATCACGCACTGCGCGTGATGAAAAGTGCCTGCGTCAGCGTGCTGATGCAGGCATTTTGTTTTTGGCGGCCGCGTTTGTGGCCGCGCCGGGCAACCGGCGACTGATGGCAGCCGGCCAGTTCAAAATGAAGCGGCTGTCATGGACCGGAGGCGGCAGGAAGCAGGACCTTGTGTCATTCCAGCGCGGCGTTGATGCCAGCGTTGCACTGGAATGGCATAAAACACACCTCTGCAACCGCACCGTCTTCCGGAACGTGTTTGTCGCGGCGTAATGAAATCGACTTTGAATCGTCGGTGCCGCGAATACCGAACAGGAGAAAACATGTTCAACAAGATCGTCAAAGAATTCCAATGGGGCGGCCATAAGGTCCGCATGGAAACGGGTGAGATCGCCCGCCAGGCGAGCGGCGCTGTGTTGCTCGACATGGACGACACCGTCGTGCTCGCTACCGTTGTGGGTGCCAAGAACCCGAAGCCGGGTCAAGACTTCTTCCCGCTGACCGTCGATTACCTTGAGAAGACCTACGCTGCCGGCAAGATTCCGGGTGGCTTCTTCAAGCGTGAAGGCCGTCCGTCGGAAAACGAAACGCTGACCTCGCGCCTGATCGATCGCCCGCTGCGTCCGCTGTTCCCGGAAGGCTTCTACAACGAAGTTCAGGTCGTCATCCACGTGCTGTCGATCAACCCGGAAGTGCCGGCCGATATCCCTGCGCTGGTCGCAGCTTCGGCTGCGCTGGCTGTGTCGGGTCTGCCGTTCAACGGCCCGGTGGGCGCTGCCCGCGTGGGTTACAAGGATGGCCAGTACCTGCTGAACCCGAATCGTGCCCAACTCGCGCATTCGGATCTGGACCTGGTTGTGGCCGGTACCGAGCGTGCCGTGCTGATGGTCGAATCCGAAGCGCAGCAACTGTCGGAAGAAGTCATGCTGGGCGCCGTCGTGTACGGCCACGAGCAAATGCAGATCGCCATCAACGCGATCCACGAGCTGGTGCGCGACGGCGGCAAACCTGAGTGGGATTGGCAAGCGGCTCCGAAGAACGAAACGCTGACCGCCAAGGTTTCCGAGCTGGCCCTGGCCGATCTGCAAGCCGCTTACCAACTTCGCCAGAAGTCGGCCCGCAGCCAGAAGCTGAAGGAAGTCTACAAGTCGGTTGCTGCCAAGCTGGCAGAAGCCGGCGTGGAAGCCGACGGCGTGGAAATCGACAATATCCTGTTTGAGTTGGAAGCGAAGATCGTGCGCGGCCAGATCCTGAACGGCGAACCGCGTATCGACGGCCGTGATACCCGTACGGTTCGCCCGATTGAGATCCGTTCGTCGGTGCTGCCGCGTGCGCACGGCTCGGCCCTGTTTACGCGCGGTGAAACGCAAGCGCTGGTGGTGGCCACCCTGGGCACCAAGAGCGACGAGCAGATCATCGACGCGCTGCAAGGCGAGTATCGTGACCGCTTCATGCTTCACTACAACATGCCGCCGTTTGCCACGGGTGAAACCGGCCGCGTGGGCAGCCCGAAGCGCCGCGAAGTGGGCCACGGCCGTCTGGCCAAGCGTGCGCTGATTCCGGTGCTGCCGAAGGACGATGAATTCGCTTACACGATTCGTCTGGTGTCGGAAATCACCGAGTCGAACGGTTCGTCGTCGATGGCTTCGGTGTGCGGCGGCTCGCTGTCGCTGATGGACGCTGGCGTGCCCATCAAGGCGCACGTGGCCGGCGTGGCCATGGGCCTGATCCTGGAAGGCAACAAGTTCGCCGTGCTGACCGACATCCTGGGTGACGAAGATCACCTGGGTGACATGGACTTCAAGGTTGCTGGTACCGACGCTGGTATCACCGCGCTGCAGATGGACATCAAGGTGCAGGGCATCACCAAGGAAATCATGCAGGTGGCACTGGCGCAAGCCAAGGAAGGCCGTCTGCACATCCTGGGCAAGATGCAGGCTGCCATGGGCGGCGCACGCACCGAGCTGTCGGAGCACGCTCCGCGCATGATCACCGTCAAGATCAATCCGGAGAAGATCCGCGACGTGATCGGCAAGGGCGGTTCGACCATCCAGGCGCTGACCAAGGAAACCGGCTGCACGATCGACATCCAAGAAGACGGCACGATCACCATCGCGTCGACGTCGTCGGAAGGCATGGCCGAAGCCAAGCGCCGCATCGAAGGCATCACGGCAGAAGCCGAAGTGGGCAAGATCTACAACGGCACCGTGCTCAAGCTGCTGGACTTCGGCGCGATCGTGAACATCCTGCCGGGCAAGGACGGTCTGCTGCACATCTCGGAAATCGCCAACGAGCGCGTGAACCAGGTTTCCGACTATGTGAAGGAAGGCCAGGCTGTGCGCGTGAAGCTGCTGAGCACCGACGAGAAGGGCCGCATGCGTCTGTCGATCAAGGCTGCCAAGGCTGAGGAAGGCGACGTGCCGGCTGCGGCACCGCAAGCACCGGGTGCTGGCGACGCTGCCTCGCAACAGCAGCAGCAACAACAGCAGTAAGCGAGCGGTTTTCGCCAAGAAAAACGGCTGGACGATGTCCAGCCGTTTTTTTGTTTACACTGCGTCGCGAGTTCCTCCCGTTGCCCTTCCGCGCCCCATCATGAGCCGCCTGTTCGAGCAAAACCGCATCGCTATCGTCTGGGATTTCGACAAGACACTGATCCCGCGCTACATGCAAGTGCCGCTGTTCGATCGCTTCAACATCGCCGAGCAGGCTTTCTGGGACGAAGTGGCCGCGGGCTCGCGCGAAATCGAATCGCGCGGCCAGAAGGTCAACCACGAAACGTTCTACCTCAATGTGCTGCTGCGCCATGTGCGCGACGGCCGCATGGGCGGTCTCGACAACGCCACGCTGCGCGAACTGGGCGCCGAACTCGAATTCTTTCCCGGTGTGACCGATTTCTTCGAGCGCAGCAAAGCGTGGGTGCGCGACAACGCTGCCTACCAGGCGTTCGACATCAAGCTCGAACACTACATCGTCAGCACGGGCCTGACGGAGATGATCAAGGGCTCGCCCATCGCTCCATACATCGATGGCGTGTGGGGCTGCGAATTCCTGGAAGCGCCTGACAGAAGCGCGGACGGCCGGCGGGTCATCTCGGAAGTCATCTACGCCATCGACAACACCACCAAGACGCGCGCGCTGTTCGAGATCAACAAGGGTGTCAACAAGCACCCGGAAGCGGTGAGTGTGAATTCGTCGATTGCCGAGGACGAGCGCCGCGTGCCGTTCGCCAACATGATCTACGTGGCTGATGGGCCAAGTGATATTCCGGCGTTTTCTGTCGCGCGCAAGGGTGGTGGCCGCACCTATGCGGTCTACAACCCCGAGAGCCCTCGCTCGTTCGAGCAGGCCGACAACTTGCGTGCCGATGATCGCGTCGACATGCTGGGCCCGGCCGACTATCGGGTCGGCTCGCCGACGGAGATGTGGCTGAAGTTGCATATCGGCAAGATCGCCGATGGCATCGTTCACGGCAAACAAGAAATCATGCGCGAAACCACGCGCGGCATTCCGCAGCACTTTGTCGAACCGAAGCGTAGCGTCTCGTAACGCGCGCGCAGCGTCGTAACCCTCATCGATCCGATTCCCATGAAAGCGATTGAAATCACCCAATACGGTGGCCCTGAAGTCCTGAAGCTTGGCGAGCGCCCAATGCCGGAGGCAAAGTCCGGCGAGGTGCTGATCCGTGTGCGTGCAGCGGGCGTGAACCGGCCCGATGTGTTCCAGCGCACGGGAAACTATCCGGTGCCGCCGGGTGCCTCCGATATTCCAGGGCTTGAAGTTGCTGGTGAGATCGTCAGTGGCGATCTGGCGCACGCCGATAATCGCTACGGCTTGAAGGTGGGCGATCGCGTCTGCGCGCTGGTGCAAGGCGGCGGCTATGCGGAGTTCTGCACAGCGCCGCTGGGCCAAGTGCTGCCTGTGCCGGCCGGCTTGTCCGATGTCGAAGCCGCTGCATTGCCCGAAAACTATTTCACCGTGTGGTCGAATGTGTTCGACCGCGGCTTGCTGGGGAAGGGCGCGCATGGCGCCGATGAAACGCTGCTCGTGCAGGGCGGCTCCAGCGGCATCGGCACGACCGCGATTCAGATCGCCTCTGCATTGGGTCACCGCGTGTTCGCCACCGCGGGCAGCGCCGACAAGTGCAAGGCCTGTATCGACCTCGGGGCCACGCGCGCCATCAACTACAAGACCGAAGATTTCGTCGAGATCGTCAAGGCCGAGACAGGGCGCGGCGCCGATGTGGTGCTCGACATGGTCGGCGGCAGCTATGTTGGGCGCGAGATTGCCTGCACCGCCGATGACGGCCGCATCGTATTGATCGCGTTGCTCGGGGGCGCCAAAGCCGAGGTGCCCCTGGGTGATATCCTGCGCCGCCGCATTACGCTGACCGGCTCGACGTTGCGCCCGCGTCCGGTTGCATTCAAAGCGGCCATCGCGGCCAATCTGTATGAAACGGTCTGGCCGTTGCTGGCCTCGGGGCGCATCAAGCCGGTCATCCACGAGGTCATGCCAGCCGCGCAAGCGGCGCAGGCGCACGCGTTGATGGAATCGAGCGCCCATATCGGCAAGATCATGTTGGTTTGGGATTGATTCCAAGACGTCAAAATTGACCCTGTTTTTGCCGCCACGGTAGAATGCCGGGTTTATTTGACAGTCGACCGGGCAAAACGTGAACGCAAGACCGAAGCTGGTGGTGGGCAACTGGAAGCTGCATGGCAGCCTGAGCGCGAACGCCGCGCTGCTTGAACAGATCAAGGCGGCAGGCAAAACCAACGCCACGCTGGCCGTATGTGCGCCATTCCCGTACCTGGCGCAGTGCCAGTCCTTGCTCGCCGGTTCAGCGGTGGGCTGGGGTGCACAGGATGTGTCGGCCGAAACGCGAGGCGCCTTTACCGGCGAGGTGGCGGCGTCGATGTTGTCAGAATTCGGCTGCGGCTACGTGATTGTCGGTCACTCAGAGCGTCGCTCGTACCACGGCGAAACCGACGTGCAAGTGGCGACCAAGGCGCTGCGGGCACTGGAACATGGCATCACCCCGATCGTCTGTGTGGGCGAAACGCTCGCGCAGCGCGAAGCTGGTGAGACCGAGCACGTGGTCGCCCGCCAGCTGGATGCGGTGCTGGAAGCGCTGTCGGTTGAGCAACTGGGTCGTATCGTCGTGGCGTATGAGCCGGTTTGGGCAATCGGCACGGGCAAGACGGCAACCAGCGAGCAGGCGCAGGCTGTGCACGCATTCCTGCGCGCCCGTGTTGCTGCTCGCGACGCAGGTGTGGCGCAGCGCCTGGCGATTCTGTACGGCGGCAGCGTCAAGCCGGACAATGCCGGCGAGTTGTTTGCAATGGCGGACATCGATGGCGGCCTGATCGGCGGCGCATCGCTGAAGGCAGAAGATTTCCTGGCGATTGGTCGCGCATAAACGACGGATCGAGTCGCCATGTTACGCATGTGCGACTGCAACATATTATTGAGAGAAACGAAATGGCAATTCTGAAGACTCTGCTGCTGGTGGCGCAAATTCTGAGCGCGCTCGGCGTGATCGGCCTGGTGCTTTTGCAGCACGGCAAGGGTGCGGACGTGGGGGCGGCGTTTGGCTCCGGCGCATCGGGTAGCCTGTTTGGGGCCACCGGCTCGGCAAACTTCCTGTCGCGCACGACGGCCGTGCTGGCCACCGTGTTCTTTATTGCCACGCTGGCGCTGACGCTGATCGGCACCAACAAGGGCAGCGTGTCGGCAGGTGTGATGGGTTCGGTCGCGCCTGTTACGTCCACGGCCTCGGCCCCGGCCGCTTCGGCTCCTGCTGCCGCTCCGGGCGCTGCTTCGGCCCCGGCTGTGCCCAAGTAATTTGATGTAATGACCGCGGCGTGCCGTTGAGGTTTTCCGGCGTGTCGCGAGGCATAAGATTTTTGTTTGTGCATTGAACAAAAGCGTTGCTTTGCGGTAGAATGCAAGGCTTGAAACAACGCGGGGAACGGCAAGGACGTTAAGTCTCAACCGGCTTCCTGATAAAGTTTCTTCCCCCAGCCGACGTGGTGAAATTGGTAGACACGCTATCTTGAGGGGGTAGTGGCGAAAGCTGTGCGAGTTCGAGTCTCGCCGTCGGCACCAATCAAATTCGGGGTCTGTTCAACGGGATGTTCCGCGCAGGCCCCTCCGCAAGACGACGCGCAGTTGAAGCGTCGTAAGGCTGCGGACCCGGCGCCTTCGATGGGGCGACAAGGCGCCGCCTGCGGGCAGTGCTGTTGCAACCATTCAAAAAGGCGGGCGTCCCTTGAACCTCGAAGCCTATTTCCCCGTACTGTTGTTCATCGTTGTCGGCCTTGGCCTTGGCCTTGCTCTGATGACCATCGGCCGAGTCCTCGGTCCGAACAATCCCGATCCTGACAAGCTCTCGCCGTACGAGTGCGGCTTCGAAGCATTCGAAGACGCGCGCATGAAGTTCGACGTGCGCTATTACCTCATCGCCATCCTGTTCATTCTGTTCGATCTGGAGACTGCGTTCCTTTTCCCCTGGGGCGTGGCGCTGCGTGAGATCGGCTGGCCTGGGTTCTTCGCGATGGGTGTGTTTCTTCTCGAGTTTCTCGTGGGCTTCGTCTACATCTGGAAAAAAGGCGCGCTCGATTGGGAGTGATGTGAAATGGCGATCGAAGGCGTACTCAATGAAGGCTTTGTCACGACCACCGCTGACAAGCTGATCAACTGGACCCGTACTGGGTCACTCTGGCCGATGACATTCGGCTTGGCCTGCTGTGCTGTCGAAATGATGCACGCCGGCGCATCGCGTTATGACCTGGACCGTTTCGGCGTGGTGTTTCGCCCGTCGCCGCGTCAGTCTGACGTGATGATCGTGGCTGGCACGCTGTGCAACAAGATGGCACCCGCGCTGCGCAAGGTGTATGACCAGATGGCCGAGCCTCGCTGGGTCATTTCGATGGGTTCGTGCGCGAACGGTGGCGGTTACTACCACTACTCATATTCTGTCGTGCGCGGCTGTGATCGCATCGTGCCGGTCGACGTGTACGTGCCGGGCTGCCCGCCAACGGCTGAAGCGCTGATCTACGGCATCATCCAGCTGCAGGCCAAGATCCGCCGCACCAACACCATCGCGCGCAAGGCCTGACATGACCGACAAGCTTGCCACCCTGAAGGCCGCGCTGGAAAAGGCGCTGGGTAATCGTGTTCAAAGCCTGACCGAATCGGTCGGTGAGCTCACCCTCGTGGTGAAGGCCGCCGATTATCTCGACGTCATGCGCACGCTGCGCGACGACGCGTCGCTCAAGTTCGAACAACTGATCGATTTGTGCGGCGTCGACTATGCCGACTATGGCGACGGTGCCTGGAACGGCCCGCGTTTTGCCGCTGTGTCGCATCTGCTGTCGATTACGCACAACTGGCGTGTCCGCGTCCGCGTATTCGCGCCGGACGACGACCTGCCGGTGGTCTCGTCTGTGACGACCATCTGGAATTCGGCTGACTGGTTCGAGCGCGAAGCATTCGACCTGTTCGGCCTGGTGTTCGAGGGTCACCCGGACCTGCGCCGCATTCTGACCGACTACGGCTTCATCGGCCACCCGTTCCGCAAAGACTTCCCGGTGTCGGGTTACGTTGAAATGCGCTACGACCCGGTGCAGCGCCGCGTGGTCTACCAGCCGGTAACCATCGAGCCGCGCGAGATTACGCCGCGTGTGATCCGAGAGGATCAATACGGTGGCTTAAAGCACTGACGGCACTGAAGGGCGCCCGACTATGGCAGATATCAAAAACTACACCCTGAACTTCGGTCCGCAACACCCGGCCGCACACGGCGTGCTGCGCCTGGTGCTCGAGCTGGACGGCGAAGTCATTCAACGTGCCGACCCGCACATCGGCCTGCTGCACCGCGCGACTGAAAAGCTCGCAGAGCAGAAGACCTGGATTCAGAGCGTGCCGTACATGGACCGCCTCGACTACGTGTCGATGATGGTCAATGAGCACGCCTACGTGATGGCAATCGAGCGCCTGCTTGGTCTGGAAGTGCCGCTGCGTGCGCAGTACATCCGCGTCATGTTCGACGAAATTACGCGGATCATGAACCACCTGATGTGGATCGGTTCGCACGCGCTGGACGTGGGCGCCATGGCGGTGTTCCTGTACGCCTTCCGCGAACGTGAAGACCTGTTCGATATGTACGAGGCGGTGTCGGGCGCGCGCATGCACGCAGCCTACTACCGTCCAGGCGGCGTCTACCGCGACCTGCCTGACACGATGCCGCAATACAAGGCATCCAAGGTGCGCAACGAGAAGGCCCTGGCCGCCCTGAACGAAACGCGTTCGGGTTCGTTGCTGGACTTCATTGAAGACTTCACCAACCGCTTCCCGAAGTATGTTGATGAGTACGAAACGCTGCTGACCGACAACCGGATTTGGAAGCAGCGCCTGGTCGGTATCGGCGTGGTGACCCCCGAGCGTGCCCTTAACAAAGGCTTCTCCGGTGCGATGCTGCGCGGTTCGGGCATCGAATGGGATGTGCGCAAGAAGCAGCCGTACGAAGTGTACGACCGCGTCGATTTCGACATTCCGGTTGGCGTGAACGGCGATTGCTACGACCGTTATCTGGTGCGCGTGGAAGAAATGCGCCAAAGCAATCGCATCATTCGTCAGTGCATCGAGTGGCTGCGCAAAAACCCGGGTCCGGTGATCACGGATAACCACAAGGTCGCGCCGCCGTCGCGCGTGGACATGAAGACCAACATGGAAGAGCTGATTCACCACTTCAAGCTCTTCACGGAAGGTATGCACGTGCCCGAAGGCGAAGCGTATGCCGCCGTTGAGCACCCAAAGGGCGAGTTCGGCATCTATGCAATCTCCGACGGCGCCAACAAGCCGTACCGTCTGAAGATCCGCGCGCCGGGCTTCGTTCATCTGGCCGCGCTCGACGAAATGGCGAAGGGTCACATGATTGCCGATGCGGTGACGATCATCGGTACGCAAGACATTGTGTTTGGCGAGATCGACCGCTGAACCCAAGAAACGACGGTTTGACGCGCAGGCAAGCGCGGCTGTGAAACGAGGACGCACGCCGGGGTATGGCTGCTAGGTAGCACGCCCCGCGTCCCGCACCAATCGCAACGAACATGCTATCAGCAGAAGCTCTCAAGGAAATCGACCGGGCGGTCGCAAAATATCCCGCCGACCAGAAGCAGTCCGCCGTGATGGCGGCGCTGGCGGTCGCGCAGAGCGAGAAAGGCTGGGTCTCGCCCGAAGTCATGCAGTTCGTGGCCGAGTACCTCGAAATGCCGCCGGTGTGGGTCGAGGAAGTGGCGACGTTCTACAACATGTACGACACCAAGCCGGTGGGCCGCTTCAAGCTGTCGGTGTGCACGAACTTGCCGTGCGCGTTGTCGGGTGGCGAGCGCGCGGCCGATTACCTGAAAAAGAAGCTCGGCATCGGTTTCAACGAAACCACGGCCGACGGCAACTTCACGCTGAAAGAAGGCGAGTGCATGGGCGCGTGCGGTGATGCGCCGGTCATGATCGTCAACAACACCCACATGTGCAGCTTCATGAGCAACGAGAAGCTCGACGCGCTGATCGCTGACCTCCAGTCGAAGGCGCCGACCACCGGAGCAGGCAAGTAAATGACCTCTCTGCACGATCGACATATCCAGCCGTTGATTCTCGCCGGCTTGAACGGCGACAACTGGCACCTCGAAGATTACGTCAAGCGCGGCGGCTATCAACAGCTCAAGCGCATCCTCACCGAGAAGATCACCCCCGAACAGGTCATTGCTGACGTGAAAGCGTCAGGCCTGCGCGGCCGTGGCGGTGCAGGCTTCCCGACCGGCTTGAAGTGGAGCTTCATGCCGCGCCAGTTTCCGGGCCAGAAGTATCTGGTCTGCAACACGGACGAAGGCGAACCGGGTACGTTCAAAGATCGCGACATCATCCGTTACAACCCGCACGCGCTGATCGAAGGCATGGCCATCGGCGGCTACGCGATGGGCATTACCGTGGGCTACAACTACATCCACGGCGAGATCTGGAACGAATACAAGATTTTTGAGCAGGCGCTTGAAGAGGCTCGGGCTGCGGGCTTCCTCGGTGACAACATTCTGGGTTCCGGCTTCAACTTCCAGCTGCATGCGCACCATGGCTATGGCGCGTACATCTGCGGCGAAGAGACCGCGCTGCTCGAGTCGCTGGAAGGCAAGAAGGGCCAGCCGCGCTTCAAGCCGCCGTTCCCGGCGAGCTTTGGCCTGTACGGCAAGCCGACCACCATCAACAACACCGAAACCTTTGCCGCTGTGCCGTTCCTGCTGGCCATCGGTCCGGACAATTATCTGAAGATGGGCAAGCCGAACAACGGCGGCTCAAAGATCTTCTCGGTGTCTGGCGACGTGGAGCGTCCGGGCAACTATGAGATTCCGCTCGGCACGCCGTTCTCCAAACTGTTGGAGCTGGCCGGCGGCATGCGCGGCGGCAAGAAACTCAAGGCGGTCATCCCGGGTGGCTCGTCGGCGCCGGTGGTGCCGGCCGACCTGATGATGGCTTCCGACATGGACTACGACTCGATCGCCAAGGCGGGCTCGATGCTGGGCTCGGGCGCTGTGATCGTGATGGACGAAACGCGCTGCATGGTGAAGTCGCTGCTGCGCCTTTCGTACTTCTATTTCGAAGAGTCGTGCGGCCAGTGCACGCCGTGCCGTGAGGGCACCGGCTGGCTGTATCGCGTGGTCGACCGCATCGAGCACGGCAAGGGCCGCCAGGAAGACCTGGACCTGCTGAACAACGTGGCAGAAAACATCATGGGCCGGACCATCTGCGCGCTCGGCGATGCCGCTGCGATGCCGGTCCGCGGCATGCTCAAGCACTACTGGGATGAGTTCGCGTATCACGTCGAACACAAGCAGTGCATGGTGCCCACCTACATTTAAGCGTGGCAGAACATGGTTGAAATCGAAATCGATGGCAAGAAGGTTGAGGTTGCCGAAGGCAGCCTGGTGATGGAGGCTGCTCGCCAGACGGGCACCTACATTCCTCACTTCTGCTATCACCGCAAACTGTCGGTCGCGGCCAACTGCCGGATGTGCCTGGTCGAGGTCGAGAAGGCGCCCAAGGCGCTGCCGGCCTGCGCCACGCCCGTCACCGCGGGTATGAAGGTCTTCACCAACTCCGAGAAGGCGGTGAAGGCCCAGAAGTCCGTGATGGAATTCCTGCTGATCAACCACCCGTTAGATTGCCCGATCTGCGATCAGGGTGGCGAGTGCCAGTTGCAGGACTTGGCTGTGGGCTACGGCAAGTCGGAATCGCGCTACCAGGAAGAAAAGCGTGTGGTGTTCCACAAGAACGTGGGCCCGCTGATCTCCATGGAAGAGATGACGCGCTGCATTCACTGCACGCGTTGCGTCCGCTTCGGTCAGGAAATTGCCGGCGTGATGGAACTGGGCATGCTCAATCGTGGCGAGCATTCCGAGATCACGACGTTCGTCGGTCAGACTGTTGATTCCGAATTGTCGGGCAACATGATCGATCTGTGCCCCGTTGGCGCGCTGACCAGCAAGCCGTTCCGCTATTCGGCCCGTACGTGGGAGCTGGCACGCCGCAAGTCGGTGTCGCCGCACGATGGCCTCGGCGCCAACGTGATTGTCCAGACCAAGAACCAGCGCGTGATGCGTGTTCTGCCGCTGGACAACGAAGCCATCAATGAATGCTGGCTGTCCGACAAGGACCGCTTCGCCTATGAAGGCGTGAACAGCGACGATCGTCTGACGCAGCCGATGCTCAAGCAAGGCGGTCAGTGGAAAGCTGTCGACTGGACCACGGCACTGGAATACGTTGCCAACGGCCTGAACGAAATCAAGCGTGACCATGGCGCTGAGCAGATCGGTGCATTGGCCAGCCCCCACAGCACGCTGGAAGAGCTGTTCTTGCTGCAAAAGCTGGTGCGTGGCATTGGCAGCGACAACGTCGATTTCCGTCTGCGTCAATCCGATTTCTCGGTCAAGCCGACCGGCGCTCCGTGGCTCGGCATGCCGATCGCCGACGTGTCGCTGCTGCAGCGCACGCTGGTGGTGGGCGCGTTCCTGCGCAAGGATCATCCGTTGCTGGCCGCGCGCCTGCGGCAGGCAGGCAAGAAGGGTGGTCAGCTGAATGTGATCGGCGCCGGCGGCGAAGACCTTCTGATGCCCGCCACGCAACTGTTGGGCGCGCCGTCGCAATGGCTGTCGCTGCTGTCGCAAGTGGCGGTGGCCGTGGCTGCTGCCAACAACGTTGCACGTCCGGGCGGTACGGATGGCATCGAAGTCGGTGACGTTGCTAAGCGCATCGCCGCAAGCCTCGCTTCGGGCGAACGCAAGGCGGTGTTCCTCGGCAACGCTGCTGTAGCGCATCCGCAATTCTCGCAATTGCATGCGCTGGCTCAGTGGGTTGCGCAGCAGACCGGTGCGACGCTGGGCTTCCTGACGGAAGCGGCCAACACCGTCGGTGGCTACATTGCTGGTGCGCTGCCGCAAGGCAATGGCCTCGATGCCGCCGCTATGCTGGCGCAGCCGCGCCGTGCTTACGTGCTCCTGGGCGCCGAACCTGAATTCGATAGCGCGAATCCCGTGCAGGCTCGTGCGGCACTGGATCAGGCTGACACGGTGATCGTGTTGGCGCCGTTTGCCTCTCGCGCTGCACTCGAATACGCCGATGTGCTGCTGCCGACCGCGCCGTTCACGGAAACTTCGGGCACCTTCGTCAACTGCGAAGGCCTGCCGCAAAGCTTCAACGGCGTTGTGCGCAGCCTGGGTGATTCGCGCCCGGCGTGGAAGGTCCTGCGCGTGCTGGGCAACCTGCTGAACGTGTCGGGCTTCGAATACGACAGCTCGGAAGTGGTGCGCGACGAAGTGCTGACCAAGCCGGTCACCGATCGTCTGTCGAATACGACGATCGCGCAGACCGCCGTTCCCGCTGCCTCCGCTGCCGGCATCGAACGTCTGGCCGATGTGCCGATTTATCACGCCGATCCGATCGTACGCCGCGCTGGTTCGCTGCAGCTGACGGCCGCAGCACGCGCAGCAATGCGCGCTGGCTTGCCGGCTGACCTCTATGCGCAACTCGGCCTTGTCGATGGTGACGCCGTGCGCGTGACGCAGGGGCAGCGCAGTGTGGTGCTGCCGGCCGTGCTGGACAAGTCGCTGGCTTCCGGTGTGATCCGCGTGTCCGCCGCCACCGAGGCTTCGGCACAACTGGGTGCCATGTTCGGCGCGGTAAGCGTTGAGAAGGTTGAATCGTCCGCGCTGGCGGCTACGGTGTAAGGGTCAACATGATCGAGTCGATTACTTCTTTCGGTACCGCCACCTTCGGTGGGTGGTGGCCGCTGATCTGGACGCTGGTCCGCGCGGTCTGCATCATTCTGCCGCTGCTGCTGTGCGTGGCCTACCTGATCTTGTGGGAGCGCAAGCTCATCGGCTGGATGCACGTGCGTCTGGGCCCGAACCGCGTTGGCCCGATGGGTCTGCTGCAGCCGATTGCCGACGTGCTCAAGCTGCTGCTCAAGGAAGTCATGGTGCCGAGCGCGGTCAGCCGCGGCATGTACATCATCGCGCCGCTGATGGTGCTGATGCCCGCCGTGGCGATCTGGGCGGTGATTCCGTTCCAGGCCGAAGCCATGGTGTCGAACATCAACGCCGGCCTGCTGTACGTGATGGCGATCAGCTCGGTGGGCGTGTACGGCGTGATCCTGGCCGGCTGGGCTTCGAACTCCAAGTACGCATTCCTGGGTGCGATGCGTGCCTCGGCGCAGATGATTTCGTACGAAATCGCCATGGGCTTCGCGCTCGTGACGGTGCTGATGGTGACGGGCAGCCTGAATCTGTCGGACATCGTCAACTCGCAGAACCGCGGTTTCTTTGCTGGCCACGGCATCAATATCCTCTCGTGGAACTGGTTGCCGCTGCTGCCGATGTTTGGCGTCTACTTCATCTCGGGTGTGGCAGAAACCAACCGCCACCCGTTCGACGTGGTGGAAGGCGAATCGGAAATCGTGGCTGGCCACATGATCGAATACTCGGGCATGGCGTTCGCGCTGTTCTTCCTGGCCGAGTACATCAACATGATCGTGATCTCAGCGCTGACGGCAACGCTGTTCCTGGGCGGCTGGGCCTCGCCGATTGATGCACCGGTTCTCAACTGGATTCCGGGCTTCTTCTGGCTGCTCATCAAGGTTTTCCTGCTGCTGTCGGTGTTCATCTGGCTGCGTGCATCGTTCCCGCGTTATCGCTATGACCAGATCATGCGTCTGGGCTGGAAGGTCTTCATTCCGCTCACTGTGGGCTGGCTTGTCGTCGTCGCCATCTGGTTGGTGTCGCCGTGGAACATCTGGAAGTAACGGGACAATAGGAAGGCACCATGTTGCTTGCCATCAAGGAATTCTTTAACAGCCTGCTCCTGAAGGAACTCTTCAAGGGGCTGGCGCTGACCGGGCGCTACCTGTTTGCGCGCAAGATCACTGTTCTCTTTCCGGAAGAGAAGACGCCGCTGTCGCCGCGCTTCCGCGGTTTGCATGCACTGCGTCGCTATCCGAACGGCGAGGAGCGTTGCATCGCTTGCAAGCTGTGCGAGGCCGTATGCCCGGCTCTGGCCATCACGATCGAGTCAGACCAGCGCGACGACGGCACTCGCCGCACCACGCGCTACGACATCGACCTGACCAAGTGTATTTTCTGCGGCTTCTGCGAAGAGGCTTGCCCGGTGGACGCCATCGTCGAGACGCACATCCTGGAATACCACGGTGAAAAGCGCGGCGACCTGTATTTCACCAAAGACATGCTGCTGGCCGTGGGTGATCGCTTCGAGCCGGAAATTGCGGCCAATAAGGCGGCCGACGCAAAGTACCGCTGATTCAGAACGTCCGCCGTGCGGTTGGCGGGCGGTGCAGTTGACATCCCGGTTGGACAACGGCTCTTTGAGAGCCAACCAGTTGCGGTGGCGGTACGCCATCGCGGCTTTGGACAAGCGCGTGCCGCAAAACGGCCCGTGCCAGGATCATGGAAATCACGACGATCATCTTCTACTGTTTCGCGCTCGTGCTGGTGCTCGCAGCGCTGAAGGTCATCACCGCGAAGAACCCGGTGCACGCGGCGCTGTTCCTCGTGCTCTCGTTCTTTACCGCAGCGGCGATCTGGATGCTGCTCAAGGCGGAGTTCCTCGCCATCACGCTGGTGCTGGTCTACGTTGGGGCAGTGATGGTGCTGTTCCTGTTCGTGGTGATGATGATCGATATCGACATCGAGCACTTGCGACGCGATTTTTGGACGTACGTGCCAATGGCAGCGTTCGTGGGCGTGGTCATCATCCTCGAAATGGCCGTCGTGCTGACCAAGACCTTCATGGGGCGCGTACAGCCCGTGCAGGAGTTGCCGAAAGGCTTTACCGGTCCGAACACGCAGGCGCTCGGGAAGCTCATCTACACCGATTACATCTATGCCTTTGAAGTCGCTGGCGCAGTGCTGCTGCTGGCGATTGTCGCGGCCGTGGCCTTGACCGCCCGTCGCCGCAAGGACACCAAAGCCCAGAACGTGTCTGATCAAATCCGCGTGAAGCGCAAGGACCGTGTGCGTCTGGTCTCGATGCCGTCTGAAAAGTCGGCTGGCGCAGCTTCGGCTGAATCCAAGAGCTGAGCCCCGGGAGAACCCATATGTCTTCGCTATCCCTTGCCCATTACCTCGTGCTCGGCGCGGTGCTGTTTGCCATCAGCATCGTCGGCATCTTCCTGAACCGCAAGAACGTCATCGTGCTGCTGATGGCGATCGAATTGATGCTGCTGGCGGTCAACCTGAACTTCGTTGCGTTCTCCCATTACCTGGGCGATCTGGCAGGGCAGGTGTTCGTGTTTTTCATCCTGACGGTGGCCGCGGCGGAATCCGCGATCGGTCTCGCCATCCTGGTGGTGCTGTTCCGTAATCTGGACACCATCAACGTCGACGATCTGGACAGCCTGAAAGGCTGACCTCCGCATCCACCTATAAGAAGCGTTCCATGGCTACCACGCTCAATCCCAACCTGCTGCTGGCGATTCCGCTCGCGCCGCTGGCCGGCGCGGCGATCGCCGGGCTTTTCGGCACCAAGTTCTTTGGCGAGAAGATCGGCCGCACGGCATCCCACAGCGTCACCATCCTTGGTGTTGCGATCGCCTTCATTCTGTCGGCGCTGACGCTGTCCGACGTCATCAATGGCGCCGGCTACAACGGCACCGTCTATGAATGGATGACGATTGGCTCGCTGAAGATGGAAGTCGGCTTCCTCATCGATTCGCTCACGGCGATGATGATGTGCGTGGTGACCTTCGTCTCGTTGATGGTGCATATCTACACCATCGGCTACATGGCGGAAGATGACGGCTACAACCGTTTCTTCGCGTACATCTCGCTGTTCACGTTTTCGATGTTGATGCTCGTGATGAGCAACAACTTCCTGCAGCTGTTCTTCGGCTGGGAAGCTGTGGGTCTGGTGTCGTATCTGCTGATCGGCTTCTGGTTCAAGCGTCCGACGGCCATCTACGCCAACATGAAGGCGTTCCTGGTCAACCGCGTGGGCGACTTCGGCTTCGTGCTCGGTATTGGCCTTCTGCTGGCGTACAGCGGCAGCCTGAGCTATGCCGACGTGTTTGCCGCCCGCGACAACCTGGCAACGATTGGCTTCCCGGGCACCGACTGGCACATGTTGACGGTCGCTTGCATCTGCCTGTTCATCGGCGCGATGGGTAAGTCGGCGCAGTTCCCGCTGCACGTGTGGCTGCCGGACTCGATGGAAGGTCCGACCCCGATTTCTGCGCTGATTCACGCGGCCACCATGGTGACCGCCGGCATCTTCATGGTCGCGCGCATGTCGCCGCTGTTCGAGCTCTCGGACACCGCCCTGTCGTTCGTGTTGATCATCGGCGCCATCACCGCGCTGTTCATGGGCTTCCTGGGCATCATCCAGACCGACATCAAGCGTGTGGTGGCGTACTCCACGCTGTCTCAGCTGGGCTACATGACCGTCGCGCTGGGTGCGTCGGCTTATCAAGTAGCCGTGTTCCACTTGATGACGCACGCATTTTTCAAGGCGCTGCTGTTCCTCGGCGCGGGCTCCGTCATCATCGGTATGCACCACGATCAGGACATGCGCAACATGGGCGGCCTGCGCAAGTACATGCCGATCACTTGGCTGACGTCGCTGGTGGGGTCGCTGGCGTTGATTGGCACGCCGTTCTTCGCGGGCTTCTATTCGAAGGACTCGATCATCGAAGCGGTGCGCGAATCGCACCTGCCGGGCGCTGGCTTCGCTTACTGGGCGGTGCTGGCCGGCGTGTTCGTGACCGCGTTCTACTCGTTCCGCATGTACTTCCTGGTGTTCCACGGTGAAGAGCGTTTCGGCAAGGCCCATGCTCATCACGACGATCACCATGAAGAGGAAGAGGGCGACCACGATCATCACCATGGTCTGGCCCCGGGCCAAAAGCCGCACGAGTCGCCGTGGGTGGTGACGGTGCCGCTGGTCCTGCTGGCGATTCCGTCGGTCATCATCGGTGCAATGGCAATCCAGCCGATGCTGTTCGGGGAGTTCTTCAAGCACGGTGTGGTGTTCTCGGAAGTCATCTTCAATGCTGACAACCACGAGGCAATGAAGGTGTTGGCTGAAGACTTCCACGGCTGGGTCGAGATGGCGCTGCACGGCTTTACGTCGGCACCGTTCATCCTGTTGCTGGCGGGCGTCGTGTTGTCGTGGTTCTTCTACCTGAAGCGCCCGGATATCCCGGCAGCGATTGCCAAGCGTTTCTCTGGCGTCTACAAGCTGCTGGACAACAAGTACTACATGGACAAGATCAACGAGATCGTCTTTGCCAACGGTGCGGTCAAGTTTGGCCGTGGCCTGTGGAAGGGCGGCGATCAGGGCGTGATCGACGGTGTTGTCGTCAACGGCAGCGCGCGTCTGGTGGGCTGGTTCGCGACTGTCGTGCGCCTGCTCCAGTCCGGCTTCATCTATGACTATGCGTTCGCGATGATCATCGGCACGGTTGGGCTGCTGACGTATTTCGTGTTCCTGGCAGGCAAATAAGGGATTACAAAAATGGTTCTGTCTTTTGCGATCTGGCTGCCGATCTTCTTCGGCGTGCTGGTGCTGGCCTCGGGCTCAGACCGCAATCCCGGTTATGTCCGCTGGATGTCGCTGATCGGCTCGCTGATCAGCTTCGTGATGACGTTGCCGCTGATCACGCGTTTCGACAAGACGACGGCTGCGATGCAGTTCGTCGAGAAGTCGTCGTGGATCGAGCGCTTCCACATCAGCTACTACCTGGGTGTCGACGGCATCTCGATGTGGTTTGTGGTGCTGACTGCATTCATTACCGTCATCGTGGTCATTGCCGCCTGGGAAGTGATCACCGAGCGTGTGGCCCAGTACATGGCCGCGTTCTTGATCCTGTCGGGTCTGATGATCGGCGTGTTTGCGTCGCTCGACGGTCTGCTGTTCTACGTGTTCTTTGAAGCCACGCTGATCCCGATGTACATCATCATCGGCGTGTGGGGCGGCCCGAACCGCGTCTATGCGGCATTCAAGTTCTTCCTGTACACGTTGCTGGGCTCGTTGCTGACGCTGGTCGCGCTGCTGTATCTGTACTTCCACAGCGGCACGTTCGAAATTCTGCAGTGGCATCAGGTCAAGCTGTCGATGAACGAGCAGATCCTGATCTTCCTCGCGTTCTTCATGGCCTTTGCCGTGAAGGTGCCGATGTGGCCGGTGCACACTTGGCTGCCGGATGCCCACGTGGAGGCGCCGACTGGTGGTTCCGTGGTGCTGGCGGCCATCATGCTGAAGCTGGGCGCCTACGGTTTCTTGCGGTTCTCGCTGCCGATCGCGCCGGATGCCAGCCATAGCCTGTCCGCATTCATCATTGCGATCTCGCTGGTTGCTGTGATCTACATCGGCCTGGTCGCGCTGGTGCAAGCCGACATGAAGAAGCTGGTCGCTTATTCGTCGATCGCCCACATGGGCTTCGTCACGCTGGGCTTCTTCATCTTCAACGAGATCGGTGTGGAGGGCGGTATCGTCCAGATGATCTCGCACGGCTTCATCTCAGGTGCAATGTTCCTGTGCATCGGCGTGCTGTACGACCGGGTGCACTCACGTCAGATCGCCGATTACGGCGGTGTGGTGAACACGATGCCGAAGTTCGCGGCGCTGTCGGTGTTCTTTGCGATGGCCAACTGCGGCCTCCCGGCAACCTCGGGTTTCGTTGGCGAATTCATGGTGATCCTGGGTTCGGTCAAATTCAATTTCTGGATTGGTCTGCTGGCCGCCACGGCACTGATTTTTGGTGCAGCGTATTCGCTGTGGATGGTCAAGCGCGTGATCTTCGGTGATGTGACCCACAAGCACGTGGCCGAATTGAAGGACCTGAACTGCCGCGAGTTCTTCATGCTGGGCGTGCTGGCGATCGCCACTCTGTACATGGGTCTGTATCCGAAACCCTTCACCGATGTCATGCATGCGTCCGTGGTCAACCTGCTGACCCACGTGGCTCAGTCGAAGCTGTAAGCAGCGAGAAGAAACTATGCAATCGTCCTCCTCTATTGCGGCTGTTGCCCCAATCGTTTTTCTCGCGCTGGGCATTGGTGCAGTCAACTGGATTGACCTGGCGCGCGGCCAGAAACGAAGCAGCGTGGCGTATCCGGTTTCGTTGGTGATCACGCTGGTGCTGGCCGTGTGGTTCGGGCTGAACGCCGCGAACGGCGAGACGCACTACGTCTTCGGCAATATGGCCGTGATCGACCCGATGGCCAACGTGCTGGCGTCGTTCTGCGCGCTTACGCTGTTTGCCACGCTCGTCTACACGCGCCGCTATCTTGCCGACCGCGACATGTATGCGGGCGAGTTCTACATGTTCGCCCTGTTCACGCTGGGTGGGCAGGTAGTGATGATCACCGGCAACAACTTCCTTGTGCTTTATCTGGGCCTGGAATTGCTGTCGCTGGCGTCGTACACGCTGGTGGCGCTGCGTCGCCGTTCGAACGTATCGTCCGAATCAGCCATGAAGTACTTCATCCTGGGCGCGCTGGCATCGGGCCTGCTGCTCTACGGGATGTCGATGCTGTACGGAGCAACCGGCTCGCTGGAGCTGGGCAAGGTGTTTGACGCCATCAAGAACGGCGAGATCAACAAGACGATCCTCGTGTTCGGCGTGGTGTTCATCGTTGCCGGTCTGGGTTTCAAGCTGGGCGTGGCGCCGTTCCACATGTGGGTGCCGGACGTGTACCAAGGCTCGCCGACGGCCGTGACGCTCCTGATCGCCGGCGCACCGAAGGTGGCTGCGTTCGCGATGACGCTGCGCATTCTGGTGGAAGGCTTGCTGCCGCTGGCGTTCGACTGGCAGAACATGCTGATCGTGCTGGCCGTTGTGTCGCTGGCTATCGGCAATATCACGGGCGTTGTTCAGACCAACTTCAAGCGTCTACTGGGCTATTCGACGGTCTCGCACATGGGCTTCCTGCTGCTGGGCTTGGTGTCAGGCGTCAGCTCCGGCAAGCCGGATTTGACGGCACAGGCCTACAGCGCGTCGATGTTCTACGCGATCACCTACGTGCTGACCGCACTCGGCGCTTTCGGCATCATCTTGCTGTTGGCGCGTAAGGGCTACGAAGCGGAAGAGATTGCCGACCTCAAGGGCTTGTCGAAAAAGAGCCCGTGGTTTGCGCTGCTGATGCTGTTCATCATGATGTCGCTGGCGGGCCTGCCGCCGACGGTGGGCTTCTACGCCAAACTGTCGGTCCTGGGGGCGGTGGTTGATGCCGGAATGCCGTGGTTAGCCGTGGTGGCCGTGCTGTTCTCGCTGGTGGGGGCGTTCTACTACCTGCGTGTCATCAAGGTCATGTATTTCGATGCGCCGGCGGACGAGGCCCCCGTGGAGGCCACCTTGGGCCTGCGCTCGTTGCTGTCGATCAATGGCTTGTTGGTGCTGTTGCTGGGTATCTTCCCGGCCGGCCTGATGGCTGTGTGCTATCAGGCAATCCGCCTGACGTTGGCTTCGTAAGACGCCGAGCACCATGACTACGTCGACGGGCGGTCTGTTTGTCATCGTGTTGGCACTCATCTGTGCCAACCTGCCGTTCGTCAATCAACGCGTGTTGGCACTGGTGCCGGCACGCTGGCCGCGCAAGCCGTTCTGGCTGCGCGGCACCGAGCTGATTGCCATGTACGTTGTGGTTGGGCTGATCGGCTTTGGTATCGAATCGAGCCAGGGCAATGCATTTCCGCAAGGCTGGCAGTTTTACGCGATCACCGCTTGCTTGATGCTGGTTTTCGCGTTTCCCGGCTTTACGTGGCAATACCTGGTTCGCCATCCCCGCGATTCCCGTTAATTCCCGCCGGGCAGGTTCTCGCTGTCTCGGCATGAGAGAGCGCCATGTCCGATCACACCCCGCTGAACGCCACTCCTGAGACGACGCAGGACCCCGACGCCGGTCTGCGCGAGACGCAGGTTGCGTCTGCGTTGATGCACCAAGGCAAATTTCTTACGCTCAAGCACGACATTGTTCGCCTGCCGGACGGCCGCAATGCGAGCCGCGAATACCTGATTCACCCGGGCGCGGTGATGATGATCCCGCTGTTCGATGACGGCACCGTATTGATGGAGCGTCAGTTCCGCTACCCGGTCGGCAAGGTGATGATTGAGTTCCCGGCAGGCAAGCTCGATCCGGAGGAAGGTGCGCTCACATGCGGCAAGCGCGAACTGCGCGAGGAAACCGGCTACACGGCCGAGCGCTGGGACTACCTCACGCGCATTCATCCGGTCATTTCCTATTCCACCGAGTTCATCGACATCTATCTCGCACGCGATCTTAAACAAGGTACGGCAATGCTAGATGAAGGCGAATTTCTCGAGACCTTCGTCACGCCGGCCGGCCAACTGATCGATTGGGTGCGCGAAGGTAAGATTTCCGACGTGAAGACCATCATCGGCACGTTCTGGCTTGAGAAGATTCTGTCAGGCGCGTGGACGCCGGGTGCAGTCTGAGGCGCTTACAGCCGTCGCTTGATCACACCGTTTTCCTGTCGTTGTTACCATAGCGAACGGTCGTGCGAAAAAATTAGCACGACCGTTCACAAATTTTCGAATCGGGGATACACTCGTCCCCATGCGCTGGACCGATCATGAAAGTGCTGGACCTCCGCTGTGCCAATGACCACCGCTTCGAAGGCTGGTTCGGCTCCGATGCCGATCTGCAATCGCAGCAAGAGCGCGGGCTATTGACGTGCCCAGTTTGCGGTCACAACGAGGTTGAGCGTTTGCCGAGTGCGCCCCGCCTGAATCTATCGTCGTCTCGTCCGGAGTCCGCCCACAAGAGCGGCGCTGGCAAGGCGGCCGAAGGCGAGAGCGGTGTGCCCGCGACCCTGCAACAGCTCTACCTGAAAGCCGTGCGCCATGTCCTTGCCAATACCGAGGACGTCGGCGAGCGGTTTGCAGAAGAGGCGCGCCGCATGCACTACAACGAGGCGCCGGAGCGGGGCATTCGCGGGACGACATCTCGGGAAGAAGCGCAGGAACTGGCGGAGGAAGGCATCGACGTGATGCCGCTGCTGGTGCCCGACGCGCTCAAGCAGCCCGTGCACTAGTCGCCCGATTCAGGTCCGCGCCGGTCCGACAGAACGTTCTCCATCGATTTGCCGCGGTGGAGAGCCAACCACAGGAGACAGGCATGGATCTGAACTACTCGGCGGCCGATGATGCGTTCCGCCAGGAAGTCCGCGGCTGGCTGCAAGCCAATCTGCCCAAGGACATCCAGGACAAGGTGTTGAACCACCGCCGCCTGAACCGCGACGATTTCGTACGCTGGCACAAGGCTTTGGCGGGCAAGGGCTGGTCGGTCCCGCACTGGCCGGTCGAATGGGGCGGCACCGGCTGGACCCCCATCCAAAAACACATCTGGGACGAAGAGTGCGCGCAGGTCGGTGCGCCCGGCGTGTTGCCGTTCGGCGTTAGCATGGTCGCGCCAGTCATCATGAAGTACGGCAACGAAGCGCAGAAACGCTACTACTTGCCGCGCATCCTGGACTGTACCGACTGGTGGTGCCAGGGCTATTCGGAGCCGGGCTCTGGCTCCGACCTCGCCTCGCTCAAGACGCGCGCGGTACGCGAAGGTGACCATTACATCGTCAATGGCCAGAAGACCTGGACGACGCTCGGCCAGCACGCCGACATGATTTTCTGCCTCGTCCGCACGGACCCGGAGGCCAAGAAGCAGGAGGGTATCTCGTTCCTGCTGATCGACATGAAGACGCCGGGCATTACCGTTCGCCCGATCATCATGCTCGACGAAGAGCACGAGGTGAACGAGGTGTTCTTCGACAACGTGAAGGTGCCGGTCGAAAACCTCATCGGCGAAGAGAACCGCGGCTGGACGTATGCCAAGTACCTGCTTGGTCATGAGCGGACCGGCATTGCTCGCGTGGGCAATTCGAAGCGCGAACTCGCATTCCTCAAGCGCGTCGCGTTGCAGCATCAGAAGAACGGCAAGCCGTTGCTGCAAGATCCGATGTTCGCCGCCAAGATCGCCTCGCTCGAAATTGAACTGCTGGCACTGGAAATGACGGTGCTGCGCGTGGTGTCGAGCGAGAACGCCGGCAAGGGCCCGGGCCCCGAGGCATCGCTGCTGAAGATCAAGGGTACGCAGATCCAGCAGTTGCTGACCGAACTGATGGTCGAGGCCGTGGGGCCGTATGCCCAGCCGTTCGACCCGGACTACCTCGAGGGCGATGTGCCGCAGGCCGTCACGGGCGACAACGATGCCGCGCCGCTGGCACCCTATTACTTCAACTATCGCAAGACCTCGATCTACGGCGGGTCGAACGAAATCCAGCGCAACATCATCTCGCAGATGATCCTTGGCGTCTGATCAGAACGGCGACAGAACACATAGCGGAGACAAACATGGATTTCTCGTTCACCGACGAACAGAAGCAACTGGCCGATGCAGTGCGCCGCTTCATCGACAAGGACTACGGTTTTGAGGCGCGCAACAAGGTGGTGTACTCGCCGGAAGGTGTGTCGCAAGGTCATTGGGATGCGCTGGCCGAACTGGGCCTGACTGCACTGCCCGTGCCCGAAGCACAAGGCGGTTTCGACGGCCGCGCGATGGACCTGCTGGTCGTCATGCAGGAACTCGGCCGCGGTCTGGTTGTAGAGCCGTATCAGGCCACCGTGCTGGGCGCGCAGGCGCTCAAGCTCGCTGGCGGTCAGGATGCCTTGCTTGAAGAAGTCGCTGGCGGCGCCGTGAAGCTGGCCATTGCCTTCGGCGAGCCCCAATCGCGCTATGAGCTTTTCAACGTCACCACGCGCGCTGCGCAGCAGGGCAACGGCTGGATGCTCACGGGCGAGAAAGCGGTGGTGGTGCACGGCGCACAGGCTGACAAGCTGATCGTCTCGTCACGCACGGGCGGCGAAGCACGTGATACGTCGGGTCTGTCGCTCTTCGTGGTCGACCGCAACGCCGCCGGCGTCACGGTCAAGGACTACCGCACGATCGACAATCTGCGTGCTGCGGATATCCGCTTCGACAACGCACCGGCAACGCTACTGGGCACAGCGGGCGAGGCGTGGGAAACCATCGATGCCGTGGCCGATCTTGGTTGTGTCCTGCTGTGCGCAGAAGCAATCGGCCTGATCGATGCGCTGAACGCCGCAACGCTGGAGTACACCAAGACCCGCCAGCAGTTCGGCGTGCCCATCGCGCGCTTCCAGGCACTGCAGCATCGTATGGTCGATATGTTCATCCACGCAGAGCAGGCCCGTTCGATCACCTATCTGGCTGCTGCGCACTTTGAAGATGGCGATGTCGAGGCACGCCGCCGCTACGTGTCGGCGGCCAAGGCGCGTGTCGGCCAGGCAGCGCGTGACGTTGGTCAGGAGGCCGTGCAACTGCACGGCGGCATGGGCGTGACGAACGAATTGCCGGCCGCGCACATGTTCAAGCGGCTGACAATGATCAACACGACGCTGGGCGACGTGGACCATCACCTGGCACGCTTCGCATCGCTGCCCGGCTTCCAGCAAGCGGCGTAACGGCAAACCTGAACGCCCCGCATTCGTGCGGGGCGTTGTCATTTGGAGGAGACGAGATGGCAGAGAACGAAAGGGCAGAAACAGCGCGTTCGTACGAGTTCTACTTCGACGATTTCGAAGTCGGCCGCACGCTGCAGATGGGCACCTACACGGTTACCGAAGAAGAGATCCTGACCTTCGCGCGGCAGTACGATCCGCAGCCGTTCCACATCGATGCGCAAGCCGCCAAGCACAGCATCTACGGCGGCATCATTTCCAGCGGCTGGATGACCTGCTCGATCATGATGCGGCTGATGGTGACGGGGTTTCTCGGCAAGGCGGCCAGCATGGGCTCGCCCGGCGTGGATGAAATCCGCTGGATGAAGCCGGTGTATCCGGGCGACACGCTGTCGGTGTCGAGCACCTGCATGGAAGTGCGTCCGTCGCAGTCGAAGCCGGACCGCGGCGTGGCCGTCAACCGCTGGGAGGCTCGCAACCAGCGCGGCGAACTCGTCTGTACCGTCACGGGCATGGGCCTGTTCGGTCGCCGTCCGCAAGCCTGATCGCTCGCCATTCCATCACAACAAGGAGACAACGCAGATGCGCATCATCGAATCGCTCGACGAGCTCAAAGGCTTGATCGGCCAGGAAGTTGCCGTGAGTGACTGGACCGAGATCACGCAGCAGCAGGTCAACCTCTTTGCCGAGGCCACGGGCGATCACCAGTGGATTCACGTGGATGTGGAGCGTGCCAAGCGCGAGTCGCCGTTTGGCGCGCCGGTGGCGCACGGCTTCCTCACGCTGTCGCTTTTGCCCATGCTGATGGCCAACGCGATCGAGATGTCAGACGTGAAGATGGGCGTGAACTACGGCCTAAACAAGGTCCGCTTCACCGCACCCGTGCCGGTGGGCAGCCGTGTGCGCGCCCGCGTGAAGCTGGTGGAAATGGAAGCGCTGCCGCCATTGCCCAATGCCCCCACGCTGACGGGCGCCCAGATGACCTGGGCGGTGACCATCGAACGCGAAGGGCAGGATCGCCCGGTGTGCGTGGCCGAATCGATCTCTCGCCGCTATTCCTGAGTCGCGTCTTTCTCATGTTCCCCAGGCCGGCGCAATGCCGGCCTTTCTTTTTGCACTGGCGTGCGCTTGCATTCCGCTTGTTTTGTGCTTGTCTTTACGCGCCCCAAGCGGGCGCATTCCAACGAACAAATGCGCTGACTTGGCGCGGCTTCAGCACCGTTTTGGCGCGTATTTCCCTTTGAACGAGCCAAATGCGATGGCACGGTAGTTGCACTTTTGGGCCCCGGGAGTCGTTCTCGCCACCAATAAACCCAAGGAGCCGCAATGAAACGTCGTGAGCTGTTGAAGCTGTCTGCCGTCGCCGCCGCAACGCTGTTGTCCGTGTCGAGCCTCGCGTTTGCCCAGGCCAAAGAACCGATCAAGGTCGGCATCCTGCATTCGCTGTCGGGCACGATGGCCATCTCCGAGACGTCGCTGAAAGACGTCGCGCTGATGACGATCGACGAGATCAACAAGAGTGGTGGCGTGCTGGGCCGCAAGCTGGAGCCGGTGGTGGTGGACCCGGCGTCGAACTGGCCGCTGTTTGCCGAGAAGGCGCGCGGGCTGCTGACGCAGGACAAGGTGGCCGTGACGTTCGGCTGCTGGACGTCGGTGTCGCGCAAGTCGGTGCTGCCGGTCTATGAAGAGCTGAACGGCCTGCTGTTCTACCCGGTGCAATACGAAGGCGAAGAGATGTCGAAGAACGTCTTTTACACCGGCGCGGCGCCCAACCAGCAGGCCATTCCGGCCGTGGAATACCTGATGAGCAAGGAGGGCGGCGGCGCCAAGCGGTTCTTCCTGCTCGGTACCGATTACGTGTATCCGCGCACGACCAACAAGATCCTGCGCGCGTTCCTGCACAGCAAGGGCGTGAAGGACAGCGACATCGAAGAGGTCTACACCCCGTTCGGCCACTCCGACTACCAAACCATCGTTGCCAACATCAAGAAGTTTGCGCAGGGCGGCAAGACGGCCGTGGTGTCGACCATCAACGGCGACTCCAACGTGCCGTTCTACAAGGAACTCGGCAACGCGGGCCTGAAGGCCAAGGACGTGCCGGTGGTGGCCTTCTCGGTGGGTGAAGAAGAACTGCGCGGCATCGACACCAAGCCGCTGGTGGGCCATCTGGCTGCATGGAACTACTTCATGTCGGTCAAGAACCCCGTCAACGACGACTTCAAGAAGAAGTGGGCTGCATGGGTCAAGGCCAACAACCTGCCCGGCGGCGACAAGCGCGTCACCAACGACCCGATGGAAGCCACCTACGTCGGCATCATGATGTGGAAGCAGGCTGTCGAGAAGGCTGGCTCGACCGACGTGGACAAGGTCCGCAAGGCGATGTACGGCCAGCAGTTCAAGGCACCGTCGGGCTTCACGCTGGTGATGAACAACAACCATCACCTGAGCAAGCCCGTGATGATTGGCGAGGTGCGCGGCGACGGCCAGTTCAACGTCGTGTGGAAGACGCCGACGGTGATCCGCGCCAAGCCGTGGAGCCCGTACATCCCGGGCAACGAGGGCAAGCCTGACATGGTTGCAAGCAAGTAATGTGGTCAGGCGGGCGGGTCACGTGTCTGACGTGGCCGGTCCTTTGAACGACGCTGTACGACGTGGCGGACCGATCTCGGCATCGGCCGCCACGCATCGGATTGCCATGATGCGCTTGTCCCGCTGGTTGTTTCATTCCCTTGCCGCACTGCTGTGCGCCTTCTGTCTGACTGCGATGCCCGCGGTATCTGCGTGGGCGGCCGGACAACCCTTGACCCAGGCCGATCTCAAGCCCCTGGCCGAAGACGACTTCGATGCCAAGGTCAAGACGCTCAACGCGCTGGCCGCTGCGCCCGCCGAACAAGCCGGGCCGATCCTGCAAGCCTTGCAGAATGACGCGCTGTTCTTCGCGCCCGCCGCCGGCATGGTGCGTCAGGACGGCGACAAGTACCTGGACGCGATCACCGGCCAGCCTGTCACCGTCAAGGCCGACGATCTGCAATCCCTCACACTGAACAATGCCCTGCGTGCGCAAGTGGACAGCGCGGCGAGCGGCTTCGTGCTGCAATCGCCCGACCGTGCCGTGCGCGCGCAGGCCGTCGATACGCTTCTCGCGCATCCCGAGACGGCGTCGCGCCCCATTGTCGACGCGGCACGCAAGCATGAAACCGATCCGGAATTGCGTACCAAGCTGCACCTGTTGTGGGCCAATCTCGCGCTCGACGACGGCACACATGCCGAGAAGCTCGAAGCGCTGAAGTTGCTCGCAGCCGATACGAATCCGCAGACGCGCCAGCGCATCGCCCCGTTGCTTGCCAAAGACAGCGGCGCCGACAATGAGCTGCGCGCCGCCGCACAGCAAGCGCTCGACAGTCTTGCCGCGCAGGAACGCAAATCCGAGCTGATCGGCAACCTGTTTGCCGGACTGAGCCTGGGCTCCGTGCTGCTGCTGGCTGCCCTCGGGCTGGCCATCACCTACGGCCTGATCGGCGTCATCAACATGGCACACGGCGAGTTCCTGATGATCGGTGCGTACGCCACGTACGTGGTGCAAACGATCTTCCGCAACTACTTTCCGAACGCGTTCGACTGGTATCTGCCCGCAGCGCTGCCTGCCGCATTCCTGGCGGCGGCCGTCGTCGGCTTTGCGCTGGAGCGGCTGGTGCTGCGCCATCTGTATGGCCGCCCGCTCGAAACGCTGCTCGCCACCTTCGGGATCAGCCTGCTGCTGATGCAGGCGGTGCGCTCCATCTTTGGCGCGCAGAACGTGGAGGTTGCCAACCCGAGCTGGATGAGCGGCGGCGTTGCCCTGACGCAGGGCCTTGTGCTGCCGTATAACCGGCTCGTCATCCTGCTATTTGCGCTGGCCGTGGTGGCGATTGCCTGGGCGGTGCTCAACCGCACGCGCCTGGGACTGTTCGTGCGTGCCACCACGCAGAACCGCACGATGGCGGCCTGCGTTGGCGTGCGTACGTGGAAGGTCGACAGCTACGCGTTTGCATTCGGCGCGGGCATTGCCGGGCTGGGCGGTTGCGCACTCTCGCAGATCGGCAACGTCGGGCCGGACCTCGGCCAGAGCTACATCATCGATTCCTTCATGGCCGTGGTGCTGGGCGGGGTGGGGCAGTTGGCCGGCACGATCATCGGTGCGTTCGGGCTGGGCCTCATCAACAAATTCATCGAGCCGTTCTATGGCGCGGTGCTGGCGAAGATCATTGTGCTGGTGCTGATCGTGCTGTTCATCCAGAAGCGTCCGCAGGGCCTGTTCGCCCTCAAAGGCCGCAGCGCCGAGGCCTGATATGACGACAACCAAGTTCTCTCTCGATATTCCGGCGCGCATGCCGCTGCTGTCGCGGCGCGGGTGGTCTGCGCTGGTGCTCGTGTCGCTCATCGTGTGCATTGGCGCACCGGTGTGTGCGCTGCTGGTGCCGGAGGGCAGCCCGCTGCATCTGTCGGCGTATGCGCTCACGCTCGTCGGCAAGATCATGTGCTACGCGCTTGCAGCGCTGGCGCTCGATCTGGTGTGGGGCTATTGCGGCATCCTGAGCCTCGGTCACGGCCTGTTCTTCGCATTGGGTGGCTACGGGATGGGCATGTACCTGATGCGCTCCATCGGCCGCGAAGGCGTGTACAAGAGCGATCTGCCGGACTTCATGGTCTTCCTCGATTGGAAGGAACTGCCATGGTTCTGGCACGGCACCGAGCACTTTGCCTGGGCCATGCTGCTGGTGATTCTGGTGCCCGGTGTGCTGGCGTGGCTGTTTGGCTTCTTCGCCTTCCGCTCACGCGTCAAAGGCGTGTACCTGTCGATCATTACGCAGGCGATGACGTATGCGGCCATGCTGCTGTTCTTCCGCAACGAGACGGGCTTTGGCGGCAACAACGGCTTTACCGATTTCAAGCGCATCCTCGGCTTCCCGATCTCGGCGTTGCCCACGCGCACCGTGCTGTTCGTGGCGACGTTCGTGGCGCTGGTGCTGGCGTTCATCGCGTGCCGCGCCATCGTCACGTCCAAGTTCGGCCGCGTGGTCACTGCCATTCGCGATGCCGAAGCGCGCGTGATGTTCTCCGGCTACAACCCGCTCGGCTACAAGCTGTTCGTCTGGACGTTCTCGGCCGTGCTGTGCGGTATTGCCGGGGCGCTCTACGTGCCGCAGGTCGGCATCATCAACCCGGGCGAGATGTCGCCGGGCAACTCCATCGAGATGGCCGTGTGGGTGGCCGTTGGCGGGCGCGGCACGTTGATCGGCCCGATCATCGGCGCCTTCCTCGTCAACGGGGCCAAGACGTTGCTCACCGCATGGGTGCCGGAATACTGGCTGTTCGTGCTCGGTGCGATCTTCGTGCTGGTGACGCTGTATCTGCCGAACGGCGTGCTGGGGCTGATGGGCCAGCTGCGGATGAAGCGGCGCACGCCCACGCAAGCCAAGTCGCCTGAAGCCGCGACCGTCACCGGAGACCACGCATGAGCACGTTCACCGAACTTCCCGACCGCGCGGAGACTGGCACCGCCACCGGCATGGGCCACCTGGTCGAGCCGGACACCATCGACGTCTCGCACGGCGCCATCCTGTACCTCGAAGACGTGACCGTGCGCTTCGGCGGCTTTCGCGCGCTGAACGCGCTCACGCTGTCGATCGACCACGGCGAGCTGCGTTGCATCATCGGCCCCAACGGCGCGGGCAAGACCACGATGATGGACGTGATTACCGGCAAGACCGGGCCGCGCAATGCCGACGTGACGGGCCGCGTCTTCCTTGGCCAGACCATCGACCTGCTGCGCCTGACCGAACCGCGCATCGCGCAGATCGGCATCGGCCGCAAGTTCCAGAAACCGACCGTGTTCGAGCAGCACACCGTCTGGGAGAACCTGGAACTGGCGATGAAGGCCGACAAGCGCTGGTGGGTCTCGCTGCGCGCGCGTCTGCTCAACGACGGCCGCCAGCGCATCGAAGAAACGCTCGGCCGCATCCACCTGGAAGCGGAAGCCTATCGGCCCGCTGGGCTGCTCTCGCACGGGCAGAAACAGCGCCTGGAGATCGGCATGCTCTTGATGCAACAGCCGCAACTGCTGCTGCTCGATGAGCCTGTTGCCGGCATGACGGATGAAGAGACGATGCAGCTCGCAACGTTGCTCAACGGCCTGCGCGGCACGTGTTCGATCATGGTCGTGGAGCACGATATGGAGTTCGTCGCCGCGCTGGCGGGGGCGGAAGGGCGCGTGACCGTGCTGGCCGAAGGCAGCGTCCTGGCCGAAGGCACCCTCGACGCCGTCAAGCGCGATGAGCGGGTGATCGAATCCTATCTGGGGCGCTAGAGCTTCCTCAAGGCAAAAGGAAAGAACGCGATGTTGCAGGTCCAACAACTGAACCAGTTCTACGGCGGCAGCCACATCCTGCGCAACGTCAGCTTTGACGTCCCCACGGGCAAGCTGACCACGCTGCTTGGCCGCAACGGTGTCGGCAAGACGACGCTGCTCAAATGCCTGATGGGTGTGGTGCCCGCTGCCAGCGGTGCGATCGATTGGGAAGGGCGCACCATCCAGAAGCTGCCCGCGTATGAGCGTGTCTCGCAGGGGCTTGCCTATGTGCCACAGGGGCGCGAGATCTTCCCGCGCCTGACGGTGGAAGAGAACCTGCTGATTGGTGCCGCCGCCAAGCGTGCGCCCTCCAAGGTGCCCGATTCCATCTACGAGCTGTTTCCGGTGCTCAAGGAGATGAAGGGCCGGCGCGGCGGCGATCTGTCTGGCGGTCAGCAGCAGCAACTTGCCATTGGCCGCGCGCTGATGAGCGAACCGCGCCTGCTGATCCTGGACGAGCCGACCGAAGGCATCCAGCCGTCGATCATCCAAGAGATCGGCCGCACCCTGCGCCGGCTGGTGGATGAGTTTGGCATGTCGGTGCTGCTGGTCGAGCAGTACTACGACTTCGCGCGCAGCATTGCCGACCGCTACGTCGTCATGAGCCGTGGCGAGGTGATCGCCCAGGGCGACGGCGCCAACATGGAGGCCGATGGCGTACGCGATCTGGTGGCGGTTTGACGCACAGGTGTCGTGTGAAAAAGTCGGGTGCCAAATGGGCGGCATCTGGCTATGATGGAAAACCTTTCCGTTTGCTTAGGGCGGGGTCCGGTCTGAAGCGCACAGCCGCGTTTCATGAGGGACGCCTCCCGTTTGCATGACCGATGCGCCATCCCGATTTTCCTGTTCCGCCGCAGGCCTCCGCATTTGCATCCTGGGAAGCCTCGTTGCACTTGGCGTTTGCGCGGCGCGGTGAGCGCACCGTGCTGGCGACGTGCCGGCATCAGGGGCCGCTGCGGGTGCAGAAGGCCCTGTATCCGGAAGGCGAGGGCGTCTGCCATGCCGTCATGCTGCATCCGCCCGCAGGCATTGCCGGCGGCGACGTGCTCGATATCGACATCGAACTCGGCGCCGATGCGCATGCCGTGCTGACCACGCCCGGCGCCACCAAGTGGTACAAGTCGCTCGGCCGCACGGCCACGCAGCGCGTTGCGATCCGCATGGATGCAGGCGCGCGGCTCGACTGGCTGCCGCAAGAGAACATCGTCTTCAACCAGGCCTGCCCGATCATCGACCTGACTCTCGATCTGGCCCCCGGTGCCACCGCCATCGGCTGGGACACCACCATGCTCGGCCGCCATGCCGCTGGCGAATCGTGGGACGAAGGCCGCATCGCCATGCGCACCGCATTGCGTTGCAACGGCCAGCCGCTATGGATCGAGTCGGCTGCGTTCGATGCGCAATCACCCATGCTGAATGCGACGACGGGCATGGCCGGCTTCCACGTCGTCGGCACGCTGTGGGCCGTGGGCGAGGGCGCCACCGAAGCCCTGGCCGAATCGATGGCCGAGCACCTGCCGTACAACGACGACCTGCGCGCCGGCGTCACCTGCCTCACGCAAGATGCACCCGGTCTGCCAAACGTTTTGCTGCTGCGCGTGTTCGCACGCCGGCCCGAAGATGCGCGCGCCTTGTTGGCCCAAACGTGGCTGGCGCTGCGTGAACCGATGCATGGCGTGGCGGGCCGTCCGCTGCGCCTATGGGCGACATGACGGCCACGTGATGGCCACATGATGGCGACGTGACCTCGCATCGCCCGATCTGAACTGAATTGAATTGACCCTCACCGAAGAGAGCCCCTCGTGGAACTGACCCCGCGCGAAAAAGACAAGCTGCTGATCTTCACCGCCGCCTTGCTGGCCGAGCGCCGCAAGGGCCGTGGCCTAAAGCTGAACTACCCGGAAGCCGTCGCCTTCATCAGCGCCGCCATCATGGAAGGCGCGCGTGACGGCAAGACCGTCGCCGAGCTGATGCACTACGGCACCACGCTCCTCACCCGCAATGACGTGATGGACGGCGTGGCTGAGATGATTCCCGACATCCAGGTCGAAGCCACGTTTCCGGACGGCACGAAGCTGGTCACCGTCCATCACCCGATTGTTTGAAGTCCGCACGCCACTCACCACTACGAGTCCTGCCATGACGCCTACCCTGTCTCGCTTCGTCCGGCCCGCTGCGGCCATTGCGCTCACGTTTGGCGCGTCCATCGCGTTTGCCCACCCGGGGCATCCGGGCCATACCGCCGAAGGCAGCTTGCTTGCCGGGTTTCTGCATCCGCTCACGGGTGCCGACCACTTGCTGGCGATGGTGGCCGTGGGCGTGTGGAGCGCACTGGCCTCGCGCTCGGTGCGCGATGCGCTGTGGGCGCCGGTCGCCTTTGTTGCGTTGATGATCCTGGGCGCGCTGCTCGGCGCGGGCGGCGTGGCGGTGCCGATGGCTGAGCCGATGATCGCCGCATCGCTGCTGGTATTCGGCCTGCTGATTGCCGCTCGCGCCCAACTGCCGGCATGGGGTGGTGCGTTGCTGTGCGGCACGTTCGCGCTGTTCCACGGCTATGCACACGGCACGGAATTCCCCGCAGGCGCGCAGGCCATGTTCCCGACCTTCGTGGGCGGCTTTGCCGTGGCGACTGCGTTGCTGCATACCGCGGGTATCGGCGCGGGCTTTGCGCTGAAGCCGCGTCTGGCATGGCTGGCGCGGCTGTCGGGTGTGGGCGTGGCGCTGTACGGTGCCGGCCTGCTGGCGGCGGCCGTCTGAAGGGGCGCGAGATGATCCCCGGAGAACTCCTGCCGCAAGACGGCGATCTCGAACTCAATGCAGGCCGCGCGACGGTCACGGTCACAGTGGCCAACACCGGTGATCGCCCCGTGCAGATCGGCTCGCACTACCACTTCTATGAAGTGAATGACGCGCTGCGCTTTGACCGCGAAGCCACGCGCGGCTATCGGCTCAACATCGCCGCCGGCACCGCCGTGCGCTTCGAGCCGGGGCAGGAGCGCACGGTCGAACTCGTAGCGCTTGCGGGCGATCGCGTGGTCTATGGCTTTGCTGGCCGTGTGATGGGCAAGCTGTGAAGTTGACGCAGAAGGAACGGACATGACACTCAAGATCGACCGCCGCGCCTATGCGGAAATGTTCGGCCCAACCACGGGCGACCGCGTCCGCCTGGCCGACACCGACCTCATCGTCGAAGTCGAACGCGACTTCACCATCTACGGCGAAGAAGTGAAATTCGGCGGCGGCAAGGTCATCCGCGACGGCATGGGCCAGAGCCAGCGCGAATCGAAAGACTGCGCCGACACCGTCATCACCAACGCGCTGATCATCGACCACTGGGGCATCGTCAAGGCGGACATCGGCCTGAAGCACGGCCGCATCTCGGCGATCGGCAAGGCAGGCAATCCGGACATCCAGCCCGGCGTGACCATCGTCATCGGCCCCGGCACCGAGATCATCGCGGGCGAGGGCATGATCGTCACCGCCGGCGGTGTCGACACGCACATCCACTTCATCTGCCCGCAGCAGATCGACGAAGCGCTGAACAGCGGCGTGACGACGATGATCGGCGGCGGCACCGGACCCGCCACCGGCACCTACGCCACGACCTGCACGCCGGGCCCCTGGTACATGCAGCGCATGCTGCAGGCGGCTGATGCGTACCCAATGAACATCGGCTTCCTGGGCAAGGGCAACGGCAGCCTGCCCGGCGCGCTGCGCGAGCAGATCGACGCAGGCGCCATCGGCCTGAAGCTGCACGAAGACTGGGGCTCCACGCCCGCCGCCATCGATTGCTGCTTGGGTGTGGCCGACGACACCGACACGCAGGTCGCCATCCATACCGATACGTTGAACGAATCAGGCTTTGTCGAGGCGACCGTCGCTGCATTCAAGGGCCGCACGATCCACACGTATCACACCGAAGGCGCGGGCGGCGGACACGCGCCCGACATCATCCGCGTGTGCGGTGAGTCGAACGTGCTGCCGTCGTCCACCAACCCGACGCGGCCGTTCACCGTCAACACGCTGGACGAGCACCTCGACATGCTGATGGTGTGCCATCACCTCGATGCGTCCATTGCCGAGGACATCGCCTTTGCCGAAAGCCGCATCCGCCGCGAGACGATTGCGGCCGAAGACATCCTGCACGACCTCGGCGCGTTCTCGATGATCTCCAGTGATTCCCAAGCCATGGGCCGCGTCGGCGAAGTCGTGCTGCGCACGTGGCAGACCGCACACAAGATGAAGGTGCAGCGCGGCAAGCTGGCCGGAGACCCGAACGATGCGCGCGGCGGGCATGACAACTTTCGCGTGAAGCGCTACGTCGCCAAGTACACGATCAACCCCGCACTCACGCATGGCATTGCGCATGAAGTCGGCTCGGTTGAAGTCGGCAAGTGGGCCGACCTTGTGCTGTGGAAACCTGCGTTCTTTGGCGTGAAGCCGAGCCTGATCCTGAAGGGCGGGATGATTGCCTCCGCGGCGATGGGGGATGCGAATGCGTCGATCCCGACGCCGCAGCCGGTGCACTATCGGCCAATGTTTGGGTCGGCGGGTGGGGCGCTGGGGCGGACGTCGTTGACGTTCTTGTCGCAGTCGGCTGCTGCTGCCGGCGTGGCGGAGCAGTATGGGTTGGCCAAGACCACGGCGGTGGTCAAGGGCACGCGTACTGTGAGCAAGGCGGACATGATTCATAACGACTGGCAGCCTGACATTACCGTTGATCCGGAGACGTATCAGGTGGTGGCGGATGGGACGGTGTTGACTTGTGAGCCGGCGGAGGTGTTGCCGATGGCGCAGAGGTATTTCTTGTTCTAGTTGGTGGGGTGGGTGGGATGGGCTTGGGTTTGTTGTTGTTGGTCCATCCCTGTTTCGTACCCTGCCGGGCACGACCTACTTTTCTTTGTCTTGCCAAAGAAAAGTAGGCAAAAGAAAGGCGCGCCCGAGATGGCGAACCATCCCTTGAATTTCTGTAACCGGGCGGGGAAGGAGGCAAACTCGCTTCGCTCAGACAGGCCTCCTTCCTTTATCCGCCCGCTTACAGAAATTCAAGGCGCCATCTAGGGCAGGTAAGTCAACGGCCACACCGGCGGGGAACTGAGGTGGGCGCCGGGGCTCGTTGAGTGCGAGTGCGAGTGCGAGTGCGAGTGCGAGTGCGAGTGCGAGTGCGAGTGCGAGTGCGAGTGCGAGTGCGAGTGCGAGTGCGAGTGCGAGTGCGAGTGCGAGTGCGAGTGCGAGTGCAAGTGCAAGTGCAAGTGCAAGTGCAAGTGCAAGTGCAAGTGCAAGTGCAAGTGCAAGTGCAAGTGCAAGTGCAAGTGCAAGGGCAAGTGCAAGGGCAAGGGCAAGGGCAAGGGCAAGGGCAAGGGCAAGGGCAAGGGCAAGGGCAAGGGCAAGGGCAAGGGCAAGTGCAAGTGCAAGGGCAAGGGCAAGGGCAAGGGCGTGCGATGGTTCCAGTCGTACAACGGAGTGGCGCACGGGCAGAAGATTGTGTGCTTTACCCCTTGCCCTAGATGGCGCCTTGAATTTCTGTTGCAGAGAGGAAAAAGAGGGGAGGCCTGTTTGAGCGAAGCGAGTTTGCCTCCCCTCCCTCTCTGCGACATAAATTCAAGGAGTCTTTCGCCATCTCGGGCGCGCCTTTCTTTGCTTACTTTCTTTGGCAAGACAAAGAAAGTGAGTCGCCCCCGGCAGGGGGTGAAACAGCAGCAAACCACCAAGGCCCCGCCCCGGCAGAAAAGAAGAAAACGAGCCTCGAACCTCGAAGTCCCAGCGTCAGACCCCCAACCACGACCCTCTGACCCTCAAATTCGATACTCCAGATATCGAATAAGAGCCAACGAAGCAAAGCAATTCGGCCATAGGCCCCAATCTGGACAAAACGAGACGCAACCGAAGCAAAAATGGTGATTTTTTCGAGCCTCCGAGGGCCATGCTTGATGCAAAAAGCCTCGTGCTCCAACCTCCGAGCCCGACGTTCGACCCTCAAAGCTCGAGATTCGAAACCAAAAGTGTGAAAGTCGGAGTTCAGAGCCCCACCGTTGAGTGTCAGAGCTTGGCAATTGAGCCTCAGAGCCTGACGATTGAGCCTTTGAGCCTGACGGTTGAGGCTCAGAGCTCGACCTTCGAGGCTCGGATCCTGGTATTTGACAGACTCAGCTCCAAGCTGGGCCGTCATGAGATTGTGAATAGGCCCCAACGATGCTTTCCATCACTAAACATCTCCCCGCGCCGCATGGCCTGGCCTCCGTGCTGGTCAAGCGCGCACCCAAGCTGGTGTTGCCATTCCTGGAGCGCAGCCGCAGCCGCCTGCGCGCCACCCTCGACGATGGCCGTGACGTGGCCGTCGTGCTGCCGCGCGGCACCGTCATGCGTGGCGGCGATGTGCTGGTCGCTGAAGACGGCACGCTGGTCGAAGTGCAGGCCGCACCTGAGCAGGTCCTGCGCGTGACGAGCGACAACCGTCTTGCACTGATGCGCGCTGCCTACCACCTCGGCAATCGCCACACACCCGTGCAGGTCAGTGCAGATGCACTGCAGCTCGAAGCCGATCCGGTGCTCGAAGACATGCTGGTCCGCCTGGGCGTGACCGTCGCGCATGTGGAGGCGCCATTTGAGCCCGAGGCAGGCGCCTACGGCGGCGGCCATCGTCACGGCCACGATGCGACGTTCGAAGAGGACTATGCAGCCGCGCAGGCGCTGTACCACGAGCATCACGGGCACGATCACGAGCACTCGCATGATCATGACCATGCCCACGCGCATAGCCACGATCACGCACACGACCACGCGCATGGGCACGACCACGGTCACGGCGACGGCCATGTCCACGGGCCCGGCTGCGGCCATCACCACCATCACCATGACTAACGCCGCGCAGCTCACTGCCTTGCTGCATCTCGCGTCGCCGGCGCTGCCGGTGGGCGCGTTCAGCTATTCGCAGGGCCTGGAGGCAGCGGTAGACGTGCGGCACGTGGTGGATGAAACGTCGGCTGCGGCGTGGATTGCCGAGGGGCTCGACGTGCTCGCCGCGTGTGAGGCGCCGCTGTGGCTGCTGCAGTTTGCCGACTGGCAGGCAGGCCGCTTCGATGCCGTGGCCGAGCGCGATGCGTGGTTCCTTGCCACCCGCGAGACGCGCGAGCTGCGGCTCGAAACGTCGCAGATGGGCTGGTCGCTCAATCGCCTCATCCAGCAGATGGAGTGGGGCGATGGTGCACTGCGCAGTGCATTGGCCGCGCGCGCTTCAGTGACGTTTCCGACCGCCTTTGCCGCTGCGGCTGCCGCGCTGAATGTCGACCCGCGCGACGGCGTGACGGCGTACTGCTTTGCGTGGGTGGAAAACCAGATGGCGGCGGCAGTGAAGGCCGTGCCGCTCGGTCAGGCTGCGGGGCAACGCATTCTCTTTGGCCTGCACGCAGCGGTGGCGCGGGCGGTGGAAGAGGCCACGCGCCGTGCGGCTTGTCATCCACCTGAACTGTCTACGTTTTCGCCGGGGCTCGGCGTGTTGTCCGCCCGGCATGAAACGCAATACTCACGACTCTTTCGATCCTGAACCCGATCATCATGCGAACCAAGAAACTTCCTGCCCTGCGTGTTGGCGTGGGCGGCCCGGTGGGCTCCGGCAAGACCACGCTGCTCGAAATGCTCTGCAAGGCCATGCGCGAGCGTTACGACCTCGTGGCCATCACCAACGACATCTACACGAAGGAAGACCAGCGCCTGCTGACCATCTCCGGCGCGCTGCCTGCCGAACGCATCATGGGCGTCGAGACGGGGGGCTGCCCGCATACCGCCATCCGCGAAGACGCGTCGATCAACCTCGAAGCGGTCGATCGCATGCTCTCCAAGTTTCCAGATGCAGATGTGGTCTTCATCGAGTCGGGCGGTGACAACCTCGCGGCGACGTTCAGCCCCGAGCTGTCGGACCTGACCATCTACGTGATCGACGTGGCGGGCGGCGAGAAGATTCCGCGCAAGGGCGGCCCCGGCATCACCAAGTCGGACCTGCTCATCATCAACAAGACGGATCTGGCGCCGTACGTCGGGGCGTCGCTGGAGGTGATGGAAAGCGACACGCGCAAGATGCGTGGCGACCGTCCGTTCGTGATGTGCAATCTGCGGGCGCAGGGTGGGTTGGATGAGGTGATCCGCTTCATTGAGAAGCAGGGGATGCTGACGGCGGCTGCCTGAAGGAGCGGCACTTGCGGGGGCCGTACTGAGTCAAACGCACTGACGTGTGCAGTGCGGAGGCGGGTGATGAAGACGATCCATTCAGCTGTGCTGACGATGGTGGTCTTGGGTGCAGCCGCCTGCGCGCCCACCATCGTCGGACCGTATTACACGATGGATGTGCGGCTGGCCGATGGGAAACCCGTGCGGTGTGCGGTGAATCAGCCGGTGCGCTTGCCGAGTCCGCCGCCGGAACCCCTGACGGTGCGCGAGCGTAACGAAGCCGAGGTGCTGGCGACGCAGCCGCTGCGGTTGCAGACCGGGCCGCGGTCGCCGTATCCGACGGTCTACACCGCGCCGGACGTGCAGTGCTTTGCGTTGCCCCGGTAGAGCGTTCAGGCGTCTTCTGTCAGGGTGTGCCAGAGCGCCTGCGCCACCGGCCCGACGGGGCGCGCACGCAATCGTGCGGCAACAATGTCGAGTTTGGAGCGCTTGAAGTGTCGGCCCTCCAATGACACGAGCTTGCCGCTGCGCAGCTCCTTTTCGATCAGATGCAACGGCATGTGGCCCCAACCCATGCCCTGCACGATCAACTCCTTCTTGGTGTGCTGATCAGCGACCGTCCAGTTGGGCGCGTCCTTGATGACAAAGTAGTCACGCTGCGGCTGTTGTGCCGTATCGCGAATCACCACCTGAACATAGGCCTGCATCTGCTCGGGTGTGAGGTTGCGCATGGAAGGCGCGGTCACGTAGCCGGGTGCAGCCACTGGCACGAGCACCACCTTCGTCAGGTCCGTCCACTCGAAGCGTGGGTCGCTTTTGTCCACGTGGTGAATGATCAGGTCGGCCTCTTCGGCAAGCAGGCGCTCCCAGGGGCCGCCGATCACTTCGAAATGCAGGTGCAGCCGCGTTTGCGGCCATGCGTTGAAGAAGCGCTTCAGACGCCGGAGCGTCTCGGCCGTCGGAGTGAGGTCTCCCACAATCACGCGCAAGTCTGTTTCTTCGCCCTGGCTCAGTTGCCGGCACAACGTATCCAGCGCCGCGGCTTGGCGCAGCACTGCCGCCGATTGATGGCGGAACGCTTCGCCTGCTGCTGTGAGCCTCACACGGTATTCACTGCGGTCAAGCAGGGACACGCCAAGCCGTTGCTCCAGTTGCTTGATGGCAGCATGCACGGCCGAATGCGTGCGATGCAGCTTGTCCGCAGCCGCCTGGAAGCTGCCTTCGGTAACCACCGCTTCAAGACAGGCGAGTTCGTGCAGAGAAAAATCCATTGTTAGCTCGATTGACGAAGAATGGCGGAATTATTCAATTTCTTTTGACTGCCTGAAAACCTAGCCTAGCACCTCCCAATACAAAAAAGGAGCAGGCATGAAAGCGATCGTGCGGCAGCAATACGGCGGGCCGGAGCAACTTTGCGTAACCGAGGTGCCAGACCCGGTTGCCGGCAAGGACGAGGTGCTGGTGCGCGTCAGGGCGTTTGGCATCAACCGCGCGGAGCAGTACTTCCGGCAAGGGCACTGGGGCGATGTGGCTGCGATTTCCGGCATCGAATGCGCAGGTGAAGTGGTGCGCGACCCGAGCGGAAAGTTGCAGCCCGGACAGCGTGTGTTCGCCCTGATGGGCGGCATGGGGCGTTCGCGCAGCGGGAGCTATGCGGAATTGGTGGCCGTGCCCGCCGTCAATGTCGTGCCCATCCGCAGCGCGCTTGGCTGGAGTGAGTTGGCTGCCATTCCCGAGTCGTACGCCACGGCGTGGAGCTGCCTGTTCGATAACCTGGCCCTGCGGCGCGGCGACACGGTCATGGTGCGTGGTGCCACTTCGGCGCTGGGCTTGGCGGCCCTCAACCTGGCGGCATACACACAGGCTCGCGTGGTGGCGACCGTGCGCCACGCAGTCCGGGCATCCGTTGCCAAGGAGAACGGTGCGGATGTCGTCCTGGTCGAGGGCGAAGGCGTGGGCGATGCGCTGCGCGAACTAGCGCCAACCGGCATCGATGCCGTGCTGGACCTGGTCGGCACCGGCACCGTGCTGGAGTCGCTGCGGCTGACCCGTCGCGGCGGGCGCGTCTGCGTGGCCGGGTTTCTCGGTGGGCATGCGCCGATCGAGCAGTTTGATCCGCTACAGCATCTGCCCAGCGGGCGGCACCTGAGTTTCTTCGGCAGCGCGTTTGTCTATGGCACGCCGGAGTACCCGCTCACGGACATTCCGTTCCAACGCATCGTCGATCTGGTCGAGGCCGGCGTGCTGCGCGCCAGGCCGGCGCAGGTGTTTGCCTTTGACGACATCCAGAGCGCGCATCGCGTGCTCGATGCCGGTACGGCCGGCGGAAAGATGGTGGTGGAAGGCGCCTGCTGATGCATCGCGCTTGGCTCTAGCCTGAACGCTTTGCGCTGCCCAGCCGCCCGGGCGGCATAGCGGCAGGAATCCGCTGCTATCCGGCAAGGAGGGCTTCCAAAGGAAAAAGGCCGCATCACGCGGCCTGTTCCCCGATGCGAAGACGCGCGATCAGCGCCGCTCGTACTGCGTCGCGCCGAAGAGAATTTCCTTCGCCTTGTCGTCCTGCACAGCCGGCCGTTCCTTGGCGAGCACCTTCACCGCACGCTGCACGGCGGGACGTTCCTCAATGGCTTCAAACCAGCGCTGCAGCTTCGGGTAATCCGACAGCTCGATCCCCTGATTCTTCCAGCTGCGCAGCCACGGCCACGTTGCAATATCGGCGATGGAGTAGTCCGCGCCACCGAGGAACTTCGATTCGCTCAGGCGCTTGTCGATCACGCCGTACAGACGCTTGGCTTCGTTCGTATAGCGGTTGATGGCGTATTCGATCTTCTCGGGTGCGTAGATGCGGAAGTGGTGCGCCTGGCCGAGCATCGGGCCGACGCCGCCCATCTGGAACATCAGCCATTGCAGCACTTCGTATTTGCCGCGCACGTCGTCGGGCATGAACTTGCCCGTCTTGCCGGCGAGGTACAGCAGGATCGCACCCGATTCGAACAGCGAAATCGGTTTGCCGTCCGGGCCATCCTGATCGACGATGGCCGGGATCTTGTTGTTGGGGCTGATCTTGAGGAAGTCGGGTTTGAACTGGTCGCCTGCGCCGATGTTGATGGCGTGAACGCGGTAGGGCAGCCCGCATTCTTCCAGCATGATGTGCACCTTGTGCCCGTTGGGCGTGGCCCAGCTATAGACGTCGATCATGACTTGCGTGCTCCTGAGCAGGAAAGAGGGGAGAGCCGGTCATTCAAGCACAGAACGTCAAAACGCGCTGACGGCCCGCGCGGGCAAAAAAAACCCCGCTTAACGCGGGGGCAAGGAGTGATCGTTGTGGCCAGCGTCATGCGCCGCGCGTGACTGGCATGTCTGCCACATCGGCGAGCTTGTGCAGGTGCTTGGCCAGCTCCAGCTTGGCGATGGCCGCGCGGTGCACTTCGTCCGGGCCGTCGGCCAGGCGCAGCGTGCGCTGGTGCGCATAGGCCGAAGCCAGCGGGAAGTCGCCCGACACGCCGCCGCCGCCGTGTGCCTGGATCGCCCAGTCGACGATCTGGCAGGCGATGTTCGGGGCCACGACCTTGATCATCGCGATCTCGGCCTTGGCGACCTTGTTGCCGACGGTGTCCATCATGTACGCGGCTTTGAGCGTGAGCAGGCGGGCCTGTTCGATCATGCAGCGGGCTTCGGCAATGCGTTCGTGCCAGACGCTGTGCTGCGCGATGGCCTTGCCGAACGCGATGCGCGACGACAGTCGCTTGCACATCAGTTCCAGCGCACGCTCGGCCACGCCGATGCTGCGCATGCAGTGGTGGATACGGCCCGGGCCCAGGCGGCCCTGCGCGATCTCGAACCCGCGGCCTTCACCCAGGAGGATGTTGCCCACCGGCACGCGCACGTCCTTCAGGTCGACTTCCATGTGGCCGTGCGGCGCATCGTCGTAACCGAACACCGACAGCGGACGCATGACCGTGATGCCCGGTGCATTGGCCGGCACTACGATCATCGATTGCTGCTCGTGGCGACCGGCATCGGGGTTGGTCTTGCCCATGACGATGTAGACGGCGCAGCGCGGGTCGCCGGCGCCCGACGACCACCACTTGCGGCCGTTGATGACGTATTCGTCGCCCTGACGCTCGATGCGGCATTCGATGTTGGTGGCGTCCGACGAGGCCACGGCCGGCTCGGTCATCAGGAAGGCCGACCGGATCTCACCGCGCAGCAGCGGTTCGAGCCAGCGGTCTTTCAGCTCTTCGGACGCGTAGCGCTCCAGCGTTTCCATGTTGCCGGTGTCGGGCGCGGAGCAGTTGAACACTTCCGGCGCCCAGGGCACGCGGCCCATGATTTCGCACAGCGGGGCGTATTCCAGATTCGACAGCCCTTCGGGCGCGCGCGGCGAACGCGGCAGGAACAGGTTCCACAGCCCGGCCTTGCGCGCCAGCGGCTTGAGTTCTTCGATGACCTTGGTGGGAATCCACGCGTTACCAGCCCCGCGGTTGGCTTCGACTTCTTCGTGGAAGCGGTGCTCGTTCGGGTAGATGTGCTGGTCGAAGAATTCAAGCAGGCGTGCCTGCATTTCCTTGACCTTGGGCGTGTAATCGAAATTCATGGTGTCTCCTCAGTACATCGAACAAGCGCCTCGAACGGGCAGCCATCAACTCAGTTCAGGCCAGACGGGCTCGGCCATACGTCAAATACGTCCGCCGAGCACGGCAAAAACGGCACTCGCGCGCGCAATCAACCGGTCGCCGCGATGGAAGAGGGCCTGCGCAAAGGCCAGCTTGCTGCCCGTGCGCAATCCCTCCGGGGTGATCTCGATCCAGTCGCCTTCTCCGGCAGAGGCGATGAAATCCACGGTCAGGCTGGCGGTCGACATGGCCAAGGCGCCACCGGTGCCTTCACCGGGCTCGGCCAGGCAATAGCCGAGCGCCGCGTCCGCCAGCGATGCCACCACACCACCGTGCAGGATGCCGCGCCGATTCAGGTGGTGATGTTGCACGTGGAAACCCATCACCATCGTCGGCCCCATGCCTCGGGAATAGACCGGCCCCAGCATCGTCAGAAAAGGGCTCGGCTTGTTCAGCAGGTCAAAGCCCATCGGTACGGCGAGATCGGGGGTTGTGGTCATGGCGCGCGGCGCAACTCACAAGTGGTGTCCGCAGAATAAGCCTTCGCCTACAATAAGAGAAATGAATTTCGTAGATTGTGATCCATCAATGCCATGCATATATCGCGCGTCGACCTGAACCTGTTTGTCGTCTTCGACGCCATCTATACGGAAGGCGGGATTACGGCGGCCGCCCGCACGCTCAACCTGACGCAACCGGCCGTGAGCCACGCCCTGGGGCGATTGCGGGAGTTGTTTGACGACCCGCTGTTCGAGCGTCGCGGCCAAGGCATGGTGCCGACCCCGCTGGCGCGTACGCTGATCGCCGAGGTGCGCACGGCGCTGCAGGGCTTCGAGCGCACCTTGCGCGAGGGCACGCGCTTCGACCCGGCCACGAGTGAGCGCCGCTTCACGCTGTCGATGCGTGATGCGCTGGAAGCGACGTTGCTGCCGCCGCTCATGGCGGCCATTGCCAAGGAAGCGCCGCGCATCGACGTGACGACTGTGCGCGGAGACCGCCGCCAGCTCGAAACCGAGTTGCTGGCAGGCACCATTGATGCGGCTGCGGACATTCTGCTGCCGGCATCTCCGGCCATTCGGCATGCGCCGCTGCTGACCGACCCGATGGTGGTGCTGGCGCGCCCGGGCCACCCCATTGCAAACGCGCCGTTGACGCTGGAGCGCTATCTGGCGTGCGAGCACGTGCATGTATCGTCCCGGCGTCGTGGGGCGGGGCTGGAAGACGTGGAGCTGCGCCGCCTCGGCCACGAGCGGCGCGTGCGGCTGCGTTGCCAGCATTACCCGGCCGCCTGCCGCGTGGTGAGCTGCACGGATCTGCTTGCGACGTTGCCGATCCGCTATGCGCGCATCGCCAACGAGCCGTATGGCAACGTGATGCTGCCGCTGCCGTTCAACGTGCAGCCGCTGGAGCTGTATCTGTACTGGCACACGAACAGCGACCAGGATGCCGCCAGCCGCTGGCTGCGCGACCACGTATTCGCCGCGATGGCGGAGGTGGCGCTGGACGACGCGGCGGCCGCATTCGCCGATGGGCGTTGACGAACGCAAAAGCGGACACAATCGCCGCCGCAGCAGCAATCAATAAGAACGCCTACGTGTTCACCGTGACGGCCGACTTGGCTTTGGCCGACTTGACCGGCTTGGGCGATGCCGTTGTCGCCTTTGCCGAAGGGAACGGGTAATGCGCGCTGAATTCTGCAAAGCGCGCAGCAAGAAAATCTGCACATGCCGTCAGCCGTGCCGGTCGATGGCGGCGCGCAAGGGCGACCAGCTGCAGCGGCGTGGGCGCATGGCTCCATGCCGGCAACGCCACCTCCAGCCGGCCCGCGCTCACGTCTTGCGCGACATCCAACCATGATTTGAATGCCAGGCCACGCCCCGCGATCGCCCAGTCCCGCACCACGGCTCCGTCGTCGCATTGGAAATCGCCGCGCACGTCGATCGGGGCAGGGCCGCTGGCGTGCGTGAGTAGCCACCGGGTGACGGGCTCGCCGTTGCGCAGCAGGATCAGGCAGCGGTGGTCGGCGAGGTCGCTCGGGTGTGCTGGCCGGCCATGCTGCTTGAAGTACGACGGCGCGCCCACGATCACGCGCGGGTGCGACGCCAATGGCCGCCGCACCAGCGCGGAATCCTGCAGATGCCCATAGCGCAGCGCGAAGTCGAGGTCTTCGCGCATCAGGTCGGCCAGCCGGTCGCCCAGCACCAGCGTGACGCGCACGCCGGGGTGCTCATCGCAGAACGCGTCGAGCCACGGGCGCAGGATGTGCCGCCCGAGGTCTGATGTGGCTGCAATGCGGATGGGGCCGGACAGCTCGGTGCGATCTTGCCCTAGGCTCTCGGCGCCTTCGTCCAGCGCCTCCAGCGCCTGTCTTGCATACCCCAGATAACGCTGACCGGCTTCGGTCGGACGCATGCTGCGCGTGGTGCGCTCGAACAGGCGGGCGCCGAGTTCAGTCTCCACACGTTTGAGCGCTGCGCTGGCGGTGGCGGGCAGCCAGCCGAGCTGGCGCGCGGCGGCGGAAAGGTTGCCGGCATCAGCAATGCGCACCAGCAGGCGGAGGTCGTCGAGGGCGATCATTGTCAAAGCAGGTTTGGAAAATCATCAAAGCATAGCCAGATTATCTTGCTCTTGTTTGATGAAAGAATGGCCCCAATCGATTGACGGTTTTTTCTTTCCTCTTCTCAAGGGAGCATTGGCATGACTTCGAAAACTCTGCAGGACAAGTCGGTGGTGGTGTTGGGCGGTACGGCTGGTATTGGGCAGGCGGTGGCACGCGCGGCGGCAGCCGAAGGTGCGCGCGTGACGGTGTTGGGGCGCTCGGCCAAAGCGGCGGACGGTGTGCATGGCATTGCCGTGGATGCGAACGATACGGCATCGCTGGCGGGCGCGTTGGCACAGGCAGCCCAGTTGTCGCCCAGCGGCAAGATCGACCACCTTGTCATCACCATCGGCTCGCGCACGAGCCCGCCGCCGTTTGCTTCGCTGCAGCGTGCCGACCTTGAGCAGGCCTTCGGCACCAAGTTGTTTGCCGCGCTGATGGCGGTGCAGGCCGCATTGCCGCACCTGGCAGTGCGGGCATCGATTACGCTCACCTCTGGCCTGCTTTCCCGCAAGGCGACGGCGACCGGCTTGCTGCGTGGCTCGATCAATGCTGCAGTGGAAGCCGCCGCCAAGAATCTGGCGAAGGAACTCGCACCGCGCCGTGTCAACGTGATCAGCCCCGGCGTGGTGGATACGGAAGTGTGGGGCGCCCCGGCCGATCGGCAGGCCATGCTCGCGCGCATCGGCAGCGGCTTGCCGGTGGGCCGTGTCGGCACGCCGGAAGACCTCGCCCAAGGCTATCTGCTGGCCATGATCAACGGCTTCATGACCGGCGCCATCATCGACATTGAAGGAGGCGGTTTGCTATGACACCTGACAGCGACTGGACATTCGACCACGTGAACTTTCACGTGGCAGGAGATGCGCCCATCCTGAAATTCTTCGCCGATGTGCTCGGCTGGAAACCGGGGCCGCGTCCGGCGTTTCCATTTCCCGGCACGTGGCTGTACCAGAACGACGATGCGCTGGTCCACCTCGTGACGCAGGAGGGCGACACGCCGGAACTGGTGTTCTCGCATATCGCGTTTCGCACCGGGAAGGTCGCGGCCGATGTGCTGGCCGCCGTGCGCGAAAGCGGCGTGCCGCACCAGGTAAGAAAACACCCCGCGCGGCCTGCCGCACAGATCTTCGTGCAGTTGCCGGGCGGGGTGGTGCTGGAGCTGGAGGCGCCAATGTCCGGTCCGCTGGAAGCGGCGCGCGAGTACGAGAAGCCCGCTACGGAGTGAGGCGCAACATCATGCGCCGGCCTGCTGGGCGTACTTCCAGCCCAGTTCGGCCATCGGGCGGGCGCGCTTGCCCGCTTCCATCGCCTGCGCCGAAGACGCCGTGCCGTCCACCACGCGCTTCATGATCCCCTGCAGGATGCCGGCAATGCGGAACATGTTGTAGGCGAGGTAGAAGTTCCAGTCGCCCGTGATGCGGCGGCCGGTGCGTTCTTCGTATTGGCGGATGTACTGGGCTTCTGTGGGGATGCCGAGTGCGGCAAAGTCCAGACCCGCGACGCCGCGGAACTGCCCCGGCTCGATGTGCCAGCTCATGCAGTGGTAGCTGAAATCGGCGAGCGGGTGGCCGAGCGTCGACAGCTCCCAATCCAAGATGGCGAGCACACGTGGCTCGGTCGGGTGGAAGATCAGATTGTCGAGCCGGTAGTCGCCGTGAACGATGCTGGTGATTTCCTCGGCTTCCTGCGGCACGTGCTTGGGCAGCCATTCAATCAGGTTGTCCATGGCCGGAATCGACTCGGTTTCCGACAGCTTGTACTGCTTGCTCCAGCGCTCGATCTGGCGCGCGAAATAGTTGCCGGGCTTGCCGTAATCGGCCAGGCCGATGGCGGCGTAGTCGACCGTGTGCAACGCAGAGATGACGCGGTTCATTTCGTCATAGATGGCAGTGCGCTCGGCAGGCTCCATGCCAGGCAGCGCCTGATCCCACAGCACGCGGCCCTGCACGAATTCCATGATGTAGAAGGCGCGGCCGATCACGGCTTCGTCTTCGCACAGTGCGACCATTTTCGCGACCGGGACGTCGGTTTTCGCCAGTGCATCCATCACCCGGTATTCGCGTTCGATGGCGTGTGCGGACGGCAGCAGCTTCGCCTTCGGGCCGGGCTTGGCGCGCATTACGTAGGTGCGCGACGGCGTGATCAGCTTGAACGTCGGGTTCGACTGACCGCCCTTGAACTGCTCCACCGTGAGCGGGCCTGCAAAGCCTTCAACGTGTTCGCGCATCCACGCCTCGAGCGCGCCGATGTCGAACTTTTGCTGATCCGCTACCGGGCGCGTGCCCTCGAAGGCCGAGAAATCCTGCTGGTCCGTCTGTGCCATGGGTGTGTCTCCGAATCTTGTTGTGTATCGAGGAAAGTTCAGGTCGGTTGGCGATGGCGAAGGTACTGCTGCAGCAGCACTTCCATCGTCGTCAGGCGCGAGCCGACATGCGCGGGCGAGGGCGCCGAGAAATTGCTCATGCGCACCACCCAGTCGGTCGGGGTATCGCCCACATCGAGTACGTTGATGCAGCCGGCGGTCTGCGCGAGGCTGCCGAAGAACACGCGCTCCCCGCCGGTGATGGCGTGCGAAAGGATCGCGCGGTTGGTGCCGCCATGCAGCACCAGCAGCACGGTGTCCCAGTCGGTTTGCGCGCGCAGCTGGGCGATTGGCGGAATCACGCGGTCAAGAAATTCGCCGATGCTCTCGCCATTGAGGAAGCGCCGGTCTTCGGCCACCGTGCCTTCAAACGCGCCGATGAAGGCTTGCGCGAGTTCGTGCTCGGGAATCTCCGCCAGCTTGCCGCCGCGGATTTCCTGCAGATCGGGCCATTCTTCAAGCGCGATGCCGCGTTCCTGCATCGCGGGCATCTCGGCCAGCACGCGCTGTGCGGTTTCGACCGTGCGCGGCAAGCCGCTGACGATCACGCGGTCGAAGACGATGTTCTCGGCGGCGAAGATCTTGCCGGCTGCGGTGGCTTGGCTGCGGCCGAGTTCGTTCAGTGGTACGGCCTCGGGTAAGGGAACGGGGCGGCCGGTGTCGTCGAAGTACGTGACCGCGCCGTGACGCATCAGGTAGACGCGGCGGCGGTTGGGTGTTGGGAAGGGAACCATGCGAGCCGGAAACTAGCGGTATTGGGGTTTGCGCTTTTGCAGGAAGGCGGAGATGCCTTCGTTGCCGTCAGCGTGGTGCAGGGCTTCGACAAAGCTGTGCTGTTCGGCTTTGAGGTGATCGTGCAGCGAGGCGTCTTCGGCGTGGGCGATCAGGCCCTTGATCCGGCCGACGGCATGCGGCGATTGCGCGGCGAGTTTTTCCGCCAGCGCCAATGCCTGGTCCAGCGCCTCGCCGGGCTTGACCACCTCATTGATGAGGCCGAAGTGCGCGAGCCGCTCCGCGCTGACGGGCTTGCCGAGCATGATGATTTCGCTCGCCAGCGGACGCGGCAGGAAGCGTGCGATGTGCCACGAGCCACCGCCGTCCGGGGTGAGCGCGACGTTCACATACGCCATCACGAACTTCGCATCCGATGCGGCAATCGCAAAGTCGCACGCCAGCACCAGTGAGAAACCCGCGCCTGCCGCTGGGCCTTCCACTGCGGCAATCACCGGCTTGGGAAACGTGCGGATCGTCTCGATCCAGTGGTTGAGCGCGTCGATGCCGTCTTCCTGCACGCTTCGCGGCTTGCTGCGGTTTTCCAGCAGGCGGTTCAGGTTGCCGCCCGCGCAGAAGGCATTGCCGGCGCCCGTGAAGATGACAGCGCGGATCTCGTTGTCGTTGGCGGCGCGGTCCAGCGCTTCCATCGACGCGGTGTACATCACCGGGTCCAGCGCGTTGCGCGCGTCAGGGTTGGACAGCGTCAGCACCAGCGTCGAGCCGATGCGTTTGGAGAGCAATTGCGCGGTCATGGCGGCCTCGTCAGGGTAAGCGGCAATCAGGCGTCAGGCATCAGGCGTAAGCAACGACATGCCCAGACGGGCACGGCGCAGCAACCACGGGCTCGGGCGATAACGCGGGTCCCCATAGAGCGCGTAGAGGTTCTGCAGGACTTCAAGGATGGCGTTCGTGCCGAGCGTATCGCCGAGTGCCAGTGGCCCTTGCGGATAACCGAGGCCCAGCGTGACGGCGAGATCGATGTCCGTGGGCGTGGCAATGCGCTGCTGGGCGATGTCGCACGCGATGTTGACGATGCACGCAACGATGCGCTGCGCGACAAAGCCACCCGAATCGCGGATCACCGTGACGGGCACGCCATCGGAGGCCAGCAAGCCGTGTGCGGCATCGCGATAGGCTGCGTCGGTGGCGGGTGTGGTCATCAGCGTGCGGCGCTTGGTGGCGGCAAACGGATAGAGTGTGTCGAGCGCCACGGTGCGGCGTGCGTCGAGCCCTTCGGCGGCCACGCAGGCCGTGGCGTCGAGCCCCCGTGGCGTGACGATGATCAGTGCGTCGGCGGACGGTTTGGAACCGCCTTCGGGCGTGATGCCCAGATCGAGCAACAGGCGCTGCGCTGCGGCGTGGCCGGCGTCATGCGCGCGGCTGATCCACACCGAAGATGGGCGCGAAGTGGGTGCAGGCGCCTCAGCCGGCACCTGCTTCTGTCCTTCCGGATAGCGGTAGAAACCTTCGCCCGTCTTGCGGCCCAGGATGCCGCCGGCAAAGCGCACCGCCGTGATCTGCGACGGACGATAGCGCGGCTCGTCGTAGAACTGGCGGTAGACCGATTCCATCACGGGATGCGAAACGTCTAGCCCCGTGAGATCCATCAACTCGAACGGCCCCATGCGGAAGCCGGCCTGCTCGCGCATGATGGCGTCTATGTCCGCATACGCCGCCACGCTTTCCTGGGCCACGCGCAGGCCTTCGGTATTCATGCCACGCCCCGCGTGGTTGACGATGAAGCCCGGCATGTCGATGCAGCGCACGGCGGTATGCCCCATGCGCTTGGCGAGTGCGGCCAGGGCGTCGCCGGTGGCGGGCGCGCTGCGCAGGCCGTCGATCACCTCGACCACCTTCATCAGTGGCACCGGGTTGAAGAAGTGGAAGCCCGCGACGCGTTCGGGGTGCTTGCATGTGGCGGCAATCGCCGTGATCGACAGCGATGAGGTATTCGACGCGAGGATGGCATCCGCCCGGACGATGTCTTCGAGCTGGCGGAAGAGGTCGCGCTTGACGTCGAGCTTTTCGACGATGGCCTCGACCACGAGATCGCAGTCCGCCAGATCGATGAGCGCGCCCGCAGGAACGAGCCGCGCGACGGTGGCGTCGGCTTCCTCCGCCGTCATCTTGCCCTTGGTGGCCAGCTTGGCGAGCGTATCGGCCAGTGCAGTGCGCGCCGCTTCCACGGCCTGCGGGTTGGCGTCGAACAGTTTGACGCGCAAACCGGCCTGGGCCGCGATCTGCGCAATGCCGCGCCCCATGGCGCCGGTGCCCACAATCCCGATAGTCTGCATATGAAATCCGCTGCGATCGAAAGAAGTCTGGCTAAAATAGCACGAGCGTGCGATTTCTGGCATCCGCACCGACCATAACGGACGGCCAAATTACCAAGGAGACGGCTTCATGCTGACGCTATACGGTTTTTCTGCGAGCAACTACTACAACAAGGTCAAGCTCGCGCTGATGGAGAAGGGGATTGCGTTTGAGGAATCGCTGCGCTGGCCGGACCAGACCGACGGTGAGGTTTCGCCGCTGCACAAGGTGCCGTATCTGGTGGGCGAGGATGGTGGAATGTGCGAATCGCAGGTCATCCTCGATTATCTGGAAGCGCGCTACCCGCAACATCCGCTGATTCCGGCTGATCCGTTCAAGGCGGCCAAGGTGCGGGAGATCGTGACGTTCCTGGAGCTGCACCTGGAGCTGGTCGCGCGCCAGCTGTTTCCCGAAGCGTTCTTCGGCGGCAAGATCAGCGACAACCTGAAGGTGAAGGTGCGCGAGCAACTGCAGAAGAACATCCCGGCGGCGGCCCAGCTGTTCAAGTTCGCGCCGTATGTGGCGGGCGACACGTTCACCATTGCGGACTGCGCGGCCATCGTGCACTTCCCGCTGGTCAGCCAGGCCACCAAGATCATCTACGGTGAAGACCTGCTGGCGCAGGTCGAGGGCGTCAAGCCCTACCTGGCCCAGATGGCGGAAAACCCCAACGTGCAGAAAGTGCGGGCAGACAGCAAGGCCAATCTGGAGCAGATGCTGGCGCACTACGCCAGCAAGCGCTGATCGGCTCCTGCCTTACTTTCTTACACCTTCGACAAACGCTCCAGGGCAACTTGGAGCGTTTCGTCTTTCTTGGCGAAGCAAAAGCGCACCACGCCCGATTCGTGCGGCTGCGAGTAGAACGCCGACACGGGAATCGCTGCCACGCCAATCTCGCTGGTGAGCCACTTGGCGAACTCGGCTTCGGGCAGGTCGGAGATGGCGCTGTAGTCGACGCACTGGAAGTACGTGCCCTGGCAGGGCAGCAACTTGAAGCGCGTCTTCTCGAGCCCCGCGCGGAACAGGTCGCGCTTGTGCTGGTAGAACGCCGGCAGCTCCAGGTACGGGCGCGGATCCGCCATGTAGTTCGCCAGGCCGTGCTGCATTGGCGTGTTGACGGTGAACACGTTGAACTGGTGCACCTTGCGGAACTCCGCCATGAGTGCGGCGGGCGCGGCCACGTAGCCGACTTTCCAGCCCGTTACGTGATACGTCTTGCCGAAGCTCGACACCACGAAGGCGCGCCGCGCCAGCTCCGGAATGCGCGCGACGGACGCATGCTGCACGCCGTCGTACACCATGTGCTCGTACACCTCGTCTGAGAGCAGCAGCACGTTGGTGGGTGCCAGGATCTCGGCCAGCTTCTGCATGTCGTCCGCATGCCAGACCGTGCCGGTCGGGTTATGCGGTGTGTTGAGCATGATCAGGCGCGTGCGCGGCGTGATGGCCGCGGCGAGCGTGTCGAACGGGATGCGGAAATCCGGCGCGTTCAGCGTGATCGGCACGACCTTACCGCCCGCCAGTTCAATCGACGGGATGTAGCTGTCGTATGTCGGCTCGAAGACGATGACTTCATCGCCCGGATGCACGCAGCACAGCACCGTCGTCAGCAGCGCCTGTGTGGCGCCGGCGGTGATGGTGATCTCGCGGTCGGCATCGTAAGCGTGGCCGTACAGATTGGCGATCTTCGCGGCGACGGCCTGGCGCAGCGCGGGCACGCCGGTCATTGGCGGGTATTGGTTCAGGTCCGCGCGCATGGCGTCGGAGACCGCATCGACGATGCGCGGGTCGCAATCGAAATCCGGAAAGCCCTGGCCCAGGTTGACGGCCTGCTTTTCCGCGGCAAGCGCCGACATCACGGTGAAGATGGTGGTGCCGACATTCGGCAGCCGCGACGGCGGCGGGGCGATCGGTGCGAGCGATTCAACAGTGGTCATGACAAGACGGCTTCAGGCTTGATTCGGGATAGCAGCAAGGGGTGCGTTTTCCAACTGGACCAGCGCGACGAACTGCTTGGGCGGCAGCACCGCCACGTCGCAATACTTGGCCATGCGGCGCTTGAGCTTGAGCACGGCGCGGTCCTTGGAAACGAGATAGGCAACGTCGGCGGCATCGGCCAGCGCGAGAAATTTCTGGTCGTCGCGATCCTTGCAGCGCGGAACGAACGCTTCGCCTTGCACGCGGGGGGCTTCTTCAGGATCGGCAACGGACCGTGTCACGCGATCGACCCACGCCAGGGCGGCTTGCGCGTCGACGGCGTAATGCGCGAATTGCGGGTAATCCAGCACGCGCCGCAGTTCTTCACGGCAGGCGGGGCTGATGATGGCGTCCAGCCGGCCGGCTTCCAGAGCAGCGCGGATCGGGCGGGCAACCGCATCGTCGAAGATCAGGATGTCGACCCAGATGTTGGAGTCCAGCACCACGCGCGGGGCCGGAGCCTGGGTGGAGTGGGCGAGGGCGGCAGCGTCTGCCATTCGATACAATTCCAGACTTGTGAACCGCGATTCTGACATGATCATCGTCCTCTCGCCGGCCAAGTCGCTCGACTACGACACGCCGCCGCGCAACAAGACCCACACGCTGCCCGATTTCATCGCGCGCTCCGCAGAACTCATTGAAGTGCTTCGCAAGCTGTCGCCGGCCCAGATCGGTACGCTCATGCACATCTCCGACCCGCTGGCGGCGCTCAATGCCACGCGCTATGCCGATTGGTCGCCCGAATTCACGGCCGAGAACAGCAAGCAAGCGGCGCTCGCCTTCGACGGCGACGTCTACGGCGGACTCGACGCCAATTCGCTGGCGGTCGACGATCTGCAGTTCGCGCAGAAGCATCTGCGGATTCTGTCGGGGCTGTATGGCGTGCTGCGTCCGCTCGACTGGATGCAGCCGTATCGCCTCGAAATGGGCACGCGCCTTGCCAATCCGCGCGGCAAGGATTTGTACGCCTTCTGGGGCGACGACGTGACGCTCGCGCTGAACAAGCTCTTCAAACAGGACGACGACCCCGTGCTCGTGAACCTTGCCTCGGAAGAGTACTTCAAGGTGGTGCGGCCCAAAGTGCTCAAGGCGCGCATCGTCACACCGGTTTTTGAAGACTGGAAGAACGGCCAGTACAAGATCATTTCGTTCTACGCCAAGCGTGCGCGCGGCCTGATGGCGCGCTACGCGATCGAGCACCGCATCATCGATCCGCGCAAGCTCAAGGCGTTCGATGTCGATGGCTACGCCTTCGCCGCTGCCGATTCCGACGACGAGCGCTGGGTCTTCCGCCGCAAGCTCACCTGATGACAGGATCCGACATGACCCCCACTCAACCGCACATCTCCAGCGCGTTCGACAGCGGCGCCATCGAAATCGTCGATGCCGCCCGCGCCGATGCCGTCCGCCTGCGAATTCGCCGCGATTCGCACGCCGACTTCACCCAGTGGTTCCACTTCCGGCTACAGGGTGTGCGGGGCCAAGCCTGCAAGCTCGCGCTTGAAAACGCCGGCGAATGCACCTATGCCTCCGGCTGGAAGGACTACCGTGCCGTCGCCTCGTACGACCGCGAGCACTGGTTCCGTGTACCGACCCGCTATGACGGCAAGACGTTGACCATCGAGGTGACGCCCGAGCATGACAGCATCTGGTTTGCTTACTTCGAGCCGTACTCGGATGAGCGCCACCTTTCGCTCGTAGCCGCAGCGCAGACGAAGCCCGGTGTGCGCACGCAGTGCTTGGGGCAAACGGTGCAGGGCCGCGACATGACCAGCATCACCGTCGGCGAACCCGGCCCCGGCAAGAAGAACGTGTGGATCATCGCGCGTCAGCATCCGGGCGAGACGATGGCCGAGTGGTTCGTCGAAGGCCTGCTTGCGCGGCTGACGCGTCAAGGTGTCTGGGGCGGCGATCCGATCGGCCGTGTGCTTGCCGAGCGCGCCGTCTTCCATATCGTGCCGAACATGAATCCGGACGGCTCGTCGCTGGGCAACCTGCGCACCAATGCGGCCGGCGCCAACCTGAACCGCGAGTGGATGGAGCCCGACGCACAGCGCAGTCCCGAGGTGCTGGCAGTGCGTCAGGCCATCGAGCAGACCGGGGTCGACCTGTTCTTCGACATCCACGGCGATGAGGCGCTGCCGTATGTGTTCGTCGCGGGCAGTGAAATGTTGCCGGGCTTTACCGATGCACAGCGCGCTGATCAAGACCGCTTTGTCGCGGCGTTCCTTCGCGCGTCACCGGATTTCCAGACGCGGTACGGCTACGAGGCCAGCAAGTACAACGAAGACGCGCTTAAGCTCGCTTCCAAGTACATCGGCCACACGTATGGCTGCCTGTCGTTGACGCTCGAAATGCCGTTCAAGGACAACGCCGACCTGCCCGACCCGCGCGTGGGCTGGGACGGCGCCCGCAGCGCCGCGTTGGGCGCGGCCATGCTGCAGGCGATCCTGGAGTATCTCGGCTGAAGAAAAACGCCGCGCCGCCTGGGTTGGCGGCGCGTTGCGCTTAGTTGGAGGACGACTTCTTCGTCGTCTTTTTGGCCGTCGACTTGGCGGTGGATTTGCTTGCGGTCGTCGACTTTGTCTTGGCCGTGCTGCTGCCCTTGGCGGACTTGGCCGTCGCTTTCGTCGAGGCCTTGCCCTTGGCCGCGCTCTTGCCGTGTGCCGCCGCACTGGTCGTGCAGCGATGGCCGCGGCGGCAGTGCGTGCGCGCTTTCGACGACGAAGGTGCAGCGGCTGGCGCGGCGAACGGCTGGCCATTGGCGTCGAGCAGCTCATACGCCAGCATCATCCCTTCGTCATACCCGCAGCGCACGCGCACCGGCTCCCACTGGTCATTGCCCGTGCCGCGCTTATGCACGGCGGCATTGAAGCTGACCACGCTGGACACCTTGATCGCGCCTTGCTTGCTGGACGAGAAGCGGGAGTCCCACGGTTCGACCTTGGCTTGGTCGTTGGAGAGCGCGCCGGTTGGCAGGCGGAACTGGTCGAAATTGGTTGAGCGCGGGATGATCCAGCTCGCATGTGCGGCACAGTCTGCCACGTCGGGCCGGGCACCTTCCGATTGAATCAGGCGGTCGCGGGTTTGTGCGCGGTATTCGGACAAGCTCATCTTGTCCTTGGAGGGCAGATTGACCGTCGTTGTGCCGCTGCTATTGGTCGAGTCGAAGACGATGGGCGGCGTGGTCGGTACGGGCTGGGTGGCCGGCTTGGCTGGCGCGGCAGGGGTGCTCGGCGTGGCGTTGGTGGCCTGGGCCGACGCATCGGTCGGTTCAGTCTGCAGGTTGGAGCAGGCGGCCAGCAAGGCGACGACGCCGAGACAAAGTAGTTTGGGTCGCAACATCACGAGTTACAGGGTGTCGGCGTGGAAATCGCCATGATAGAGGAAAGCTAAGGATGAAAGTTCCTGCTAGTTACCCCAATGCGTCCCCAATGCGGCACATCGAGCGAATTTGCTGTAACAGCGCGTTACGGCCAGCTGTTGGTTACCAAGTCATCGTCATTGCTTGGTGAACAGCCACGCGAGCGACCATTCGTCGGTGCGTGCCTCGTAGCGGATGCCCTTGCGCATGGCCCACGTGGCCAGTTGGTGATGCGACGGGATGATCGCGTAGTCTGTCTGGGCAAAGCGCGCCGCGGCCTTGGCGGCCTGCTCATGTGCCTGTTCGCTCGAGACCGTCGACAGCGATGTCTGCACCAGCTTGTCCAGTTCCGGATTGCTGTAGCGGCCCCAGTTCCACGAACCATAGCCGGTTTTCGGGTTGGGTGTGCCGAGAATGCTGCGCAGCGCCACATCGGCCGCCACCGAGCCCCAGCCAAGCATCATGAACGAGAACTCGCCCTGACGCGCGCGCGAGAAATACGCCGCCACCGGCAGCGTTTCCACCTTTGTCTGGATGCCGATGCGCGTGAGCAGCTGTGCGGTGGTTTGCGCGACCTGCGCATCATTCAGATAGCGGTTGTTGGTGGCGTGCAGCGTGAGTCCGAAGCCGTCCGGATAGCCCGCCTCGGCAAGCAGCTTTTTCGCACGAGCCGGGTCATAGGCAATCGGCTTGCCGCCAGGATGTCCGAAGATCTGCGGCGACACGATGCTCGATGCGACCACGCCCTGGCCTTCCAGCACGCGGCTGACGATGGCATCGCGGTTGATGGCCAGTGCAATGGCCTCACGCACGCGATGGTCCTTGAGAGGGTTCTTGGCGAGCGGCTTGCCGGCCTTGTCAGTCACGAACGGCGACACATCGCGGCTCTGGTCCATCTGCCAGAAAATCGTGCGCCACGACACCTGTTGTTCGAGGTGGAACCTCGGGTCCTGCTTGATGCGTGGCACGTCTGCAGCCGGCACGGCCTCGACGACATCCACATCGCCCGAAAGCAGCGCGGCCGTGCGCGCGGCATTGTCGGTGATGATCTTGAAGGTCACCTTGTCCCACTGCGGCACGCGGCCCCAGTAGTGCGGGTTCTTCTTCAACACGATTTCCTGCCCGCGCGTGAAGTGGTCGAACAGGAACGGCCCGGTGCCGATCATGGCGCGGCCAGCATCGAAGTCCGCCTGCGCCGCGTTGGCCACTTTCTTCGGGATGATGGGCAGGCTGTTCAGATCGTTCGGGATGCTCGCGTAATTGGGCGTCGACAACTTCAGCCGCACCGTGAGTGGATCGACGATCTGTACGTCGGTAATTGACTTGGTATAGCTGGTGAACGGGCCGGGGCTGTTGGTCAGGCGCGCCGGACGCTCGATGGATGCCTTCACGTCTTCGCCGGTGAACGGCGTGCCATCACTCCACTTCACGTTGGGGCGGAGCTTGATCTCCCACGTGTTGGCGTCAATGGGTTTCCACGAAGTGGCAAGGCCGGGCGTGTAGCGGCCGTTCTTGTCGAGGAAGACCAGCGATTCGAAGATGTGCAGCGCCATGGCGTTGTTGGGGCCGGCATTGTTCCATTGCGGGTCCATCGACGTGACGTCGGCGGACAGGCCGATGCGCAGGTCATCGGCTTGCGCGGCGAACGGCATCGCGGCGGCCGCAGCCAGCGCGCAGGCGGCAAGGTTGCGGATCAGGGCGCGGATGGGAACACACAAGAGGGGACGGGTTGTCATCGGGGGGCTCCTGGGGTTCGGGCGGTGATGCCATGTGGCGGAAGATCGTCATTGTGCCGCAGCCCGGCCGGGCACGTGCGACGCAAACCGACAATCAATATGAACGATGGCGGAGCAATAAAAAAGCCACCCGGAGGTGGCTTTGATCACGCGCGTCGCCGTCAGTGGAACAGCGGCTGTTGGGTCGGCGCGTCTTCCGGCATTTCTGCGTGGACGATTTCGGCCGCGCGGTCTGCGTAGAGCGGGGCGCCGCAATCTTCGCAGTACTCGGGTTCGAAGAGCTGGCCGTGGCGGAAGATGTCTTCGATGCCGCAGGCGCGCAATTCATCGCAAATTTGCTCGAGCGGACTGCCCGGTTCGCCTTCCGCGGTGACATCCGTGGCGCCGCCATCGCGGCCGTACACCGGCCAGACGATGCCGTAGATGAGTTCTTTCTCGCCACGCACCGTGAACGCTACGCGGTATTCCTCGATCTGCTCTTCGCCGAACGCGCCGATGATGGCGCCGAAGCGGTTGGCCGGCATATCCAGCGCGCCCTGCAGGTAATTGACGGCGGCGCGTACGGTCAGTGGGCGAATCTGCTTGTCGGACTCGCGGCACGACAGGAAGAAGGCGTCCGGCAGAAGCAGGTCGAACTCGCAGCCGGGCATCAGTGTGGAGATGGTTGGCGTGACCTGCTCGCGCCATTGCTCCAGGCAGGCGGAGCGCTCTGCGTGGTGTTCCTTGGCGTCTTCCTGCCAACGGAACAGCGCCTGGCCGTGCTGCGCCACGACGATTGCCACCAGATACCGCGGATCGGCCAGGATGGGCGCCGTCTCGGGCATGTCGCGTAGTTCGACCTTGGCCGGCTGGCCCGACAGCGCATACGCGGCCAGCTTGTGCGTGAGCGCAAAGGTGTCGGAGTGCGTGCGCGGCAGTTGATCGATGCTGTACAGGTAAGGAGCCAGCGCCACGCGGGCGTTGGAAGCCATCACGTGCGCCTGCAGGTGTACCTGCAGCGTTTGCGCCATCTCGGGCTTGATCGTGCCCGACGGGATCATGTAGCGCGTGTGTGCCAGGATGGGCGCCGCGATCAGCAACGCATCATATTCGACGCCACCGGAGCTGAGGATGGCCGATTCGGCCAGTGTCTCGGCCTGTTCGGCCAGCACGTCGGACGCTTCCTCGTTGTGTTTGAAAAGATGGTCTAGCGCGGCGTCGAGCGCGGTCTGGCTGCCGTTCTTGAGCAGCCGGGAAAGACGTTCGGACAGCCTTTGTTCCCAATAGACGTCTTCGATGCGGCTGCCTGACGCGTCGAGCGCCAGCGCATCGGCCACCAGCCGTTCTGCATCGGGGGAAAGACGTTGGGGAGCCTTGGAGCGGAATCCTGCCATGCTGTGCCGTACCGGTCGTTGGAACAATGAAAGGGGCGTTATTTTACCCTTGGACGCTACTGCGCGACGCCTATTACGAAACCCATAGGGCGAAAACGTTAAGGCTTGGCCACAGGAGCCGACGCTTCCGCTGCGACACTGCTCGTGGCCGCAGGTACGGAAGCCGGTGTGGGTTCCGATGCAACTGGCGCGCTGGCTGGTGCCACGTGCGTCGTGGCGACGGGCTCCGAAGCGGCCAGCGGCGGGGGCGGAGGAACGGGCGCGGCTGTTACAGCAGGGGCTGTCGAGGCTGGGGCCTGGGCGTCGGTTTGCGGTGCCTTGATCAGGATGTAGAACACGGCAGCCGCCACGACGACGAAGGCTAGTACCACTTGGGCCATGGGTGCGGGACTCCAGCAATGAAACGATCAGGCGAGGACGGGCGGCAATTTCGCCATCAACAGGGCGAGCACGTCACGCGGCCTATTCGGCACACTGTACCAAAGCCTGCTCGCCGATTGGAGCATCGTCACCTTGTTTGATTCGGCAGGCAATAAAAAAACCGGCTCCGAAGAGCCGGTTTCCGTCCTGCACCAATGCAGCGTAACGGCGTGAAGCTTAAGCCGCCAGCAGCTGACGCAGCACGAACGGCAGGATGCCGCCGTGCTTGTAGTAGTCCACTTCGATCGGCGTGTCGATGCGCAGCAGCACTTGTGCACGCGTCGTCTCGCCATTGGCGCGATGGATGACCAGGGTGACGTCCTGTTGCGGCTTGATTTCGCCATCCAGGCCTTCGATGTCGAAGGTCTCGTCGCCTACGATGCCCAGCGACTGTGCCGAGTCATTGCCCTTGAACTGCAGCGGCAACACGCCCATGCCGACCAGGTTCGAGCGGTGGATGCGCTCGAAGCTGCGTGCGATCACGGCCTTCACGCCCAGCAACTGCGTGCCCTTGGCGGCCCAGTCGCGCGAGCTGCCCGTGCCGTACTCTTCGCCACCGAACACGACCGTCGGGGTGCCGTCGGCGATGTACTTCATAGCGGCGTCGTAGATCGACATTTGTTCGCCGCTCGGCTGGAACAGCGTTTCGCCACCTTCCACGCGTGAACCGTCGGCCTTGGCCGGGATCATCAGGTTCTTGATGCGCACGTTGGCGAACGTGCCGCGCATCATCACCTCATGGTTGCCGCGGCGCGAGCCATAGCTGTTGAAGTCGGCCTTGAGCACGCCGTTGGCCAGCAGGTACTTGCCGGCGGGCGACGTTTCCTTGATCGAACCGGCCGGGGAGATGTGGTCGGTCGTCACGGAATCGCCGAACACGCCGAGCGCGCGTGCGCCCTTGACCGATGCCGAGGCGGCGGCCGGCGTCATGCCAAAGCCTTCGAAGAACGGCGGCTCGGCGATGTACGTCGACTTCGGCCAGTCGTAGACCTGACCCTTCGTGCCCTTGACGTTGGCCCACAGCTTGGACGGCTTCTTGACCTGTTCGTAGTTCGTGCGGAACGTGTCGGCGTTCATCGCGAACTTCATCAGCTTGGCGATCTCGTCCGAGGTCGGCCAAATGTCGCCCAGATAGACGTCGCGGCCCTTCTTGCCCTTGCCGACCGGCTCGGTCATCAGGTCGCGCGTCACGTTGCCGGCGATTGCATAAGCGACCACCAGCGGCGGCGAGGCCAGGAAGTTGGCGCGGATGTTCGGGTGGATGCGCGCTTCAAAGTTACGGTTGCCCGACAGCACGGCGGCGGCCACGATGTCGTTCTTCACGATGGCTTCGTTCAACTCCGGCGTCAGGTCACCGGCGTTACCGATACAGGTCGTGCAGCCGTAGGCCGTCACGCCAAAGCCGAGCTTTTCCAGATACGGAAGCAGGCCGGCGGCTTCCAGGTACTTCGTCACCACGCGGCTTCCCGGGGCGAGCGAGGTCTTGATGTGCGGCGCGACCTCCAGGCCGGCTTCGACAGCCTTCTTGGCCAGCAGGCCCGCCGCCAGCAGCACGCTCGGATTCGAGGTGTTCGTGCACGAGGTGATGGCCGCGATCAGCACGTCGCCGCTCTTCACGTCGACGCCGTTGGTGGTCGTGAAGGTCTTGTCGAGGTCTTCCGATTTCTTGTTGAAGCCGTTTTCAGCAACCGGCTTGGAGAACAGCGACGAGAACGTCGACTTCACGTTGCCGATTTCGATACGATCCTGCGGGCGCTTCGGGCCAGCCAGCGACGGGGCCACCGTGCCGAGGTCCAGCGTCAACGTCTTGGTGTAGTCGATTTCGCCGGCCTTCGGCACGCCGAACAGCTTTTGTGCCTTGAAGTAGCTTTCGAACGCGGCGATTTCTTCCTTCGTGCGGCCCGTGCCCTTGAAGTAGTCAATGGTCTTGTCGTCCACCGGGAAGAAGCCCATCGTGGCGCCGTATTCCGGAGCCATGTTGCCGATGGTTGCGCGGTCCGGCAGCGACAGGCTGGCGGTGCCTTCGCCGAAAAACTCGACGAACTTGCCGACGACCTTCTCCTTGCGCAGCATTTCGGTGATCGTGAGAACGAGGTCGGTGGCCGTGCAGCCTTCGCGCAGGCGGCCCTTCAGCTCCACGCCCACGACGTCCGGCGTCAGGAAGTACACCGGCTGGCCCAGCATGCCGGCTTCCGCCTCGATGCCGCCCACGCCCCAGCCCACCACGCCAATACCGTTGATCATGGTGGTGTGGCTGTCGGTGCCGACCAGCGTATCCGGGTAGTACACGCCGTCTTTCTTATGGACGCCGCGTGCCAGGTACTCCAGGTTGACCTGGTGGACGATGCCGAAGCCAGGCTGCACCACGCCAAACGTGTCGAATGCCTGCATGCCCCACTTCATGAACTGGTAGCGCTCGTTGTTGCGCGAGAATTCCAGCTGCATGTTCAGGTCCAGCGCCTTCTTCTCACGGAAGTGGTCAATCTGCACCGAGTGATCCACCACCAGGTCGACCGGCACCAGCGGCTCGATCTTCTTGGGGTTCTTGCCCATGCGCTCGGCCACGTTGCGCATGGCGGCTAGGTCAGCCAGCAGCGGCACACCGGTAAAGTCCTGCAGCACCACGCGGGCTACCACGAACGGGATTTCATCAACGCGCTCGGCGTTGGGCTTCCAGTTGGCCAGTTGCGCAACGTGCTCTTCGGTCACCTTCTTGCCGTCGCAGTTGCGCAGCACGGACTCGAGCACGATGCGGATCGACACCGGCAGGCGCTCGATCGCCACGCCCAGTTCCTTGCCCAGTTGCGGCAGGGAGTGGAACTTGCCGGTCTGGCCGCCGTTGATCTTAAATTCCTTGAGTGTTTTTTTCAGATTGTGGGGCATGGCATGACTCCAAGGCTTGAGGATTGCGCGGGGTGCCGGGGCGCCCCTTGCGGATACATCAAATCGACAAAATCAAATCACGTACAAACCGACAAACGCGTTGACCGGCCTGGCTTCTGACCGGTCGGGTAATCCGCCACGACACCGCTGAACGGCTTGCCGCCGCTGATGCGGGCGGTGATGCCATGGGCGATCGCACGCTTCTTGGCGTCGTGGTCATTCGTGGTGAAAGGCTGATCGTCCACGCGGGCAATGGTCATGTGCAGCACATGGGTGCGCTGGCCGCGGGCGACGGAATCTTGTTGATCTTCGATTGGCTTGCGGCCGAAGAGGGGCGTGCCTGGAGCCGTCGTGCCCGTCGTGCCATCTGACAGGACGGTCCCAGACACAAAAGGCCCACGGAGCCCGGCGCATCCGGGCAAGGTCACATCGTCGACGATGGCCTTGCCCAGATTCGTGCGGAGGTTCGCAACTGGTGCGGACATGAGCGGCTCCTGTGGGCCTCTTGTGCGATATTGCGTTACTGCTGGGCCGGTAGCACTGCGCCCGGAGCAGGGGCCGGGGCGGGGGCAGGGCTGTCCGGCGCCATCAGCGGCAGGCCGGCCGGAGCGCGCAGGGCGCCCGCTTGCGTCGGGGCCGGTGCGCCGGCAGCCATTTCGGCGGTCTGGCACTCATCGGCCAGGCGGTGGCCTTCGTTGCGGTCGAACAGCATGGCCTTGGCCGGGATCACCACCAGATCCATCCCGGTCTTCTGGTCGAAGTAACGGTCGGCGCCCGTGCGGGTCATCTGGCGCGGCAGCAGGTAGTTCTTGCCCTTCCAGTACATCGTAATGATCTGATCGCGCGCCATGTCGCCCTTGAGGTACATCTCGTTGCCAAGCTCGCACTTCCATTCGACGCCTTCCGGCTTGACGGCAGCAACAGGCGCGGCCTTCTTGGCGGCATGCTTCTTGGTCCAAGTCTTCTTGGCGGGAGCCTTCTTGGTAGCCGACTTCTCTGGGGCCTGAGCGGCTGCATATTGCGATGCAGCCAGCGAGAGAACGCCAGCACAGGCGCCCACGATGAATTTGTTCATAGGGTTTCCTTCGGTAAGACAGAGTGGGGGAGGCGGCTGCCAGGCCACGAGATGCCACGGCATTTCGCACACCGGCCGGTATTTTGACCGATTTGGACGCCGCGCCCAACGTTCTGTTACATGCTTGCCCGACCGCTCCGCCAAAAGGGGGTGTCGTGCTTGCGCCAGCGCCGTTTTTCGGGTTGTTCCCGGGCAGCTTGCCCCCGCAGTTTTGCCTTCCGTTCTCCTTGTTTGCGTTGGTGTGGATCTTGGCCCGGCTCAACCGCGATTCTGTGCGAAGAGCGCGTCCAACTTGGCTTCGTAGTCGTGGTAACCAATGCTGTCGTATAACTCCATGCGCGTCTGCATGGTGTCGACGACATTTTTTTGCGTGCCATCGCGGCGTATGGCAGCGTAGACGTTTTCCGCGGCCTTGTTCATCGCGCGAAATGCCGACAGCGGATACAGGATCATCGATACGCCTGCGGAGGCCAGCTCATCGCGCGTGAAAAGCGGCGTCTGCCCAAATTCGGTGATGTTTGCCAGCACCGGCACCTTCACCGCGTCGACAAACTTGCGGTACATCGACAGTTCTGTCATTGCCTCAGGAAAGATCGCGTCCGCGCCGGCTTCCACGCAGGCCACGGCACGTTCGAGGGCGTGGTCGAAGCCTTCGACGGCCAGGGCATCGGTGCGCGCCATGACGACAAAGCTGGCGTCGGTGCGGGCATCGACGGCAGCCTTGATGCGATCGACCATCTCGTCCTTCGAGACGATCTCCTTGTTGGGCCGATGACCGCAGCGCTTGGCGCCGACCTGGTCTTCGATATGCATGGCCGCGGCGCCAAACTTGATGAGCGATTTGGTCGTGCGCGCCACGTTGAATGCCGAAGCGCCAAAGCCCGTGTCGACATCCACCAGGAGCGGTACGTCGCAGACATCGGTGATGCGGCGGACGTCGGTCAAAACGTCGTCCAGGCCCGATATGCCGAGATCCGGCAAGCCCAGCGAGCCCGCTGCCACGCCGCCGCCCGACAGATAGATCGCGCGATAGCCGGCGCGCTTGGCCAGCAGCGCGTGGTTTGCATTGATGGTGCCCACCACCTGCAGTGGCGATTCATCGACCAGCGCCTGGCGGAAGCGCGCTCCTGCGCTGGCTTGGGTGTTTGTCGTCATGGCGAATCTCCTTTCTCTGCACGTCACGCGAAGAAGCGCGCAACGGCGTCGGCCGGCATCTCCACGCCGGTGGTGTGCGCCCGTTGCAGCACGGCCCACCAATAGCGATAGCTTGCGCGGTCATGCAGCCGGCCCTCGTGCTGGATGGGCCCCCAGGAGGCGTCCTGCGCGGCCGCAAGAATGGCGCCCGCGCGTGTCACTTCTTCGTGCGATGGGCGGAATGCGGAAACGATTGGCGCGATCTGGTCTGGATGGATGCTCCACTTGCGCAGATAGCCGAACTCGTTGCGGGCACGGGCGGCATCGGCGCCGGCTCGGTCGGGGTGCTTGATGTCAGTGCTGACGTTGTGCGACGGCACCTTGCCGTGCGCGTGGCAAGCGGCGGAAATCTCGGCAAGGGCGCGGCGGATCAGAGGATGCTCGAACTGCTCTGGCGAGCCCATTGCCGCACCGGGAATCGCGCCGTTGTGCGCCGAGACAAAATCCATCAGGCCGAAGCTCAGGCATTCCACCTGCACCAGCGCGGCGATATCGAACACCTGCGCGAGCGCGCCATGCGTTTCGATCAGCACGTGGATCGGCAGGTGCCTCGCAATGCCGGCCGCCTTGGCGGCTTGGTTGACGCGATCGGTCACACGCGCGACTTCCACGACGTCACGGACCTTTGGCACGGTCACGTAGGCGAGGCGGCGGCCCGCAAGGCCGACAAGGATGTCGACGTCCTGCGTCCATGCGTCGTGGTTCGGATCGTGGATGCGAACGCCAACGCGGTTGAAGCGGTTGTCGTCGCTGTTGATGAGCGCGGCGGCCAATTCGGCATGTGCGCGTTCCTGACCGACGGCGGCGCCGTCTTCGCAGTCAAACGTGATGTCGAAAACGGGGCCAAGGGCTTGTTGCAGGGCGAGCGACTTGCGCATCAGTTTTTCTGCGCCCGCGTAGTGGTCGCAGACCGGCAATTGGGCCGGCAGGGCATCGTCCTGGAACAAAACCTCGGTGGGGTGCACGGGCTGGTATCGGTTCTGCGGCGCTTGTGGCGCCTGTGTCTTGATCGGAGTGCAGGTGTAAAAAAACCGGAGGGGTCGCTGCCGATCCGCTCCGGTTCTTTCTTAGATCATGCGGATTACAGCAGATGCTGCACGCCCGCACGCTCGCCTTCCAGCTCGTCGAGCGTAATCTTGATCTTGCCTTGGCTGTACTCGTCGATTTCCAGGCCTTCGACGATCTTGTACTTGCCGTTTTCGGTGGTGACCGGGAAGCCGAACATCACGTCCTTCGGAATGCCGTATTCGCCGTTCGACGGGATGCCCATCGTGACAATCTTCCCGTTGGTGCCGAGCACCCAGTCACGCACGTGGTCGATGGCGGCGTTGGCAGCCGAAGCAGCCGACGACAGGCCGCGCGCTTCGATGATGGCGGCGCCGCGCTTGCCAACGGTCGGCAGGAACACGTCGTTGTTCCACACCGGGTCGTTGATCATGTCCTTGACGCTCTTGCCGTCGATCGTGGCGTAGCGATAGTCGGCGTACATCGTCGGGCTGTGGTTGCCCCACACGAACAGCTTTTCGATGCTCGAAACCGGCTTGCCGGTCTTGGCGGCGATCTGCGACAGGGCACGGTTGTGGTCCAGGCGCAGCATGGCGGTGAAGTTCTCACGCGGCAGGTCCGGCGCCGACTTCATGGCGATGTAGGCGTTCGTGTTGGCCGGGTTGCCGACCACCAGCACCTTGACGTTGCGCGAAGCAACGGCGTTCAGTGCCTTGCCTTGTGCCGTGAAGATCTGGGCGTTGGCCGACAGCAGGTCCGCACGTTCCATGCCCGGGCCACGGGGGCGGGCGCCCACCAGCAGAGCCACGTCGGCGTCCTTGAATGCGGTCATCGGGTCGGAGTGCGCTTCCATGCCAGCCAGCAGCGGGAATGCGCAGTCTTCGATCTCCATCATCACGCCCTTGAGCGCCTTCTGGGCCTTCTCATCGGGGATTTCCAGCAGTTGCAGGATGACGGGTTGATCCTTGCCCAGCATTTCGCCGGCGGCGATGCGGAACAGCAGGGCGTAACCGATCTGTCCAGCAGCGCCGGTCACTGCGACGCGCATGGGTGCTTTTGCCATGAGAACTCTCCAAACGGTAGTGAAAGCGGATCGCACTGCGCGCGGCGCGCATCCCAGCAGGATGTCGGTGCAGCCTCGCAGGCATTGCCGGCAACGGTCGGCGCCTCGTGGGCGGTCGGCTCAGAAACGGCAAGAGCCTCGCAGTTTACTGCGTCCGCATGACGATGTGGAAACACACTGCAATTGACCTTTGAGCCGTTGTGGCGTGTCGTGGGGGCCGTCGCCCGGAACAGGCGCGAGTGTAGGTCTGGCCTTGCCGGAAAGTCAATGAATCTTCTGTCTTATATAAGACATAAGACATTCTATAAACGGGCTGGACGCCTTTGTCGCTTTTGTGGTGAAATCGGCAGTTATGTCGAGCACACCCAGCCCTCTATCCGCTGCGATGCCGCCCCCGGGCGGCGAAGGCGGCGCATCGCCCGCTTCTTCGGGCGGCGCGGGCGGCTCTCCCACGTTCAGCCCGTTGTATCAGCAGATCAAGACGCTGATCCTGCAAAGCCTGCAGGCCGGCGAATGGAAGCCGGGCGAGATGATCCCCAGTGAGATGGAATTGGCGGCCCGCTACAAGGTCAGCCAGGGTACCGTACGCAAGGCGATCGACGAACTGGCGGCCGAAAACCTCGTCGCGCGGCGCCAGGGTAAGGGCACCTTCGTTACCACGCATTACGAAGAGGGCGTGCAGTTCCGGTTTTTGCGTCTGATGCCGGAGCAGGGCGAACAGCACTATCCGAGCAGCCGTGTGCTGGAGTGCAAGCGCATGCGCGCCCCGGCCGAGATCGCCCGCCTGCTCGAACTCAAGGCCGGCGACAGCGTCGTGCAGATCCGCCGCATCCTGTTCTTTTCGGGTGAGCCGACCGTGCTGGAAGAAATCTGGCTGCCGGGCGCGAGTTTCAAAGGGCTGACGGCTGAAAAACTGACCGAGTGGAAGGGCCCGATGTACGCCTTTTTCGAGGCGGAGTTCGGTGTGCGCATGTTGCGTGCCACCGAGCGCATCCGTGCAGTGGCGGCTGACGCGACCACGGCTGAATTGCTCTCGGTGGCGGCTCAATCGCCGTTGCTGTCGGTGGAGCGCGTGTCGCATACGTTCGGCGACAAACCGGTGGAGATACGTCGTGGCCTGTACGTCACGACGCGGCACTTTTACCAGAACGAATTGAATTGACGACGCGCTGCCAGGCCCGATTCGTGCGGCCCGTTGCGACTTCGACTGGGTCTGGGGTTGTGCGTCGCGCAACAGCGTATTGCGCGGCATGAAGGCAGTGTAGAGAGGACAATCGGCCCCCGTATCACGCCACTGGCAGGCGAGGGCAGGAAGCACAAAAGTGGAGCGCGTCGCATGGAATTAATGGTGCGCTGCGCAACAAAAGCGCGCTAAAATCTCGCGGATTTGTGCAAAGCTGTTTTGTTTGTTGATTAGCCAATTGGGGTCTGACCATGGCAGAAGCCATCAAGAAAGCCAGGCCGGTATACAGGAACATCGGTGTGGGCGACATCGCCCGTTACCGCTTGCCCTGGGCCGGTAAGGTGTCCATCTTGCACCGTGCCAGCGGTGCGTTGATGTTCCTTCTTCTTCCGTTCGTGCTGTACTTGTTCGAGCAAAGTCTCACGTCGGAAATCAGTTTCGCCAAGTTCTCGGCGCTTCTGTCCAACGGTTTTGCCAAGGTCGTCGTCCTTGCCCTCATCTGGGCATACCTGCACCACTTCTGCGCCGGCATCCGTTACCTGATCCTCGATCTGCATATCGGCATCGACAAGGCCTCGGCCTCCAAGTCGGCTGTGAGCGTGCTGATCGTCAGCCTGCTGCTGACCGTCGTGTTCGGCGCCAAGCTGTTCGGCCTGTTCTGAGGAATCCGCAATGGCACAAAACAATATTGGTCCCAAGCGCCTCGTTGTCGGCGCGCACTACGGCCTGAAGGACTTCCTCGCGCAGCGCGTCACCGCCGTGATCATGGCGGTGTACACCATCGTGCTGCTGGCTGCGTTCCTGCTCTCCAAAGACACGTCTTACCAAAGCTGGGCGGGGCTGTTCTCCAACCAGTGGATGAAGATGCTGACGTTCCTGGCGTTCGTGTCGCTCACGTATCACGCCTGGATCGGTGTGCGTGACATCTGGATGGACTACGTGAAGCCCGTGGCAGTGCGTTTGACG